>JBICIG010000025.1:0-9121 GCA_043101605.1 Phycisphaerales bacterium JB037
ATCCACCGCGACCTCTCGCCCTCGAATGTCCTTGTTGCGATGGAGGACGGCGAGCCCGTCCCCAAGGTCATCGACTTCGGCGTCGCCAAAGCCGTCAACCCGGAGATGGTCGGCATCTGGACCGGCACGATCACCGGCCAGGTCATCGGCAAGCTCGAATACATGAGCCCCGAGCAGGCGAAGAACCCACGCTCGGGCGTCGACATCCGCAGCGATGTCTACGCCCTCGGCGTGCTGCTCTACGAACTGCTGACCGGCGTCCGGCCTTTCGATCTGAAGGCCGAGGCGCTGCAGCGCGTCGTCCAGGTCATCGACCGCGTCGATCCGCCGACGCCGAGCTCCAAGCTGGAGACGCTGAGCACGCAGGACACGGGGCGGCTCCAGGAGATCGCCCGCTCACGCCAGCTCAACGCCCAGTCACTCGAACGAACGCTCCGCCGCGAGCTCGAGTGGATCCCGCTCATGGCGATGCGAAAGGAGCCCGAGCGACGCTACCGCAACGCGGGCGACCTCGCCGACGACCTCCAAGCCTACCTCTCAGGCGAGGTGCTGCAGGCGGGGCCAGAGAGCCGGTGGTACCGGGTGCGGAAGCTCATGAGGCAGTACAGGGGGCCGATCCTCGCCGTGAGCATCATTGTCCTCTTGCTCGCGACGGGTCTCATCGCAACCGGCGTACTGCTGGACCGCGCCAATCGGGCGGAACACGAGGCCTCGACACTTGCCGAGGAACGCAAGGAACTGCTCGAGACACAAGTAGAACTGACGGCATCAGAGCAGGCAGCCAAGCTTCAAGCGAAACAAGAAGCTGCAAGGCTCGCTGAAGCCAACCGCGAGATCCAGGCCCAGTCGTATGTAGTCAATGTGCAGTTCGCGGCACAGTTGGTAGCGAACCACCGAACCGAAATGGCTCGCGATAGACTTGCGATGTGCTCTCCGGAGCTTCGAGGATGGGACTGGGGATGGTTGTACGCATCTTCGGACATGAGTCTCCTGACGCTTTCGGGACATTCTGGAGTCGTCGTCTCCGCGTTGTTCAGCCCCGATGGCTCACGCATCGTCACCCCGTCTGCAGATAACACGACTCGGATCTGGGATGCGAACACCGGTAAGTTGCTGGCCACGCTGAGAGGTCATTCCGATTCGGTCAACTCCGCGTCGTTCAGCCCCGACGGCACACGCATCGTCACCGCGTCCGACGACCGCACGGCCCGGATCTGGGACGCCAACACCGGCGAGTCCCTCGCCACGCTCGCGGAACACTCCTTTTGGGTTCGCTCCGCCTCGTTCAGCCCCGACGGCACGCGCATCGTCACCGCGTCTGACGACCACACCGCCCGGATCTGGGACGCAAACACCGGCGAGTCCCTCGCCGCGCTGAGTGGTCATTCTGATTCGGTCGCCTCCGCATCGTTCAATCCCGACGGCTCACGCATCGTCACCCCGTCTGCAGATAACACGACCCGGATCTGGGATGCGAACACCGGTGAATTGCTCGCCACGCTGACAGGACACTCCCTCTGGGTCTTCTCCGCTTCGTTTAGCCCCGATGGCACACGCATCATCACCGCGTCGTGGGACGGCACTGCCCGGATATGGGACGCGAGCACCAGTGAACCGCTCGCCACGATTTGGGATGGTCCGGAATCGGTTTCCAATGAGCCATTCGCGCCCGACGGCATCAAACTTCGAATTGATGCCCTGACCTTCGACTACACGGTCCGGATCTGGGACGCGAACACCGGTGAGTCGCTCGCCACACTGGCGGGTCATTCCGATTCTGTCCGCTCCGCGGAATTCAGCCCCGACGGAGCGCGCATCGTCACAGCGTCGAGAGACGAGACAGTTCGGATTTGGGACTCAAGCACAGGTGAGTTGCTTGCTACGCTGGCGGATCATTCCGATTCGGTCCGGTCCGCATGGTTCAGTTCTGACGGTACACGCATCCGTGCTTTGTCTCGGGACGACACGATCCGGACCTGGGACAGCATTCCCCGGCGCATCCGCTACGCCGAACGCCGTGCCAACGAGCGCGGCGAGGACGGCTCGGCGATCGTTCAGGCCTGGCTCAAGGCCGTCAGGCGGGGCGAGGAAGCCGACTTCAAGATCGTGCTCAACTAGCAGCGCACGCGACCGAGCACCGCCGCGCGGTGCCCGATCGCTCAAGAAGAGTGGCCAGGTTGTCAAACAGCGACCATCGCCCGGCTGATCTCCACGCAACACCGCGCCTGGTGCTGCGCCTCGATGTGCCTCCCTTCGCGTGCCGCCCTTCGGGCGGCCTCCAGGTAGCACTCGGCGATGTGCCGCCGGCTCTCGGCCTTCGACACCGTGACACGCGGCAGCCAGCGCTTCAGACGCGACCACCAGCCGGCCTTGCTCGACCTCGCGGAGCGCCCAAGGGCGGCTTGTTCGGCTTCCCCTGCCGCCGCCTTCGCCGACCGCGCCCGCTGCGACGCCACCAGCCGGTCAACCTCCACCGCCGCGGCGTGCAGGAAGTCGTCGGTGTCCTTCGGGTCCACCGCCCGGAAGCGGTTCTGGGCCCCGTCCCAGACGGTCACGGTGCGGGGCCGCGGGTGCGCCGCGTCCTGGTCACGCAGCTCTTGGAGAAGCCGATGCAGGCGATTAGACTCACCCGGGTTCGGCGGCGACGGGAAGGCGATCGTGGTCATGGCGTGCTCCTTGGGTTCCGGCGAGGCCCATCCCCGCCGACCCCAGACGCGGAGCCCGTCTCGCAACCCCATCACGGTCGATCAAGATTTCTTCGCGGCTCCGCCGGCATCGAGGACCGCGGGAGACACCCAAGTGACGAGCGAACCGACCGACGGCGTGACTCATCTCCTCCGCCGCCTCGACGAGGGGCACGCCGGGGCCTTCAACGACCTCGTCGATCATGTCTACGACCGGATTCGGGCCATCGCCCACAACCGCCGGCGGCAGCGCTTCGGCGATCAGGCCCGCCAGCTCACCGAGCAGACCACCGAACTCGCCAACCGCGTGCTGATGGAGTTCCAGCAGCAGCGCGAAACGCCCGGCAACACCGAGCACTTCTTCGCCATCGCGACCCGCCTGCTCATGCTGCGGATGACCGATTACCAGCGCGCCCGGCTCGCCCTCAAGCGCGGCGGCGGCAATCGGGGCAACGCCTCGGTCGATGGAGCCGCGGCGGCGGTCGGCACGCCCGGTACGCGCGAAGCCGCCGACGCCTTCGAGGAAGACCGCGTCCGCCAGGCTCTCGAGAAGCTCCACGAGGCTGACGCACGCAAGGCCGAAGTCGTCACGCTCCACCTCTGGCGCGGCCTCCCGCTGCCCGAAGTCGCCGAACGCGTCGAAGTCTCGCTCCCCACCGCCGAGCGGGACTGGCGAGCCGCCAAGGCCTGGCTCGCGGCCGAACTTGCTTGATGGCCGAACCACAGGCTTGATCGCCGACCCGACCAATCATGTGGACGCGAGCTTCGGGAACCAAGCACGCCGACACCGAGTGGAGCAACCAACGGCCCCGAGTGACCGAACCGAACCCGGCGCACGGGTGGCGCAGAACGCGGCGCACCAGCCATCGGCAGCCACTCGCAGCGATTCGCACGAGTCGCGGCAAGCCCCGCTCCCGCAACGCTCTATGCAAAAGGAAACGGCTCCCTGCGAAATCCCGCGGGAGCCGTCAATGGGCAGGGCCGGACTTGAACCGGCGACACCTGCATTTTCAGTGCAGTGCTCTACCAACTGAGCTACCTGCCCGGCAGCGCCCGGAACAATACCACCACCCCCCACCGGGTCAAGCCAACCACGCATCCGCCCGGCAACCCGCGCCCAACCCTCCTGCGCAACCCGTGCCCTCCCCCCCGCTTGCCACGCCTCCACCCGGCAACCGCTCCCGCAGCCCGCCCCGCCGATCCGGTACCATCGCCCCCGATGACCGACCACGACCCCCATCAGCCCCGCCACCCGCACGAGGCCCACGAGCCCCAGACCCCGCTCGAGCCCCCGCTGCGCGATCCCGCCACCCGACCCGACCTCCCCCCTGAGTCCCGCTCGGCCGTCTCCACCATCGACCCGCCCCCCGCCTCCAAGCCAGCGCCCGCGACGCCCCCCGACACCGCCTCCCCACTCCTCGAGGTCCGCGACCTCCACACCCACTTCCCCGTCCGCACCGGCGTCCTCCAGCGCGTCACCGACCATGTCCGCGCCGTCGACGGCGTCAGCTTTTCCCTCAGCCCCGGCGAGACCCTCGGCCTCGTCGGCGAGTCCGGCTGCGGCAAGACCACCGTCGGCCGAACCCTCCTCCGCCTCATCCCCGCCACCAGCGGCAGCGTCCTCTTCGAAGGCTCCAGCGTCTTCGACGCCACCGGCTCCCAACTCCGCGCCCTCCGCCGCCAGATGCAGATCATCTTCCAGGACCCCGCCGGCTCCCTCAACCCGCGGATGCGCATCGCCTCGATCGTCGCCGAGCCCCTCGTCATCCACGGCCTCGCCAAGTCCCGCGACGAACTCCGCGCCAAAGCCGAAGAACTCCTCGAACGCTGCGGCATGCCGCGTGCTTCGGCCGACCGCTACCCCCACGAATTCTCCGGAGGCCAGCGCCAACGCATCGGCATCGCCCGCGCCCTCGCCCTCAACCCCCGCTTCATCGTCTGCGACGAGCCCACCAGCGCCCTCGATGTCTCCATCCAGGCCCAGATCATCAACCTGCTCACCGACCTCCAGCGCGACCTGGGCCTGAGCTACCTCTTCATCAGCCACGACATGGCCGTAATCCAGCATGTCTGCACCAACATCGCCGTGATGTACAAGGGCAAGATCGTCGAACGCGGCACCCGCGAACAGATCATCGAAAACCCCCAGCACGAGTACACCAAGACCCTGCTGAGCGCGGTGCCGGATGCGGATCCGAGGGGGAAGGTGGCGGCATCCTGATGTCGGGTGCCACCGCATGCCGCTTCGGCTTGCGGTGCGATGGAATGCCGATCTCGAAGGGACGTTATGCGGCGTGATCGGGGTCGGGTACGCTTGCGGCGTTGAAGACGCACCGCTAGGAGCTGCGCTCCAAGCGGTGGCACCCGGCCACGACCTTCCACAACACTCGAGGTCAATACAGATCCCATGGCTCCGCTCTTTGCCAAGCATGTTCGCCCGACCTATTGCTCGACTGCTCCGTATCGACCTGCAGTCTTAGTGCTAAATGACGGTCGAGTCGCGATCGCGGGTCCGCCGTTCCGTGTATCAAGGCGGGAAGTGGTTCTTGTAGTGACGGTGACGATCGGCTTCATCTTTCTCATCTGGGTCACTCTGAACGCCGGCATGGCAACCAGCAGGACAGCGAAGTACGTTGCTGGCGGCGTTATCTGTCTCGCGGGTTGGCTTGTCTATGTACCTTGGACATCGGGACGCCGCACCGTGCTGCTGGTGGACCACTCGCGCGACCGATACAGAGTACTGAGAACCAATAAGAAGCTCCTCAATCCTTGCATTCTAAGAACCGGTGACATGTCATCCCTTGTGCTTAATGTACTTGCATGTGAAGTGCCGCTCTCTCGTCGTGTCAGGCTCGGGGCGGGCCCCCTCCTCGGACTTGTGTTTAGGACTGATGGAGGCCCTGCCGAGTGCCTCGGAACCCTCGTCGGAGTGCAGCAGATGGATGCGTTCATTTGCGACCTTCCCAATCAGCTGCGCCAGCGGATCGAGTGGGCTGCTTCTCCGAGTTCAGTGAACCGACTGTCGATCGGTTGGTGGGGCCTTCCGGTTGCACCCGACGAAGAATGCCAGAGTGACTGGTCAAACTTGGTCGAGAATAGGGCGTCAACGCAGTTTTGATCGCGGCAGGGTGGCACCAAGATAGCACTCAAGAAGTCCCGTGCCACCGAGACGCCCGGCTCTGCGGGCTTCTCGGTGCCCACATCGAGCCAACATTCATCGGAAACCCTGCCAGAGTTCCCAACTCCTCGGCTCTCCCGGCGGCGGGTCGCACTCGATCTCCCCGTCCCTCGCCCCCATCCACCAACGCACGCTCGACCACTTCCAGTCTTCGGGGTTCTTCACCAATTCCCGCCGCACCGGGTTCAGGTGGATGTACCGCACCTCGCGGCAGAGCTCGCTCGTGTCCCGCACATTGCGGTCGAACCCGCCGCCGCGCTGCCAGAGGCGCACCGCGCCGCGGCCCGCCCGGAGTTCCTCCAGGATCGGCGCTCGCGAGTCGCGCCAACGACCCAAGACCTGCTTGGCCACGGATGTCTTCAGTGACCGCAGCGCATCGGCCAGTTTGGACTCTGGCGACGGCCGGACGAGCAGATGGACATGCTCGGGCATCACGACCCAGGCAAAGAGTTCAAGGGCATGCTGACGCCGCGTTGCCGCGAGCTGCTCGGCAAAGAGGTCGCGGACCGCGTCTTTGTCCAAGAGTGGCCGCCGACGATCACAGGAGAATGTGACGAACCGGACTGCGTCCGTCCCTTCCCATCGACGCATGCGCTTGCGGATCGGGTGGTCGGCTCGGGATTCCATCCGGTCAACCTACCCGAGGAACACCAAGATCGCAGAGCCGATCTTGGTGGCACGGGCCCGGGCGGGATTCGCCGGATGGCACCAAGGTCGTGCTCAAGGAGTACCGTGCCACCGAGACGCCCGGCTCTGCGGGCTTCTCGGTGCCTCCATTCGCCAACATTCATCGGAAACCCTGCCCGGGTTCTCAACTCCCGGCTCGCCGGGTGCCACTGGCGGCTAGCCCGCCAGTGCCGGATGCCCCCAATTCCCACCACCCCGCCGATGCCGCGGCTCCCACGACCCCACCACTCCACAACCCCACCAACCACCGCTCCTACCCCTCCCCCAACAACCCCATCTCAACCCCCTCCACCCGCAGCCGCACCATCCCCAACGCCGACCGCGCCGCCCACAGCCGGATCTGGTCGCGCCCGCCCTTGAACCGGAACCGCCGCACATCGGTCGGCGAGCCCATCGACGCCAGCGCGATCCACACCAGCCCCACCGGCTTCTCGTCGCTCCCCCCGCCCGGCCCGGCGATCCCCGTGATCGCCACGCAGTGATCGACGCCGCTCTCCCGGAGCCCGCCCTCGGCCATCGCCCGCGCACACTCGGCGCTCACCGCCCCCGCCGCCGGCTCGCCGCTCCCGGGCACACCCTCGAACACCTCCCTTGGCACGCCCACCTGTTTGTGCTTCATCGCGTTCGTGTAGGTCACCCACCCGCCCGCGTACGCGTCCGACGACCCCGCCACGCTCGTGAGCATCCCCCCCACCATCCCCCCCGTGCAACTCTCGACCGTGGCGAGCATCTGCCCCCGCGCGCGCAGCAACCCCAGCACATGCCCCTCGAGCGTCGCGTCCTCCCCCTCGCCGAACACGAGCGGGCCGAGCCGCCCACGCACATCCTGCTCAGTCTCATCCACCAGCCGCTGCGCCTGCTCGCGCGGGGGGCTACCGGCGGCTTGCCCGCCAGTGCCCTCGTACCGGATCCGCACGCTCACGATCCCCGTCGAAGCCGTCGTCCCGACCAACGGCATGCGATCGCGCGCCATCAACTCCCCCAGCATCTCCGCCACATTCGACTCACCCGTGCCGAAGGTCTGCAGGATCTTCGTGATCGTCACGCGATCCTCGGCCGGCCGCAGGTACTCCCTCGCCACGACCTCAAACATCGGGTGCATCTCGCGAGGCGGCCCGGGCAGGCACACCGCCGTCGCGCGCGCATCCTCCCGCTCGATCTCCCCCACCAATCCCGGCGCCGTCCCGTGCTCGTTGCTGATCCACGCGGCTGATTGCGGCCGCAGCGCCTGGACGCGATTGGGCTCAGGCATCGCCCGCCCCCGGCTGTCGTACCACGCCCGGATCTGCGCCAGCGCCCCCGCGTCCTCGACCAACTCCTCCCCCATCGCCCGCGCCAGCCCCTGCCGCGTCAGGTCGTCCGCGGTAGGCCCGAGCCCGCCCGTGCACAGGATCAGGTCCGCCACGCGCGCCAGCCGCGTGAACGCCCCGGCGATCTGATCGAGATCATCATCGACCGTCGCGTGCTCGACCGGGCGGATGCCGAGATCGAGCAGGCGTGCGCTCAGCCATTGCGAGTTGGAATCGAGCTTCTGCCCGAGGATCAGTTCGTCGCCGATCGCGAGGATCGCGGCGGTCCGATGGGGGCGGTGCGAGCCGGTGCTGGTCATGGGCAAGCGTATCGCCGCCATGGCTCACTCAGTATCGGACGCAACGGTCGGATTCGGAACCGCCGCCGATTGCAGGTATGCTCGCAGACATGGCGCGCAAGAAGCGGAAGAAGCCGAAGAAAGCCGGCCCGCTGGACAAGTTCCTCGGGCTGATCCTCATCCTCGCCGCGTTCGCCCTGGCCGGGTTCATCGGCTGGAAGACGCTCCAGAACGCCGAGAAACAGCGCAACTGGACCAGGACCACCGCGAGCACGAAGTTCCAGCAGAGCTTCAACACCTCGACCAGCCGCGGCACCTTCAAGACCAATGTCCTCTCGATCGAATACGAGGCGAACGGAAGCCTCTACAAGTCCCAGATCACCGGCAAGGGATCGGGCGGGAAGGTCGACATCTACTACAACCCAGACAAGCCGGGCGAAGCGACCCACGCCGGCCGGCTCGAGAGCCGATCGCAACTCTGGTTCCTGATCGCCTGCCCGTTCCTGTTCCTCGCCGGGCACGGCGTGATGACCGACGGCCGCGACCCGGACTGGGAAGCCCTCAAGCAGGAAGCCGACGCGAAGGCCGCGGCGGCCAAGGCTCGGAAGCGGAAACGCAAGGGCAAGCGGAAGACACCCAGGAAGTGATCGGGACACACCGATCGGCGCATGCAAGAGGATGATCGATGCCGGGTGCGTTTGTTTTCTGGGGAACCGTGATCGCACTGGGCGTGTTGATCATCGTCGATGCTCGCCAGGAGTGGGCCGCGGGTCGGAAGATCACCGCAGTCGTCCACACCTGCATCGGCGCGGCGATCATTCTCGGTGTCTCTCTGATCTTCAGACCCGAGTTCGATCTGCTGTGGGCGTTCAGGTGATGGCGCGCACAAACAGGAGTTGTGTTCCACGTGGAACATCAACCGCCCGCTTTGTGCGCCGCCAACCGGGACGGCGAGAAGCGAAGACCCCTCACCCTGCCCTCTCC
>JBICIG010000026.1:0-4641 GCA_043101605.1 Phycisphaerales bacterium JB037
GCACCGCCTCGGCAGCGTCGCGGTCGTTCACCCGCGCCACCAGCCGACCCCATGACCCGACCGTCGGCTTGAGCACCGCGGGGTACCCCACCCCCGCTTCGCGCGTGGCGTTCGCGCCCGAGTCCGGGCTCGAAGCGATCCAGCGGGTGGGGTACCCCGCGGTGCTCAAGCCGACGGTCGGGTCATGGGGTCGGCTGGTGGCGCGGGTGAACGACCGCGACGCTGCCGAGGCGGTGCTCGACCATCGCGACACACTGGGCTCGCCGATGCACGGCGTCGTCTACGCCCAGGAGCATGTCAACAAGCCGCAGCGCGACATCCGCGTCTTCGTCGTCGGCGGCGAGGCGATCGCGGCGATCACCCGAACCAGTGCGCACTGGCTGACCAACACCGCCCGCGGGGCGACGGCCGCGGGACTGGAAGTCTCGCACGAGCTGGGCGACCTCGCGGTGCGCGCCGTCGCGGCGGTCGGCGCCGATCTGGCGGCGGTCGATGTCCTCGAGTGCCCCACGCGCGGGCTGCTCGTCAACGAGATCAACCACTCCATGGAGTTCCGCAACAGCATCACGACCACCGGCGTCAACATCCCCGACCGGATGATCGACCATGTCGTGCGCCTGGCCGAGGGGATTCGAGCGTGAGCGGCGTCGCATCGATCGTCGGCGGGAGCGGGTACGCGGGGGGCGAACTGCTCCGGCTGCTGGCGGGTCACCCGGCACTCGAGATCGGGCAGGTCGCTTCGCGCCGGCTCGCCGGGCAGCCGATCCACCGCGCCCACCCGAACCTGCGCGGGCACATCGACCGGTTCTTCTGCGTGCCCGAGGAGATCGAGCCGTGCGACCTGCTCTTTCTCTGCATGCCGCACGGCGTGGCAAGCGAGGAGATCGACCGCTGGCGGGCGCGCGCCCGCGTCGTGATTGATCTTTCGGCCGACTTCCGCCTGCGCGATCCCGCCGTCTACCGGCGCTGGTACGAGGCGGACCATCCCGCGCCGGGCGTGCTCGCCGAGGCGGTCTACGGGCTTCCCGAGATCTCGCGGGATCGGCTGGCGGGGGCGACGCTGGTGTCGGGCGTCGGGTGCAACGCAACGGCGATGACGCTGGCGCTGCTGCCGCTGGCCCGCGCCGGGCTGATCCGGCGGGCGATCGCCGATGTGAAGGTCGGCTCGTCCGAAGCGGGGGCCGAGCCCTCGGCCGGATCGCACCACGCGGTGCGTGCGCGCACGGCCCGCACCTATTCGGCCGCCGGGCACCGCCACCTGGCGGAGGTGGAGCAATCGCTCGGGGAACTCGATCTGGACGCGACGATCACCGCGATCGACATGGTGCGGGGCGTGCTGTGCACCGCGCACATCGAGCCGACCCAGCCGATCGACACCAAGGAGCTCTGGAAGTTGTATCGCGAGGCGTTCGGGACCGAGCCGTTCGTCCGGATCGTCTGCGAGCGGAGCGGCGCCAACCGCTTCCCGGATCCGCGGATCGTTGTGGGCTCCAACCACGCCGATGTCGGGTTCGCGGTCGATGAGCGGTCCGGGCGGATCATCGCCCTGTGCGCGATCGACAATCTTGTGAAGGGGGCGGCGGGGTCGGCGGTGCAGTCGGCGAACCTCGCCCTGGGCTTTGACGAACAGGCCGGACTGACCTTCCCGGGGCTCCACCCCGCGTAATCCGACAGGAGCGGAACGAGATGAGTTGCATCGTCATCAAGATCGGCGGGGGCGAGGGGATCGACCCGTGCGCTCTGGCACCGGAAGTCGCGGGGCTGGTGCGCGCCGGCGAACGGGTCGTGCTGGTCCACGGGGGATCCCACGAGACCAACCAACTCGCCGAGGCGCTCGGGCACCCGACGCGCACGATCACCAGCCCCAGCGGGCACACCTCGCGCCGCACCGACCGCCCCACGCTCGAGATTTTCATGAGCGTCTACTGCGGGCGGATCAACAAGTCGGTCGTCGAGAACCTGCGGCGTGAAGGCGTCGACGCGGTCGGGCTCAGCGGCATCGACGCGGGCGTCTGGATCGGTCGGCGGAAGGAGGCGATCCGCTCGATCGAGGATGGGCGGACGGTCATCATCCGCGATGATCTGTCCGGGCGGGTCGAGTCGGTGAACGGGGCGTTTCTCAACTCGCTGCTCGAAGCGGGGCTGACGCCCGTGCTGACGCCGCCGGCGGTCACGCCCGACGGGGTCGCGATCAATGTCGATGCCGACCGGGCGGCGGCGGCGACCGCGGCGGCGCTCGGCGCGCGCGAACTGCTGCTGCTCTCGAATGTGCGCGGATTGCTGCGGGATCCCGCGGATCCGGGGTCGCTGATCGGGCGGGTCACGCCCGCATCGATGGACCAGGCGGAGTCGGCGGCACGCGGGCGGATGAAGAACAAGGTGCTCGCGGCGCAGGAAGCGATCGCGGCGGGCGTGGGGCGCGTGGTGATCGGATCGGCGGGCGGCCAGGGCTGCCTGGAGCGCGCGCTCGCGGGTGAGGGAACGGTGTTTGCCGGCGAAGGAGTCGCGGTGTGAGTGTGCAGATGATCAATCGGGCGCTGCTGTCGCGGGACGAGGCGGTGCTGGTGGACTTGGTCGCGACGCCGAGCGTCTCGGGGAGTGAGCGGCGGGCCTCGGGCGTGCTGTGCGCGCATGCGCGGGAGTTCGGGCTCAGCGCCGAGATCGACGAGGCGGGCAGCGCGATCGTGCACCGTGGGCCGGCGGACGCGGCGGTGCACCTGGTGCTGCTGGGCCACATCGACACGGTGCCGGGTGAGATCCCGGTTCGGATCGAAGCGGGCGAGTTGCACGGGCGGGGGAGCGTCGACGCGAAGGGACCGCTGGCGGCGATGTTGTGCGCTGCGGCACGGGCCGACCTGCCGGGTCGCGTCCGCGTGACGGTCGTCGGGGCGGCGGGCGAGGAGACGCCCGATTCGCCGGGCGCGCGGCTGGTCGTGTCGCGGATGCGTCCGGACGCGTGCATCATCGGTGAGCCGAGTGGGTGGGACGGCGTGACGCTCGGGTACAAGGGGAGACTGCTCGTGGATGCTCGCATCGAGCGGCCCCACTTCCACTCGGCGGGACCCGACTCGACCGCGTGCGATGATCTCGCCGGGTGGTGGTCGCGGGTGCAGGAACGGGCGTCGGCGTTCAACACCGGGCGCGCACGCGCGTTCGACCAGTTGCAGGCGACGGTCCAGGGATGGGACTCGTCGTGCGACGGGCTGACCCAGCGGGCGTCGATGCGTTGCGGGTTCCGGCTGCCGCCGGCGATGACGCCCGAGGGCTTGCGGGCGACGCTCGCGGCACTCGCGCCCGAGGGGATGACGCTGGAGGTGTCCGGGGCGGAGCGTGCGCACCAGACCGATCGGAACGATGCGGTGGTGCGGGCGCTGTCGTCGGCGATCCGCGGGGTCGGGGGGCAGCCCCGCCCGAAGCTCAAGACCGGCACGGCGGACTTCAACATCGCCGGTCCGGCGTGGGGATGCCCGATCGCGGCATACGGGCCGGGGGACAGTTCGCTGGATCACACGCCCGAGGAGCGGCTGCCGCTGGCGGAGTACGCGCGTTCGATCGAGGTGCTTTGCGGGGCGATCGAGTCGCTGTCGCGGGAGTTGCTGGGTTCGTGCGCCGAAGACGCGCCCGCCGGGGTGGACGAGGAGGAAGGGGCGCTCAGCCGGGCTTGATGCCCATGCGGCGCTCGGCGGACTCGACGACATTGAGCAGGAGCATGGAGACGGTCATTGGCCCGACCCCTCCGGGCACGGGGCTGATCCACGCGGCAACCTCGCGGCATTCCTCGAAGCAGGCGTCGCCGACGGTGTGGTTCTCGCCGTCGGACCCCTCGATGCGGCTGACGCCGACATCGACGAGGACGGCTCCGGGCTTGACCATGTCGGGCTTGATGAGCCCCGGGACGCCGGCGGCGGGGATGAGGATGTCGGCGGATCGGCAGAGATCCTCGAGCCCCCAGGTCCAGATGTTGCAGGAGATGACCGTCGCGTCCTGGCGCATCAGAAGGACGGCGATGGGCTTGCCAACGACATCGGAGGCGCCGACGACGACGGCCCGCTTGCCCCGGATCTCGATGCCGGTGGACTCGACGAGTTTGAGGGTCGCCAGGGCGGTGCAGGGGGCGAGGCTGGAGCGCCCGTAGACGATGTTGCCGATGTTGGCGGGGTTGACGCCTTCGACATCCTTGGCGGGGTCGATGAGCCGCTGGACCTCGTAGGGATCGACGGCTCCCGGGAGGGGGAGGTGGACCATGATCGCGTGGACATCCTCGGCCTGGTTGAGCAGGAGCACGCGCCCGACGATGTCGTCACGCGAGGCGTGCGAGGCGAGTTCGTGGAGGCGGTACTCGATGCCGACCTTGCGGCAAGTGCGGGCCTGATTCTCGGCGTAGACGCGGGCGGCCGAGTCGCCGGCATCGACGAGGATGGCGTCGAGGCGGACGGCGCCGCCGCGGTCTCGGACGGCGCGGGCGCGTTCGGTGATCTGTTCGCGGATCTCGCGGGCGAGGCGTTTGCCATCGATGATCTGGGCGGTCATGGAGCGATGATAGGTCGGGCCCGGGGGGTCGCCGCGCGGTACGATCGGCGCGTGGGAACGACCTCCGAGACCGACCGCATCGAGTACCTGCGCGACCTGCTGGCGCGGGCG
>JBICIG010000027.1:0-6701 GCA_043101605.1 Phycisphaerales bacterium JB037
GGCGTTCCCACTGATCGCGCTTGGCGACCGCCGCGACGACCAGGTCGTCCCGCGACTCGAAGTGCTTGTAGAAGGTCGTCTTGGTGACGCCCGCGGCGGCGAGGACCTGATCCAGCCCGACGCCGTGGAACCCTTGCCGGTAGAACAATTCGATCGCGACATCAACGAGGCGTTCTCGCCCCGCGGAAGCCACTTCGGGCACGCCCAGGAGGCTGGCGGCGGTGGGCTCGATATCCCGGCCCTTGGATTCCTGTTCCGTGGCTCGGTGATCGATCATGACCGATGCTCCGCACCGACCCGCGGGCGAGAGGGGTGTACCTCGAGTCACCCGGGGGTTGACCAGAAGTAATCTAGTCGATTCGCACGCGGGTTGTACTGTTCGTCCGGCTAGCCAAATGAAATCAGTGGCGGATCGGCCCGGCCGACCGCACGAACCACTCGAATCAACGCCCACATCCAAAGGACGAACACCATGAACCCGACCGCGAACACGATGAAGAACCGAAGCCACCGCATGAGTTCGATGAGCGAGATGAACCGGGCCTCGGCGAGCCCCGCCGAGCCCGTGGAGGCCCCGGCGATGCTCAACGGCGTCAGCCCCGGCGCGATCACCGAGCTCATCGGGGCGGTCGCCGACGACCCGGCAAAGGGCATGACGAGCTGGAGCGTCCGCACCTTGTGGGAGGGCGGCAACCGCACCATGAGCCGGGTCGATCACTACAAGATCGGCGGACGGACCGTCGCGAAGGACTGGACGATCCGGACCGACGAGCCGCTCGAGATCGGCGGGACGAACACCCAGCCCAATCCGCAGGAGTACCTCCTCGCCGCGGTCAACGCGTGCATGATGGTCACCTATGTCGACTACGCCGCGGTGCAGGGGATCCGCATCGACGAGATCGAGATCGAGACCGAGGGAGACATCGATCTGCGTGGGCTGTTCCAGCTCGGCGAGGATGTCAACCCGGGCTACGACCGGCTCGACTACCGCGTTCGGATCAAGGCCGATGCGTCCCGTGAGCAACTCGAAGCCCTGCACGAGACCGTCCGCCGGACCTCCCCCAACTTCGCGAACATGGCCCGGGCGGTCGCGATGAACTCGACGCTGGTCATCGACTGACCGCGTCGGCGCGACCCAATTCCGAGCCATTCCCCCACGGCCCCGCCAACGCGGGGCCTTTCTCGTGCGCCGGATTGAGTCCGGCTTTGCGACGCCGGATCGGCTAGCGTTGGGATGCCCGTCGCGACGCCGCTCTTGGTGCCCTTCCAAAGGATCCAATCGTGAACCACTGGCTCCTGATCATCCTGGGTCTGATCCTGCTCGTCGGGGGCGCGGAGACGCTCATCCGCGGCGCGGTCGGGCTGGCGACACGATTCAGCATCTCGCCGCTGATCATCGGCGCGACGATCGTCGCGTTCGGCACCAGCGCGCCGGAGGTTGCCGTGTCGCTTAGCGCCGTGCACGACGGCACGCCTCAGATCGCCATCGGCAACGCCGTCGGCAGCAACACCTTCAACATCCTCTTCATCCTCGGCCTCACTGCGCTGATCAGCCCGCTCGTCGTCGCGCGGCGACTGATCCGCATCGACATCCCGATCATGATCGGCGTGTCCATCCTGCTCTGGGGGCTCGCGCTCGACGGGCGGCTGGGTCGGGTGGAGGGCGCCATCCTGCTCGCGGGCATCGCGGCGTACACCATCGCCGCCATCTGGGTCTCGCGGCGTGAGTCGCGCCTCGCCGCCGAGCAGGCCGCGAACGACCCGGGCGTCAAGGTGCGGCTGGCGCTGCCGCTGGCGATCGGGCTGACGATCGGCGGGCTTGTGGTGCTGGTGCTCGGAGCACGATGGTTCGTGTCCGGGTCGGTCTCGGTCGCGACGGCCCTGGGGCTGAGCGAACTGATCATCGGGCTGACGATCGTCGCGGTCGGCACCTCGCTGCCCGAGGTCGCGACTTCGATCGTCGCGGCCGTCCGGGGGCAGCGCGATCTGGCGATCGCCAATGTCGTCGGCAGCAACATCTTCAACATCCTCGGGATTCTTGGGATCTCCTCGCTCGCGGCTCCCTCGGGTCTGCCCGTCCCCGGCGCGGCGATGGCGTTCGATATCCCCGTGATGGCCGCCGTTGCCATCACCTGCCTGCCCATCGCGTTCACGGGGCAACGCATCAACCGCTGGGAAGGGCTGCTGCTGCTGGGCGGGTACGCGGCGTATGTCGCGTATCTCCTCCTGCTCGCGACCGAGCACGACGCAATCTCGGGATTCTCCTCCGTCATGCTCGCGTTCGTGATCCCGCTCGCGGCACTGGGCGTGATCGTCAGCGTGTGCCAGTCACTGCGCCGACGATCGCGGCTCAGGAACGATGCATCCAACGTCCCTCCCGCCGCGCCGTGACGGGTCCGGCCGGCAACGGCCCGATCTACCGGGATCCCGCAAGCCGTTGCGCCTCGAAGGCGACCACCGCCGCGGCCAGGCGGTTCTCGACGCCGAGCGTGTGAAACACGGACTCCAGGTGCTTCTTCACCGTCAGGGAACTGATGCCGAGGATGATCCCGATCGCCCCGTTCGTCTTCCCCTGCGCGACCCAGTGCAGTATCTCGGCCTGCCGAGAGGTGAGCCCCAAAGCTCTCAGGGGGGCGCACGGATCGTTCGGGACCGGCTGTGCCAGAAAGCCCACCGAGAACTCGTCTGGCGTCGGACGGATCGGCGCTATATGCACGCTCATCGGCTGCCCGCGCAGGGTGTGCCAGAAGGGCTTGGCCGGTCCGCCCCGGGCGCGGCTGTGCAGTTCCGCGAGCCAGTCCGGCGGGATCCGGTCGAGCCCGGGACCGGGACCGACCGCGGCTCGCATCCGCGCCAGTGCCGCCGGGTCGGCTCTTTGGACCCGCCCGCTCCGATCGCAGACGAGCCACGCGAAGGTCTGCACCGCGTGCAGGCGCCCCTGAACCGGCAAGCTGCCGCCGTGCCGAAGGGCCATTCTCTCGGCCGAGGCGTTGAGGTGGCGGCCCAACGCATGAACCACCGCGACATCCGTTTCGGAGAAGTCGCGGTCCGAATCTCGGGCGAGTTCGATGCGGAAACTCAGAAGCCCGGGCGTGAGATACCGCAGCAGCCGGCGCACGCCCAGCGGGCGCCACACTTCCTGGTAGTACCGCGTCGGTTCCAGGTCGCCCCAGTCGACCATCCGCGTGACGCTGGCGGGCCCCTGCAGTTGCAACCTCAGCCGCGAGGTGTAAACCGGCTCTTCGTGGGCGTGGGTCAGCGAATCATCTGCGAAACGCTGCCAGTCCCCCTCAACCGGACAGTAGGAGAACCTCCGATTGGGGAGCAGCGTCGTCGCCAGCGAGATCAGCGGCCAGTCGCAGGCGACGAGCTTCGAGAGCCCCGCATTTGCCGCCGCGCATAACTCATCGAGGTCCACGGCTTCATCGAGGCGGAGCGCGGCGTCGGTCAGCGTTGCGAGAGTCACGGGCGAGATCACAACCACGCTCCGAGTATGCGGGGCGTCTCGGTGGCGCGGACGCGCCCGAGCCACGCGCGCTCGGGCACGAAGATACTCCCTCCTGAATTGTGGGCAAGCGACTTGCCAATGAAGTTCGTCCGTGGGCCGTCGCCCGCCGCGGACCCGGCGGCTCGATCGCCCGACGGTCGCCGGCCTCGGGAACCGGTCAGGCGTCGAGCGGGTCCCGGTCGCCCTCCCGACTCAACGCCGGACGCGTCGGCGGCGCGCCGCTGCAAGGCCCCCGACCAGCCACACTCCGGCGGCTGTCGGCGCCGGGACCACCCGCAGCACCGTTGCCGACAACCCGCCAATCCAGACGGCCTGATCCTCTTCTCCGGGGACGCTCCGGATGAACCCGTACAGGCCGAGGCTCTCGCCGTCCCGAATCAGGTCGGTCGGTGCGCCCGGGAAGGCCTGCTGAAGCAAGGTCAGATCGCCGAGCAGGTCGGGATTGCCGACGGCCGAGAACAGCGCATCGAAGAACTGGGGAGTGTCGAATCCGCCCGTGAGCGCATCAACCAGTTCGCTCTCGGTGAGGAACGGAAGGATCGAGCTGATTGGAAGCCCCTCGAAGATCGCAGCCTGCCCGGCCACGACGAGCGAGCGGTCCACCACCTCTTCACCCAAGGCTCCATCAACGACCGTTTCGAGCACCCCGAAGTACCCGAACTCCAGATAGTCGGTGAGCTGCACCTCGGGGAAGAACTCCTGGAACGAGATGTCCTGCAGCGAGGCCGATGAGCCCAGCCCGTCGAGGAGTCCCCCGGTCGTGAAGCTGCCCGTGCGGAGGGAGTAGAACGCGCTCTGGCCCGCCAGGCGATAGAACACGCCGTCGCCGGGGCCGGTGCCCGCCGGGAACGGGAGATCGACGGTGATCGTCACAAAGTCGTCCGAAGCGCTGGCCGAGGTCGCCACGACCCCCGCGGCGAAGACTCCGAGCGCAGCAACACGACGAATGTTCAATACGGTGGCCATGGCCTGATCCCCTCTCCGACGCAGCGACTCGCAGCCGAGACACGCAACTCGGCCCGCGGGTTGATTATGGAGAGCGTTGCCGAGGCAGCAATACGCCATGTGGCGTAGGCCCCCACGGTTGTTGGCTGTCAACCCGCACACGACGGCAACGCCGTGCCGAGCCCGACAACCAGTCCGATCGGCCACAGTGCGATCCAGGTCGCGGCTCCGCGCGCGCCCTGCCACCGAGCCACGCCGCCGAGAACCGACCCGATCAACGCGAGCACGCCGGCGAGCACCAGAGACCAGCGACCCGGGCGCCCGGCGCTCCTCGCCGCAAACTCCGCCTCGATCGACAACGACTCCGCCCGGCGGTGCTCCGCAGTGTCGCCGCCTCGCTCCTGACCCTCCGAGGATGACTCCTCGCCTCGATCGGTCAGCCCCTTGAGAATCCGCGTCCCTGCGTCGCGAAGCGCCTCCTTGGCTTCCGCACCGGAGATCGA
Source organism: Phycisphaerales bacterium JB037 (assembly GCA_043101605.1). Taxonomy (GTDB): domain Bacteria; phylum Planctomycetota; class Phycisphaerae; order Phycisphaerales; family UBA1924; genus JBICIG01. The sequence continues at coordinate 4,957 of JBICIG010000027.1, forward strand.
ATGCCCGTTGATGGTGACCTTCGTCGAGGACGCCTCGGTCGGCCGATTCGCGTCGATGACCAAAGACGCGATCCAGCCGACGAGCGCCGCCAGCGCGAGCCCGGAGAGCCACGCGCCGACATACGCCACACGACGAGCGTTCCGCCCTTCGGGGGCCTCCGAAGGTCGGTCCGCACTCTGAGTTGCCTGGGAGGAGTCTGGTTCGCCCGGCTTCATCATCGCGGCAGAATAGGGCTCAACACCCCACCCGCCACCGACATAACCGGGCCACCAGGAAGCTCCCCGAGCAAGATTCGAACTTGCAACCTAGCGGTTAACAGCCGCTCGCTCTACCATTGAGCTATCGGGGACCGATCGGCCCCTCGGAGGGACCGTCGCAAAGGCTAGCACGCTTCGTCCCACCGTCAAGCGACCCCGGGCCGCCCGCTTGCCGGGCCGCCCCTTCAGGCTACAATCCCAGCCCAATTCCACGCCCGGCGGACGACCGGGCCCGGCAGGAGGTTCGCCGTGAAGTCCGAGATCCACCCCAAGTTCTACAACTGCAAGGTCTACCACAACGGCGAGGTCGTCATGGAGGTCGGCTCCACCCAGCCCGAGATGCATGTCGAGGTCTGGTCCGGGTCCCACCCCTTCTTCACGGGCAAGCGGGCGTTCGTCGACGCCGCCGGCCGCGTCGAGAAGTTCCAGCGCAAGTTCCAGGGCGACTACTTCAAGAATCCCAAGGCCCCCAAGAAGAAGCGCTGATTCCCTCCCCCGCAGCACCCTCCGCGGAGGCCTCGCCTCCGCTTCTTTTTTGTGCTCCCGGCGCGTTTCATCCATAAACCCGGAAATACGGATATACTCTCCGGAGTACCCCTTGGCTCCCGCCTCCCTCTGACCCACGAGGCCGACCCGAAATGACCTCCCCCCTCCTTCGTGCCATCTCCGAACGCATCCTGATCCTCGACGGGGCCATGGGCACCTCCATCCACGGCCTCGACCTCTCGCTCGAGCACGACTACTGCGGCTGCGAGAACTGCTCAGAGATCCTCGTCCGCACCCGCCCCGATGAGATCGAGAAGATTCACCGGACCTTCCTCGAAGCCGGTGCCGACGCCGTCGAAACCGACAGCTTCGGCGCGATGCCCCATGTGCTCGCTGAGTTCGACCTCCAGGACGACGCGTTCAAGCTCTCCAAGCAGTCGGCGGAGGTCGCCCGGGCCGCGTGCGACGCCATCGCGACCACAGACCGCCCGCGCTTCGCGCTCGGCTCGCTGGGCCCGGGCACCAAGCTCGTCACCCTTGGGCAGATCGACTGGCAGCGACTGATCGACAGCTACACCGTTGCCGCACGCGGGCTGATCGCCGGCGGCGTCGACGCGCTGCTCCTCGAAACCTGCCAGGACCTGCTTCAGGTCAAGGCCGGCATCAACGCCTGCCTCGCCGCCCTCGACGCCGAGGGCAAGACCCCCGACGACATCCCGATCATGGTCTCGCTCACCATCGAGACCACCGGCACCATGCTCGTCGGCTCCTCGATCGAGGCGGCCCTCTCGGCCCTTCGCCGCTACCCCATCGCCTCGGTCGGGCTCAACTGCGCCACCGGCCCGACCGAGATGGCCGAGCACCTCCAGCACCTCTCGAAGTTCTGGCGCGGCCCGGTGAGTTGCGTCCCCAACGCAGGGCTCCCGGTCATGGTCGAGGGACGCACCGAGTACCCCCTCAAGCCCCGCCCCTTCGCCGACGCGCTCGCCAAGTTTGTCGAC
>JBICIG010000028.1:0-20507 GCA_043101605.1 Phycisphaerales bacterium JB037
ACCAGGACTATGTCTGCAACAACCCCGGTGCCGGCTATGTCCGCGCGGTCGCCATGCCCAAGGTCGAGAAGGTCCGAAAGAAGTTCGCCGATCGTCTCAAGGAGACCTCCCCCCTCGAGCGCGAGCCCCAGCCCGAGAACGCGAACTCCGGCGGCTGAACGCCCATCCACACGCGTCCACACCGGGGCCCTTGCGAAAGCGGGGGCCCTGTTCATGCGCACGGCCCGCGCGAACGCATCCGCGCCCACCCGCCCGCCGAAACCACCCCCGTGACCACACAACGCTTCGAGATCTTCGTCGACGAGGGCTGCCGCCTGTGCAGCCACGAGTCACGCCTGCTCCGCCGGCTCGACCGCAACCGCGATCACCTGGCGATCACCGACCTCGCCTCGCTCGACTTCGCCCTCCTCCCCTTCACCTACGACCAGGCGATGCGGTCGATCCACGGCCGTTTGCCCGACGGCACCATCGTCCACGGCCCGGAGGTCTTCCGCCGCGCCTACGCCGCCGTCGGCTGGGGATGGCTCTGGGCGCCCACCGGCTGGCCGATCATCCGCCCGATCGTCGACGCGCTCTACCGCGTCTTCGCCAAGTGGCGCTACCAGCGCCGCATGAAGCAGGGCTGCCCGATCCCGCCCGCCCGCATCGCCGAACCCGGCACGCGCTGAGCGCACCCCGCCGGCTCATCGGCCAGCAGGATCACAGGCCAAAGCGGGCGAAGGGACTCGAACCCTCAACATCCAGCTTGGAAGGCTGGCGCTCTACCATTGAGCTACGCCCGCGGCAACGCCAGTGTAGCCGCCCCCCGTGTCACGGACCTCCAGCAGCGTTCGGTGCTCTTCCTTCCCCCCTCGTGGCACGGGCGTCCCGCCCGTGGCTCCGCCTCCTTCTCCATCTGTCTCGCCTTCTTCCCCCCGACTCCCTCCCCATGCGCATCATCATCCAGCGAGTCACCGAAGCCGACCTCGCCGTCGACGATCAACCCCACGCCTCGATCGGCCCCGGGCTCGTCGCGCTCGTCGGCTTCCAGTCCCGCGACGCCGACCTCCCCGCCCTGCTCGACAAAGCCGCCGAGAAGCTCCTCAACCTCCGCGTCTTCCGCGACGACGCCGACCGCATGAACCGCTCCCTGCTCGACCGCGCCGCCGCTTCCGAGCCCGCGGGCCTCCTCCTCGTCCCCAACTTCACCGTCGCCGGCTCCACCGCCAGGGGCCGGCGACCATCCTTCGATGACGCCATGCCCCCGGACGCCGCCCGTCCCGCGTTCACCGATCTCGTCGCTCGAGTCGCCGCCCTCGCCCCCGACGCCCTTGCCGTCCGCTCGGGCGTCTTCGGCGCCTCCATGAAGGTCCGCCTGACCAATGACGGCCCGGTCACGCTCCTGGTCGAACTCTGACCGCGCCGCCCCCCGTACCATCCGGCGATGGACCCCATGCACCAGACTCCGCTCGCGCACCTTCTCGACGCGATCGCCGCCAAGACCCCCGCGCCCGGCGGCGGGGCCGTCGCTTCGATCACCGGCACCCTCGCCGCCGCCCTCGCTCAGATGGTCCTCTCCTATTCCATCGGGCGCAAGTCCCTCGCCGAGCACGACGCCGAACTCCGCCAGGCCGCTTCCAGGCTCGAACGCGCCCGCCACCTGCTCCTCCAACTCGCCGAGGAGGATGCCGCCGCCTACGAGCAGTTCAACGCCCTCCAGCAGGCCGTCAAGACCAATCCCGAACTGGCCCGCAAACTCCCCGCCGCGGCGGCGCGCGCCATCGCCGTCCCCCGCGCCGTCCTCGCGACCGCCGCCGACCTCTCCCGCCTCCTCCTCGAACTCCCCGCCAGGACCAACAAGCACCTCGCCAGCGACCTCGCGATCGCCGCGATCCTCTGCGACGCCACCGCCCGCGCCGCCGCGTGGAATGTCCGCATCAATCTCCCGACGCTCCCCGACGCAGCCGACCGCGACGCCGTCACCCGCGAGTGCGCCGCGCTGCTCGCCGAGATCGCCGATCGCGTCCACGACATCGAGCGTGCCTGCGGAGCCAGCGCGTGAAGATCATCCGCGTCGAGGACGACCCCGCCCTGGTCGCGATGGTCGATGTCCAGCGCGAGATGAGCCGCGCCCAGACCTCTCGCCAGAGCCTCGGCGCCTTCATGCGCCGCTTCGCCGAGTTCAGCCCCGTCCGCTACGCCGTCGACATCAGAGTGGGGGGGCTCCCCCCCGGCTCGTACCATGTCCTCGAGCGGGGCTCCATCGCCCAGCGCACCGCGACGCGCGCCCAGCAGCGCACCATCCGACCCTTCCGCGACGCAGCCGACGACTTCGAGCCAAGCCGCGGCGGCTTCATCGCCACTCTCATCGACGATCCGCTTCCCAAGCTCGTCCACCACCTCGATCTCCCGCACGACCCCGTCCTCGGCGACGAACTCGAGCCCTACGGCTCCTGCGCCGCAACCCCCGTATTTGAAGACGGCCAGGTCGTCGAATGGATCATCTCATTCTTCGAGGGCCCCGAAGAAGCCTCCGTCGAGCAGCTCCAGCGATCGGTCCCCAACGCCAACCTCCTCCGCCGCACCGCCAAGCAGATGGACCTCATCGGACAGGTCCAGGCCCTCAACGCCCGCCTCGCCCGCCAGCTCGAGCAGGTCGCCTCCGTCCAGCGATCCCTCCTCCCGCCCAGCAACCCCAGCATTCCCGATACACGCATCGCTTCGAGCTACCTCACCAGCGACGAAGCCGGCGGCGACTACTACGACTTCTTCGCTCTCTCCGAGCACCATGCCGGCATCCTCATCGCCGATGTCTCGGGGCACGGCGCCGCCGCCGCCACTGTCATGGCGATGCTCCACGCCATTCTCCACGGCTTCGACCCGCCCGACTTCGATCCCGCCGCCGTCCTCGCCTACGCCAACAACCGCCTCAACCGCTCCACCCTCGACGCCACCTTCGTCACCGCCTTCCTCGCCGTCTACGACGCGCGCACCGGCGAACTCACCTACGCCCGCGCCGGGCACAACCCGCCCCGCATCTACCGACCCGCTTCCGACACCATCGATTCCCTCGATCGCGTCGGCGAGCCCCCGCTGGGCGTCCTCGACACGATCTCCCCCGAAGTCGAGACCGTCACCATCGAACCAACCGACGCACTCATCCTCTACACCGACGGCATCACCGAAGCCTTCAGCCCCGCGCGCGAGATGTTCGGCACCCGCCGCTTCGACGACGCCATCCGCGCCGCCGCCGGCGACCCCGACCGCACCATCGAGTCCGTCCACGCCGACCTGTACCGCCACACCCGCTCGCGCCGACGAGCCGACGACCAGACCCTCGTCGTCATGCAGCGCACGCTCGGACCATCCTGACCCCGTGCCACCGACCCGCAGATGAGGGCGGTGCTCTTCCAAACTTCCTCGACCGACTCTCGTTGCACGGGTGTCCGGCTCGTGCTTCTTCATCCGCTTCTGCCGCGACTCCCGACTCCCGATCTCCCGGTTCACCCCCGATACACTCTCCCCGTGCCGCCCCCGCCCAACCAACCCGTCCACGGCTCGCATGTCAACGCCTCGATCGAGGCGCGCCTCGACATCCTCCTCGACCTCTGCCGGCGCATCAGCTCCGTCGAGTCGCCCAACCAGGTCGTCTACGAGTTCGGTCAGTACTACCAGCGCGTCAACCCCAGCGACTACTACATCTCCCTCTCCGTCCGCGGGCTCGAGCCCGGCGAGTACAAGATCACCCGCCGCGTCTCCCCCGAACTCTTCGAACGCATCCCCGACGACCGCATCAACCCCTGGCGGGACTGGAACCAGCTCCCCGTCCACACCGGCGGGTTCCTGGGCGAACTCATCGACGCCGGAGAGCCGAGGCTCTTCAACCACCTCCGCATCGAGAACGACCCCGTCCTCGCCGACGAGATCGCGCCCTTCGGCTCCTGCGTCGCGCGCCCCATCTTCGATCAGGGCAAGGCCCTCAACTGGGCCCTGAACTTCCGCCGCGACCCTGAGGGCTACGCCCCCGACGACCTCGTCGACGCGCTGCTCATCGCCAACCTCGTCGGCACCACCACCCGCAACATGCTCGAGTACCAGCGCAACCAGCAACTCGCCGATGCGCTGCGCGCCCAGTTCGAGCAGGTCGCCCGCGTGCAGCAGTCCCTCCTGCCCCGCCGCGTCCCGACCATCCCCGGGCTCAAGATCGCCACCAGCTACCTCACCAGCGACCAGGCCGGCGGCGACTACTACGACTTCTTCAAGCTCCCCGACAACCAGTGGGGCATCCTCATCGCCGATGTCTCCGGGCACGGCGCCGCCGCCGCCACCGTCATGGCCATGCTCCACGCCATCCTCCACGGGTACGAGGGCCCGGACTTCGACCCCGCCACCATCATCGGCTACGCCAACCGCCGCCTCCTCCACGCCGAGATCGAGAACACCTTCGTCACCGCGTTCCTCGGCGTCTACGACCCGGACAACGCCACCCTCACCTACGCGCGCAGCGGGCACAACCCCCCCCGGCTCAAGGACGGCTCCTCCGGCTCCATCCGCGCCCTCGACGGCGCGGGCTCCATCCCACTGGGCATCACCGACGACATCGCCCAACCCGTTGACCGTGTCACTTTCAACCCAGGCGACACCCTCGTCCTCTACACCGACGGCATCACCGAAGCCTTCAACCCCGAACGCCAGATGTTCGGCACCGACGGGCTCGACGCCACCCTCCTCGATTGCTCGGGCGACCCCGATTGCGTCATCGACTCGGTCCACTCCGCCCTCTTCCGCCACACCGGCGTGCGCACGCGCGACGACGATCAGACCCTCGTCGCCCTCCGCTACCTGGGCCCGGAGCCCGCCCGATGAGCCGCCGATCCGCGCCTCCGAGTCAGCCCCCGCACGAGTGGTTCGATCAGCCCGACCCCGAACTCGGCAAGCCCGGGCTCCGCTTCGAGTGCACACAATGCGGCAACTGCTGCTCGGGCCCGCCCGGATTCGTCCACTTCACCGAGGCCGAAGCCGTCGCCATGGCCGGCGCCATCGGCATCGAGCCGGGCGACTTCTACGAGAAGTACACCGAGGTCACCCCGATGGGGCGCAGCCTGCGCGAGCGGCTCACCCGCCACGGGTACGACTGCGTCTTCCTCGACCGCGAGACGATCCCCGGCAAGGCGATCTGCCGCGTCTACGCCGACCGCCCCGCCCAGTGCCGCACCTGGCCGTTCTGGAAGAGCAACCTGCGCAGCCGCAACGCGTGGGAGAGTGCCAAGCGCACCTGCCCGGGCATGGACCAGGGCCCGCTCATTCCCCCAGAGCAGATCCGCATCCAGCGAGCCCGCTCGGACGCGTGAGCGACGCCCTGCCAGCGCACAATCCCGGTCTGTGTTCCACGTGGAACATCGCATGGATGGAGTCGACCGGTGCCGGGATGGTCGGGTGGCGTGGTCTGAACCCGCTTGGGATGAAGGCCACGATCGACTCATCCCTCGTCGCCCGGCTCGGTCGTTCGGCCGCGCCGGTACCGCCGCTTGAGCGAGACAAGCCGCGCAAGCGCCGCGCCATCGGGCTCGAGCCCGGGCTCAAGCGGCGGGGCCGCCCGCGTCACCCCCTCGATGAACCCGCGCAGCGCCTGCCACTGCCTCGCGACGCTGAATCCCGCGAGCCTGTGCGCCCAGAGCCAGCCCATCAGGATCGCCCCGATCCGCGCGGCGCCCCGGCCGTGGCGACGGCACATCCAGACCCAGTTGCGCGTCGACAGCCGGAACCAGCGGGGGCGCTGCCGACGCACGGTCGGGCTGTCGTGGAGCACCCGCCAGCGCGGGTCGAAGCGCACCTCGGCGCCGGCAGCCGCGAGCTTGAGCGCGCAATCGGTGTCGTTGCGATAGAGAAAGAACCGCTCCTCGTAGCCGCCGATCGCGTGCCACAATTCGGCGCGCACGAGGTTGCCGCAGCCCATGTCGGGCCAGTGGCGCTGGCGTTCGGTGACGCGGTCGAAGGGCCACTCGTAGTCGCCGGTGCGAGGGTGGAGCCGGTGGAGCATGACGCCGCCGACGCCCGGCTCGGCGCGCATCATCGCCAGTGCTTCGCCGAGCCCGCCCGGCTCGGGCCACGCATCGTCATCGAGGATCAGGACGAACGGGCGCGTCGCGCGGGCCGCCCCGCGGTTGAAGCCCGCCACGCCCAGGTTCTCTTTGAGCGTGAGCAGTTCGGCCCAGGGCGCGACGCGCGCGCACGCCTCGCCCGAGCCGTCGCGCGACGCGTTGTCAACGACGATCACCTGCGCGCCGTCGCGGGCGATGGGTTCGAGCTGGCTCAGGGTGTGCTCGAGCGCTTCGCGCCGGTTGTAGACGAGCACGACGATCGAGAGATCCTCGAACATCACGCGCGTGCCGGGCCTCGCTCGGCGGGGTGCTCGGTGCGGACCGGGTAGGTCAGCGGGTCGGGCAGGCGGCGTTCGGAGCCGCTCGCCGGTGAACGGCGCGTGATCTTCCACGCCGCGCCGAGCCCGCGTCGGAAAGTGCCCGCAACGCCGCGGAGCATGGACCGGCGATCGACCGGGCGCACGACGAAGGCATCGGGCGTGACCTCGATCTGCACGCGGCCGCGGCACCACGCATTGGGGCGACCCCGCACGGGGATGACGCAGACGCGACGCTTCGGGCCGGCGAAGGTGCGCCAGAGCCCCCGAGCGAGCCCGGTGAAGAAGCCTTCCTTTTCCAGGATGTACGGCCCGCGCGCGACCGGATCGGTGTCGAGCCCGCAGGCGGCGAGGGCGGCTTCGAGGGCGTCGGCGGGTCCGTCTTCCAGGCGGACTTTCGGATGGATCCAGACCTTGGCGCGCGCGGTGCGCGGGTCGGCCGATTCGAGCGTCCGGCGGAGTTCACGCTCGAGTTCGGTCATCGGGTGGAAGCGTTCGAAGGTCAGCTCGTCCATCGCGCCGCGCCCGAACAGTCGGCCGGCGGCGGCGTCCTCGAGCCCGCGGATGTGGAGTTCGGCGAGATCCGGGCGGCCGATCATGACCTGCGCGAGCGCGCGGGGGAGTTCGCGGAGGGATCGGAACAGGCGGACGCGCCAGCCGAAGCCCATCGCGTCGATCGGCCCGAAGGCGTTGCGCGCGATGAAATAGCGGGGCAGGGTCTGCCCGAACTTGTACCGCGGGTGGCGGACGACCGAACGGGTCGTCGCGCCGACCGTGGCGCCGGCATGACGCGCCACGCGGATGCACCACTCGACATCATCGGCGTTGAGGAAGACATCGGGGAAGAGCCCGGCGTCGGCGACCGCGGGCGTGCGCACGAGGGCGCTGCACGCGGCGGCGTAGGTGCTGGTGACGATCTCGGCGGTGGGGGGGCGGTCCTCGCCGAAGGCGGGGTAGAACTGCCCGAGGATGCGGTCGACCGAGCCGCCGATCTCGAAGATGCGGCCCGTGTCGGGCTCGGCGATGGACGAGCCGATGATCGCGTGCTGCGGCGCGCGGTCCATGGCGTCGACCAGCTCGGCCAGGGCCCGGGGATGGGGGCGGGCGTCGGAATCCAGGAGCCAGATGAACTCGGGGGGGCGGGCCGACTCACGGGCGCGGCGGAGGACGGTCGCCATGCCGGCGTTGTACCCGCCGCTGCCGCCGGTGTTTGTCGTGAGGCGCAGGAAGGTGACATCGAGCCCGGGGGGGACGGGCATGGCGTCGAGGGGCTCGGCCGAGGCGTTGTCAATGACGAGGATCGACAGGTCGATCGGGGTGCCCGAGGCGTCGGCGAGGTGGAGCCGCGTGAGGTCGGAGAGGACCAGGCGGAGGTCGGGCCCGCCGTTGAAACAGGGCGAGACCATCGTGACGCGCCGGGCGGGGGCGACGGGGTCGCGCGGGCGATCGGGGCCCGGGCGGACCTCGACGGGTCGGGCGGGGACGATCCGCGGGGGATCGGCCCGGAGGTTGGAGGAGTCGGCGGGTTGCGTCGCAGAGTCCGGCAAGCCCGGATGGTACCCCTCCGGCGGGGGGGCTGCCCGGGGTTGCCGGGAGCGGACGGGGTTGCCCAAAATCGGCGATGGGGCTAGGCTGTAGGCGTTCCGGGTGCGTCCCGGAGCCCCCGCACCCCCCCGCGGGACGGTCGGGATGGGCTGATGCTCGCGATCGTTCCGCCCCGGGTTGGCTGACAGAGCCGCGTCCCGGGCCGCCCTGAACCCCGGGGCAGATTTCAGGCAAGGACCCGCCAAGGAGCCGTTGATGCGACACGCTGATCGTGATTCCCGCCGAGTTGGGGCTGACACCGGTCCCGTGTGCGAGTCGCTGGAGCCTCGGATCGTGCTGTCGGCGGTGGAGAACCTGCCGACGATCGCGGATCTCGAGGACGCGTCGAACCCGGTGGTGCTGTGGGAGACGAGCCTCGGTGATGTGTTCATCGAGTTGTTCGCGAACGACGCGCCGAACACGGTGCGGAACTTCCTCGATTATGTCGAGGGCGGGCAGTACAGCGAGACGATGTTCCAGCGGCTGCAGCCGGGCTTCGTGCTGCAGGGCGGGCTGGCGTCGTACAACGAGCAAGAGGGTCTGCGGGCGGTCTTTGACGAGGACCTCGGGCGGATCAACAGCGAGTTCGGGCGATCGAATGTCGAGCGGACGCTGTCGATGGCGCTGCGCGGCGGGAATGTCAATTCGGCGACGAGCCAGTTCTTTGTCAACCTGAGCGACAACTCGGGCTCGCTCGATTCGAGCCGGTTCACGGTGTTCGGGCGGATCCTGACCGATGCGTCGTGGAATGTCATCAAGTCGATCGAGGCGCTGAACACCGAGGACCTGGCCGACGACCCGGCGTTCCAGGAGGATGTGACCGACAAGCTCGGGCGGCCGCTGTTCCGCGATGCCCAGGGTGAGTTCACGCTGACCGACACGGGCAACCCGGCGAACCTGCAGGGGTCGTTCGATCTGTCGAGCGGCGGGTTGGGCGCGACGCCGGTGCTCGGGAGCTACGACTCGGCCGACGGGTTCCAGGAGGAAGACCAGGTCGAGATCCTCAACGCGCAGGTGGTCAAGGCGCAGGGCGGGGAGGGCTTCTACGACCAGTTCGTGGTGCTGCCCGAGGGTTTCCGCTCGCCGAATTCGACGACGCGGATCGACCTGGTGAACCCGAACAGCGTGGATGTCGATGTGCAGGTGATCGTGCGGTACGAGAACCTGCTGCGTGAGGAGGTCGTTGCGTCGGGGTTCGTCGAGGCGAACGAGACGCTGACGATCACGCTGCACGACGCGTCGAACTCGAGCGCGTCGCTGGTGCGGGCGAACACGCCGTACTCCATCGAGGTGTACACGGCGGTGCCCGATGCGGTGCCTTCGCTCGACGGGCTGACGATGAGCCCGGTGGCGGTGTCTCTGAATCACTTCGACTTCGGCGGGGCGCTGGGCGAGGGCTTCTTCAACGCGAGCGACTCGGATGTGCGCGGGTCCGCGACGACCTGGGACTTTGCCGATGTGCCCACGGGCGACGGCGTGTCGACCTTCATCACCTGGACGAGCCTGTCGGACACCGACGGGACGGTGACGGTGTCGTTCCTGATCGACAACGCGCCGCCGATCAGCGTGGACTTCGATCTCGACGCGTACCGGCGCGGCGGGGTCGAGGTGCACAACCTCAAGGAACTCGTCGACCTGAACCTGCCCGACGGCACGATCCTCGGCGCCCGCGTGGAGTCGACCGAGCCGATCGTGGCGGCGATCTCGACCTTCGGCGGCGGGAACGCCAGCGGCGCGATGGGCGTGCCGTTCGGCGGCTCGGCCCAGGGCATCATCCCCGGGCTGGTGATCCCCGACGAGGGCTCGGCGACGGTGATGATCTCCAACCCGGGCGGGAGCGCCGCGGTGGTGAGCCTCGACGCGATCCTCAGCGACGGGTCGGTGATCGTGCGCACGCCGAGCCAGTTCGTGATCCCCGCGCAGACGCAGCGTGAGGTCGACCTGGCGACGGTGTTCCCGACCATCCCGGCCGACACCTACTTCACGCTGCGGTACCGCTCGGGCGCCACGCCCGTGGCCGGTCATGTGAACCTGAATCTGACCGACTCGGCGATCGGCGACACGATCATGCACGCGTTCCAGACGCATGTCTCGGACACGATCGCGTTCGCCGACGGGTTCCTGGCGTTCGGCGGGAACGGGCGGAACACGCAGGAGACCATCTCCCTGTTCAATCCCAACGACTTCGACATCCGCTACCAGATCGATTTCCTCTACGGCGACGGGACCGTGGTGACGGTGGGGCAGACGACCCTCGAAGCGGGGCAGCGGAGCGACGAGATCAGTTCGCTGATTACCGATGTCGCCAACCGGGCGAACCAGGGGAACACGACCTTCTCGATCGTGGTCCGCGGTTTCGAGACCGACGGCACGACTCGGGCGGCGATCGCTTCGGTGGCCAACCGTCCCGACGCCCGCGGGCTCGGGGCGTTCGATGCCGAGGTGGTCGGCGGCGGGCCGGTCCTGCTGGGCAACTTCATCAGGCTGGTCGACCTGGACATCCTCGAGTGATCCCGCGGGCCCGGGTGCGGGCCGACGGATGCTGAATCAACGGCCCCCGGGGAATCGGGGGCCGTTTTCTTTTGGTCGCGGGCGCAAAGCCGCGGCGATCCTGCAACAATCCCGGTCCGCTCATGAACGCGTACTGGAGCTTTGCAAGAAGGATGCTGCGGTATCGGGCGATGCTCGTCCCGGCGGTGCTGTGCGCGCTGTTCGGGGCGGCGGGGCTCGGGGCGGGGCTGGTGGCGGTGCTCCCGATCGTCGAGAACATCCTCGGCGGGGAGAAGGGGCTGCCCGACATCGCCCGCGACCTGAACGGGCGGCTGCCCGACTTCCTGGACATCCCCCCCGGCGTGATCGACGCCCTGCCGACGGGCGCGTTCTCGGCGATCGTGTGGATCGTCGCGGGGCTGTCGGTGATCGCGATCCTGGGCGGGATCGCGAACTTCCTGCACGCGTGGCTGTCGCTGTCGATCGTGTACCGGACGATCACGGGCATCCGGCGGGAGGCGTTCCACCGCGTGGTGCGGCTGCCGCTGAAAGTGGTGGTGCGGGACGGGACGAGCGACGCGATCAGCCGGATCGTCAACGACACCAACACGCTCGCGGGGGGGCTGAACTCGCTGCTGTCCAAGGCGATCGCGCAGATCGTCAAGGGGATGGCGGCGTTCGCGGCGGCGCTGTTCCTGAACTGGAAGATCTCGCTGGCGGCGATGGTGGTGGCGCCGCTGCTGGTGACGATCATCCGGCGGATCGCCAAGGTGATCCGGCGAGCGTCGCGCCGGGCGCTCGAGAAGCAGGCCGACCTCTACGCCGCGGCGGCCGAGTCGCTCGAGGGGCTGCGCGTCGTCAAGGTGCACACGACCGAGCGGTACGAGTCCGGGCGGTTCCACCGGATCAACAAGGAAGTCATGCGGCAGATGCTGCGGGCGCGGACGGCGCGGGCGCTGTCGAGCCCGATCAACGAGGTGCTGGCGCTGCTGGTGGTGGGGGTGCTGATGATCGTGGTCGCCCGGCCGATCATCGACCAGAGGCTCGACCCGGCCGAGTTCCTGATGACGCTCGGTTCGCTTGCGCTGGCGGCGGCGTGTCTCAAGCCCCTGACGGGGATCATCAACGAGATCCAGACCTCGGCGGCGGCGGCGGACCGCGTCGCCGAGCTGCTCGAAGCCGAGCCCGAGCCGGGGCACGGTTCGCGCCTGCCCAAGCTGGCCCGGCACCACGAATCGGTCGAGTTCCGCGGGGTGTTCTTCACCTATCCCAACGCGAACTCGCCGGCGATCGACGGGGTGGACCTGCGGATCGGGCACGGGGAGACCGTCGCGATCGTGGGCCCCAACGGGTCGGGCAAGACGACGCTGCTGGCGCTGGTGCCGCGCCTGTTCGACCCCGACGAGGGGCGGGTGCTGATCGACGGGGAGGATGTGCGGGCTTTCGGGGTGCGGAGCCTGCGCCGGCAGATCGGCGTGGTGACCCAGGAGACGGTGATCTTCCACGCGTCGATCCGGAGCAACATCGCCTACGGGGCCGAGCGAGTGACCGACGAGCGCATCGAGGACGCGGCCAAGCGGGCGCGGGCCCACGAGTTCATCATGAACCTGCCGCAGGGATACGACACGGTGGTGGGCGAGCGTGGCGCGACGCTCTCGGGCGGACAGCGGCAGCGGCTGGCGATCGCTCGGGCGATCCTGCGCGACCCGGCGATCCTGATCCTCGACGAGGCGACGAGCATGATCGACGCGGAATCCGAAGCGAAGATCGCCGAGGCGATCACCGAGTTCACGCGGGGGCGGACCTGTCTGATCGTCGCCCACCGGCTGAGCACGGTGCTCGGGGCCGACCGCATCGTCGTGATGGACCGCGGCCGCGTGGTCGGCGAGGGCTCGCACGACGAACTGCTCGAATCCTGCGAGACCTACCGGCAGATCGCGACGCGCCAGCTCGTGCCGGCGACCTGAACACCCGGATGCCTTTCGCGCGGACCCCTCTGACCCGGACGGACCATGCACGACAACGACGCACAGGGCAACGACTTCTTCAAGTGCGACTACTGCCTGAGCGGGTGGTCGGAGGATCGCCCGATGGTCGAGGGGCACCGGGGCAGCCTGATCTGTATCCGGTGCCTGGCGATGGCGACGAGGGAAGTGCTCGAGGGCGAGGGGGGCGTGGGGGCGTCTTCGGGCGTGGCGTGCCGGCTGTGCCTGCAGACCAACGATGTGCGGCACTGGCAGAGCCCCATGGAGCCCGAGGCGTACGCGTGCATCGAGTGCATCGCGCGGTGCGGGCAGATGCTCGCCAAGGACCCCGACATCGAGTGGCCGCCGGCGAAGGCGTCGTCGTAGCGCGAGCGTCCAACGCGATACCGATCTCCATGGGAGGCCGGTGGCGAGTCATGCTTTGTGCCGGTCGGCGAGCGAGCGGCGGGCTGATTACGGCGTGAGAAGGACCGAGCCGCCGCTGGTGTCGTGGACGAGTTGGCACTTGGACGGGTCCTTGCCGTGCTCCTCGAAGAGGACGACCTCGTTGGGCTTGTCGTCGTGGAGCCAGGAGCCCGGGATGAGGTGCTTGCGCTGCGGGCCGACGCCCTTGCCGGTGCCGGTGGCGATCCAGTACCGCCCGAGGTGGTGCCCGTTGATGTAGATCTGCCCCTTGGAGACGCCCTCGAGTTCGAGGTAGAGGGGCACCTCGGGGTGGAGGAGGGAGAAGGTCGAACGCCACCAGCAGGGCGTGCCCGCGGCGGGCTTGTTGGACGCCTTGAACGCGGACTTTTTGGGCTGCTCCCACTTGGCAAAGGCCCAGTCGGCCTTTTCGCTGATGCAGTTGGCGCCCTCATTGATCGTGGTCGACGCGCCGACGGCCCGCAGCAGGTCGGCGAACTTGTCCTCGTCGGTCGCGTCGTGGACGAGCGCGATCTGGAGGACATTGTTGCCGCGGGTGAGTTCGTCGGTCAGGCAGAGTTCGTGGCGGACGCCCTGCTCGAGGAAGCGGATGGGCGTGTCGTTGCAGACGAGGACGCCGGCGGCGGGCATGGGCTCGATCGTCACGAGGATCGGCGACTTCTTGCGGTGGGTGAACTTCCAGGTGATGCGGCGGGGATCGGTGGTGTCGCCCTCGCGCACATTCCAGAGCGGCGAACGGAAGCCCAGCAGGTCGATCGGCTGCGCGTCGACGACGCTCATGCGCCCGGACTTGAACGCGACGCTTTCCCACAGGTGCCCGTAGAGGCCCTTGGGCTCGCCGAGCGACGGGCCGGCGGAGTAGCGCCCGAGGTTCTCGGCGAGGACCACGAAGGTGCGCTGCCCCTTCTTGAGCGGAAGATGGATCTCGCGGTCGGCCCCGGGCCCGCTGCCGAGCACTCCGATGGGCTCGCCGTCGGCGAAGAAGTGGAGCCGGTCGGCCGACTGCGGCGCGACGACCTTGGGCTTCTTGGCGCTCGTGGCGCGGATGATCAGGCGGTACCACCCGTAGCCGTAGGCCGAGCCGTAAGCCGCCAGGTCGGCCGGTCCTTCGACGGCGGCGTAGCGCGGGCTGGAGCCGTCGACATTGGCGTCGATGGTCGCGGCCTGCCAGCCGTCGAAGGTGGGGCGGCGCGGGGCGCGCGGGGCGCCGTTGACGCTCTCCCGGGAGGATTCGCCCGCGGCGGAGATGCGGGTGATCTGCTTGTAGCCGCTGGCGGGGATGGGGGTGCCCTGAGCGTCGAGCCCCGTGACGCCGATGAAGACCTCGCTCTCACCGATCCAGGTGAGATCGATGAGGGATTCCGAGCAGATGACGAGGGTGAGCCCCTCGTGCTCGATGAGATTGGGCTGCTTGCCGCCGGGCACGGCGACGGGAATGGGCGAGCCGTTGATCGAGACCTCTCCCTCGCTGCCGGCGGGCCCGAAGAGCACCAGCACGCTGCCCACCAACGCGAAGGCGTTGAGGCTGGTCCAATCGAGGGTGGCGCGCCCTGTGAGATGGACATCACGGAGATACCACCCGACGCCCTGGGCGCCGAGGTCGATGCTGGTCGTCGAGCCGTCGGTCAGAAGGAGTTGGGCCTGGCGCGGGCCGGCGGAGTGGGAGCCGGAGGGATCGGCGCCGAAGACAAAGACGACCTCGCCCTGCGAGCCGCTCAGGTGGACGACGCTGAGCCCGGAGCCGTGCTTGCCCCCGCCGGCGCTGGCGGGGTTGAGGACGGCAGCGGAGTGATCAAGATCGAGATTGGCGAAGACCTTTCCGAACTGGCTGGAGAACATCGCCAGACGCCGGACCGGGCCCCAGGTCGCGCCGGGCAGCCCGGCTTCGGTGAGCGGTGCGTGTCGGTCGTTGGTGTTGGTGACGAAGCCGTCGGGGATGTACGGGAGCCGCCCGCCGCTGAACCCGAAGTTGGTCCCGCCGCAGAGCGGGTCGACATTGAACTGGGCACCGGCGGCGAGCGCCTCGGCCAGCCGCCGCTGCACGCCGTGCGGATCGGGCAGCGCGACGCCCGACTCGCCGAAAGTGCTGGGGGAGGTGGGGGAGAAGTCGATGACCAGGCGCGGGTGGTCCGGGCGGACGACGGCCATCTGGCGCATGACCGCCAGCAGGTGCTCGGTGCCGCTCCACGCTTCGATCTCGCCCTCGACGGCCTGCCAAAGGTTGTTGCCGTTGATGGTCGGCACGGTGAACCCGGCCTCGCGGAGGTAGCGGTGGAGCTCGCCGAGGTACTCGGCGGCGAGGGTGTCGTTGCCGCAGGTCCAGTGGGCCTCGTTCTGGACGAGGATGATCGGCCCGCCGCCCCCGGTGCTGGTGACCTGGAGATCGCGGACCTGCTTGGCGACGGCCGTGAGATAGCGGCTGGAGGCTTCGAGGAAGGGACGCGAGTTGGTGCGGAGGGCCATGTCCTCCTGCCCGATGAGCCACGCGGGGAGCCCGCCGAGGTCCCACCCCGAGCCGACGAACGGGCCCGGGCGGAGGACGCAGAAGAGCCCGGCTTCTCCGACGAGCTGGACGAAGTGACGGAGGTCGCGGTCGCCTTCGAAATCGAAGGAGCCGGGGCGGATCTCGTGGTCGCTCCAGCGGACGGGGGTCTCGATGGTGTTGAACCCGGCCTGCTTGGCGGCGCGGATGCGGTCGGCCCACGCGGCGCGGGGAATGCGGGTGTAGTGGATGGCGCCGGAAACGAGCCAGACGCGGCGGCCATCGATCGCGAAACTGCGACCGTCGTAGGTGATCGTGGGCATGCGGACTCCTCGAATGTCGAAGATCGGGGCCGGCCGGTTCGGCGATATCCCGAACGGAACAGTTACAAAAAGCTTACGGAATCCGTTCCGAGTGCCCCCGAAATGGCAATCCGCAATCATATGGGCGCACCTGAGGATCGGCAATTGTCCGGCGGGGAGGGGCGTGCAACGAGCGGGCGCGCGCTCGGTACACTTCGCGTCCCGTGCCGGGGGGTGCGTTGCCTCGCTCAACAGGGAAGGAGTCCCGCCGTGTCCGAGCGACCCGGTCGCCCTCGACAGCCATTCTGCCGACCCGCCTCGCTCCGGAGGGCGGCGGGCGTTGCGGCGTTGATGGGATCGGCGACGGCCCTGCTGCTTGCCTCCGGCGGATGCCGATCCTCCATGGCCGCGATCGACGCGGCGACGATGCGGCTGCTTGAGGAGCGGTCGGCGGGGCTGGGCGATTCCACCCGAGTGCCCCGGCGCCAGTGGGACCCGGCGCGGTCCTACGACGCCCCGCAGCAGACCGCCGAGCGGATCCCCACGAGCAACCCGGCCGCGTCGTCGCTGAGCTTCGAGCAGGCCGCCGAGGATCGCGATGTCGCCGAGCGCCTGCGGAGCTATACGGTCGACGCGCTCGGGCTGGACTCGCCCGAGGTGCTGCGGCTGGACCTCGAGGGCGCGTTGCGGATCAGCCAGGAATCGGCCCGCGAGTTCCTGTCCGCCGAGGAGGAGTACATCCTCTCGGCGATCCGGTACCTGATCACGCGGCACCTGTGGAGCCCGCGGCTGTTCAACGACACGACCGTGTCGGTCAACGGCAGCGGGGACGACGGGCGCTTCGAGACGGCGTTGAACATCATCAACGAACTCCGCGTGACGCAGCGCCTGCCGTTCGGCGGTTCGGCCGAGGCGCGGTGGGTGTGGCAGGCGACGCAGCAACTGCGGGACCAGGTCGATGACGAGTACACGCAGTCGTCGCGGATCGTGCTCAGCGCCAGCGTGCCGCTGCTCCGCGGCGCGGGGTCGGTGGCGCGGGAGGACATCATCCAGGCGTCGCGGAACCTGATCTACGCCGCCCGGACATTCGAGCGAGAGCGGCGTTCGTTCCTGGTCGACATCGCGGTGGATTACTTCGGTCTGCTCGAGACCCAGGCGCGGATCGCGTCGCAGGAGCGTCAGATCCGGAGCCAGGAGGAGTTCCTGGCGATGACGCAGGCGAAGGTGCAGGCCGAGCTGGTCCCGCAGTTCGAGGAGCGGCTGGTGCGGAACCAGTTGCTGCGTGCGCGGTCGTCGCTGGCGAGTCTCAACGAGCAGTATGTGCTCCAGCTCGAACGCTTCAAGATCCGGCTCGGGCTCGACCCGACGCTCCCGATCGAGATCCTCCCGTTCGAGCTCAACATCCCCGAGCCCGAGATCGAGCCGGGCGTGGCGGCGGCGCTCGCGCTCGACTACCGCCTCGACCTCCAGAACCGGCGCGACCAGCTCGACGACGCCCGGCGCGGCGTTTCCAACGCACGCAACGAGCTCCTCCCCGACCTGGATTTCTCGGGCAGCGTCACACTCCCGACCGACGAGGACGACGCAGTCGGCGGGCTGGGGTTCGATTTCGACGACACCTCCTACTCGGCGGGGGTGACCTACGGGCTTCCCCTCGACCGCGAGATCGAGCGGCTGGAGCTCCGCCAGTCCGTGATCAACCTCGAGCAGCGGATCCGCGAGTACGAGCGGTTCCGCGACACGGTCATCGTCGATGCACGCTCGGCGGTGCGCAGCGTCTAGCTCGCGCGGTTCCGATACGAGCTCGCCCAGGAGCAGGTCCGCATCACCGAGCAGCGGCTCGAGGAACAGAAAATCAAGGCCGACGAGATCGACCCGCAGCAGCGACTCGACACCGAGAACGACCTGCTCGACGCCGAGAACGAACGCGACCGCGCCCTGACCGATCTCCGCACCAGCGTGCTCCGGTTCCTGCTGCAGACCGGGCAGCTCCGCGTGGCCGACGACGGCACGCTCCAGCCGCTCCCGGGGATGCAGCGCCGAGAGGCCGAACCGATGGACGGCACCGACGACCTGCCGGGCGAGCCCGACGCGGTCGATCCGTATGTCGAGCCCGAGGCGCCCGACGCGGGGGGCGACGGCTCGGGCGATGCGGATGGCGGCTGATTCGAGAATCGAGCTTGGCGCGATCAGGCCGAGATGCTGCGGACTTCGCTCGACGCGTTGGCGGTCCAGATCTCATGGCGATGCCAGCGTCCGCCGCTGCGGAGGTAGCTGGTGATGCCCGGCTGACGCTCGAACCCGACCCGCGCCGCGACGCGCTGGCTGGGCAGGTTGTCGGGCACGATCCCCGCAACCACCGTCGTCAGCCCGAGCCCGTGGGGGAGGTCGGCCAGCGCAAAATCCACCAGCGCCTGCACGCCCTCGGTCGCGAGTCCGCGGCCGGCGTGGGCGGCATCGACCCACCAGTTCGCGTCGGCCTCGAGCGTCAGCCCGCGGACGATGTGGACGAGGTTGAACGCGCCGACGAGTTCGCCCGAATCGAGCACGCCCACCCGGCGCAGGGCGCGCCCGGTCGCCTCGCCCTCGTTGGTCAGCGTGAGTTGGCGGTCGAAGAGTGCATCGTCGTCTTCGCCTTCCTCGTGGAGGGGCATCCAACGCTCGAGTTCCTCCCGGCTTCGCCGAACCATCGCGATGAACGCCTCGCGGTCGGGCTCGCGCAACGGGCGGAGGACCAGCCGCGAAGTCCGGAGCATGGAGCGGTCTGCGATCTCGACCGGGTCCTGCGGCGTCAGCGCGGGCATCGTCCGGCGTGTCGCCCGCTCCGTCGCCCGCATCCCCAGCGTTCGCTTGGACATCGTTGATCTCCCGGCCCGAACCGGCGGATTCCCGTACAGTGCCCGGAGCGGATATGGAATACCTTTGGCTCTCGGCTCTTGGGCGATTCGGCCTGCTGGCTGCGGTCGCAACACTTTTTGCGTGCCTGCTCCGCCGATGCGGCGTGCCGGGTGGTCGTCCCGCCGCGAGCGTCGCCGGCGGACTGCTCGCGGGCGTGCTCCTCGGGCCCATGGTCCTCCCGGCGATCAGCCCGCAAGCGCACGCCACCCTGTTCAGGGGTGAATCCGAGGCCCAAGCGGAACTGGAGCGCGTCCGCGACGAGCACCGCCGCGAGTTGGAAGTGCTCGCACGCACCGGGGTCAGCCCCGAGGCGGTCGAGGAGCATCGGGCGGGTCAGCGGGATCTCGAAGATCGTCTGGCCGTCGAGGCCAGGGTCGAGCGGGCGCGGTTTCAGCGTCCCTCCCGGATTCTCGCGGCCGTGCTGCTGGGCGTGACGCTGCTGGGCGTGGGGATCGCCTCACGCGTGCCGCGGGCGCGGCGCGTGCCGGAATCGCTGGGGAGTCAGGAGGAAGCGCCCGTCGGGCCGCGGCGCGAACAGGGCGTGGTGGCCGCGGCGATGTGCTCGGTGATCCTCGCGACGCTGATGACCGCGACGCTCGCGGCGTGGCTGCTGGGGATCGAGGTGCAGCGAGCGGTGGCGATCGGAGGGTTCGCCGCCGCGGGCTCGGCGTTCAGCCACCTGCCGATGCGGTGGATCGGCGCGCGCGGTCGGACCTCCGGGGCGGCGGTGTACGGGTCGGCGTCGCTGTTCTTCGCGGCGATCCTCATCGCCCTGACACTCGCGCAGGGGCAGTCGACCTGGATCCTTGCGCCCGCGTTCGGGTGGGTGGTCGGGCGGAGCGCGTCGACCGCGCGCCCGATGAGCCGTCGCGCGCGGCGCGTGCTGCGCGCGCTGGTCGTGTGCGTGGGCGTACCGACACTCGTGGCGTGGCTGGTGGCGCAGATCGATGCGGGGTCGTTCGCGTTCGGCGGGTGGGCGTTCGTGGTCGCGTCGGTGCTGCTCGCGGGGTGCGGGCACTGGATCGGCGCGGTGCTGGCGATCCACGCGGGCGGTTCGGACGACCTGCGTTACCAGGCGAGCGGGTGGTGGCTCGAAGCGCACGCGCGCGGCGTGCCGATCACCCAGGCGTGCGCCGCCGTCGCATGCGTCGCGGCGGGGGTGCTCGATCCGATGCATGTTCCCGCCGACGCGGCGCTCGCCGCGGGGCTGCTGCTGGCCGGGCTGGCGACCGATCTCTCGGTGCCGATGCTGCGGCGGGTGTTTGCGTGGTCGAACGAGCTGTCCTGAGCCGCCGGCGTTACTCGACCGTCACGCTCTTGGCGAGGTTCCGCGGCTTGTCGACATCGTGCCCGCGCAGCACCGCCGCGTGGTACGCGAGCAGTTGCAGCGGGACGACCGTCACCAGCGGGCTGATCGGCTCCATGACCTCGGGGACATAGATCACTTCCTCGGCGACGGTCTTGATGCGCTCATCGCCCTCGGTCGCGACGGCGATGACATGCCCGCCGCGCGAGCGGACTTCCTCGATGTTGCTGATGACCTTTTCGTACTGGCTGCCCTGGTTGGCGATGAAGACGACGGGCATGCCCTCGTCGATCAGGGCGATGGGTCCGTGCTTCATCTCGGCCGCGGGCATGCCCTCGGCGTGGATGTACGAGATTTCCTTCAGCTTGAGAGCGCCCTCCATCGCGGTGGGATAGTTGTACCCGCGCCCGAGGAAGAGCCAGTTGTCGCGGTGGACGTACTTCTCGGTGACCTTGCGGATCAGGTCATTGGTCTGCAGGACCTGCTCGATCAGCTCGGGCACACGGTCGAGCTCCTGCATCAGTCGGGCGCTGGCCTCGGGCGACATCATGCGCCGGCGGGCCATGAACAGCGAGATCATGGTCAGCACCGCCACCTGCCCGGTGACGGCCTTGGTGGATGCGACACCGATCTCGGGCCC
>JBICIG010000029.1:0-29395 GCA_043101605.1 Phycisphaerales bacterium JB037
CTACCTGGTCTTCGACTGGGCGCTGGCGGTCATCGTGCTCGTCATCATCGTGCGTTCGATCCTGCACCCGATCACCAAGTGGTCGCAGATTCGAATGCAGCGGTTCGCCAAGCAGATGCAGGAAGTCGCGCCCAAGCAGAAGAAGCTCCAGGAGCGCTACAAGGACGACCCGCAGCGTCTGCGCACCGAGATGGCGCGGCTGTGGCGCGAAGAGGGCGTCAGCCCCGCGGGCATGCTCGGGTGCCTGCCCATGTTCCTGCAGAGCCCGGTCTGGATCGCCCTCTACGCCGTCCTGTTCTACGCGATCGATCTCCGCCAGGACCCCGCGTTCTTCGGCGTCTTCCAGCACCTCTTCAACGGGTGGGCGTTCCTGGGCGATCTCTCGCAACCCGACCGCGCGATCTACTTCGGGGGCGACGGCTTCCGCATCCCGCTCATCAGCGCCCTGCTCGGGCCCATCAACTCCTTCAACATCCTGCCCATCCTGCTCGGGTTCGTCTTCTTCGTCCACCAGAAGTACCTCACGCCGCCCACCAGCGCGACGATGACGCCCGAGCAGAAGCAGCAGCAGAAGATCATCCGCATCATGAGCGTCGTGCTGTTCCCGGTGATCATGTACAACGCGCCCTCGGGGCTCGCGCTCTACTTCGTCGCCAACTCCGCCTTCGCGATCGTCGAGAACAAGTGGATCCGCGCCCACATGGACAAGCACGGCTTGCTCGACCTCGAGAAGCTCAAGGAGCAGCGCAAGAAGAAGCCCACCTTCATGCAGCGCCTCCAGCAGCGCGCCCAGCAGATCCAGGAGCAGCGGCAGCTCTACCAGGCCGGCGGCGGCAAGGGCGACCCGCGCAACCAGCCGCGCAAGAAAGCCGCCCCGCCCGCTCCCGACCGCTTCAAGAAGCGCAAGTGACCCGACCGGGCATCCGTCCGGCGGCCGCCCTGCCCGCGCCGCAGCGGGCCAACAATCCCGCGTGCTCACGGGCGACACCATCGCGGCCGTCTCGACGCCCCCGGGCAGCGCCCGCCGCGCGTTGATCCGCCTCTCCGGGCCCGACGCGCACGCGGCGATCGACGCGCTGCTCGTCAACGCCTCGCTCGCCGGGGCGTCCAGCGACGACCCCCGCGATCGACCCGGTGCTTCGGTCGCGGTTCTGCGGCTGGGCGCATCGACGCTGCCCGTGCGCATCCTCCGCTACCACGCCCCGCGTTCCTACACGGGCGAGCACGCCGCCGAGGTGATCCTGCCCGGGAACCCGGTGCTGGCCGATCGCGTGATCGAGGCGCTCTGCGCGCACGCGGGCGAGCGGGCGGTGCGCCGGGCCGGCCCGGGGGAGTTCACGGCGCGGGCGTACCTCAACGGGCGGCTGTCGCTCGAGCAGGCGCGGGGCGTCGGCGCTCTGGTCGCGGCGCGCACCGAAGCCGAGCGTCGCGCCGCAAGGGCGCTGCTCGACGGCACGCTCGGCTCGCACCTCGCCCGGTGGCTCGACGAACTGACCACGCTCCTGGCGCTCGTCGAGGCGGGGATCGACTTCGTCGAGGAAGAAGATGTCGTCGCGATCGAGCCCGCGGCGCTGCGCGAGCGGGCGGCCGGAGTGCGCGCACGCCTCGAGCAGGCCCGCCCAGCGCGCGAGCGTGAGTCCGGTGCGCCGTTGATCGCGCTGCTCGGCCCGCCGAGCGCCGGCAAGAGCACGCTCTTCAACGCGCTGCTGGGATCGGCCCGTGTGGTCACGCACGCCGACCCGGGCACGACGCGCGACGCGATCATCGAGCCGCTGGATTGCACGGCCCCCGGCGTGCCCGGGCTGGTCGCGGACCTGGCCGATCTGCCGGGGCTCGACGGGCCCGGCGCTTCCGATGCATCGCTGCGTCAGGCCGCGCTCGCGTGCGCCGCGCGGGCGGACCTGGTGCTCCTGGTCGACGATGCGGGCCGGTTCGAGATCGATGCCGAGCTGCTGGGCGCGCTCGCGCCGGGTGTGCCGACGCTCCGCGTGCGCACGAAGGCCGATCGCCCGCTCGCCGTACCGCTGGATTCCGGCCCCACGAACGAGCGAGAGTCGCCCGGCGCGATCGAGGTCTGCGCGCTCGACGGCCGAGGGCTGGGCGAACTCCGCGACGCGATCGCCCGCGCGCTCGATCGCTCGGCGTCGACGGATCGGCTGCGCTTCGGGGCCGATCAGTCCGCGCGGCTCGCCGCGGCGATGGGTGAACTCGACGCGCTCCTGGACCTGCTCGACGCCGGGCTCGGTGCCAAGCCCGAGGTGCTCGCCGAGCATCTGCGCGGCGCGGTTGACGCGCTGGGCGCGATCGCCGGGCGCGTCACCGACGAGGACATCCTCGGGCGCGTCTTTGCGACCTTCTGCGTCGGCAAATGATCGGCTCGAACTCAGGGTCGGATGGCGCGGATGTCGGCGCTGACGACGAAGTCCGAGAGGGACGAGCCCTCGGGCAGGCTCGCCGCCAGGCGCGCGTACAGCGGGTCCTGCATGTTCGACATCGCGTCGACATACTCGGGCTTGGTGTCGATCGTCAGGTCCGCCAAGCCGGCCTGCGCGACCGACGCGCGGACCTCGTCGATGAGTTGCGCCCCGGCGACGCACCCGACCAGCGCCTCGAGATCCGACCGCACCGCGTCGGGCAGCGGTCGGCGGAGCACCAGGTCCGACACCGCGACCCGCCCGCCCGGCTTGAGCACGCGCGCGATCTCCCGCCACACGCGGTCCTTGTCGGGCGAGAGGTTGATGACGCAGTTGGAGATGACGACATCGGCCGAAGCGTCGGCGATGGGCAGGTGCTCGATCTCGCCGAGGCGGAACTCGACATTGTCCAGCCCGGATTGGGCCCGGTACGCCGCGAGCCCGGCGCGGGCCTTGTCGAGCATGTCGGGGGTCATGTCGACGCCGATGACGCGACCCTCGGCGCCGACGCGCGGGCCGGCGATGAAGCAGTCGAACCCGCCGCCGCTGCCGAGATCGACCACGACCTCGCCGGGACGGAGCGACGCGAGAGCCGTCGGGTTCCCGCACGAGAGCCCCATGTTGGCGCCTTCGGGAATCGTGCCGAGCTCCTCGCTCGCGTAGCCGACGGCCCGGGCGATCTGGTCGGCGTCGAGGGTCGTCGAGCCGCAGCACCCGCCCCCGCCGCAGCAGGACGAACCGTTGGACGCAGGGCCCTCGACGGGCTTGGACCACTGCCCGGCCCGGGCGATCTGGGCATACCCCTCGCGGACCGCGGCCCGCACCACTTCAGGTAGCTTGTCGCTCATCGTGTTCTCCTTGTCCGTCGGTGCGTCGGCCGGGCCGAGCGCGCGGCGGCTGATTCAATCACTCGCAACAGTCCTCGCCGCAACACCGCGGCGACCAGTCGGCGAACGCGCCGGCGATCGCGCCGAAGCGTTCGGCCAGAGCCGCCGAGCGGGCGGTGTAGACGACCGTCCGTCCGCGGCGTTCGGATTCGAGCACCCCCGCCCGCGCCAGGTGCGCCAGGTGCCGGGCCACCACCGAGAAGTCGACCGAGCAGCACTCGGCGACCTCGCTGACGCTGCACCCGCGCCCGCACTTGGCGATGCACGCGAGCAGCCGCACGCGGGTCGGATCGGCCAGCGCCTTGAAGAACTCCGGATCGAGCGCCCGATCGAGGGAGCCCCGGCGGCGGGCCGCCTGCCTGGGCGAGGCGTGGAAGGGGGGTTCGGCTGGCTTGTTCATTGGCACCATCATGCAAGTATTGTCCGCCGCGTGAATCAAGGCAAGCCGATCGGGCGATCAATCTCGGGAATCGGATCGGCGGGCAGCCGCTCGGGCTCAGCCGCGGCGGACCCTCGCATCGGCGGCGTCGAGGAAGTCCTCAAGAAACCGCTCGCACAGGTCGTCGACCGCGGCGTGGGTTTCACGCTCATCGACGCCCCAGCAGCAGGCGGCGAGGTCGATCAGTTCCGGGTCGAGCTGCACCAGGCGCCGATCGTCGACGACCAGAGCCGTCGGCAGCTTGTCGCCCAGGTGCGCCGACAGCGCGTTGACGCCCGGGTGCCCGATCGCGATGGTCGGCTGGGCGCGCAGCGTGTCGTCGTTGAGGTACCAGAGATCCGAGCAGACCAGCGGGTCGAGGGCGGGCTGGGAACGCCGATCGGCGGCCCACTCGCGGATCCGAGCCGCCAGCGCGTACGCCAGCGGTCGATCGCGGCGTTCGGCGTCGGGGTGGGCGCCGACGACGATCGGCAGCGTCCACGCGATCGCCGCCGAGCGAACTTCCGAGCTGGATCCGTGGTCGCGAGGCACCGGGCGCGAGTGTACCGGTCGCGGTCGACTCCGGGCTGGGGTCGGCTTATCCGGTCCTGCCCCGCCCGCAGGGTCCGGTCACGGGCGCGCGCCACCGCTCCGACCCGTGCATCCGGGAGCGATCGCCCAGCCCGCCGAGCCGGTCCGGCGGATCGGCGGCGGCGATGGCGGGGCTCACGCCCCGGTGGGGTGCGGTCGATCTCTCCGCCCGGAGAGAGCCGGGCCGGATCTTCGCACCGCCGCCCGGAGGGAGAAACAACGATGGCTCTGAGGCTCGGCGAGATCCTGGTCCGGCGCGGCGTGCTGACCAACGCGCAGCGGAACGAACTCCTGGAACGGCAGCGCGTCGGCGGGCGCCCCATCGGCGAGCTCGCCGAGCGGATCTTCGGCGTCAGCCCCTCGGTCATCGAGCAGGCCTGGGCCGCCCAGTACGCCCAGCTCGCCGATAAGATCGACCCGGCGCGGACAGCGATCTCGGACCAGGTCCTCGCCCTGGTCGACCGTCGACAGGCGTGGCAGTTCAAGGTGCTCCCGGTGCGGTTCATCGAGGGCGACCTCCTGATCTGCACCGCCGAGTGCCACCTCGCCCGGGTGCTGCGGTTCTGCGGGTGGCGACTGACGCACTCGTGCTCGTTCGCGATCGCCCCGGAGCACCGGCTCGAGCAGGCCCTGAGCCGGTTCTACCCCTTCGAGGGCGTGGACCAGCACGAGGAACTGACCCGCAAGCTGGTCGCGATGGCGTCCTGAGCCGGCCGGTCGCCCCCGGGGGTCGCCGCTCGCGCACCGGACTCGTTCGATCGAGGGGCATCGCGGGATCTACCATCTCGCGATGCCCGATCGCTCCGACAGCCCGTCCAGCCACAACGATCCCCGGGCGGGCGACATCCGCACGGTGTCGTTCGTGAGCCTGGGGTGCCCGAAGAACCTCGTCGATTCCGAGAAGATGCTCGGGCTGCTCGCCGACGACGGCTTGATGCCCGTGAGCTTCGATCCCTCGCGCGATCTGGCCGAACGCTGGGACGACGCGCTGCATGTCGAGGGCGAGTCCGGGCAGGCGCGGCTCGAAGAAGGCGCGGGCGAACCCGGCAACGCGACCGCGGTTCAAGCCGACCCCGCGATCGAGCCCGCCGACGCGGTCGTGATCAACACCTGCGGCTTCCTCGAAGCATCGAAGCAGGAATCGCTCGGCGCGATCCGCGACGCCGTCCGCGCCAAGGAGGCCGGGCTGGTCAAGCGGGTCGTTGTGGCGGGATGCCTCGTGCAGCGGCACCGTGCCAAGATGCTCGAGTGGGCGCCGGGCATCGACGCGATGATCGGAGTGTTCGACCGCGACCGCATCGTCGAGGCGGTGCGCGGCGTGCGCCCGGACCGCGAGGATGTCACCGCGAACGCCGCCCCCTACTGGATCGCCGGCAACGCGCTGCAGGCCGCCAAGGAGCGCGGCATGTCGACGGTGGGGCTGACGGTGCAGGGCAAGGACGGGTCGGGGCTCGGCTACTTCGAGAGCGACGCCGCGCGGCTGCGCCTGACGCCGCGTCACTACGCCTACCTCCGCATCAGCGAGGGATGCAACCAGAAGTGCGCCTTCTGCACCATCCCCTCGATCCGCGGCAAGATGCGTTCCAAGCCCGTCGACCGCATCGCCGACGAAGCCCGCGAACTCCGGCGTGACGGCGCGTTCGAGCTGAACCTGATCGGGCAGGACACCACCAGCTTCGGCGACGACCTGGGCATCGGGCTCGGGCAGGTCGCGGGAGACGACCGCTACCGCGGCGGGCTGCCGATGATGCTCCGGGCCGTCTGCGACGCGGCGAGCGCCGAGGGCGACGCGTGGGTGCGCCTGATGTATGCGTATCCGAGCAATTTCTCCGACGAGATGATCGACGCGTTCGCCGAGTTGTGCGCCCGCGGCCCGCTCGTCCCGTACATCGACATGCCCCTCCAGCACGCGTCCGACCGGATGCTCGAGAAGATGCGGCGGAATGTCACCGCCGACCATCAGCGCGAGCTGCTCCACAAGCTCCGCGACCGCGTGCCGGGCATCGCCCTGCGGACGACCTTCATCAGCGGCTTCCCGGGCGAGACCGAGGAGGACCACGAGCAACTGCTCGGGTTCATCGACGAGATCGGCTTCGACGCCGTCGGCGTGTTCGAGTACTCCCGCGAGCCCGGCACCCCCGCCGGCCGCATGGAGGAAGACCCGGCGCTCGCGGTGCCCGAGGAGGTCAAGGCCAGGCGGAAGCGTGAGGTGCTGGAGCTGCAGCAGCAGATCGCGTTCGACCAGGCGCGCTACCTCGCCGACCAGTTCGACCCCGCCGCCCCGGCCGAATCGGGCTGCCACTTCGATGTCCTGATCGACGAGGCCCGTGGCGTGGACGAGGACGGCAAGCACCACTGGTCGGCGGGTCGGTGCTACTTCCAGGCGCCGGGGATCGACGCGGTGACGCTGGTGCACTCGCGCGAGAAGCTGTCGCCGGGCGAACTGGTTCGGTGCGCCATCACCGACGCCGACGGGTACGACCTCATCGCCCGCCCCGTGCGCGAACTCGAGAAGCGGACCTCTCTGCCGCTGCTCTGATCCGGACTTGGGCGTTCCGGTGCCATGGTCTCCTCCAAGGCCATGAGGCTTGCGCTCCGTTCGTGGCGTTCACCCGGCGGGTGCGGACCACGGCACCCCGGTCGCGGTGCAGGGTCCGGGGACAGCCCGTGGAGTGCGCAAAAACTGCAGCATTCTTCCGTTCCCGGACGATCTCTGGACATGCTCCGTTCCGGGCACATCGTGGTCTGCTGCGCGCTGGCGATGCTGTGCGTCGGGGTGGTGATGGTCAACTCCGCGGGGCTGAGCGTCGGCGAGGCCCCCGTCACGCCCGAGTCGATCTGGACGAGCCGGAGCACCGTCTACGCCGGGCTCGCCGTTGGCGCGATGCTGCTGTTTGCGGTCTTCCCCGTGCGCACGATCGCACGCGGGCTCGTCGGGCGGCCGGGTCGCGACGACCGACCGCACCGCGGGCTGCGTCTGCTCGGGTTCGGCTCCTTGGTCCTGCTGGCGGTTGCATTGAGCGTTTACATCCCGGGCATCGCCCGCCCGGTCAACGGCTCATTCCGCTGGGTCGCCGCGGACCTGCCCGGGGTCGGGCGCGTCGGTCTGCAGCCCTCGGAGATCGTCAAATGGGCGCTGCCGGCGCTGCTGGCGGGGTATTGCGTGGCGCGGGGGGGGCATCTCCGGCGGTTCTTCGGCGGCCTGCTCCCGGCGCTCGCCGCGTGCGGCGTGATCACGCTGGTGGTCGCGCGCGAGGACCTGGGCACCGGGGCTCTCATCGCGGCGGCATCGGGGGCGATCCTGGTGGCGGCGGGCGCGCGCCTCTGGCAACTGTTCCTGCTCGTTCCCGTCCCCGCCGCGGCGGGCGTCGGGCTCATTCTGCTCGAACCCTACCGGCTGACGCGCCTCAAGACCTTCCTCGACCCGTTCGCCGACCCGCAGGGCACCGGGTATCACATGATCCAGTCGATGGCGACGATCGCCGGCGGGGGGGGCACCGGGCGCGGGCTGGGCAATGGGCTCCAGAAGTTCGGGTATCTCCCCGAAGACCAGACCGACTTCCTCTTTGCGGTCATCAACGAGGAACTCGGGATCGCCGGCGCGGCGCTGGTCATCGGGCTGACGCTGATGATCGTGCGTTCCTGCGGCTCGATCGCCCGACGCGAGCCCGACCCGGTGCTGCGCCTGTTCGTTCTGGGGGCGCTGGTGACCTTCGGGCTCCAGGCGGTGATCAACATCGCCGTGGTGACCGGCTGGGCCCCGACCAAGGGCATCCCGCTGCCGCTGGTCTCTTCGGGGGGCACGGGCTGGATCCTGACCGCCGCGAGCCTCGGCGTGGTGGTGTCGATCGACCGCTCCCAGCCCGAGCCGACCGATGGCGCCACGGAGCCCGAGGACGGCATCGCCAAAGCCGAGGATGAGGCCCAAGCGGATGAAGCCGACGCCGAGGAAGCCGACGACGCCGACGAGGACGGTGCGATCGACGCCGAGGCGTCCGACGACGACGCGTGGGACGACGCGGACGAATGGGATGAGGACGACCCGGAGCAAACCGACTCGCTCTGGAGCCGATCGGTCCGCGCGTGAACGCACCCCCTGGGTTCCAGCCCGATGAGTTCAGCCGCCATGAAGATCACGCCCGAATCCTGTCGGGTGCGCGTGGATGACCTCGGGATCGCGTGCGCACGGAGCGGCGAATCGCTAGCGTGCGGGCGCATGGAGGCGACACGGGCATTTCTGTTTGCCGGCGGCGGCACGGGCGGGCACCTCTTCCCGGGGCTGGCGATCGCCGAGCGCCTGGGCGAACTCGGGCCTGTTTCCAGCCGATTCGTCTGCTCGACACGCGACATCGATCGCTCGATTCTCGAAGCCGAGCGGGTGGAGTTCGAGCCCATCGGTGCCAGCCCCTTCGGCGTGCGTCCAAGGGCGGCGGCGCGGTTCCTCCAGTCGTGGCGGCCGGCGGTCAAGGCGGGGCGCGCGAGCATCGCACGGCTGCGGGAGTCGGCCGGGGAAGTGCAGGTCGTCGCGATGGGCGGGTTTGTTGCCGCCCCCGTGGTCGCGGCGGCCCGGGCCGAGCGCGTGCCGGTGACCCTGGTCAATCTCGATGCCGCCCCGGGCAAGGCCAACCGCTGGATCGCCGGGCGGGTCGATCGCGTCGTCACCGCGACGCCCATCGAGCGCCCCGGGTGGGAGATCGTCGGCCCGATCGTGCGGCGCCAGGCGCTGTCGCGTGGGCCGAGCCAGCACTGCCGACTCCGTTTGGGGCTCGACCCCGACCGCCCGACCCTGCTCATCACCGGCGCCAGCCAGGGGGCGGCGTCGGTCAACGGGATGATGCTCGAACTGGTGCTCACGAAGCGGTCCGCGTTCGACGGGTGGCAGATCATCCACCAGACCGGTCGCGACGACGAGGAACGGGTGCGGGCCGCCTATGCCCGGGCGGGCGTGGCCGCCGAGGTCCGCGCGTTCTTCCGTGAGATGGGCGAGGTGTGGGGGGCGGCGGACCTGGCGGTCACGCGCGGCGGGGCGGGGAGCATCGCCGAGGCGTGGGCCAACCGCGTCCCGAGTCTCGTGCTGCCGTACCCGTTTCACAGGGATCGGCACCAGCGGCTGAACGCCGAGCCCCTGGCGCGGGCCGGCGGGGCGATCCTTGCCGAGGACCGGGTCGATCCGTCCCGCAACGCCGCCGAAGCCGGGGCGAGGCTCGTCGAACTGCTGGGCGACGGGGCGGAGCGGTCGGCGATGCGCCAGCGCCTGGCGCAGATGGGCCCAACCGACGGCGCCGATCGCGTGGCGAGAATCCTGCTGGGCGTCTGATACCATGATCGGATGAGCGCTCAGGAGGAGCATCGCTGCATCGCGTGGAGACGCGCGGCCTCGCCGCTGCCCGAGGCCCTCGCCGGGGCGCTGGCGCGACGGGGCATCTCCCCGGACATCGAGACCGACTGCTTCGGGGCGCTCGCGGCGGTGCTGCTCGCGCACCGGTCCGGACAGGTCGGGTCCGGACGGGCCGGGACGCGTTCGGGGGGCGATCATGTGCCCCCGACGATCCTGCTGCTCATCGAGCCCGAGGAACTGGCGGGCGTGGCGTCGGTGGTGCGGGCGGCCGAGTCGTACGCGCCGGCCGCGGTCTGCTGGGCGTTTGAGTCGCGCGCGAACCCGGCGTTACGAGCCGTCACGCCGAGCGACCTGGAGCGGTGGGACTCGCCCGCGAGCATGCCGACCGGGCCCGCGCGACAGGACGAGGGCATGGAACCCGCTCGTGACCTCCCAGCCTCGAGCGAACCCGCCGCCGGCGAACCCGATGCGGACGGCTTGGGCGAGGACTTCCAGCCGGGCGTGGTGGAGGTGTTATCGGGCCGAACCTTCGTGCGTCGCGCGAGCGAGGAGCGAGGCGTGCGGGAGGTTCGGGAGCCTGCGCCGCGACCGCTTCCGCCGCTTCGGCTGGCTGGAGAAGGTCCGATCGGTCCGTTGGGAGTGAACTCGGACCCTTCGGCAGCCGAACTTGGAGGAGACACGCCGGGGCAGGACCCGGCATCCGGGCTGCTGACCGCCGAGGAGCTGGAGATGCTCCTTGCCGACGACGAGGACGCTCGTGGGCACGGCTGAGGGGCTCGGGCAGGCGGCGCTGGCCGGAGGAGCGCGCATGCAGGGCCCGGATCTTCGCGTCATTCTGGTCGGTCGCACGGGGCTGGATCAGTCCCTGCGCCGCGACTCCGGGATCGAACTGATCCGGGCGGCGACCGCGATGGACGCGCTGGGCGAACTGGCCGACCCGATCGACGAGGAATCCCCCGCGCGGGCGGTGGTGATCGTCGGAAACGACGCCGAGCCCGGGCAAGAGGCGGGCGACGAGGAAGACGCGGTCGCGCTGTGGATCGCGAGCCTGCGGCGGATCGAGCCGGGCGTCCGCGTGCTGCGCGCGCTCGACAACGGCTCGCCGGCCGACCCGGCGTTCGACGGCGGCGTGCGCACCGACGCGGACGCGCCGACGCTCAGGGCGCTGCTCGAGGATCCACCGGAGATCCCCACGGAATCACCGGCAAAGCCGGCCGATCCTTCGACACCCGCGCCGCGCGCGCTGATCGAGCCCGCGCCGACGGAGCCGACACGCGTTGAGCCGGCGACCACCGAACCGATGCCGCGGGTCGCTCCGCCGCGCGGGGTTTCGGGCGAATCGCGCGAGCGTTCCGCCGCGGAAGAGATGGACGAGTCCGACGGCGCGCCGCTGCTCGGCGGCGATTCGACGCTGGTCGCGGCGATGCTGCAGGGGCGGTCGATCATCGAGCCGGCCGTCGAAACGCTGCGCCGGCGCACGCGCCGGTTCGATCTGCGTTTCGAGGAGCGGGGTGAGGACATCGGGGCGGTCGCGGCGACGCGGGACGGCGTGATGGTCGCGTGGCGCGGTCGGATCTACGGGCGCCTGGTCACCGATTCGGGCGCGGGATCGGGCTTGCGCGGGGCGTCGCTCGAGGAAGCGGCCCGCTGGCTCGCGTCGTGGCTGCGGCTGGAAGAGCAGCAGCGTGAATTGCGTCGCGCCGCGTTCATCGACCCGTTGACGGGCGCATGGAATCGACGCTATTTCGATCGGTACCTGCTGTCGGCGATCGCGCAGGCCCGGCCACGCCGCGGCTCGGTGACAGTGCTGGTCTTCGACATCGACGACTTCAAGCGGTTCAACGACCGGTACGGGCACGCCGCCGGAGACGAGATTCTGAAGGAAGCGGTGAAGCTGATCTCGGGGGCGATCCGACCCGACGATCGCGTGTGCCGGATCGGAGGCGACGAGTTCGCGGTGATCTTCCCCGATGCGCCGCGCGAGGCGGGGAGCCGACCGCCCGAATCGGTGTTCCATATCTCCCGGCGTTTCCAGCGGGCGATCAGCGAGCACAAGTTCCCGAAGCTGGGCGAGCAGGCACCGGGGACGCTGACGATCTCGGGGGGGCTGGCGACTTACCCGTGGGACGGCTCGACGGCCGACGAACTGCTGGATCGCGCCGATCGGCTGGCGCTCGAATCCAAGCGCCTGGGCAAGAACGCGATCACCTTCGGGCCCGGGGCCGCGCGGGCGAACGGGCCGGCGACGGCCGACGAGGACTCGGGGCTGACGCCGACCGAGGACTGACGCGCCGGGAGAGCATGCGTGCAGACGCTCGCAGAGATCCGGGGGCTGCTCGAATCGCACGGGCTGAGTCCCCGGCATCGGCTCGGGCAGTGCTTCCTGATCGATCGCAACCTGGTCGCCAAACTCGTGGATTCGGCCGGCGTCGGGCCCGGCGAGGTGGTGCTCGAGGTCGGCCCGGGCACGGGCACGCTGACCGACACGCTGCTCGAGCGCGGCGCGCGCGTCGTCGCATGCGAACTCGACGCGGGGCTGTGCGGGCTGTTGCGCGATCGGCTCGGCGGGGAGGAGCGATTCACGCTCGTCGAGGGTGATTGCCTGGCGCGCAAGAGCGCGGTGAACCCGGAGATTCTCGAGGCGATCGCGCGCGCCCAAGGCCTCGAATCGGGCCGAGCGCCCGGACCGTTCAAACTCGTGGCGAATCTCCCGTACGGAGCCGCGACGCCGCTGATGATCGCCCTGCTGGTCGAGCATCCCGCGTGCGTGGGGCAGTGGGTGACGATCCAGCGCGAAGTGGGGGAGCGGCTGATGGCAGGGCCCGGCATGCCGGGGTTTGATGCGAAGGCGTACGGGCCGATCAGCGTGCTCGCGTGGGCGGCGGCGGAGTGCCGGGTCATCGCCACGCCCGGGCCCGAGTGCTTCTGGCCCCGTCCGGAGGTCGACAGCGTCATGCTCCAGATCCGGCGCAAGGACCACCCGGCGTGCGCCGATCTGGCGGGATTGGCCCGATTCTGTCAGCGGCTGTTTGCGACCCGGCGGAAGCAGCTCGGCGGGGTGCTCGGGCGCGGGCTGGTCGAGTCGGCGGGGATCGATCCGACGGCG
The DNA here is from genome assembly GCA_043101605.1 of Phycisphaerales bacterium JB037. GTDB lineage: Bacteria > Planctomycetota > Phycisphaerae > Phycisphaerales > UBA1924 > JBICIG01. Next base: position 12,755 of record JBICIG010000029.1, read on the forward strand.
AGGGTCGAGGCGGTCGAGCCGGCGCGCCTGGTGGAACTGTTCGAGCGGGCGCGGGACGCCGAGCCCGCTCCGCCGCCCCCGCGTTGAAGTATGAGCGTGCGGCGTGGTAGTCTGTGAAGGACTGGGAGAGAGCGGGCCCGGACCGCTCCGGAGGTGATGCCAGCAATGCCCGACGGGCCCGCGCACGCCGAACCGATCGCCGAGATCTTCCCGAACCTGCAATCCGATGGTGACAGCCTCAGTCTCGGCTCGGCTCTCGGGCCGGTGCTTCGGCAGGTCTGCCAGCAGCGGCTGGGCCCGATCGACTGGTTCCGCTCGACCTGGCAGCGGAGCGGGGCGGCGACGGGGTTCAGCACCTGGAAGGGGCCCGATGGCGTGGAGCGCCGCGTCGTCGTCAAGCTCCCCGTGAGCCCCAAGGAGTACACCTGGACGCTCCGGCTCGGGGCGGTCGACGCCGAGGCGTGGGATACGGGCGACGCGCTGGTGCGCTCGACGCCGCGGGTTGTCGCCGCCGGCGAGGTGCTGGGCGGATACGACCTGGCGTGGCTGGTGGTTGAGCGGCTGGATGGGCACCCGATCAGCTCTCGGCTGAGCCACGACAATCTGCAGGGGCTGATCGAGGCGATCGCGGACTTCCAGTTCCGGGCGGCACGCGTGCGCCCGGTCACCGAGACCCCGGACCACCCGGACTGGGAGCGGCTGATCGCCAAGGCGAGGCAGCTTGTGCCCGAGTGCGGGATCGCCCAGTCCCAGCGGTGGGCGAGCGCGCTCAAGCATGTCTCGAAGGTGCTGGACCGGCTGGTCGACGCCTGGAGGGCCCGGCCGACGGCGACCTGGTGCCACGGCGACGCGCACCCGGGCAACGCCATGCTTCGGCCGCTGCCCGATGGCTCGGAGCGTTGCGTGCTGATCGATCTGGGGCTGGTGCATCCGGGTCATTGGATCGAGGACGCGTTGTATCTGGAGCGGCTGTTCTGGGGGCATGAGGACAAGCTGTTCGGGGTCGACCCGCTGCACGCGCTGGCCGAGGCGAGGCAGGCGGCCGGGCTGCCGACGGCCGGGGATGTGGAGCGGCTGGCGGCGATCCGGCGGGTGCTGATGGCCGCGTGCGTGCCTGTCTTCCTAGCGCGGGAAGGGAGCCCGCGGTATGTGGAGGCGGCGCTGGAGCGGCTGGAAGTGGGGCTGCTGCGGGCGGAGAAGGGGTTCTAGATTTGTTTGGATCTTCCCGCGTCGGGGGTTCCGGAGGGGGACGCCCGGGGGTGGTCGGGGTAAGATCACGGCGGGTTCGGCCGATCGGGTCGGGCCCGGGACCGCATGACTGGGCGGGGCCAATCGCGGCCCGGCCCGCACTTGGGAAAGGTGATGGGATGGAGTCCTACGAGCGTCTGAAGGCCCTGGTCGCGTCCTGCGATGATGACATCGCCAAGGCGGCCGGCGGGAACAAGGCCGCCGGCACGCGCGTGCGTCAGACGATGCAGGAGATCAAGAATCTGGCCCAGGACATCCGCAAGGAGATCCTGGACCTGCGGAACACCAGCAACGCGGGCTGAGGGAGATCCCGTTCGGATGTCCTCGATTCAGCAGTCCTCTCCGGGATGGGTCGCGGCGGCGGCCAGCAAGCTGCTCTTCGACCTTGGCGGCGTGGATTTCTCCGCGCGCCTGCATGATCGCGAGTCACTCCGCCGATGGAACCCCCAACGCGGGGACATGGCGATGCTCGACGCCATTGTGTGGGAATCCTCCGGGTACGAGCGCGGGCTGGCGCTCAAGCACATCCGGGCCGACGAGTTCTGGGTGCCCGGGCACTTCCCCAAGAAGCCCATCTTCCCGGCGGTGCTGCAGATCGAGTCGGCGGCCCAGCTCGCGTGTTATCTCTACAACTCGCGCAAGCCCGAGCCGAGCCTCGCGGCGTTCCTGCGGATCGAGAACGCCGCGTTCCGGCACATGGTCGTCCCGGGGGATGATCTCTACATCCTGTGCCAGGAAGTGAAGTTCAATCGGCGGCGATTCATCAGCGATGTCCAGGGCGTGGTGAACGGGAACATCGCGTTCGAGGCCCGCATCACCGGCATGGAGATCGGTGGCAAGGAAGAGTTCGACCTCGAGACCTGAGGGCGTTTCGGCGTCTTACGGGTTCCCCGCGGGCTCAAGGTCCGCCTCCGACCGGCCGAGAATCTGCTGGTGAACCCCCCGCGTCCGGTCATCCTCGAGCCCATCCTCAAGCCCAAGGTCTGGGGCGGGCGGCGCCTGGCGTCGCTCGGCAAGGCGATCGGTGCGGACACGCTCGTCGGTGAGAGCTGGGAGCTGGCCGACCTCGATGCCACGAGCCCCTCGGGCGGAGGCGGGGAGTCGGCGATCTCGCGCGTCGCGGGGCGCGACCCGCTGGCGGGCACGACGGTGCGCGATCTGCTCGGCGCGTGGGGCGAGCGGCTGACCGCGACGCTCTCGGGCGGTCGGCTGCCGATGCTGGTCAAGTTTCTCGACGCGCGCGAGCACCTGAGCGTGCAGGTGCATCCCTCGCCGGCGTACGCGGCGGCGCATCCCGGAGCGCACCTCAAGAGCGAGGCGTGGCTCGTGCTCGATGCCGAGCCGGGCAGCGTGATCTATTCGGGGTTGCAGGACGGGTGCGGGCGTGCGGAACTGGAGGCGGCGCTCGGAGCGGGGACGGTGCCGTCGATCCTGCGGGCGCTCCCGGCGCGCGTCGGTGAGTGTCACTACCTGCCGAGCGGGACGATCCATGCGCTGGGGGCGGGGGTGCTGGTCGCGGAGGTGCAGACGCCGAGCGACACGACCTTCCGCGTGTACGACTGGGCGCGCGAGTACGGCAGGGCCGGTCGCGAACTGCATGTTGAGCAGGCGCTGGAGGCGGCGGTGTTCGAGCCGCCTCCGGATCCGGTGCTGCTGGGGGATGACGCGCTCGATTGCGGGGCGTTCGTGCTGCGGGTGATCGCGGGCGATCGCCCGGTGCCGGCTGCCGATGCCGAGGCGATGCTGGTGGTGATGGCGCTGGCGGGCCCGGTGGAACTGATCGACGCCGAGGGATCGTTCGCCCCGCTGGAACTTTCGACGGGGGAGACGGCGCTGGTGCCGGCGTGCTGTGCGATGGGGCTGCGCATCGCGTCGCGCGGGGCGGGGGCGCGGGCGCTGGTGGCGCGTGCGGGATGAAGCACCGGGGATGAGAGCGGAGCACGGCTTGCCTCTTGTGACGAGCCGTGGCACACGGGTTCAGCGAGTGTGTTCGTGCGCATGAAGAAGGCGCCTGTTCCACGAGGAACATTGGCGCCTTGTCTGTGCGCAGATTGCGAAGCGCAGAGCGCGGACGCATGGTGCGGAGTGCTGCCGGCGTCGGTCAGGCGCGGAAGGCGCGTGCGACCTTGCGCAGGGCGGCTTCGATGCCTTCGAGGTGCGCATCGGTCAGGTCGTGGTGGATGGGCAGGCTGAAGACGCGGGCCGAGAGCGAGTCGGCGACCGGGGGGTGGTCGTTGACGATGCCCTCGAAGGCCGGCTGGCGCGACAGAGCGCGGGGGTAGTGGATCGCGGTGGGGACTCCCTCGGCGCGGAGGGCGTCGCAGAGCTGATCGCGCGAGCAGGAGAACTTGTCGAGGTCCATCTTGGCGGTGTAGAGGTGCCAGACGGGCTCGGCGTGGGGGGTGCGGCCCGGGGCGTGGAGCCCGTCGATGGAGCCGAGGATCGCGTCGTAGCGGTCGGCGACGGCGCGGCGGGCGTCGGTCTGCTCGGCGAGGCGGTCCATGCGGGAGCAGCCGATGGCGGCGGTGATGTCGTTCATGCGGTAGTTGAAGCCGATGGAGGTGTGGAGGTACTTGTCGGTCTCGCCGTGGGAGCGGAGGGCGGCGATCTTCGAGGCGAGGGCGTCGTCGTTGGTGGTGATCATGCCGCCCTCGCCGGTGCCGAGGTTCTTGGTGGCGTAGAAGGAGTAGGTGACGGCGTCGCCGAAGGCGCCGAGTCCCTGCCCGCGATAGGTCGCGAGGTGCGCCTGGGCGGCGTCGTAGATGACCTTCAGTCCCTTGCGCTTGGCAAAGTCCTCGACGGCTTCGATGTCGACGGGCATCCCGTAGAGATGGGTGCACGCGATGGCGGTGGTGCCGGGCTCGAGGCGGCGTTCGGCGTCCTCGATGTCGATCTGGAAGGTGTCCTCGAGGCAGTCGACGAGGATGGGCCGGGTGCCCTCGGCGACGAGCATGGAGACAGTGGCGATGTAGGTCCAGGCGGGGGCGAGGACCTTGTCGCCCCGCTTCAGGAGCCCGCCGTACGCGAGCTGGAGGGCGCAGGTGCCGTTGGCGCAGGTGAACGCGTGGGCGGCGTCGGTCTCGTCGCGGAAGCGCTGCTCGAGTTCGGCGCACTTGGGGCCCTGGCGGAGCATGCCCGAGCGGAGGACCTCGTTGGCGGCGGCGATGTCGGCCTCGGAAAGGGCGAGGGACATGAACGGGACCGGAGAGGCGCAGCAGGGGGATCCGCCGTTGGCAGCGAGGTCGGACGGCTTGGCGGCGGGGGCGACGCTAGAATCGGGCATGGCAAGCTCCTGGATCCGAAGCCGGGCGGCGTTCGGATGGAATATGGAGCATAGGGCCCGCGCCGGGACGCGTCCGCGCATGTGGCGGACGGGAGATCGGGGCGGGCCGTCGGCCGAAGACCACTCGGCCGATCCCGAGCGTGCGCCCGCACGCGGCACGGGCGACCCGCGCAGCGGGGCCGGACAAACAGGGAAGGAACGAGCATGAACCTTCGGACAGGGGCTCGCGGCCTCTTGGCTGGGCGTGGATCGAAGCGGAACGCGGGAGCGGTGGCGGCGGCGCTGGCGTGCGTGGCGCTGCTGGCTTCGGCGGGGGTCGGCGGGGCGGATCGTTCGGCCCAGCCAGAGACGGGCGAGGAGGTCGGGCGTCGGTTTGGCGGCGACCGTTTCTTCACGATGCCGAGCAAGGACGCGGAGATCGGGTTCCAGATCTCGACGCAGGTGACCGAGGTGGTGGTCAAGGGCGGGCAGGTGGTCAAGGAGGGGGCGTTGCTGGTGCGGGGCGATGACGCCGAGGAAGTGGCGCTCGTCGAGATCCAGCGTCAGCGGTCGGAGACGAACCTGCCGGTGCGTCGTGCCGAGGAACAGGCCGAGTTGGCGAAGGTGGAGTACGAACTGCAGGTGCAGGCGCAGCAGCAGGGTGGGGCGACCGAAACGGAGGTGAACCGCTCGCGTGTGAACCTGCGGATCGCCGAGTTGGATGTGGACCAGGCGAAGGAGAACGCTTCGCAGGAAGCGCTGCAACTGGCGCGACTGGAGGCGCGGCTGACGCGGTTCCGGCTGACGGCGCCGTTCGACGGGCGCGTGGACTCGGTGGTGGTGGTGCGTGGTGACACGGTGGGTGAGGGGCAGCCGGTGGTGCGGGTGGTGCAGATCGATCCGCTGTTCATCGATGTGCACGCGCCGGTCGCCGAGACGATGACCAAGGGGTTGCGTGAGGGGGACAAGGCGTGGGCGCTGGTGGATGTGCCCGGGGGTGCGAAGGTGCTCGAGGGGAAGATCATCGAGGTGAGCCCGGTGGCGCAGTTCGCCAGCCGCAAGCGTCGCGTCCGTGTGGAGGTCTCGAACCCCGAGGGCTGGCCGCCCGGGCTTGCGGCGTGGGTGCGATTCGAGGAGCCCGGGGCGGCGTGGGACGCGTACCGGTTGGAGATGCCCGAGGCGGGCGCCGATGACGGAGCGGGTTCGTGATCGACCTGAGCAAGCTGAGGGCGCCCGGGTGGGAGCGCGTGATCGGGGAGCTGTCTCGGCCGACCGCCGACGAGGCGCAGTTTCTGATGCGCCTGGTGGCGGTGCTGGGGCAGGTCTCCGGGGCGCGGCAGGGGGTGTTGTTCGATCTGGGCGTGCCGTTGGACGACGAGCAGGCGGAGGTCGAGCCTCGGGCGCTGTTCGCGTGGCCGACTCGGCCGGCGACCGAGGGCGAGGTGCGGGGGGTCGAGGTCGAGTACGAGCCGGATGTTCGTGCGGCGGCGCGGTCGGCGGCGGGCGCGCGGCAGACGCGGGTGTACGGTCTCGAGCGTGAGGACCAGTTCTACGACGCGGACCATCGCGGGTGCGTGATCGCGCTGCCGGTGCCTTCGGCTCGGGGCGCGGGGTCGGCGCCGACGAAGCTGATCACGCTGCTGACCGAGCAGCGCTCCAAGCAGGCGCTGCAGACGACGCTGGCGCTGTGCGAGGTGCTGGTGGGGTACGCGCACGCGCACTATGCGCACCAGGATCTGGCGCGGACGAAGGCGTCGGGCGCGGCGCTGGACCTTGCGGCGAGGCTGATCGCATCGGTGAACCAGGCGTCGAATTTCCGGGGCGCGTGCCTGCAGCTCTGCAACGACCTGATGCGTCAGCTCGGGCTCGATCGCGTGGCGATCGGGTTCGTGCGGGGGGTGGGCAAGTCGAGCGGGAAGGTGCGGGCGGTGGCGATGAGCGACACCGAGCACCTGGACCGTCGGATGGCGATGGTCCGCAAGCTCGAGGACGCGATGGACGAGTGCTTCGACCAGGAGCAGGCGGTGATGCACCCGCCGCCCGCGGGCGACGACCGGGGCGAGGAGGGCGAGCCCGATGCGTTGCTGGCGTCGGCGATCGCGCACGCGCACCGCGACCTGGCGTCGGCGGACGCGAAGCTGCGGGTGGCGTCGGTGCCGCTGCGGATCGACGACGAGGTGGTGGGGGTGCTGACGGTCGAGAGCGCGTCGGGCGAGTCCCCGCTGGGCGTGCGGCTGGTCGAGTGGCTGCAGGCGTCGATGGACCTGGTGGCGCCGGTGCTGGAGGTTCGTCGTCGGGACGACCGGAACCTGGCGCTGCGGACGAAGGACTCGCTGGTGCGTGGCGGGGGTTGGCTGGTCGGGCCGAGGCACACGGTCTGGAAGCTGGCGATGCTGGTGGTGCTGGCGGTGATCGTGACGGTGGTGTTCGTGCGCGTGCCGTATCGGATCGAGGCGCCGGTGGAGTTGGCGCCGCGGGTGCAGCGGGTGGTGAGCGCGCCGTTCGACGGGGTGCTCGAGCGGTTGGGCGAGGGGGTCGAGAAGGGCGCGCCGGTGGTGGCGGGGCAGGTGCTGATCCATCTGCGGACGACGGAGCTGGAACTGGGCGTGCAGCAGGCGCTGACGGAGATGGCCCAGGCGTCGACGCGTCGGGATGCGCATATCAACCGGGGGGAGCTGGCCGAGGCCGAGCAGGCCCGGGCGGAGATCGACGCGGCGGCGGCGCGGATCGAGCTGCTGCGGCACCGGATCTAGCGGGCTACGATCCGGGCGCCGATCGACGGGGTGATCGTCGAGGGCGACTTCAAGGACCGGATCGGGAGCACGATCAGCCTGGGCGAGCCGATGTTCGTGGTGGCGCAGCTCGAGAACATGGTCGCGACGATCAAGGTGCCCGACAGCGACATCGCGTACATCGAGGAGGGGATGGCCGGGTCGCTGGCGACCAAGAGCCGCCCGGGCGATCGGTACGCGCTGACGGTGGATCGGATCGTGCCGCTGGCCAGGCCGGAGGAGGGCGGCAACGCGTTCGAGGTGCGTGCGACGCTCGCCGACCCGGCGGCGTGGATGCGTCCCGGGATGGAGGGGCTGGTCAAGCTCGAGACGGGGGACCGCTCGATCGCGTGGATTCTTTCCAGGCGGATCCGGGACACGCTGAGGATGTGGCTGTGGTGGTGATTGCCAGGGAAGCGGCGAGCGGGGGAACGCATGGCTGATCGGCCGACCTTCAGCCCGATGTGGCACCGGGTGCGCGCGCTCAAGCCCCGGCTGCGGCCGCATGTGCAGATCACGCGGCAGCACTACCGCGGGAAGCGCTGGCATGTCGTGCACGACCCGGCGACGAACCAGTTCTACCGGCTCAACCCGATCGCCCACGAATTCGTGGGCCTGCTCGACGGGACGCGGACGGTCGAGAGCGTTTGGGAGCTGTCGCTGCAGCGTCACGGCGACCGGGCGCCGACCCAGCAGGAGGCGATCCAGCTCATCAGCCAGCTCTACGGGTCGAACCTGCTGAGCGTGGACGCGACGCCCGAGACCGAGCAGTTGCTGCGGCGTGGGCGCGAGCGGGTCAAGAAGAAGGTGATCGGTCAGGCGATCGGGATCATGTACTTCAAGATCCGCCTGTTCAATCCCGATGCGCTGATCACCTGGATCGAGCCGATGCTGCGCCCGGTGCTCAACCGGTTCGGGTTCTTCGCGTGGGTCGCGTTCCTGATCTTCGTGGGCGTGAACCTGGCCCCGGCGTGGGGCCGGCTGACGGGCGAGCAGTTCAGCGATGCGCTGAGCCCGGCCAACTGGGGCTGGATGATCGTGGTGTTCATCGTCACCAAGGCGATCCATGAGCTGGGGCACGGCGTGATCCTCAAACGCTACGGGGGTCAGTGCCCGGAGTTCGGGGTGATGCTGCTGGTGATGTTCCCGGCGCCGTATGTCGATGCGTCGAGCGCGTGGGCGCTCGAGAACAAGTGGAAGCGGATGGGCGTCGGCGCGGGGGGGATGATCTTCGAGCTGTTCGTCGCGGGCGTGGCGGCGCTGGTGTGGCTGAACACGCAGAGCGGGCAGCTCGTGCACCAGCTCGCGTACAACGCGATGTTCATCGCGAGCATCTCGACGATTCTGTTCAACGCCAACCCGCTGATGCGGTTCGATGGGTACTACATCCTCAGCGACCTGATCGAGGTGCCGAACCTGATGCAGCGGTCGCAGAACATGATCAAGCACTTCTTCAAGAAGTTCGTGTACGGGCTCAAGAACGAGACCCCGCCGACGACCAACCCGACCGAACGGGCGATCCTGGTGGTGTACGGGATCGCGGCGATCGCGTACCGGCTGTTCCTGTTCGTCACGATCACGCTGTATGTGATGGGGCAGATGTTCGCGGTGGGTCTGCTGCTGGCGATCTGGACGGCGTCGATGTGGTTCATCCTGCCGGTGGGCAAGTTCGTGCAGTGGCTCGCCTCCAGCCCGGCGCTGAGCGACAAGCGCGTGCGGGCGATCGCGACGAGCCTGGGGATGATCGCGCTGGTGGGGCTGTCATTGGGCGCGGTGCCGGTGCCCGACTGGCGTCGGGCGACGGGCGTGGTTGAGGCGCGCCAGCGGAGCGGGGTGTTCTTCGGGGTCGGGGGGTTCGTGACCGGGGCGCATGTGCGCCCGGGGGAGTTCGTGCGGGCCGGGCAGCCGCTGGTGACGATCGAGAACGCCGAACTCGTTTCGCAGCTGGCGAGCGGGCGGGCCGAGCGGCGGCGGTACGAGAGCCTGCTGCGGCAGGTGACCGAGGAGCAGCCGATCGCGGTGGATATCTACCGCCAGACGCTCGAGGCGCTCAACGACCAGATCGCGTTCATGGAGGAGCGCGAGGCGAAGCTGGTGGTGCGGGCGCCGCACGACGGGATCTATGTCGGCGTCGACCCCGACGGGCTCGTGGGGTCGTGGGTCGAGGAAGGGCAGGGGCTGGCCGAGATCGTCGATGTGCGCGACCTGCACATCGTGGCGAACCTCGACCAGCAGGAGAACAGTTGGCTGATCCAGGTGCGCGAGGGCGAACTGCCGGTGCGGGTGGAGATGCGGCTCGTGTCGGCGGCGCACACCGTCGTGCCGGGGGGCATCGAGCGGATCATCCCCGCGGGGCAGCGGCGGCTGGCGCACGGGGCGCTTGGGTATGCCGGGGGCGGGCCCGCCCAGATCGATCAGCAGGACCAGACGGGCACGCTCGCCAAGCGGCAGCAGTTCGTGATGGAGGTGTCGCCGCTTCCGGTGCACGAAGGCGACTGGATCGGGCTGCCCGGCGAGCGGGTGCGGCTGCGGTTCACGCTCCCTTCCAAGCCGATCCTCGTGCAGTTCGGCGACCGGCTGCACAAGATGGTGCAGGGGCGGGTGAACCTGTGAACGCTTCGGAGCGATCGCGGTGAGCCATGCGCTGACGAGGTATCACGCGCTGCGTGAGTCGATGCTCAGCCGTCGGCGGGCGCCCGAGCCGCTCAAGGGGCTCGACCGGGCCGCGGGCTGGGTGACACTCAAGGCGACGACGCGGGGCTCGACGCGGGCGCGACTGAAGCGCGATGCGCGGGCGGTCGACGCGATGTCGCCGGAGCTTCGGAACTGCTCGGAGGCGGCGCTCGATGAGATGGTCGTGCGCGTGCGCGAGCGGTTTGCGAGGCGGCGCGAGGACGCCGAGACGGTGCTGCGCGGGCTGGCGGTGACGCGGGAGGTCGCGCGGCGGGAGACGGGCGAGCAGGCGTACCCGGTCCAGCTCATGGGGGCGCTGGGGCTCTACCACGGGCGCGTCATCGAGATGCTCACCGGCGAGGGCAAGACGCTGACGGGCTCGATCGCGGCCCCGCTGATCGCGTGGAAGCACCGCAGCGTGCATGTGCTGACGGTGAACGACTATCTGGCGAAGCGCGACGCCGAGTCGCGGGCGCGGATCTATCGCCGGTGCGGGTGCAGCGTGGGGGCGATCCAGCAGGAGATGTCGCCGGCCGAACGCTTCGGCGTGTACGCGCGGTCGATTGTTTACGGGACGCCCAAGCAGATCACGGCGGACTACCTGCGCGATCAGCTGCGCGTCGCGCCGCTGGGGACGCCCTGGACGGGGCGGCGGATGCTGCAGGGGGGCGTGCAGGGGCCGCTGGTGCCGGGGCTGCGGGCGGCGATCGTGGACGAGGCGGACGCGGTGCTGATCGACGAGGGCGTGGTGCCGCTGATCATCGCGCGGGCGCGTCGCGAGGACGACATGGCGCGGGCGTACCACGATGCGCATGTCATCGCGGGCAAGCTCGACGAGGGGCCCGATTACACGATCGACCAGTTGCGAAGGAAAGCCGAGTTGAAGCGGCGCGGTCGGCACCGGGCCCAGCAGCTGTGGACCGGGTTCCCCGATCCGATCTGGAAGGCGCCGAGGCGTGCCGAGGAACTCGTGCGGCAGGCGCTGGTGGCGCGGCACTGCTACAAGCGCGGCGTGCAGTACGACATCGTCGACGGGCAGGTGGTCATCATCGACGAGTACACCGGGCGGTTCCTCAAGGACCGCAACTGGGAGCACGGGCTGCACCAGTCGGTCGAGGCCAAGGAAGGGCTCGAGGTGACGGCCGACCGCGAGACGCTCGCGCGGCTGAGTTTTCAGCGGTTCTTCCGGAGCTACCAGTTCCTGTGCGGGATGACCGGGACGGCGGCGGACGCGATCGGGGAGATCCAGCTCATCTATCGCCGCCCGGTGATGCGCGTGCCGACGAACCGACCGGTGATCCGCAGGGACCAGCCGCTGCGGGCGTATCGGCACCTGGACGCGAAATTCGACGCAGTCGTCGCGGAGATCGAGAAGCTGATCGACGCGGGGCGCCCGGTGCTGGTGGGCACGCCCTCGATCGCGGCGTCGGAGATGGTCAGCACGCGGCTGGAATCGCGGGGCATCGCGCACCGCGTGCTCAACGCGTTGCACGACCGCGAGGAGGCGGACCTGATCGCGGGCGCGGGCAAGGCGGGCGCGGTGACGGTCGCGACAAACATGGCCGGGCGGGGGACGGACATTCTGCTTGAGGATCGCGCGCGCGAATCGGGCGGGCTGGCGGTGATTCTCACGGAGATGCACACAGCCAAGCGGATCGATCGGCAGTTCATCGGCCGCGCCGGGCGGCAGGGCGACCCGGGCTCGAGCGTGATCTTCGTCTCGCTGGAGGATGAACTCATCACCCAGCACGCGCCGGAACTCGCTCGCTTGCTGCGCTCGCGCACGCGGGGCGAGCGGCTGCGATCGACGCGCTTCGTGCGCGCGTGCTTCCGCCTGGCCCAGCGCCGGGCCGAGGCGCGGGGACGGCGGAACCGGGCCGCGGTGCTGCGACAGGACGACTGGATCGACAAACACCTGCCCGGGATGTGATCGGGTGCGATCCTGATCGATGCGCGATCGCTGATGAGCGCGGCGTGTTCGGCTATGCTCCATGCGTTGCCGTGATCTCGCTGCGCAACATCTCAAAGAGCTTCGACGGCGGGGCGACGCACGCGGTGCGCGATGTCTCCCTGGAGGTCCGCGGCAGCGAGACGGTCGTGCTGCTCGGCACCTCCGGGTGCGGCAAGACGACGACGCTGAAGATGATCAACCGGCTGATCGAGCCGACGGGCGGGCGGATCGAGATCGGCGGGCGCGACGCGTCGGAGATGCCGTTGCTCGAGCTGCGGCGGTCGATCGGGTATGTCTTCCAGGACATCGGGCTCTTCCCGCACATGACAGTCGCGGAGAATGTCGAGATCGTGCCGCGGCTCACCGGCGTGGCGCGGGGGGCGCGCCGTTCGCGCGCGCGGGAGCTGCTGTCGATGGTCGGGCTCGAGCCGGGCGAGTTCGCCGATCGCAAGCCGGCGGCGCTGTCGGGCGGGCAGCAGCAGCGGGTGGGGATCGCGCGGGCGTTGGCGGGGGATCCCGAGTACCTGCTGATGGACGAGCCGTTCGGCGCGCTCGACGCGGTGACGCGCGACCAGCTCCAGGGCGAGCTCGAGCGCATCAAGGAGTCGCTCGGCAAGACGATCGTGTTCGTGACGCACGACCTGTTTGAGGCGCTGCGTCTGGGCGACCGCATCGGCGTCATGACCGCGGGGCGGCTCGAGCAGATCGGGACCGCCCGCGAGCTGCTGGAAGAGCCCGCGACCGACTTCGTGCGCGAGCTCTTCGATCATGCGCGCCGGCAGGCGGGGCTGCTCGCCGGGGCGGGGGCGTGATGGGCGGCGGGCGTCGCACGCCCCGCTGGCTGTCGACGCTCGTCGGCGTGCTGATCGCGTGCGCCGGGGCGCAGGCGGCCCAGCGCGTCGACACGGTGCGCGTGGGGAGCAAGAACTTCACCGAGCAGGAGATCCTCGGCGAGATCGTGGCGCAGCTCATCGAGCGGCGGACGGACCTGCGCGTCGAACGCCGCTTCGGGCTCGGCGGGACCGATGTCTGCCACGCGGCGATGGTCGGCGGGCAGCTCGATGTCTATGTCGAGTACACGGGGACGGCCCTGCTGAATGTGCTCGATCGCGGCGTGATCCGCAACCCCGCGCGAGCGCACCGCGTCGTCGCGGGCGCGTACCGCGACGAGTTCGACCTCGAGTGGCTCCCCCCGATCGGGTTCAACAACACCTACGCGATCACGGTGCGGGCCGAGGCCGCCGAACGACGCGGTTGGGAGCGCGTCGGGGAGCTTGAGGCGGCGGCGGGGGACCTTCGCGCCGGGTTCACCAGCGAGTTCATGGAACGCCCCGACGGGTATCCGGGGCTGCGCGAGGCATACGGCTTCTCGTTCGGCAGCACGGTCGACCTCGACCCCGGGCTGATGTACGAGGCGCTCGCGGGCGGGCAGGTCGATGTGATCTGCGCGTTCGCGACCGACGGGCGGATCGCCGAGTACGGGCTCACCCCGCTCGAGGATGGGCGGGGCTTCTTCCCGCCGTACGACGCGGCGCCGGTGGTGCGGGGGGCGTTGCTGGCGCGGCACCCGGAGGTGCGGGATGTGCTGGCGGTGCTCGCCGGGACAATCGACGACGCCGAGATGCGCCGCATGAACCACGCGGTCGATGTGCTCGGCGCGACGCCGGCGGAGGTCGCGCGGGAGTGGATCAACGATCGGCTCGGGCCGGCCGAGGGAGACGCGGAGGAGCGGGCGAGCCAGCGCGGCGTGGGCTTCTTCGGCTTGCTCTGGCAGCGCCGGGGGGAAGTGGGCGGCAAGACGATCGAGCACCTGGTGCTCACGGCGCTGGGGACGGGGATCGCGATCGTCATCGGCGTACCGGTCGGTGTGTTCGTGCATCGCCGGGCGGCGGCACGCGGACCCGTGCTGGCGATGACCGAGATCGTGCAGACGATCCCGAGCCTGGCGATGCTTGCGTTTCTGTTTGCGATCTACGGTTTGCTGGGCACGATGCCGGCGGTGACGGCGCTGGTGCTGTACGCGCTGCTGCCGATCGTGCTCAACACCTTCACGGGGCTGCGTGAGGTGCCGGCGCGCGTGGTCGAGGCGGCCGAGGGCGTGGGGATGTCCGGGGCGCAGCGGCTGCGGCTGGTCGAGCTCCCGTTGGCGGCGCCGGTGATCATCGCGGGCATCCGGGCGGCGACGGTGCTGACCGTGGGCATCGCGACGCTCTCGACCTACATCGGCGCGGGGGGGCTGGGCGACTTCATCGCACGCGGGCTGGCGCGCAACGACACGCGGCTGACGCTCCTGGGAGCGGTGCCCGCCGCGGTGATGGCGGTGGTGCTGAGCCTGGGCATCCGGGGGCTGCAGCGCGTGGCCGAGCGCCGCTGAGCGGGAACGACAACGCGACGGGTCCGGAGACCCGCCGCGCTGGGACATGATGAAACAGTCGGGATCAGCCGGGATCAGTCGAGCCAGGTGACCCTGCCGGTGGCGAGGTCGTACCACGCGCCGACGATCGCGAGTTCGCCGTTGCGCTCCATCTCGGCGAGCACGGGGCTGCGGCGGCGGATGTCGCGGACGGTCTCGCGGACATTCTCCACCACGACCGCCTGGGTGAACGCGGCGTCGGAGGAGGGCTTGCGGCCCGACTCGCGGCCGGCGGCGACGACGGCGGGCTGAATGTTCCCGAGCGTCTCGGTGAGGTTGCCGAGCTTGGCCTCGTCGATGGCGCCCATGACGGCGCCGCACTTGGTGTGTCCGAGGACGACGATCGCCTTGGAGCCGGCGACCTTGGCGCCGAACTCGAAGCTGCCGAGCAGGTCGACATTCTCGAAGTTGCCCGCGACGCGCCCGACGAACACATCGCCGATGCCTTGGTCGAAGACAATCTCGACGGGGACGCGCGAGTCGAGGCAGCTCAGGACGATCGCCTTCGGGAACTGCCCCTCGCGTGCGGTGGCCTCGGCCTGGGCGAGCCAGTTCTGGTTGGTACCGGTGCCGGTGACGAAGCGGGCGTTGCCGGCCTTGAGGTCGTCGATGACCTGCGCGGGCGTCATCGCGCGCTGCATCGCCGCGGTCGTGACCTGCGTGCTGCCTTCCTGCTGGCTCGCGCACCCGGCGAGCCCGAGGGCCAACGCGATCGAACCGGTCGAGAGGATCATCCGTCCAAGCATGTCCGTTGCTCCTGTGTTTGAAGAACCCCGCCCCGAATGAGGATCGAAATATCTGCACGGCGGATTCGCCGGGCAAGTGCGCCGAACCGAAAACCGGCGCCGCGCGCCGCCCCGGGTCTGATCGGTCTAAATAGGTACGCGCCGCGCGCGCGAAGGCCGCGGAATCGGCTCGAACTTGCGATCTTGATATCCGGAATATGCGGCTCGACGGCTTGCGAACCGAGCCTCACCCGCGGGTGCAGACAAGGAGCCGGGCCCCCTCCGCGGCAGGCCCGGCTCCGAAAGGAACACCCGACTGTGGTCGCGCCGCGCGGGCGCGTCGAGATCGATCAGCCGCCGGCGTGGGCGGGGGCGGCACCGAGCTGGCTCATCGCCTCCTCGACATCGATGCCGAGTTTGTCGGCGACCCGCTTGCCGTAGTCCTCGTCGGCCCGGAAGAAGTGGCAGAGCTGGCGGAGCTGCACTTCCTTGCGGGCCTGCCCGAGCACGCCGGCGATGCGCGTCGCGAGCCGGTCGCGGTGGGCGTCGTCGAACATGCGGAAGAGGTTGCCGGCCTGGGTGTAATCATCGTGGTCGACCGTCGAGTCGTAGCGGTCGACGATCGCCTGCCCGATGTCCCACGCGGGGTCGGCGTATCGGGGCGCGACATCGGGCATGCCCGGGCGGCTGGAGGGCCAGTAGTTGGGGCGGCTGCCGTAGTCGGCCGCGGTCGCCATCTGCCCGTCGCGCTGGCTGTTGAACACCGGGCACTTCGGGCGGTTGACCGGGAGTTGGTGGTAGTTGTTGCCCACGCGGTAGCGGTGGGCGTCGGCGTAGCTCATCAGCCGGGCCTGGAGCATCTTGTCCGGGCTCGGGCCGATGCCGGGCACCAGCGCGCTGGGGCTGAACGAGCTCTGCTCCATCTCGGCGTGGTAGTTCTCCGGGTTGCGGTTGAGTTCGAGCCGCCCGACCTCGATGAGCGGGAAGTCGCCGTGCGGCCAGACCTTGGTCAGGTCGAACGGGTTCCAGCCGGTGCGCTGCTCCCAGTCGCGGGCCTGCTGCTGGGTCATGATCTGGACGAACATGGTCCAGCTCGGGAACTCGCCGCGCTCGATCGCCTCGAAGAGATCCTTCTGCGAGCTCTCGCGATCCTCGCCGATGAGCTTGTCGCCCTCCTCGTCCATGAGGTTGCGGATGCCCTGGTTGGTCTTGAAGTGGAACTTGCACCAGACGCGCTCGCCTTCCTGGTTGACGAACGAGTAGGTGTGGCTGCCGTAGCCGTTGATGTGCCGGTACCCGACGGGCCGCCCCCGATCGCTGAAGAGGATGGTGACCTGGTGGAGGCTCTCGGGGCAGAGGCTCCAGAAGTCCCACTGCATGTCCTTGTCGCGGAGGTTGGTCTTGGGGTCGCGCTTCTGGGTGTGGATGAAGTTGGCGAACTTGTACGGGTCGCGCACGAAGATGAGGGGGGTGTTGTTGCCCACCTTGTCCCAGTTTCCTTTTTCGGTTTAGAACTTCACCGCGAAGCCGCGGACATCGCTCTCCGCGTCCGCTGCGCCGCGCTCGCCGGCCACCGTGCTGAAGCGCAGGAAGACCTC
>JBICIG010000030.1:0-4840 GCA_043101605.1 Phycisphaerales bacterium JB037
CCGCCGCCTGCTCCTCGGGCGCGTCGAGCACGATCGTTGTGAAGCGTTCCGGTTCGGGCGTTTCGCGCAGCCGGTCCAGCAGCCCGCCCTGGGCGAGCACCCGCCCCAGCACGCCCGGCACGAACGCCGACGAACTCGACCACACCAGCAGCGGGCGCGGCTCCAGCAGCGACCACGCCACCGGATCCGCCCTCCCATCGCGGATCGGGCTCGGCAGAAGCTCCCGCGGACCCACCACGCTGATCGACCAATCCGCCCCTTCGAGCGTCCGCGCCGTCGCCAGCAGCGGGGGCTTGCCCGCATCCCGCGAACGCACCACAACCGCCACATCGTGCCGACCCGCGAGCGTCCGCATTCCCGCGTCTTCGAACGCACGGACCGGCTCGCGCTCGAGCGCGATCAGCCGGTCTATCAGGTCCGCCCCGCGCGGCGCCAGCACGATCTGCCGCGTCCCGTCGCGATCATCCCCGGGCAGCACCGCCAGTTCCAGCCGACCGCCCTCGAGCCCGAGCACCTGCACCTGCTGGCTCAGCCGACGCGGCTTGGCATCCAGCCGCGTGATGACCCGGTGCTTGGTCGAGCGAGGCACCAGCGCGATGATCGCCCACTGCGGCTCGGGCTCTTCCAGCCCATCGACCAGAATCGCCACCCGCCGCCCCAGCAACTCATCGAACGCCCGGTCGTCCTCGAGCGCGAGCTGCTCCGCCAGGTCGCGCCACGCCCGTTCCAGCGGCTCGACCGCCCCGGCGCTCCGCGCGAACAGTTCGATCGCCGCCCGTCCCGCGACACCCCGCCGCAGGTCGTCGGCATCGTCGATCACGATGACCACCTCCGCCGCCCGAGACAGCCCCGCCGCCGCCTCCAGAGGCTCGCCCCGCTCATCCAGCGCCGCTCGCCCGAACGCCGTCGGCGACCACGCCAGCACCGTCAGCGCGGCCAGCAGCGACAACCAGCGGAACTCCCGCCTCCCACAGACCGTCGGCAATCGCAGGATCTCAGGGCAACCCGTCCGACGCATCGGTGGGCTCCGTGAAAGGATCGACCGAGCGGATCCAGACCGAACGCGCCAGCCCGGGTCCGCCTTGCCCGGAAACGGGCGCCAGCAGGAAGCGGTCAAAGTCGGCCGTCGCCCAGCCGATCGCCGGTCGCGGCCCGCCGCCCTCGCCGGACTGCACCGCGCCGGCCACCCACACCGCGCTCGTCGGCACGGATCGGCAACCATCGCCCGCGCTCCCGGGAAGCGTGAACCCCGAAGCGAACCCGACCCGCACCGTCTGCTGGCCGCGTTCGACGCTCCGCCCGCCGGTGCCGGCCATCGGCTCGAACCGCTCCGCCGTCGAAAGCTCGATCCGAGCCCCCGCCCCGCGGAACGACCGCTTGACCGACCGCAGCGAATCGATCGTCTCGGCGACCGTCGTCTCGCTCACATCCGCCAGGTGCGACACCGGCGTCGGCGCTTCGGGCACCAGCCCCTGCTCCTGCCCGTACTGCTGCGCCATCGCCACGAGCCCGATCCCCAGCGCCACGCAAGCGGCGACCGCGACCCGCCCGGCCGTCACCACCCGACGCCACCGAGGCCGCAGGAACGCCCGCTGCTCCCCGATCTCCGCGAGGATCCCCGCGCTCAGGTCGGGCGCTTCGGGCGCCGAGCCCAGCATCGAGACCACCCGTTGCGTCTGCGCAAACTCGCTGGCAAAGCGAGCATCGTCCCGGATCCGCGCGACCAGTTCCGCCCGCGACGCGGGGTCCCGCTCGCGGTCGAAGTAGCGGTCCAGCCGCTCGCGGTCAGGGCCGCCAAGCGAGGCCGGATCACGATCGGGATGGCGCGGCCGATCCGTCACAGCGTGACGCCCTCCGGCCGATTCGACAGCGAGTCTTCGAGTTCCGCCAGCGCCACCCGCAGCCGGCGACGCCCGCGATGCAAGTGGCTCTTGACCGTCCCCTCAGGCATGCCCATGTGCTCGGCGACTTGCGCGATCGACCAGTCGTGCTGGTGGAACAGCACGATGATTTCACGCTGCTCGGGCGAGAGCTGCATCAGCGAACGCTGCAGCGCATCCCGTGCCCCGGTGTCCCACTCCGAACGGTCCATCGCCAGGTCGGGGCGGGCCCCGGTCCACGACGACGACGCCGCGTCGGTGTCGTACACCGGCTTGAGTTTCTGGCAGGCGTTGATGTACAGCCGCCGCGCGATCGTGAACAGCCAGGTGCTGAACCGGTACCGCGGGTCGTAGCGATCCAGGTTCATCAGAACCCTCACGAACGCCTCCTGCGCGATGTCCTCGGCCACATCGGGCCGACCCGACAGCCGCAGGAGGTACGCGTACACCGAATCCTGGTGCGCACGGATGCACTGCTCGCAGGCGTCGCGGTCTCCCGCGGCGGCTCTCCTCAGCAGTCGTTGCTCTTCGGCTCGTTTCACACGACCTCCTGCCGGACCACTATACCGGGGGGCGCTCCGCGGGTTTCCCGGAATCTCACGCATCGGCGGCGGGCCCCGGGTCCAATGAGAAACGGGACCCCGCAAGGGTCCCGTTCGGGGAAAACCGCCCGGTGTTTCATCCGAATGACATCATCCGGATTTTCCGTCCGATCACGCCGCCTGGTTCGGGCGACGCTTGCGACCCACCGTCCGCTGGCTTTCCTCGGCCCGGACCTCGGGGTTCTCGATGAGCTCCTCGACCAGTTCCAGCGGGTCGCAGGCCCACAGATCCGCCCCGATCTCCTCCGCCAAGCCCTCCGCCCGGTTGAACACCCCGCCACCGACTACCACCTGCGTGTGCGGCGTCGCGTTCATCTCGCGGAGCTTGTCGATCACCTCGCGGATCTGCGGCAGGTCCGACGGCGCCGAGCAGAACATCAGCAGGATGTCCGGGCGGTGCGTGTGCGTGTGGCTCATGATCTCGTCGCCCGGGATGCCCCCGCCGGCGAAGGTCACATCGAACCCGTTCGCCTCCAGCAGGTCGACCGCCATCTGGGCGCCCAGGTCGTCGGACTCCGAGGGGCCCGAGACCGCGAAGATCCGCCGCCCGCCCAGCGAACGCCGCGGAAGCTCGCACGCCGCCTGGTCGACCAGCACGCGGAGCAGTCGTGTCGCGAAGCGATACGACAGTTCCTCGATCTGGTCGCTGCGGTGCAGCTTCTCGAGCGACTCGTAGGTCGGCCAGAGCAGGTCGATGACAAGTTCCTGGGGGCTCAGGCCCTCGTCGAGCTGCGACGCGATCACCTGCCGCGCCTTGGGGCGATCGCCCCGGCTCAGGGCGTCGAAGAGCTGTTCCAGTGCGAGTTCCAGATTCATGACGGGTCTCCGTTCCGGGCCAAAGGCCACCTCAGGCGTCTCGGCCCGCTCGGGCCACCGCCGCCCTCCGCGAGCGGCCGGTCACCATCGGCACGACCACCCGTCATGCAAGTAGTTCACACGCCCCCGCTGGGCGGGTGCGCACATCGCAACCGCGAGGTCTCATAACGACCGTTCCGACCCCGGCGCACGCCCGAGAACAAGAACACGCTCACTCATTCCGAGGGGTTGGCTCGACCCTCAGCCCGCTCGCACGCCCCGATAACACGCGCACACCCCGAGAGTCAGGGAGCGTGCCCGCACCTCCTCGAACCCGTGCGACGCGAACATCTCGATCATCTGGGCGCGTGAGAGAAAGGTCTCCACCGACTTGGGGAGGTAGCGGTACGCCCCCACCCGGTCGCGGGCGATCCACGCCGCCGTGCGGGGCATGATCACCTTTGTATAGAGGTCATTCCCCCAGCGGACCGGCGCGAAGCGCGGGCGGTCGAACTCGAGGATCACCAGCCGCCCGCCGGGGCGCAGCACGCGGGCGAACTCCGCGACCGCCCGCGCCGGCTCCTGCACATTGCGGATGCCGAACGCGATCGAGACGACATCGAACGAGCCCGACTCGAACGGCAGCTCCATCGCGTCGCCGCGGAGGTAGCTGACCTTGTGCGCGATTGCCTCGGGGAGTTTCGCCCGCTTGACGCCCGCGAGGTCGAGCATCTCCTGGGTGAAGTCGAGCCCGACGACGCGCGACGCGTCGGTGCGCGCAAACGCGTGTGTCAGGTCGCCCGTGCCGCAAGCGCAGTCGAGGACGGCGTCGCCCGGGCGCACCCCGGCGGCTCGCACCGCGGCGCGGCGCCACGCCTGGTCGCGTCCGAAGGAGTGCAACCGGTTGTTCAAATCGTACGACCGCGCGATCGCCGCGAACATGCTGCGCACGCGGTCGGCCTTGTCGCTCCGGGCGTGGGGGGAGTCGCGCAGTTCCGAGGGCGACCACGCCGGCCCCACGCTGGACGGGCGTTCGTCGGGCGCGGTAGGCTGGGCGGCATCGGTCATCGGGCGATGCTAGGAGCGTCCGCCCCCGTGGGAGCCTGCCATGACACGCCGCCTCGATCTCCGCCGAAGCTCACCCCGCCGCGCCGCCCGCTCGCTCGCGGCGATGGTGGCGGGCGTTGTGCTGTCGACGGTCTTCCTCATCAGTTCGTCCGGTTGCCAGACCAACGAGGCGACCGGACGCAGCCAGCTCATCCTCATGCCTCTCGAGCAGGAGATCTCCCTCGGGCTCGAAGCCAAGCCGCAGTTGGTCCAGCAGTACGGCGGGGAGGTGAGCGACCCCGTGCTCCGCGACTATGTCACGAGCATCGGCGCGCGCATGGCCGCCAGCACCGAGTCGTACAACCCCGACCTCCCCTGGACCTTCACCTTCCTGGATTCGGATGTCATCAACGCGTTCGCCCTCCCCGGCGGGCAGGTGTTCGTGACGCGCGGGCTCGCCGAACGCCTGACCGACGAGGCCCAACTCGCCGGCGTCATCGGGCACGAGATCGGGCA
>JBICIG010000031.1:0-9827 GCA_043101605.1 Phycisphaerales bacterium JB037
TCCTCGTCCCCACCGAGAAGACCAAGACCATCAAGGGCGGCAAGCAGAAGATCACCGAGACCAAGCTCTACCCGGGCTATGTCTTCGTCGAGATGCGCCTCGAGCCCGACGGCCGCATCCCCCAGGATGTCTTCTTCCTCATCAAGGAGACCACCGGCGTCGGCGATTTCGTCGGCACCGCCGGCCGCCCCACCCCCATGGCCGAGCACGAGATCGAGAAGATGCTCCTCGACTCGCGCAAGCCCGAAGAGCAGCCTCTCATCAAGCTCTCCTTCGAGAAGGGCGAAGCCGTCACCATCAAGGAAGGCCCCTTCGAGGGATACGAGGGCACCGTCGACGAGATCATGCCCGACAAGGGCATGGTCCGCGTCCTGGTCACCATCTTCGGCCGCCAGGCACCCATCGACCTCGAAGAGTGGCAGATCGCCAAGGCCGACGAGGCCTGAGCCCTCGGCGTCGCATCGCCCCATCCGCCTGCGATCCACGCACCCCGGGAATCAACCCCCGGGGTGCGGTCTTATCCTCACAGGGAGCATCACACCGAAAGGTCTGCCGTGAGCGCCGCAACCAAAGCGTCCAAGCCCGCCCCGAAGAAACGCAAGTCGGGCCTCCGCAGGATCATCGTGCTGCTGATCCTCCTCGTTCTCCTGTTGCCCGTCGCGGGCTACTTCGCCCTCCCACCCATCGCCGGCGCGATGATCCCGGGCGTCCTCGAACGGGCCGCGGCAAACAAGATTGACGGCACGCTCAACGTCGATTCCGCCTCCTTCTCCTGGTCGGGCACCCAGCGCATCACCGGCATCGAACTCACCGACCCCGAGGGCAACCCCGTCGCCACCGTCGACCTCTCGATGAAAGCCGGACTCCTCGACCTCGTCCTCGGCTCGCGCGACCTCGGCACCATCACCATCTCGGGCAACGCCGACATCACCCGCAACGCCGACGGCTCCACCAACCTCCAGCGCGCCCTCGGCAAGCTCCTCGACCCCGACAAGCCCAAAGACCCCGACGCCAAGCCCGCCTCGCTCCCCAGGAACCTCAAGGCCCGCCTCGAACTCGCGGGCTTCAACGCCAGCTACACCGACCTCCAGACCGGCCGCGTCGCACGGCTCTCCAACATCACCATCGACGCCCTGCTCGCGCCCGACACCCCATTCTCGCTCGACGCGACCGCCGATCTCCGCGCCTCCGAAGCCGCCGACCCCAAAGCCACCGGCGAACCCGCCAGGCTCGCCGCCAACATCAACCTCACCGACTGGTCCGACGCCGAAGGCCGTCTCACCCCGGAGAAGTCCGCCGCCGACCTCGCCCTCTCCATCGACCGCGTCCGCACCGCCATCCTCGACGACGCGCTCCAGCAGCGCGGCCTGCTCGTCGATCTTCTGGGAGACACCAGCACCACCACGCTCAACGCGGCCCTCAGCCGCGAACGCGCTGTGCTCGACTTCCGCTTCGAGTCCCCCCGCGCCGCGGTTACGCTCGACGGCACCGTCACCGACCGGGTGCTGCGCCTCAACCAGCCCGCCGTCCTCGAACTCCGCACCATCTCCCCCGCGCTGGCCGACCGCGCCTTCCAGGCCGTCCCGTGGGTCGGCTCGATCGAGAAGACCGCCGCCGACGGCCCGGCGACCATCACGCTCTCCAGCCTCACGCTCCCGCTCACCGGCGCGCTCGAAGGCTTCGACGCCGACCTGACCGTCGACCTCGGCGCCGCGAGCTTCCAGGCCAGCCCGGAGTTCGCCCGCGTGCTCTCGCTGGCGAACTGGGATGTCTCGGGCCAGGTCGGCCGCCGTCTCGAGCCGCTGAACCTCACCGTCCGCTCCGGAACGCTCAGCTACGACGAGTTCGCCGTCCCAGTGGGAGAGTTCTCCTTGTTGACCAAGGGCAAGATCGACCTGGTCAATCGCACGCGCGAGGTCGTCGTCACCGTCCCCTTCGACGCGCTCAGCGAGGAGTTCGCCAGCAAGCTCAAGCTCGATCTCACTGGGCAACTGGCCCGTCTCGGGCCCGTGGGCGATGTCCTCAAGGACGCCACCAGGGTGCCCCTCAAGGTCACCGGCAACCTCGACAGCCCGCCCACCATCGAGGTCGACACCGAGCAGATGAAAGCCAACCTGATGAACAACCTCACCAGGCCCGGCGGCACCGGCGAGCAACTCCTCCGCGGCATCCTCGACCGCATCGGCGGCGGCTGACCCTGCCCCGCGCCACCCCCGATTCCGCATACTCTGGGCAAATTCGCCTGACACGGAGCCAAGCCATGCGCACCAGAAGCCGCCTGATCCCCGTCGTCGCCGCCCTCGCGTGCTCGATGCCCGCGTCGGCGACCCACGCCCCCGATCAGCCCGCCGAGACGCCCGTCCTCAAGGAGTCGCTCGCCAAAGCGGCTCAGATCATCGATCGCGTCGGGAAGAACCGCGACGAGCTCATCGGCGAGGCGCTTTTCAACCTGCTGCTCGACACCATCGAGCCGCACTGGGACAGCTTCGCCAAGCCCAGGCTCGGCACGCCGGGCAACGAGTCCGACTTCCAGCGCATCACCATCAACAAGACCGGCACCGGATTCGATGGACTCCGCATCGTCCCGCCAGCCGGCGGGAGCTGGGACCTCAACTGGGAGTTCGTGATCCCCGACGACGCCGGCACACCGACCTGGTACATCCTCTCGTCCGAGGGCGCCCTCGCCCAGGGCTTCCAGAGCTACGACCACTACCGCAACTCGCGCATCCGCGGGCACGAGGTCGCCCCGCAGAACCTGCACATCGTCCAGCCGCTCACCGGCGGTCAGCTCCGCGAGGGCAAGGACTACCTGATCTGGTTCCGCGTCAAGACCGACAAGCCCGTCGAGCTGCTTGTCCGCATCGATCTCACGCCTGCCCCGGCGACCGATGAGCCCAACGGCTGAAGCTCAGCGCGCTCCGTCAAGAACGCCCGAACGCTCGTTCCAGAGCTTCTCGAGCCGATCACCCAACGGAGCCGTCGCGCCCAGCCCGAGCCCGCACGCGATCAGCAGATCAACGAGCCCGTCAAAATCGCTGATCGACACGAACTCGCGCCCCACGCGCGCCCGTTCGGTGTTGGTCCCCGCCTGCACCGCGTCGAGGTCGGCCATGTTGTGGTAGTTGCCCAACGGCAGGCACAGGCAGGTCGCGTCGTACCCGTACGAGCAGAACACGCTCGCCTCGCACGCCCCGCCGCTCATCAGCCGACGCTGCCACTTCCACTTGGGAGCCGCGTCGAGCTTCTGCGCCGCGGTCGGGGGCGAGCCGCCGGCGATCTCCTCCGCCCGCGCGTTGATCGCCGCCGTCAGGCTCGGGCTGAACACGCTCAACCGATCCCCCACGCGCACGATCGGCCCCGCGCCGATCGGCGCCTCGGGCATCGCCCGCGAGTTCTCCAGCGCGATCACCGCCGCGTCCTTGGGCATCGTCTCGGCCCGGCACGCGCCGATCGCCCCGATGAACCCGACTTCCTCGGCCCGCGTGAACAGCAGCCGCACCTCGCCGACCGCCTCGCCCGCCGACCGCGCCGCCCGCAACTCGTCCATCGCCGCCAGCGCCGCGACCAGCGCCGCGAGATCATCGCACGCGTGCGTGCGCAGCATCCCGCCCGTGATCTCGGCCTCGGGCAGCGTCCAGGTCGCGACATCGCCCACGCGCGCCGCGCCCGCATCCCCCTCGAACTCGGCCAGGAACCGCTTGTAAGGCTCCTGCGGCCCGACGCGCTCGGTCAGCCGCCCCGCCAAGGCCGCATCGCCGTCCTCCGACACATGCAGCGTTACCTCGGCGTCGACGAAGTAGTCGTCCATCACCCCGCCGCGGAACGCGAGTTCCAGCGTGCCCGGCCCGACCACCCGCTCGACGACGAACGCCGGATGATCCAGGTGCGCCGTGAAGTAAATCGGCCGCGCTTTCTCGGGCTTCTTCCCCTTCGTGGGGGCGGGTTCCCGAAACGCGATCGTCAGATTCCCGTGCCGATCCGCCGACATCTCCAGGTCGGCTCGCTCCGCCACCCATTGCGTGATCCACGCGACAACGCGCGACTCCCGCCCCGCCGCGGTCGGGATCGGCGTGACTTCGAGCAGCCATGCGTGGTGCGCCGCGCGCCGCGCCGTGTCCACATTCCAGATCGCCGGCTTCGCGTCACTCAAGGCGTGGCTCACAGATCATCCAGCTTGTTCGACCGGGCCGTGCGCACCTTCCCGCCCATGCGCTTGCTGGGCATCTTGGTCGGCACGATCCCGCCGGGGAACTTGCTCTCGATCTTCTGCTTGATCCGCTCGTCCTGCTTCTTCTCATCAGGGATCCGCGGCGCCTCGGTCGTGAACCGGCTCCGCGCCGGCACGCTCTCGATCTCGATCACCGGGCGACCCCCGGGCGCGACATCCTTCCACCCCTCGGGACGCTCCGACGCCTCGAAGTCCGGGTAGTCCATCGCGGGGATCGCGAAGTTGATCAGGTCCTCGATCTGCGTCAGCAGCTTGCCCTGCTGGGGCGTCACGAAGCTCCACGCCACACCGCCGCGGCCCGCCCGGGCCGTGCGCCCGATCCGGTGCACATACACCTCGGCGTCCTCGGGCAGGTCGTAGTTGATGACATGGCTGATGCCCTCGACATCCAGCCCGCGGGCCGCCAGGTCCGACGCGACCACCACGCCCAGCCGCCCCGAGCGCAGCTTCTTCATGACCTGGTCCCGCTGCGTCTGCCGCAGGTCCCCGTGGATCGCGACCGCCTTGATGCCCTTGCGCTCCAGGTGCTCGGCCAGCTCGTCCACATGCCGCTTGAGCCGACAGAACACCAGCGTCAACGCCGGCTCCTCGTGCGTCAGCAGGTGCACCAGCAGCCGCTTCTTGTCCCACGCCTGCACCGTCAGGTAGTGCTGCTCGACCAGCTTGACCGTCAACGAGCCCGAGCTCGTCACGATCTTCTCCGGGTCGCGCATGAACCGACGCGCCAAGTCCTCAATCTCGTCCGAGATCGTCGCTGACACCATGATCGTCTGCCGATCCTTCGGGCACTGCCGCAGAATCTTGCGGATGTCCTCGCGGAACCCGATGTCGAGCATCCGGTCCACCTCGTCGAGCACCACATACTTGAACCGGTCGAACCGCAGGTACCCGCGCTGGGCCATGTCCATCACACGACCCGGCGTCCCCACGATGATCTCCGGGCCCTTTTCCAGCCGCTGCGCCTGCGTCCGGATGCTCTGCCCGCCGTAGATCGGCGTGATCCGCAGGTCCGTGTGCTCGGCGAGCTGGTGCAGCCCGTCGCGGATCTGGATCGCCAGCTCGCGCGTCGGCGCCAGCACCAGCGCCTGCGTCGGCTCGCCCGGCGTCACCACCTGCATCAGCGGCAACCCGAACGCCGCCGTCTTGCCCGTCCCCGTCTTGGCCTGACCAAGCAGGTCCTTCCCGGCGATCGCCGGCGGGATCAGCTGCGCCTGGATCACCGTCGGGCGGCGGAACCCGGCCGCATCCAGCCCGCGCACGATGTCCTCGTTCAGCCCCAGGTCCGCGAAGGTCCGCTCCAGATCGAACAGGTCCGGATCGTCCGGCTCGACCGGCACCGGACGCGCCCGAACCGGCACATCCTCGTCCGACTCCTCCCCGATCGCCTCGGCTTCCTCGCGCTCGCCATCGCGCGGCTTGCGCTTCCGCTTCCGCTTGCGCTTCTTCTTGCCGCCCTCGCCCCGATCTTCAGACCGGTCCTCGCCCGGCCCGTCACCGGACTCGTCGCCGCCGCGAGCTTCGCCCGCGTCGCCTTCGGCCGAATCGGCACCGCCCGCCTTCGCCTCGGCCTTCTCGCGCTCGCCATCGCGCGACTTGCGCTTCCGCTTCCGCTTGCGCTTCTTCTTGGGCTTGCTCTCGTCGGCACCCTCGTCGGGGCCCGCCTCGGCGGTCTCCCGCTCGGCGCCCCGCGGCTCGCTCGATGCCTCGTGGCCCGAGGGATCACTCGTCGTGTCCGGCGTCTCCGGACGATCGCTGTCAGTCATGGGTTCTCGCTTGGCCGATGCATCGGCCGGTCTGCCCTTGGGGGGTGCGGTCCCGGCGGCGGCGGCATCGCTGCCCACGCCCGGCTTCGGAGCCGCGGCCGCGCCCCATCGGCGCGAGCCCTGCCCGTCCAGATCAGCCTCATTCTAGGCTCCGCCCGCCCGATCCGACCCGTCGCCGCCCCCCGCCCGCTCGCCCCCGTCCGCCCGCGATCGCGCCTCGTCGAGCAGGATCACATGCTTCATCAGCGATGCCCCCGCCGCCGATCCCGCCGCGCACCAACCCCGCCACCCGTCGCGCCAGGCGCTCTTGAGCACCAACTGCTTCAAGAACGCCCCGCCCGGCGAGGTCATCAGCTTCCACACGCTCCCCCGCCGCCCGTCCCTCACCATCGATTCGGCCGAGATCCGCGACAGCCGCACCTGCGCCGCCAGGAACGACGCGAAGTCCGCCGCCGTGTCGTGCCGAAGCACCCCCCCGAGCCGCTCGACCCGCCCGCTGTGCACCATGAGCTGATCGTGCGGATCGACGCCACCCCACGCGATCGACCCGGGAACCAGCGACCGGCGCACCAGCCGCGTCCGCCACTCGGGCTGCCACGCGTGCTCGAGAAACCGCCCGCGCATCCACACCCGCCGATTCACGCGATACCCCGCCACGCCCGGCTCATCGCGCGACAACGCCGCGCGGATCGACTCGCCCAAGTCGGGCTCGACGCTCTCATCGCTGTCGACGCTCAGCACCCAGTCGCGCTCGCAGAGCTCCAGCGCCATCTGCTTGGTCGCGACATGCCCGCGCCACCCCGTGCGCACCACCCGTGCCCCCGCCCCCTCGAGCAGTTCGAGCGTCCCGTCCTCGGATCCCGAATCGACCGCGACGATCTCGCCCGCCAGCGCGCGCACCGAATCGAGCGTCCGCCCGATCGTGTCGGCGTTGTTTCGGCAGACGATCGCCACCGCGAGCGATGCGAGGGGTTCCATCGGGCCATCGTCCGCCGGGCGCGCGCTCCTGTCAACGCGGCGTGCCGAGCCCGCGAGTCTCCACCCAGCCCCCCGCCGCCCCGGTTAGCATCCCGCCGTGCCCAACCCCCTCTGCGAACCGGCGCCCTCGGGTCCGGGCGATCCGCCCGCGTGCCTGCTCCGGGTCAAAGCCGTCCCGGGCGCGCGACGCGACGCCATCGTCGGCCCGCTGGGCGACGACCTCAAGATCCGCGTCAGCGCTCCGCCCGAAGCCGGGCGCGCCAACGACGCCATCGCCGCGCTCCTCGCCCGGGCGCTCGCCCTGCCCGCCCGCGCCGTGACGCTCGAGTCCGGACCGGCCGCCCCCGCAAGCGGTTCCGCATCGAGGGCCTCGACGCCGAAGAGTGCGCGCGCCGACTGAGACTCTCGGGCCCCTGATCGCCCCCGGTATCATCCGGGCCCGGCGAGCGCGCCGATCTTTGGAAGGAGCACGGTGCCACCAGGATCCGGATCGAGCCCGAGCGACCGCGCCCAGCGCTTCCGCACCACGCGCCAGGCCCACGCCGACGAAACCGCCGAGGACTATGTCGAAGCCGTCGGCGAGATCATCGCCCGCCGCGGCGAGTGCCGCGTCCGCGACCTCGCCGCCATGATGGGCGTCAGCCATGTCACCGTTTCGCGCATCATCGCGCGACTGTGCGAACTCGGGCTCGTCCGCACCGAGCCCTACCGCCCGATCGAACTCACACTCCGCGGCGAGCGCCTCGCCGCGCGCGCCCGCCAGCGTCACGAACAGGTCGTCGCGTTCCTCCGCGCCATCGGTGTCTCCCCAAAGCAGGCCGAGATCGATGCCGAGGGCATCGAGCACCATGTCTCGCGCGAGACACTCCGCGCCATGGACCGCGTCACCCGCGAGCGGACCGGGCCATGACCCCCCGCGAGCGCCCGCCCGAATCGCGCCCGCCCCGATCGCGCTCGCCCGAGCCTTCGCCGCGCGCCCGCCGCCCGTTCCTGGGCCGCACGCGCACGGCGCTCGCGATTCTGCTTGTCGCCGCGTGGTTCCTCCTCGCGGGCGCGTGGCTCATCGGTCGGCTCGCGACGGACATGTCCCTCCAGACGCAGTACCTCTTCTGGCTCCCGACGCCGATCGGCGCGGGCGTCGGCGTCGTGCTGTGTCTGCTCGCGTGGGCGTGGCGTCCGCCGGCGCGCATCGCGCGCCTCGGCGTGCGCACCGGGACCGTCGCCGTTGCGCTCATGGTCGCCTTTCTCCTGGTTGGCGAGATGCGCCTCGGGCGGGGCGGCGGAACGATCGACCAATCCACGCCTCCCGACTCGACCACCCGCGTCCTCTCCTGGAACCTCGGCGGCGACCCGCTCCGCGACCCCCTGCCCGAAGCCGCGTCGTGGCACCCGGACCTGGCGATCCTCGCCAACCTGAGCTGGAAGTACCGCCGCCCGCGCCCCGAGGCGCTCGTCGGCACGCCGCTCGAAGAGGCCGCGTGGCACCACCTCGGGCGGTTCCTCATCCTCACGCCGCACCCGATCGCGCGCACGGGCGTGGTCGATCTCGGGCTCGAGGCGACGCGCCGCGGCGACGGGCAGATCGACCCGGGCCAGGCAGCGTTCATCGAGGTGACGATCGACGGCTCGCCGCGCATCGTCTGGCTGATCGACCTGCCCTCGGACCCCTCGATCCCCCGGCACTCCATGCTGCGCCTGGCCGGCTTGCGGATCGGTCACACCGAGGGCGGCGCGGGATTCCCGGAGCCCGACCTGATCGTCGGCGACTTCAACACGCCCCGCGGCAGCCGATCGCTCCGCAACATCGTCGGCGATGCCGACTCGGCGTTCGACCGCGCCGGCTCGGGATGGAGCGCCACCTGGCCCCGCGCGTTCCCGCTCTGGCACATCGACCAGGTGTTCGTCGATGACGCGGTCGGTGTGCGCGCGCACCGCGTGCTCGACATGGGGCTGGGCGAGCACCGGGGCGTCGTCGTCGATGTCCGCTGGAGCCGGTGAGTCTCACCCCGGGTGGACGGGGCTCGTCGCGATCTTGTACGCCGTCAGCGCCGCGAACGCGACGCCCAGCAGCAACGGCCCGCCGAGCCTGGCCAGGTGCATCGGCGAGCGCGGATCGACCGGCGCCGTGCGCACCGCGAGCAGGATCACGAGCATCAGCACCGCCGGCTCGACATAGCGCTGCCAGAGTTCCTGGCTCGCGGTCATCGCGGCCATGAACGCGACCAGCGCCGCCAGCAGCACCCAGCGGTCGCGCCGCGGCACCGCGAGCGCCCACAGCAGCACGAACACGCCCCCCGCGGCGCTGAGCAACAGAATCAGCAGGCTGGTCCGCCCGCCCATGCTCGGGAGCGCCCCGGCGATGTTCCACAGCCCCGTCCAGCGGCCGGCGTCCTGGTCGAAGGTCGTCGCGGGCAGCAGCGCCACGGCCGCGCCGGCGATCGCCGCGACGAGCGCCCAGCGCTTGCCCCGCGCGAGCATCCACCCGATCGGCGCGCCCAGGAAGCCCAGGTAGAACACGCTCACGATCGCGAAGATCGAGAGCACGAACGGGGCGGCGGCGGGGTTGAGCCCCTGGTGCCCGACCTCGCCCACGACCTCGCCCTGGAACATCGGCGGGGTCAGCCCGCCCCACAACGACGCGAACGCCGCCACCACCGCGAACGCCGGCAGCGTCGCGGCGATCGCCAGCCCGGCGCGCGCGAAACGTGGTTTGGGCTCGCGCGTCAGCGCGTGCCATTCGTCGGCGAGGTAGGGCGACGCGGGGTCCTCGTCGCGCGCGCTCCCGAGCCACGCGGCGGTCCAGAGGCACGCGGCGGGCCAGAGATGGATCTGCCGCATGAACACCAGCAGCGCCAGCG
>JBICIG010000032.1:0-22519 GCA_043101605.1 Phycisphaerales bacterium JB037
GTGGCTTCGTCCTGACCATCCCCGGCACCGGCTGCCCCGCCGACCTCACCGGCAGCAGCGACCCCAACGACCCCACCTACGGCGTGCCCGACGGCGACGCCGACGGCGACGACTTCTTCTTCTACCTCGACGCCTTCAGCACCGGCAACCTCGCCGTCTGCGACTTCACCGGCTCGTCGGATCCCAACGATCCCTCCTTCGGCAATCCCGACGGCGACTGCGACGGCGACGACTTCTTCTTCTACCTCGATCTCTTCGCCGCCGGCTGCCGCTGATCCAGCACCCGGCCAATCCACGGCCGGCAAACCCGTCACACAACGAATCGGGGCGGCGCACCACGCGCCGCCCCTTTCTTGTGCGCCGACCACGCGCCCAGAAACAAAGAACGCCCCGCATCCGGGGCGCTGCTCGTTCTTTGTTCCGCGTCGCTCACCCGCCCGCGGCGATGAGCTGCGCGATCGACGCCGGGTCGCGCTTCTCCAGGAAGTCCGTCCGGAACTGCTGCAGGTTCCCCTTGGTCACCTGCACCGTCGGGTAGTGGATCTCCTGCGACAACGGCGCATAGTCCGCCCCCGCATCCGCGACCGTCGCGAGGATGTCGATCGAGCGCAAGCCGTAATGGAACTGATCCTGCACGATCGTCCCGAAGACCTGCCCCTTCTCGATCCCCTCGAGCGTCCGCTCGTTGTAGTCGAACCCGACCACCGGGATCGACCCCAGACGCCCCGCCTGCTCCAGCGCCGTCAGCGCCGCCGGCGTGCTGTACCCGTACAGCCCCACGATCGCGTCGATCTCCGGGTCGTTCCGCAGCGCCTCGGCGAGGATCTCGGTCGCCTGCTCCGGGTTGATGTCATCCACAAAGGTCCCCGCGATCGTGTACTTCGCCCCCACCAGTTCCGTGTCGATCGCGTCGGGGGACCGCGTCGCGTCGAACGACCGGTCCAGCAACTCATCGATCACGCCCTGGCGGCGGTCGCGCCCGTTGGCCTTGCGGATCGAGCCAACCACGATCGCCACGCGTCCACCCTCGGGGATCGCCTGCTTGATCAGTTCCCCCGCCTTCCGCCCGGCGGTGTAGTTGTCGGTCCCGACGAAGCACAGCCGGTTCGACAGCGGGCTGTCGGAGTCGAGCGTGATCAGGTGGATCTGCCCCGCGAACCGCCGCAGGTCGCCCGCCTGCTTCTCGGAGTCCACCGGGCTCACCGCCACCGCCGCGTACCCCTGATCGATCAGTTCCTGGATCATCCGCGTCTGCTCGGCCGTGTCGCCCGTGGCCCGACGCACCGTCAGGTCGATCTTCCGCCGATCGGCGGCGATCTGCGCCCCCTCGATCACCGCATCCCAGTACTCGTCCTGGTCGGCCGTCACCAGCGCGATCCGGGGCTTGTCCTTCAGCGCCCCGCTCTGGACGATGATGTACCCCACCAGCGCCGCGATCACCAGCACCAGCCCCCAGACGACCACCCGGATCGCCGTGCTCCCCCGTCGCATCGAGCCGATCATGTCCACCACCTCACCCGCCGCGCGATCGCGGCGTTCCCGGTTCGCAACCCCCGACCCGCCCCGGCAGGCCGACCGATCGCCGAGTATACGGGTTCCCCCCGCCGCGCCACCACGCAACCCCGCTTCGCCCCCGACCCTCGCTCAGCCTCCCGGCAAGGGCCCCCGGCCCCGGGGCGTACACTCCCCCATGCCCCGGCCCCGGACAGTCTGGCTCTTTGCGCTGGCGCGATCGGGCTCCTCCATCGCCGCCTACGCCTCGGCTGCCCCTTGGAACCTTCCCGTCGCCGACGAGGTCCTCGGGCCCTGGGACCGCACCGGCGAGCCCTACCGATA
Organism: Phycisphaerales bacterium JB037; assembly: GCA_043101605.1. Taxonomy (GTDB): domain Bacteria; phylum Planctomycetota; class Phycisphaerae; order Phycisphaerales; family UBA1924; genus JBICIG01. The sequence continues at coordinate 1,837 of JBICIG010000032.1, forward strand.
CCCCCCCAGCCAGGCCTCTCTCGTCGAACTCTTCAAGGCCGAGGGGCACGCGCTCACCCCCGCCGTCGTCGATGCCGCCCGCGCCACCCTCGCCGAGATCCGAGGTTCCGCCCCGACCGTCATCAGCAAGTGGCCACACCTCCGCCCGCCCCCGGACGAATGGCGCCGCGCCTTCGCCGGCGAGCCCGCGGTCTACCTCATCCGCAACCCGCTCCACCGGCTCAACAGCCTCCACCGCCGGGGCTGGACCACCTCCTTCGGCCCCAAGCAGGACCTCGACCGCTACCGCCAGTATGCCCGCTGGTGGCTCGAGCAGCCGCACCGCGTCTCGTTCGATCAGTTCAAGGCCGACCCGCGCGCCTTCTTCACCGCCGTCTGGACCGGCTGGGAATTCGAGTTCACCGACCGCGACCTCGACGCCGCCGAGAAATACGCCCGCAAGCACTACCACGCATCGAGCAAGGTCGTCGAGGGCAAGCCCAGAGGCGCCGTCTTCAGCGAGCGACGCTTCGAACTCCCGCGCGAGGCGATCGACCTCTACCTCGGCGATCCGTTCATCCAGGAGTTCATGTCAACAATGCAATGGTCCACCGACCCCGCCGACTACGGCTTCGCCCCCCGCGAACCCCTCCACGAGCCGCCCGCCGCCCGCTGACACTTCCATCCCCGCTCAGCCGCTCCGACCCCGCTCAGCCGCTCCGACAAGGTTCCCGCCATGACGGCTCAGGTCTGCTGGATCTTTTCCCTCGCCCGCTGCGGCTCGTCGATCGCCGCCTACGCCGCCGCCGCCCCGTGGCAGGTCCCCGTCGCCGACGAGCCCTTCGGCCCGTGGGACCGCACCAGGCCGCCTTACCAATACCCCCCCGAGCAGCGCCAACTCAAAGACCTCTACTGGAAGGTCGGCGAACATCTCACGCCCGAGGTCGAAGCCCTCGCGACCACGCTGTTCGACAAGATCGCCGGCCCCGCCAACCGCGTCGTCAGCAAGCACCCGCACGACATGATCAAGCCGCACGAGTTCCGCGCGGTCTTCCCCGAGCACCGCTCGGTCTACCTGCTCCGCCACCCGCTCGTGCGCCTCAACAGCCTCTACGCCCGCGGCTGGCACAAGGCGATCGGCCCCGACTTCGACCTGCCCCGCTTCAAGCTCGTCGCCGGGTGGTGGCTCGATCACCCGCACCGATTCACCTACGAGGAACTCCGGGCCGATCCCGCGTCGTTCTACCGCCGCGTCTGGAGCGCCTGGGGGTGGGACTTCGACCCGTCGCATGTCGAGCGGGCGCTGGCGTACCAGCGCGATCACTACCACGCCTCGTCGCGTGAACTCGGCACGCAGAGCCCCGGCGCCCCGCTGAGCGAGTCGACCTGGGCGCTCCCCGACGAGGCGGCCGAGCGGTACCTGGCCGACCCGTTCGTGCGCGAGGTGATGGCCGCCGGCGGCTGGACCGACGACCTCGACGCCCTCCGGAAGCGAGGCTCGTCGGTCGCGGGGTAAGCGCCCTTGCTTACGCCAGCGCCGGCCACCGCGTCTGGACCTCCAGCGCCGCGCGCAACCGCCGCTGATACTCGGCCCGCGAGATCTCCACGCACCCGAACCGATCCAGCAGCGGGTTGCGGAACTGCACATCGAACAGCACGAAGCCGCACCGCCGCAGGTGCCTCGCCAGCATCACCAGGCACATCTTCCCCGCGTCGGTCCCGCCGCGCGCCGCATCGTGGAACATGCTCTCGCCCGCGAACAGCCCGCCCAGGTGCACGCCGTAGATCCCCCCGACGAGCACCCGCTCCCCGCCACCGCTTTCAGACGGCAGCCACGCCTCGACCGAGTGCGCGTGCCCCGCCCTGTGCAGCACCTCGTACGCGCGCACGATCCGATCATCGATCCAGGTCTCGGCGCTCACCGCGACCGACCGATCCGTCTCCCGCCGCGGCCGCGCGCACGCCCGGATCACCCCGCCGAACGCCTCGTCGGTCGTGAACTCGAAATCCGTCCCCCGCATCGCCCGTGCAAGCCGACGCGGCACCACGAACCGCTCCTCCCCCTCCCTCGCCAGCGGCAGGATCGCCCGCGGATCCGGATCAAAGAAATCGATCCGCCCCGTCCGCGGGTCGTTCATCGGAAACGCCCCGAGCCGATACGCCCCGAGCAGCCCCTCGACGAGTTGCCGATCCTGCGCGTCCACGACCCCGATCCTTCCGCATGTTCCGCTTCGGCGCCAGCCGGCGTCCCGGTACCATGACCCCGTGCACGCGCCCCACGACAACGCTTCCGAACCAGCCTATCTCTCCATTGTGCAGTGGAACGACGCGGGCGATCCCCGCAAGCACGAGTTCGCGCGCATCGAGGCCCTCGTCGCCGCCGCCGCGATGGACCCCGACCAGGCCGCACTCGCCGTCCGACGCGGCGTGCCGCAGGTCGTCATGCAGATCGACGCCGCCGTCCGCGACGACATCCTCGCCGTCCTCCACGCCCGCGGCCACCTCGCCTTCGCCCCCACACGCTCGGAGATCCGCGGCTTCGGCCGACCCGCGGCCCAGATGATCAAGAGCCTCAGCCGCATGGACGGTTGGTACGGCTGCGAGATGTGGCGATCCGAACCAACCTCCTTCCGATGCGATGACATCTTCCTCATCGTCCGCGGCTCCCTCCGCACCACCACCGCACGCTCCGCCCCACGCCGACACCGCTCCTCCGACGGCGGGCTCGCCTGGGGCGGCGGCATGCTCATGGCCCCCACGCACCTCCCCTTCGGTCACCTCGGCGACTTCCTCCCCGATGAACCCATCGGCCCGAGCAAGTCCACCAGCACCTCCATGTCCGAGGTCGCCGACCTCTACCGACGCGATGGCTCCCGCCTCCGACTCGACGCCGACAAACTCAGCTTCGAAGTCCTCGGCGAGCAGCGGGGGCTCTCCGACCGCCAGAGCATGGACACCCTCCTCGATCTCCTCCGCCGCGATTGCTCCGGCGCCATCATCGACGAGATGTTCAAGAGCTTCCGCTGCCCGCCGCAGATCGCCCGACGCGCCGCCACGAGCATCAGCGGGGCCTCCTCCGAGACCACCACCGACCGCCCCGTCTTCGATTTCTACTCTCCCTGGTGCTACCTGCTCTATCGGTCCCTCCTCCCGGGCTGAAGCCCGGCAGGGACCCGGGGGAGGACCGGGCCGAGATCCGCAGGTTTACCGTGCGATCCTGGCCCCGCCCCGCTGCCGGGGTACATTCAGGAGTGCCCGCATCCTGAAAACCGCTCGTGTCGGCTCCCAAGAAGTCATGCCGAGCCGGTCCCTGCAGGTCGTGGCCCGGCCGAACCCGACCATCCAGAGGCTCGACCGATGACCGAACTGCTCAACCGAATCCTCGACGCCGATGTCCTGGTCTTCCTGCTCGGCGGCACCATCGCGATCGTGGCCATCGTCTTCGGCACGCTCACCGGCATGGTCAAAGCCATCGCCCGCGAGCGCACCCGCCGCGAGATCGCCGCCTACATCGCCGAAGGTTCCATGACCCCCGAGCAGGGCGAGAAACTCCTCAAGGCCCGCGAACCCCAGAGCTGACTCCCCACGACCCCTCCGGGCCACCCGCCCACAAGATCGGAGACCCCGATGCTGCACGAGATCATGAACTCTTCGACCGCCAGCCTCACCGCCGGCGCCTCCGACAACCTCATCCCCATCATCTCCATCATCGGCGGCTTCGTCTTCACCGCGTTCATCATCGGCGTGTCGGCGATCAAGTCGACCCGCAACCGCCGCCAACTCGAAGAGTCACGCCGCGAGATCGCCGCCTATGTCGCCGAGGGCTCCATGACCGCCGAGGAAGGCGAACGCCTCCTCCGCGCCGAACGCCCCGACTGGGAACGCCGCGGCTGCAAGTAACACCACGCCGGCCCTGTGCCGCACGATCCACCTCTGTCACCCCTCACCCCACCCTCATCCGGCGCGGGTGACTCGGAGCCCCCCCAATGCCCGCCGACACCCCGCCCCTCGACCTCTGGGCCCTCGTCCCCATCGTCGGCATCGCCGCCGGTGCGATCATCATCATCGTGATCATCACCACCGTCGCCAACTACAAGAAGAGCGTCCGGAACACCGAGACCCGCGAGGAATCCCGCCGCGAGATCGCCGCGTATGTCGCCGAGGGTTCCATCACCGCCACCGAAGGCGAGAACCTCCTCCGCGCCGGCGAGCCGCGACTCATCAGCGAGCAGCTCAAGCAGATGTTCAACAAGCACTGATCGGCCGCGCCGCGCTCACTCCCCCCGGATCGTCAGCGACAACGCCCGCAGCACCTCGGCCACCGACCACGCCTGCGCCACGCACCCACGCCAGCGCCTCGGCCGCCCGGGCTCCTCGTCCCCATCAAACACCTCGGGCAACTGCCCGACCAGCGGCCCGCCCAGCACGAACCCCACCAGCGGCTCGAGCGCCCGTCGCGCCTCGTCCCGCGCCCCCGCCGAGAACCCCTCGCTCCGCAGCAGCCCCTCGATATACGCCCCGATCAGCCAGGGCCACACCGTCCCGTTGTGATACGCCGCGTCCCGCTGCGTCAGCGGGCCCTCGAACCGCCCGCGATACCGCGCATCCCGCGGGCTCAGCGTCCGCAATCCCATCGGCGTCAGCAGGTGCTCACGCACCACGCCGATCACGCCCCGCCGACGCTCGACGCTCAGCGGCGAATGCTCGAGACTCGCCGCAAAGACCTGGTTCGGGCGGATGTCCCGCACCGTGTTCCCCGCCGGATCCAGCCGATCGATCAGCCCGCCCGTCTGGTCATCAACGAACTTCTCGTTGAACGACCCCGCCGCCGTCTCGGCGATCAGTTCCAGTTTCGCCGCCCCCTCCATCCCCACCGCCGCCAGCGCCCGCAGCCCGTGGATCCACAGCGCGTTGATCTCCACCGCCTTGCCCGGCCGCGGCGTGAACGCGATCCCGTCGCGCTTCGCGTCCATCCAGGTCAGCGGCGTGTCCTCATCCCCCGCGAAGATCAGCCCGTCGCCGTCCATCCCGATGCCGAAGTCCGTCCCGCGCTGATACCACTCGATGATCGATCGGCACGCCGCCCCCACCCGCCCGCGCAGCACCGGCTCCTCGATCTCGCTCGAAGTCGCCGCCTCCTCGCGGGCCAGCGCCGCCGCCGCGTGCAGGAACCACAGCGACGCATCGACCGTGTTGTACTCCGCGTCCCCCGTGTGATCGCTGAAGCGGTTGGGGATGATCCCGTTCCGCTCGTGCCGCGCGAAGGTCTCCAGCACCGAACGCGCCTCGTCCAGCCGGCCCGTCTCGATCAGCAGCCCCGGCAGCGCGATCATCGTGTCACGCCCCCAGTCGCTGAACCACGGATACCCCGCGATGATGCTCGTCCCGGGCTCCTCGCCCGGCATCACCCGCCGCACCACGAACTGATCCGCCGCCCGCGCCAGCGCCGCCAGTGCGTTCAGGTCCTCTGCGTTCAGCCGATCGCCCCCGGCGCGCACGATCGTCCGCCGGATCGCCTCGGCCACACGCCGGTCCCGCGCCGCCGCGTCTTCCTGAGCCAGCCCCGCCGGGATCGCGTCCGTCGACGCCGTCAGCGTCATCACGCCCGTCCCCCCCGGTGCCGGCACGGTCGTCCAACTGAACACCCCCGGACTCGTCAGGTCCTCCACCCAGTCCTGCCCGCGGTCCCGCTCCCACGCGTAGCTCAGCCCGCGCCACCACTGCAGGTCCTGCCGGAACGACCCCTCCCCGCTCAGCAGCGTCACGCCCAGGTGCCCGTCGGTCAGCACGCACCCATTCGCCAGCGATCGCACCGCAAAGTGCGGCTCGACCTGCGCCGTTCGCAGATGATGCATGTCCGTCAGCCGCACCAGCGGCCGGACCTCGATCCGCACCGCCACGCCCGGCGAACGCACCGCGTACTTCACGCTCGCCGCGCTCCGGTTCTCGAACAGGTGCAGCGACTTCTCCACCACCACCCGCTGGCCCCGATGCCGGCCCTCCAGCGGGATCTCGTACCTCCACCGGCACCCGAAGAACCCACGCTCAAACCGCACCAGGTGCGGATGGCTCCGCGGCGCTTCGCCCCCCTCAAAGTGGAACAGCGTCAGCCGCGTCTCCTGCGCGCCCTCGGCATCCACATCCACGATCACCCGCTCGTCCAGCGCGTTCAGAATCGCCACCCGCTCCACCGGCGGGCTCATCGACGCCATCGCCAGCGCGTGGTACCGACGCGTCGGCACCCCCAGCACCGTCCCCATCGCAAACCCGCCCGCCCGGTTCGCCAGCAGCCACTCCTGCTCCAGCCCGAACCGGGCCAGCGCTTCACCCTCCAGCACGAACAACGGAGCAGCGGGATCGGTCACGGCAGTCAGCGGCATCGGTCCATCCTGTCCCTCAAGCCCCCGCTCCACACGCCGGGGCATCCTCCCCCGAGCCTATCGCCCCCCGCCCCCCCACGCCGCCGCAACGCGCGCACCGCCAACCCGCGCCGACCCACGCCCCGACCAACGCTTGACATCGCCCCCCTCCCTGCGAAACTGTCTCATGGCGACCCTCACCAACCACCCCCGTGAGCACGACCGCGGGCCCGCCGCCCACGCCTCTCCGTCGCACCCGAGCCAACCCATGAACAAGATCGTCCTCGAAGGCATCACCTTCGACGATGTCCTGCTGCTCCCACGCCGCAGCGCCATCGTCCCCAGCCAGGCCCGCACCGACACCCGCCTCACCCGCACCGTCCGCCTGAACATCCCCATCGTCAGCGCGCCGATGGACACCGTCACCGAGTCCCGACTCGCCATCGCCCTCGCCCTCGAAGGCGGCATCGGCATCATTCACAAGAACTTGTCCATCGAGACCCAGGCCCGCGAGGTCCAGAAGGTCAAACGCTCGGCCAACGGCGTCATCCTCGACCCCATCACCCTCGGCCCCGAGGACACCGTCGCCCGCGCCCGCGAACTCATGCGGCAGTTCCATGTCTCGGGCTTCCCCATCACCGCCGACGGCGCCAGCGAACTCCGCTCCAAGGGTGCCGTCGTCGGCATCCTCACCCGACGCGATCTCAAGTTCGTCGATGACGAGTCCACCCGCATCGCCGACATCATGACCAAGGACGGGCTCATCACCGCCTCCCCCTCGACCACCCTCGCCCAGGCCGAGGTCGTCCTCAGCGAGAACAAGGTCGAGAAGCTCATCCTCGTCGATGACGCCGGCAACCTCGCCGGGCTCATCACCATGCGCGACATCGAACGCCTCAGCCGCTTCCCCAACGCCAACACCGATTCACGCGGCCGCCTCATCTGCGGCGCCGCCGTCGGCGTCAACCAGCCCGAACGCATCCGCGCCGTCGTCGACGCCGGCGTCGATGTCGTCGTCGTCGACACCGCCCACGGACACTCCGAGAATGTCCTCCAGACCGTCCGCTTCATCCGCGAACACTTCGAGGTCCCCGTCATCGCCGGCAATGTCGCCACCGCCGAGGGCGCCGCCGACCTCGTCCGCGCCGGCGCCGGCGCCGTCAAGGTCGGCATCGGCCCCGGATCCATCTGCACCACCCGCGTCGTCACCGGCGTCGGCGTCCCCCAGATCACCGCCATCCTCGAAGCCGTCCGCGGCGTCGAGTCCACCGGCGAGGATGTCCCCGTCATCGCCGACGGCGGCATCCGACAGTCCGGCGACATCGCCAAAGCCATCGCCGCCGGCGCCTCCAGCGTCATGCTCGGCTCCCTCATGGCAGGGCTCGACGAATCACCCGGCGAGCTCGTCATCTCCGCCGGCCGACGCTTCAAGACCTACCGCGGCATGGGCTCCGAGGGTGCCATGAACGCCGGCAGCGCCGACCGATACCGCCAGGAAGACAAACTCGAGGACGGCGCCACCCCCAAGTTCGTCCCCGAGGGCGTCGAGGGCCTCGTCCCCTACCGCGGATCCCTCCCCGAGTTCGTCTACCAGCTCATCGGCGGGCTCCGCAGCGCCATGGGCTACACCGGCTGCGACACCATCGAACAGTTCCGCGCCGAGGCCCGCTTCTGCCGTGTCTCCTCGGCCAGCGTCATCGAGAACCACCCCCACGACATCCGGATCACCAAGGAATCGCCCAATTACACCGTCGGGCATCCCGATTGACCCCCCGATTCCCGCCCCCCGCCGCCTCTTCCCGGGATGAAGCCCGACCCATGTCGGGTTTCTGTCAGCGGATTCGAACGCCGATCTCGGCTGATCCGAACTAGAATCTGCTCACCCGTCCCCATTCCGGGACCGGCGACGCATGTCCTCTCAGGTATCCGTCGAAACCACTGAACTCGCACCCCTCAACGAGGAGTCCCGTTCATGCTCAAGAGCAGCAACCCCGCCTGGAAGGCCTTCGAGCAGCCCCAGCGCTGGGACGACGCCTTCGGCTCGCCCGCCGCCGCCGCCAAGCCCACCACCATGACCGTCGGCGGCACCGCCCAGGCCGCCGGCATCCAGCTCGGCTGCGCCCTCGTCGGCGCCATGGGCGGCTGGTACCTCGTCGCCGAGGGCATCCTCGCCGGCGGGCTCTCCATGGGCGTCAGCCTCGGCATCTTCGCCATGCTCTTCATCGGCGGCATGATCATGGCCCGCAAGCCGCAGATCGCCATCGTCGTCGGGCCCATCCTTTCGGCGCTCTACGGCTTCTTCGCCGGCGTCATGAGCTATGTCGTCGCGCTCGCCGTCGGCGCCGCCATGGCCAAGAACCCCCAGCTCCTCGGCGTCGACCCCGCCAGCCTCACCGCCGACCAACTCCGCGCCGCGGTCGTCTCCGCCGGTGCCGGCGTCGTCTTCCAGGCCATCCTACTGACCATCGCCGTCGCGGGCATCACCCTCGTCGCCAGCGCCACCGGGCTCATCCGCATCGGCAACACCGCCGCCAAGGTCATCATGTTCGCCACCGGCGCGGTCATGCTCGTCTATGTCCTGGGCATGGTGCTCCGTCTCGTCGGCTTCGGGGGCATCCCCCTCATCCACGAGGCCGGTCCCGTCGGCATCGCGTTCAGCGGCTTCGTCGTCCTCCTCGCCGCCTTCAACCTCATCATGAGCTACCAGAATGTCCGCGAGGGCGTCGCCGCCGGCCTGCCCAAGTTCATGGAGTGGTACGCCGGCTACGCCATCGTCAGCACCATCATCTGGCTCTACATCGAGATCCTCTGGCTCCTCTACAAGCTCTATGTCATGTTCAACCGCGAATAACCTCAGCCCACACAGCCCCGCCAACACAAACGCCCGTCGGCCATCCGACGGGCGTTTCCGGTTTCTGAACTTCCCCTGCCACCGACCCCACCAAGGTCGGTGCCCTCCACCCAGACCTCAGCGATTGAACAGGAAGTGGCACACATCCGCATCGCGCATCACATACTCCTTGCCCTCGACGCGCAGCTTCCCCGCTTCCTTGATCGCCTTCTCCGACCCGTGCTGCTCGAGGTCGCTCACCGAGTACACCTCCACGCGGATGAACCCCTTCTCGAAGTCCGTGTGGATCGTCCCGGCCGCCTGCGGCGCCTTCATCCCCGCGCGGATCGTCCACGCCCGGATCTCCTTCGGCCCCGCCGTGTAGAAACTCTGCAAGCCCAGCAGCCCGTACGCCGCCCGCGCCAGCTTCCCCAGCGCCGGCTCGTCCATCCCCATGTCCGCCAGCATCTCCGCCCGGTCCGACTCATCAAGCTCGGCCAGCTCCGCCTCGATCCGCGCGCACACCGGCACCGCCACGCTCCGGTTCCCCTCGGCGTACGCCGCGACGCGCTGGAACAGCTCCCCATCACCCGCGACATCATCCTCCGACACATTCGCGACATACAGCATCGGCTTGGTCGTGATCAGCCCCAGCATCGCCAGCCCACGCGCCGGCTCCGCATCGGTGATGTTCGCCAGCCGCGCCGGCTTGCCCGCATCCAGCGTCGGCGCGATCGCCTCGATCGCCGCCAGCCGCGCCAACGCATCCCGGTCCTTCCCCCGCGCCGCACGCTCGGCCTTGGGCTTGGCGTTCTCCAGCGTCTGGATGTCCGCCAGCACCAACTCCAGCTCGATCGTCTCGATGTCCCGCAACGGGTCCACCGACCCGTCCACGTGCGTGATGTCCTCGCCCCCCGGCGCCTTCTCAAAGCAACGCACCACCTGCACGATCGCGTCCACATCCCGGATGTGACTCAGGAACGCGTTCCCCGTCCCCTCCCCCGTGCTCGCCCCGCGCACCAGCCCCGCGATATCCACCAGCTTCAACGCCGCCGGCACGATCTTCTCGGTCGCGATGAACCTGTTGATCGTCGCCAGCCGTGGATCCGGCACGGGCACGATCCCGACATTCGGGTCGATCGTCGCGAACGGATAGTTCGCCGCGAGCGCCCCCGCATTGGTCAACGCGTTGAACAAAGTGGACTTGCCCACATTGGGCAGCCCGACAATCCCGGCTTCCATGGCATCGCTCCAAGAAAAACAGCCCGGACTCACCCGGGCTGCGATCGTAGTCAGAGGCTCATCACCGGAACACGCCCGCGGGCGATCACAGCTCCACCATCTCCACCGCCGGCTCCTGCTCGCTCCGGCCCGCCGGCGTCGCGACCTCCGTCACGAACACGCCCAGCGACTCGTTCCGCGCCGCCATCTCCTGCCGCACATTCGCCGCGTTGAAGATCCGCGTCCGCCCCAGGTGAATCTCCCTCGCCGTCGGCACGGTCCCGGGCTGCTCGTCGATCACCTCGTACCCGCTCACGCCCTCGGTGTCGGCTTCCACCGCCCCCAGCCGCGTCAACAGATCCAGCGCGATCTGTCCCTCGCTCCGCGCGCTCCCCACCGCCGGGATCGCCTGCTCAAACGCCTGCAGCACCCCCCGCGCGTTCTCGAAGCAACCGGCCTTCTCCAGCCAGGTCGCCCCCGGGAACACCACCGCCGCCCGATCCACGAGCTCGCTCTCGAGCGTGTCGATCAGCACCAGCGTCTTCCCGCTGACCGACTTCTCCACCGCAGGCGTCACCCACGCGCTCGGATAATTCCCCGTCATCACCACCGCGCCGAACCCGCCCGAAGCCTCCACGAACGCATCGAAGCTCATCGGCGCCGAACCGGTCACCGCCTCGACCACCCGCCGCACGCCGCGCGCGTTCGGAGCCTTCTCCCCCCGCACCACGAACGCCTTGGGGTCTTCCTCGTGCGCCCCGGGCGGATAGATCCGGTCATCGCCCGCGGTCGGCACCGGGCCCATCGCGATCGCCGCCTCCGCGTCGAGCGCCTTCGCCAGCGTCGTCAGCAGATACGCCTCCTCGCACGACAGCATCGGGCTGATCACCACCGCCAGCTTCCCGCCGTCACGCACCGCCCGCTGCAGCGACTCGACCGCATCCAGGATCGCGTGCTCGAAGCTCGACCGCACCAGCACGCCGAACTCCCGGCGCATCGGCTGCTCGATCCGGTGCTCGCTGTGCACATGCTTCCACCCGTACCGCACCTCGTCGGTGATCCACCACTTGTTGATCGCCGCGTTCTCACGCGGCCGCACGCGGTACACCTTCCCCTCGTTGTGCTCCACCCACAGGTTGTCGCCGCTCGATGTGATCCCGTCGATCGAAGGCGTGCTCTTGAGGAACCACACCCGCTGCGCAAAGAGAAAATCCTTGTCCAGCAGCGCGCCCACCGGGCACAGGTCGATCACATTCCCCGACAGCTCGTTGTCGAGCGCCACCCCCGGGAACACATCGATCTGCTCCTTGTTCCCGCGACCCTCGACCATCAGCTCGCCCGACCCCGAAACCTCGCGCGTGAACCGCACGCACCGCGTGCACATGATGCACCGATCCGAGTACAGGTACACATGCGGCCCCAGGTCCTTCTTGGGCTGCTTGACCTTCTGTTCCTCGAACCGGCTCACCCCACGCCCATACTTGTAGCTGTAGTCCTGCAGGAAGCACTCGCCCGCCTGATCGCACACCGGGCAGTCCAGCGGGTGATTGATCAGCAGGTACTCCATCACCGCACGCTGGTTGGCCATGCTCTTGGGGCTGTCGGCCCGCACGACCATCCCCTCGCCCGCCTGCGTCTGGCAGGTCGGCATCAGCTTCCCGCCCATGAACGGTTCGAGCTTGCCCTCGTTCCGCGGGTTCGGCGCCCAGATCTCCGCCAGGCAGATCCGGCAGCTCGCCACCACCGACAAACCGTCGTGATAGCAGTACTGCGGGATCTCGATCCCGTTCGCATTCGCCACCTGCAGGATCGTCTGACCCGGCTCGAAGGCGCACACCGTTCCGTTGATGGTCATCGTGGGCATCGCGGGCCAATCGTAGCGGCCGCCCACACACCCGGCAGACCCCGCCCGGGTCCCCATTCTCCCCAACCGACCAACCCGCCGATCCGCCCCGCCCCGCGACCGTCGGGCCCCGCACGCCGCCCCCTCACGGATTGATAATCAGCAGCCGGTTCTCACGCACATTCTCCAGCGCCGCCTCGAACCGCGGATCCCCCCGGATCAACTCGAGATCCGGATCCCGCCGCGCCCACTCCGCGTCGCTCCACCCCCGCCGACCCCGCACCGACCGCTCCAGCGCCGCGATCGCTCCCTCGGCATCCCCCGCCCGCGCCCGGAAGCACGCCAGGTTGTACCACGCGCCCCCCTCCCGGCTCGACTCCACAACCCCCTCCTGCACCGCCGACGCCTGCCCGAACGCCGTCCGCGCCGACTCCTCCTCTCCCAGCCCCAGGTGCGCCAGTCCCAGCCAGTACCACGCATACGCCAGCCGCGGCTGCTCATCGGTCCCCATCAGCCCCGGGATCGCCTGCTCGATCATCGTCACCGCCCGCTGATACGCACCCCGCGCCCCTTCGCCGTCCCCCGCCTGCGCCCGCAGGTCCCCCAGCCGGATCCACGCCTCCACCCGCGCCGGGTTCGACCGCACCCGCTCCTCCAACTCCGGAATCGTCTCGGGCAGCCGCGTCCCCGCAAACTCCAGCCGCGGCCCCAGCCGCGATCCCCCCGTCCCGCCCCGCTCGCGCTCGAACGACCGCCCCGACCCGTCAAAGTCCTCCGCCGGCGCCCCGGGCGTCTTCACGAAGGTCCACCCCGCGACCACGATCCCGACCAGACCCGCCGCCACGATCACCACCCGCACCGCCCAGTCGCCCGACGCCCCGCGTCCGGCGTCCGCCCCGCCGCGCCCAGCCCCGACGCCCCCGCCGGTCGCCCGCCCGCCCGCCGCCCGCTCCCGTCCGCTCTGCCTCGCCCGCGTTCCCATCGCTCTACCCTACCTCCGATGCCCGATCCCAACGACAGTCCCAACGCCAATCCCAACCCCGATCCGGGCCCGGGATCCGCCCGCAACCCGGCCTCCGACACCGGCTCCCGCGGCGGCTCTCCCCCCAAACCCCGCGGCTCCCACATCTTCCAGGCGCCCACCGGCACCCGCGACCTCTACCCCGAAGATGTCGCCCGCCGCCGATACCTCACCAACGCCTGGCGCGATGTCTCCATCCGCCACGGCTTCGAGGAAATCGAAGGCCCCACCTTCGAGCACCTCGACCTCTATACCGTCAAATCCGGCGAAGGGATCGTCTCCGAACTCTTCAGCTTCCGAAGAACCGGCGGCGAAAAGGACTACGCCCTCCGCCCCGAATTCACCCCCACCCTCGCCCGCATGTACGCCGCCAGAGCCGGCTCATTGCAGCGCCCCACCAAATGGTTCACCGCCGGCCCGTATTTCCGGGCCGAACGCCCGCAGCGGGGGAGATTGCGGGAGTTCCTGCAGTGGAATGTCGACATCATGGGACTGCCGGGGGATGTGGCAGCGGATTCGGATGAAGCTGCTGTGCTCAAGGCGGAGATGGATGCGGATTGCATTGGTTGCTTGGTGGGCTTGATACAGCATCTTGGATTTGATCCGGATGCCGTCAAGGCATGCATCAATGACCGGCAACTTACAGAGGGAGTTCTCTACAAGAGTTTTGTGAAAGCCAAGTTTGAGTCTGGGCTGGAGCAGGCATTCGCCCTGCTTGACAAGCGAGCGAAGATCTCTCCGGATGAGTTTGCGCGTCAGGCTGAGCAGATCGGGCTGATCGCTCCGGCGTTCGATGATTTGACTCGCAAGACGATCAACAGTTTGAATCTCGCCAAGCTAGGTTCGCCAGGAGTGATCGCCTACTACGGAGACAAGACCGCGGACGAAGAGCAAGCGATGTTTGATGCGACACCTACGGCCGGGCTCGCCCGCTTGTTTCGCGATCCGCAGATGATGGCTATTTCGAAATGGACTGATATCTCTCCTGATGTCGTCCGCGGCCTCGCCTACTACACCGGCACCGTCTTCGAAGTCATCGCCGACGGCGAACGCGCCGTCGCCGGCGGCGGCCGGTACGACAACCTCATCGAACTCTTCGGCGGCCCACCAACCCCCGCCGTCGGCTTCGGAATGGGCGATGTCGTCCTCTCACTCCTCCTCCAGAACCACAACCTCATGCCCGAGGGCCCCGAACTCCTCGACGCCATCAGCCGCCCCCCCGCATCCGTCCGCCCCGAGGTCTTCGTCATCAACGCCGGCAATCGTGAGGACGCGCACAAGTACGAGCCGCTGATTACGCCGCTGCTCGCCGGACTCCGTCGCGGAATCGAATCCGAGGCATGGAAGTCGCGCAACGATCGCAAGCCTTGGCATCCCGATCGATATGCCACGGGCGATTCGAAGAACGGCCTCACCGGGGTGCGTCCGCTTCACGCAAGAAAGAGCTACAAGTCGACGCAGAACCTGAAGAAACTGCTCGCCGATGCCAACCGCCAGCACGCCCGATTCGCCGCGCTGATCCACGAGCCGAACGAAGTCGAGCTGCGTGATCTCGATCGGGTCTTTGGCGATCAGGGAAGACTTGTGCCCAAGGATGTGCCGGGCATGCCCGCCGACGAAGCCTTCTTCCATATCAGTCCGGACAGCCCCGTCTATGTCGGCGGCGCCGTCGCCGCGCTCCTCCCCTGATCCACCATCTGCCCCCCTCTCCCCGCCGGGGAGTAGGCCGGTGAGAGGGCCGGGTGCCACGGCTTGCTGGCAAGCCGTGTCTTCCTGCGTCGCGGAGTTCCCGTTCGCACGAGTCGCGAGCAACCCGTGGCACGCCCGGAGATCCGTCCGCCGCGCGCACCAACCGCGTCATGTTCCACGTGGAACATCAACCAACGCTCACCGCGCGCACGAACACCGCTCCTCTCGACTGCCCATTGCCTATTGCCTCTCCGCCTACCAGATGAACCGCAGCCGCCCGAAGTCCGGCACCGGGATCATCCCCCGGCTCTGGATCGCCGGGAAGTAGACGAAGAACGCCTTGCCGATCAGCAGCTCGCGCGGCACCACGCCGATGTCCGCGTGCTCGAACGCATCGCGCACCCACGGATCCGCCCGGTCCCACAGCCGACCGTCCAGCGAGTACGCGCTGTTGTCACCGCACACGAAGAACTGATCGGGCCCGAGCACCGGCGAGCTGGTCGGGTGCACCGCCACCGGGTGCAGCCCCCGTCGCGCGTGCGGCGTCGAGCCCGGCCCGGCCCGCGGATACTCCTCGGCCCGGTAGTGCAGGTCCTTGTCCAGCCGCACGCGGAAGAGCTCGAAGTTCCCCCCGCCGAACTCCCACGCCAGCTCCGGCGCCTTGAAGTACGCCGCGTCGGCGAACTTGTTGATCGGCGTGTCGCTGAACCCGCTCCCGTCCTCGCTCATGAACTCCAACGAGTTGCCCGTCGAGAACTCGACGCGCTGCCTCGGCGTCCAGTCGTACGCGCCCTCCTCGCGTCCGCCGGCGACCAGTTCGTCATCGACGAACAGCCACAGCGCCTGGTCGGCGTGCCACAGCTCCAGGTTCGTCACCCGCCCCGACGCCAGCGCCGACGCGGGCAGCTCCGCCTCGTCGAGCACCGTCACCGCCCCGGGATCGTTCAGCGGAGTCATGGTCAGGCGGGCGCGTGAGCCCTCGATCTCGGCCGCGAACGCGTGCCCCCGCGTCCGCACCACGATCCGCACGCTCATCCCCTCGCCCTCGGGCTTCACCCCCGCCGCGAGGCGCACATCCGAGACCGGCAGCGGCTCCTTGCGCTGGTTCTCGCTGAGCCCGATCTCGTTGTAACCGATGTAATCGGTCACCGGCCAGACGACATGGTTCCAGTTGAGCGCCGTCGGCGCATCGCCCTCGTAGAGGTACGAGGTCCGCTGATCGATCGACCAGCCCGGGCCCTCGCCGCGCCACGGCGGACGGAACCCGCGGACCGAGCCGCGCGGCGCGAAGCTCGAATCGAACACCGTGTTCCAGCACGCCCGCAGCACGCTCTCGGTCTTGCGCTGGATCGTCCACCCGGGCCCGGACCAGGCGTTGGGCTCGCCGTCGCGCACCTCGCCCGCGTCGCGGCGGAAGACATCGCCGTCGATCAGCGCCACCTGCTCCCCGGGGAGCCCGATGAGCCGCTTGATGTAGTTCTCCGTCGGAAGCGTCGGGTTCTTGAAGACCACGACATCGAATCGCTCCGGGTCGAAGATCGAGTAGAGGTACTTGAGGACGAAGATGCGGTCGCCGGCGAGGCGCTTCTCGCCCACCCGGCGGAGTTCGATCCCGTCGTAGGGCGGGCCGGTGATCGGGTCGTGAACGACGACCGGGGCCGCGGTCGTGCCCTGTCGCGGCAGGGGGAGTTGGCGGGCGTCGTCGGCGTAGTACCAGGGCCCGACCGACCAGTTCGAGCCGGTCTGGTCGGAGTGGATCCGCATGTGCGCACCGAGCAGCGTCGGGGCCATCGAGCCGGTGGGGATGAGAAAGGCCTCGAGGACGAAGGCGCGGAAGACGAACGCCATGATGAACGCGATGACCAGCGAGGTCAGCGTCTCCTTGACCGTGCCGTGGCGTCGGTGCTCCTCGGAGAGCCGCTGGTTGCTGGATGATGCGTCGGTCATGTCGGCAACCTTATCGGGTTGATCGCGTGGGCGTCAGCGGGCGGGCCGGTTTCCGTCGTCGGGCCGGTCCCCGTGGTCCGTCGGCCCGGTGCTCACTCGCCCGAGTTGCCGCCCCCGCCCGAATCGCCGCCGCCGCGGGCTTCGCCCGATCCGCCCTCGCCGCCGCCGCTGCGACGCCGACGCCGACGACGCTTCTTCCTGGGTGGCCCGTCGCCTCCGGACGCTTCGCCGGAGGGCGACCCGCCGCCCTCGCGGGGTCCCGCGTCGCGCGCCCCACCGTCGCGCTGGGAGCCATCCCCCGGCGCGCCCTCGGCCCGACCCTCGCCCTTGCCCTAGCGACGCCGACGGCGGCGCTTCTTCTTCGGAGCCCCGTCCTCGCCCGCGTCGCCGGCGGACCGGTCGTCGCGGGGCGGACGGTCGTCGCGCTTGCGGTCGGGCTCGGGCTTGTCCTCGTCGCGCGAGCGGATCCCCCGGCGCGGGCGGGTCTCGATCTCGACGGCGATCTTGCCGGTGGGCTCGGTGATCTCCTCGACGGGCACCGCAACGCGCCGCGTCGTGCCCTCGAGCGCGACGAGCACGAGTTGCGTCAGGATCTGCGTGTCGATGACGATGCCGTCGCCCTCGGGCGTCCCGACCTTCTTCTTGCGCTTGGGCAGCCGCTTTCGCAGGTCCTCGTAGGTCTGGTCCTCGTAGCGGAGGCAGCACATGAGCCTGCCGCAGCGCCCGCTGATCTTGAGCGGGTCGAGGGTGGCTTTCTGCGTTTTGGCGCTGCGCATGGAGACGGGCTTGAGCACCTTGAGGAAGTTCTTGCAGCAGCAGTACTGCCCGCAGCGCTCGTAGTCGGCCGTCAGCCTCGCCTCGTCGCGCGCGCCGACCTGCTTGCACTCGATCCGCCCGGGGACGCGCCCGCGGAGTTCCTGCTCGAGCGCCCGCGTGTCCCGGCGTTCCTCCGAGGCGTAGTAGATCGTCGTGACTTCGTCACCGAGGATCCGCTCGACCTCGACGATGCGGAGATCGGGGTCGAGCGCCTGGGCCCTTCGCTTGGCGAGTCGGCGGAGTTCGCTCGCCTGCTCGGTCAGTTCCTCCTGGGCGCGGACATCCTCGGCGGTCGCGACGCGGAGGACGCGTCCCTTGGTCGCAAACGGGTACTGGCGGCCGCCCGAGTTCTCGATGTACTCGAGCATCTCCTTGCGGGTGACGCTCTTGGAGCACCCGGCGTTGGGGCAGGTGCTGGTGAGCATCTCGCCGATCTCGGTGCCTCGGAAGGTCTCGACGACCATCTTGGAGCCGCACCCGGGCTTGGCCTCGCCCTGGTAGGGGAACTCCCCGATCATCTTCATGAACCCGTAGCGGACGACGATGGTCTTGGGGGCCGACAGGGCCTCGTAGGCGGCGCGGTCGCGCTCGTCCTGGAGTTCCTTGAGGTCGGCTTCGAACTGGGGGAGCGGGAGGATCGCCATGGGTGCGCACTCCGCCCGGAGGGGCGTGGTGGAGGGGTGGGAGCGCATCGGGCGCGCCCGCGGCTCTGGAACCGAGAACGCGGCATCGCGGGCCGACATGCCGACCGGGAAGGGGTGCTCGGCGTCGCCCGCCCGGTCGCCGGACGACGCTGATTCACAGTGCGCAAAGCGCTCGGGCCCCGGAGGAACCCGAGCGGGACAAGTCTAGGGGAGCGGTTGCCGCGCGGCCGCGGCGGGTTCGGCACCCCGGATTCGGTCAGTTGCCGCCGGCTTTGGCCTTGGCGTCGCGGAAGAGTTCGACGACATCGAGACGCTGATCGAGCTCGATGTTGTTCTGGTTCTCGATGCTGTAGACGAAGAGTTCTTCGGTCCGGTGGTCGAGGAGGATGAGGACCTCGTCGGTCCCGCCGTCGGCCGTCAGGACGGTGTACCCGCCGACGCGGGAGACCATCTCGGCCTGGGCGCGGGTGCCGATGAGCCGGTCGGCCTGGGTCAGGACGAGCCCGGCCAGGACGAACGCGCTGGCCCAGAGGGCGACGATCGGCGAGGCCTGGCCGGTGCGCTCGGTGGGGGTGGTGGTCGTGGGGGTGGGGGTGGGGGTGCTCATCGTCCGGGCCTCCGGGCCTGATCGGCGGCGAGGTTGCGGTAGTCGATGCCGGTCAGGGCGTTGCGGCTGTCGTCCCAGCGGACGGCGACAAGTTCCTGGTTGGCGGCGTCGATGATCCAGATGCCGCTGGAATTGCCGAACTTGATCTGCCCCGAGACCATCGTGTACTCGCCGCGGGCGCGGCTGGCGGGCTGCTCGGAGCCCGAGGCGGCCGACCCGAGGGCGATGAGTGCGAGCACGCCGAGCAGCGCGCCATTGAGGGCGAGCAGCCCCCGGACCTGTCGTCGTTCCATGCCGAGCTCCTGCCTGCTCCGCGGCGTGCGGGTGAGCAACCAATCAGACGCGCCGGCACCAGCCGTGGTTCCGGCGCCGCATCCTCGCCGATGGGCGCGGGAATCTCAACCCCCGTCGGGTTTCGGGGATGCGCGGGGCACGACGCGGGGATGAATCGACCGCGGCGGGTTGCTTGGCGCGATGGGTGGGAAGGATCCGGACGGGTCAGTCCTGATGGCCTCGCTTGCTGGGGATCGCGTTGGCCAGACACGCCAGGGCGACCAGCACGAACGCGACGAGCATGGTCCGCACCAGCGGCGACGGCTCGGCTTCCTTGAGCAGCGGGGGCGGGGGTTGCGTTGGCTCGGCGATCTGCTGGGGCTGGCCGGGCAACCCCGGCACGCCCGGCTGGGCCGACGCCACTCCCGGCACCAGGGCCGGGGCGAGGACGAGCGCCAGGGCCAGAGCCCCGGCCGGCAGGCGTCGATTCCGAGCGGGAGCGGCGGTGATCATCCTGGAGAGCCCTCTGCAAAGCCCGATGAGACAGCCCGATGAGAACGCCCGGGCGGATCGTCGGCGGATGCTACGGGTTCGCAGCGGGGGAGTAAAGGGTTCCGGGCGGGCCCGGGCGGGGTGAGAGCCGCCGCGGGCTGGCGGGGGTGGTCGTGGGGGTCAGCCGGCGGCCAGGGCGGCGACGCGCTCGAGGGGCTCGAAGGCGGGGAGGTCCGGGCCGGCGTCGCCGTCGAAGATCCCGTCGGCCGGGGCGAGGGGTCGGCTGAGCCGATCAAAGTCGGCCGTGGAAAGGTTGACCGTCCCCCAGCGGGCGCTGCGGGGCTTCATCGCGGCCCGGTAGTCGCCCAGAGGCACGGCTCGGAGGGCGTACCAGCGTCCCCGACACGCGATGATCTCCTCGAACAGCCCGTCCGGCGGCTGCTCGTCGCACCAGTAGACGAACACGAACGCCGCCCGGTAGCCGATGCCGAAGAGCCGCTCCCAGAGCGAGAGCGAGGCGACATCATCTTCGGTGACCCAGTTCTCGAGCCGACGCGGACCCTGGCGACCCCCCGAGGCAAACCCCTCACGCACCGAACGCTGGAGCTTGCGACCCTTGACCTCGACGAGGAGATTGTCCGACTGCCCGTAGATCACGAAGTCAAAGGACTTCAACGCCCCGGCAGCGGGATCGGCCAGCGACAGCCCCCGACCGGGCGGAAGAAGGGCCTTGCGGGCCTCATCCACGGCGACATAGGGGATCCGCCGACCGCGGAGGTACGACTCGAACGCCCGCTCGTAGTGATGCCTGCGCTGTGCCATGCGGGGCATCCTAACGGATGGGGCGCGGGATGGGACCAGATTCCGAGTGAGGGGGGGGAGGGGGGGAGGCAATGGGCAATGGGCAATGGGCAATGGGCAATGGGCAATGGGCAATGGGCAATGGGCAATGGGCAATGTGC
>JBICIG010000033.1:0-65671 GCA_043101605.1 Phycisphaerales bacterium JB037
CATGGAGTCGTGGCTCAACAACTGGATCGCCAAGTATGTCACGACCGACCCGACCGCTTCGGAAGAGGTCAAGGCCCGGCTGCCCCTGGCGGCCGCCGAGGTCACCGTCGCCGACATCGAGGGCAACCCGGGGTACTACGCCGCCAAGTTCGCCCTTCGCCCGCACTACCAACTCGAAGGCCTGACCGCGACGCTGAATCTGGTCTCCAAGCTTCCCTCGCAGAAGGGGTGATCGCAAAAAAACTGACCGCCGGGCGGTTTGAGGCGCGCCGGAATCCCGCCCGGATGGCTTGCTTGAATGTCGGCGGGCCGGGCGGGCCCGTCCGGAAGTCGAAGGCCCGCTCGCCGCGGGGTTCAAGAACAACGGGTCCGCTGATCGCCGACCCAGAGCACACAGGTACACAAGGGATACAACCATGTTTGACGCATTCCTCGAGATCGACGGCATTCCCGGTGAGTCCACCGACGGCAAGCACAAGAACCAGATCGAGCTCCTGAGCTACTCGCACGGGCTCATCCAGACCTCCTCGGGCTCGGTGAGCTCGGGCGGCGGGCGCGGCGCCGAGCGTTGCGACCACGGCTCGTTCTCCTGCGTGAAGAACCTCGACAAGGCCACCCCCAAGCTCGCCGAGGCGATCTGCAAGGGCACGCACATCCCCAAGGTCACCCTCCGCCTCTGCCGCGCCGCCGGCGACAAGACCCAGTACATGGAGTACGCGATGGAGAATGTCATCGTTGACTCCCTCAGCTACGGCGGCAGCTCGGGCGGCGAGTCGGCCCTCCCGGTCGAGACCGTGTCCTTCAACTACGGCAAGATCACCTGGAAGTACACCGAGACCGACCACAAGACCGGTGCCGCCAAGGGCGATGTCCAGGCCGGCTGGGACCTCGAGGCCAACGCCCCCGCCTGATCCCAACCATCTCCGAACCTCATCCGAGGGCGGGCCGATCCGGGCCCGCCCTTTCTCTTTGCGCCCGCCGAACCCCACGCCGGGCACCGATCCTCCCCCTGCGTGTGGTATAAACCACTCGGACCGGAACACCTCCCACGGAGAGCCGCATGAACGCCGAAACGCTCGTTCGCGAGGGCAAGCTCGAGGAAGCCCTCGCCGAGCTCAAGCAAGCCGTCCGCGACAATGCGGCCGATCCCAAACTCCGGGTGTTCCTCTTCCAGCTCCTGGCCGTGCGCGGCGAGTGGGACAAGGCCCTCACCCAACTCCATGTCTCGGGTGACCTCGATCCAGCGTCGATGCTGATGGTGCAGACCTACCAGATCGCCGTCCAGGCCGAGGCCTATCGCCGCGACATCTTCTCGGGCAAGCGCACGCCGATGGTCTTCGGCGAACCCGAGCCCTGGATCGGGCACCTCGTGCAGGCGCTGCACGACTACGCCGCGGGCAACGCCGATGCCGCAGCCGCCCAGCGAGCCAAGGCCTTCGAGGACGCCCCGGCCGTCCCGTGCACGGTCGACGGCACCCCCTGCGACTGGCTCGCCGACATGGACGAGCGCCTCGGACCCGTCTTTGAGGCCATCATCGACGGGAAGTACTACTGGGTGCCGATGAACCGCGTGGCCCATCTCCACATCGAGGAGCCGACCGACCTTCGCGATGTCATCTGGATCCCGGGTGTCTTCACCTGGACCAACGGCGGCGAGTCGCACGCCCTGCTCTTTGCCCGCTACCCGGGCTCGGAGAACTCCACCGACGAGCACCGCCTCGCGCGGGGCACGGCGTTCGATGAGACCCTCCCCGGCACCTTCACCGGGCTCGGGCAGCGGATGTTCGCCGGCGGCGAAGAGGAATTCCCGATGCTCGCCGTCCGCTCGATCGAGTTCCAGCACGAGGGAACGGGCGGCTGAACGCCCGCGGAATCCCATGGCCGAACTGACCAGCCTCGAGAAACTCCAGCCCTGCCTGCTCGATCGCCTGACCGACGATGAGCCGAGCAGCCAGGTCGAAAGCCGCGACAAGCGGGTGTTCTCGGTCCGCCAGCTCCGCCAGGCGGTGCTGCGCGATCTCGTCTGGCTCCTCAACGCGCCCAACAAGGACCGCACCGGCGAGTTCGAGGACTTCCCCGAGGTCGCCAAGTCCGTCCTCAACTTCGGCATCCCGGAGCTCGCGGGTATCAGCAGCGAGAACGCCAAGGGCGATCTCGATCGGATCGTCCGCGACGCGATCCGCGCCTTCGAGCCGCGCGTCCTCCCGGCGTCGCTCCGCGTCACGCCCCCCAAGGAGCACGGGCGGTACGCCCCGGGCAACGCGCTCGTGCTCGAGATCGTGGGCGAGATGTGGGCCCAGCCCATCCCCGACCCGCTCTTTGTCAAGACTCAGGTCGATCTCGAGACCGGACGCTGCGAGCTCAAGGAGCGCCCGGGTGGATAAGCGTTTCCTGCGGTACTACGAGCGTGAGCTGCGCCACCTCCGCGAGTCCGCGGCCGAGTTCGGCGAGGAGTTCCCCAAGATCGCCGGTCGGCTCGGGCTCTCGGGCTTCGAGTGCGCCGATCCGTATGTCGAGCGCTTGCTCGAAGGGTTCGCGTTCCTCGCCGCCCGCGTCCAGCTCAAGATGGACGCCCAGTTCCCGCGCTTCACGCAGCACCTGATCGAGTCGGTCTACCCGCACTACCTCGCGCCGCTCCCGTCGATGTGCGTCGTCCGGTTCGAGCCGGACATGCAGGACGCCTCGCTCGCCAGCGGGCTGGAGATCCCGCGCGACACTCCCCTGCGCAGCGTGCTGGGGCGGGGGGAGCGCACCGCGTGCGAGTACCGCACGGGGCACAGCGTCCGCCTTTTCCCGATCGAACTCCGCCGCGCGACCTACCACACGCGCGATGTCAATTCGCTGGACCTCCCGCCCCGCGCGGTCGGGCCGCGAGGGGCCCGCGCGGCCCTCTCGCTCGAACTCGGTGCCAGCGCCGGGCTGGCGTTCAACGAGCTCGAACTTGAGTCGCTCGACTTCTACCTCGTCGGGACCGACCAGACGCCCATCCGCCTCTACGAGCAGATCTTCGCCGCCGCCATGTCCGTCGTGCTCCGCCCGCCGGGTCGCCCCGCCCCGTGGCAGCATGTCCTCCCGCGACGGGCGGTGCAGCAGGTCGGCTTCGAGGAGCACGAGGCGCTGCTCCCGCGCGGTCCCCGGTCGTTCTCGGGATACCGCCTGCTCCGTGAGTATTTCGGCTTCCCCCAGCGGTTCAACTTCTTCCGCCTCGCCGGGCTCGGGCAGGCCGTCAAACGGTGCGAGAGCAACACGCTGGAGATCATCGTTCCGCTGGGCGGGCGGGACATCGAGCTCGAGGACGCCGTCGATGCCTCCAACTTCCGCCTGTTCTGCACGCCCGCGATCAACCTCTTCCCCAAGCGGGCCGACCGTATCCATGTCAGCGAGAAGCAGTGGGAATTCCATGTCGTCCCGGACCGCACACGCCCGATCGATTACGAGATCTTCGAGATCCGGGGCGTGCAGGGCTTCGGCGGGCAGGGCGAACGCGTCACCGACTTCCGCCCGTTCTACTCGGCCAGCGACTTCGACGAGGGGGCCGGCGCCGCGTTCTTTGCCACCAGCCGCCGCCCCCGCGTGCTCTCTTCCAAGGAACGGCGCACGGGCCGCTCGACCAAGTACATCGGCGATGAGGTCTTCATCTCGCTGGTCGATGCTTCGAACGCCCCGTTCAGCACCGATCTCCGCCAGCTCGGCGTCGACACCCTCTGCACCAACCGCCACCTCCCGCTCCGCATGAGCGTTGGCACCGGGCGGTCCGACCTGACCACCGAAGCCGGCGCCGGCATCGCGTCGATCCGTATCGTCACCGGCCCGACCGAGCCACGACCCTCCTTTGCCGAGGGAGAAACCGCGTGGCGGCTGATCAACCACCTCACGCTCAACTACCTCGCGCTCATCAACGAGGACCGCCGCGGCGCGTCCGCGATCCGCGACCTGCTCAAGCTCTACGCCGATGCCTCGGACCCCTCCTTCCGCCGGCTCATCGAGGGCGTCCGCGATGTCTCGGTCGCGCCCATCACCCGCCGCGTCCAGGCCCCGGGCCCGATCGCGTTCGCCCGCGGGCTGCAGGTCACGCTCGGGCTCGACGAACCAAACTTCGAGGGCGTGGGCATCTTCGTCTTCGGCGCTGTCATGGAGCGATTCTTCGCCAAGTTCGTGTCGCTCAACTCGTTCACCGAGACGCTCATCCGCAGCGTCGATCGCGGCGATGTCATGCGCTGGCCCGCCCGCACCGGGCAGAGGGCGATGCTGTGACCGACGAGCCGCGTCCAGACGAGCCGCTCCCCGACTCCATCGCCGACGAGTCCCCGGGAGAGTCCCTGCTCGACCACACCCTCGTCGCCGAGGCGCTCTCCGAGGACGACGAAGAGCGTGAACTGGGCACGGGCATCGCGCTCGCCGCCGAGGAACGCGACCCGCTCTCCCAATTGCTCGAGCGGCTCGGCGCGGCACCCTTCGACTACGACTTCCACCAGGCCGTCCGTCTCATCCAGGCGACCGCCCGTTCACGCCCGCGCATCGGGGCCTCGATCTCCGTCCGCGATGATCCCGTCCGCTTCGGGCAGGAGCCGTCGCTCTCGTTCGCGCCCGCCTCGATCTCGAAGCTCGACCGCGGCGACCGCCCGCGGCTCTCGGTCCGGTTCACCGGTCTGCTCGGGCCCAACGGCCCGCTGCCGATCCATCTGACCCAGTATGTCCGCGACCGGGTCATCCACCACCACGACCGCACGATGTCGCGGTTCCTCGACATCTTCCACCACCGCGTTCTGAGCATGTTCTTCCGCGCGTGGGCGCTCAACCAGCCGACCGTGTCGCGCGACCGGCCCGAGGACGACGCGTTCGGGAAGTACCTGTCGAGCCTGATCGGACTCGCCGGCGACCCGTTCTCCGAGCGAGACGCTCTCTCCGACGACGCCAAACGCCACTACGCCGGCTGGCTCAGCTCCCAGACCCGCTGCGCCGAGGGGCTCGCGTCCCTCCTGGGCGACTACTTCAAGGTCCCCGTCCGCATCGAGGAATTCTTCGGGCATTGGATCGAGCTGCCGAACAACGCCCGCCTCCGGCTCGGCGAGACCCGAGCCACCGGCATGCTCGGGAGGACCTCGATCGTCGGCTCCCGGCTCTGGGATGTGCAGCAACGCTTCCGCGTCGTGCTCGGGCCCATGGGCCTGGCTGACTTCGAACGCCTCCTCCCGACCGGGCAGAGCTTCGCCCGCATGGTCTCGTGGGTCCGCAACTACGCGGGCTTCGAGTTCGCGTGGGACGCCCAGCTTGTCCTCCGGGCCGCCGAAGTTCCCCAGACCACGCTCGGCGGGGGATCCCGCCTCGGCTGGACGACCTGGATGCGGACGCAGGACTACCCCATCGACGCCGACCAGGTCGTGCTCCGTCCACCGCCCGACACCGCGCCGGTCTGAGCCGATCCTGTATTCTGATCATCCGCGGGCCCGGTTCCGGAGCCCCGAACAACCGCACGAACCGGCCCCTCGGCCGACCCCGCAGAAGGAGCGCCCCCATGGCGGAGATCGATCGCAAGAAACTCTTCGGCAAGCTCAACAGCCTCTGCTACAAGTCCGTCGAAGCCGCCACCATCGCGTGCAAGACCGCCGGCAACCCCCATGTCGAGGTCGTCCACTTCGTCAACCAGGTTCTGCAACTCCAGGACTCCGACCTCGCCCGGCTCGTCCGCCACTTCGAGATCAACCCCTCCCGCCTCGCCTCGGACATCACCGCCGCCCTCGAGCGGCTCCCCCGCAACGCCAACGCCCTCGACTTCTCCGAGTCCTTCGAGCACGGCGTTGAGCGGTCGTGGACCTACGCCACGCTCCTCTTCGGCGAGCCGAGTGTCCGCAGCGGGCACTTCATCTACGCGATGCTCAAGGAACGCGACCTCCGCCCCGCGCTGATGCATGTTTCCAAGGAGTTCGAGAAGATCAAGCTCGACGAGTTCAGCTCCAGCTACGAGAAGATCCTCGGGCAGTCGGTCGAGGCGTCCCTCGCGGCCAAGGACGGCGGGGCGGTCGGCGGCGGCGCTACGCCCGGCGAGGCCTCGGGCGCCATGTCCCCCGCCCAGATGGGCAAGGAAGAGGCCCTCAAAAAGTTCTGCGTCGACATGACCGAAGCGGCACGCACCGGCGAGATCGACCCCATCGTCGGGCGCGACGAGGAGACCCGTCAGCTCGTCGACATCCTCATGCGCCGGCGCCAGAACAACCCGATCCTCACGGGCGAGGCGGGGGTGGGCAAGACGGCCGTCGTCGAGGGCTTCGCGCACAAGATCGTTTCGGGCGATGTCCCGCCCCCGCTGGAGAATGTCCGCCTGCTCGCGCTCGATGTCGGGCTGCTCCAGGCGGGCGCCTCGATGAAGGGCGAGTTCGAGAACCGCCTGCGCCAGGTCATCGAAGAGGTCCAGGGCTCGCCGACCCCGATCATCATGTTCATCGACGAGGCGCACACGCTCATGGGCGCCGGCGGCGCCGCGGGCACCGGCGACGCCGCGAACCTGCTCAAGCCCGCCCTCGCCCGGGGCAAGCTCCGCACCATCGCCGCGACCACCTGGGCCGAGTACAAGAAGCACATCGAGAAGGACCCCGCGCTCACCCGCCGCTTCCAGGTCGTCAAGGTCGATGAGCCCACCGAAGACCGCTGCATCCTCATGATGCGCAAGATCTCCGGCATGCTCGAGAAGCACCATCAGGTCCAGCTTCTCGACGAGGCGATCGAGGCCGCCGTCAAGCTCAGCCACCGCTACATCCCCGCGCGCCAGCTCCCCGACAAAGCGGTCAGCCTGCTCGACACCGCGTCGGCCCGCGTCGCGATCGGTCAGCACGCCGTTCCCGCCGCCGTCGACGACAGCCGCAAACGCATCGACGCCCTCGAGAGCGAACTCGACATCCTCCGCGGCGAGCGGGAGGTCGGCGTCAACCACGACGAGCGCATCACCCGCGTCGAGGGCTGGCTCGCCGACGAGCGCCTCAAGCTCGCCGGGCTCGAAGAAGCGTGGCAGAAGGAAAAGAGCCTCGTCGATCAGATCCTCGCCATCCGCGCCAAGCTCCGCGGGCCGCGGGGCATCGGGCCCGTCGACCAGACCGGCACGCGCGATGAAGCGTCGGCCAACCTCGCCGCCGAGCAGGAGCAGGCCCGGTCCGCCGAAGACAACGGGCAGCCCGCCCAGCCCACTGACGAGGAACGAGCCAAGCTCCTCGAAGAGCTCAACGCGCTCCAGGACGAACTCGCCGACCTGCAGGGTGAGAGCCCGCTCATCCTCCCCAGCGTTGACTCGCAGGCAGTGGGGGCCGTCGTGAGCGACTGGACCGGCATCCCCGTCGGGCGCATGGTCAAGAACGAGATCGAGGCCGTCCTCAAGCTCGGCCAGGCCCTCGGGCAGCGCGTCATCGGGCAGCAGCACGGGCTCGACGCGATCGCCAAGCGCATCCAGACCAGCCGCGCGAGCCTCGAAAACCCCAACAAACCGATCGGCGTGTTCATGCTCGCCGGGCCGTCCGGCGTCGGTAAGACCGAAACCGCCCTCGCCCTCGCCGAGGCGCTCTACGGCGGCGAGCAGAATGTCATCACCATCAACATGTCGGAGTTCCAGGAAGCCCACACCGTCAGCACCCTCAAGGGCGCGCCTCCCGGGTATGTGGGCTACGGCGAGGGCGGCATCCTCACCGAAGCCGTCCGCCGCAAGCCTTACTCCATCGTCCTCCTCGACGAGGTCGAGAAAGCCCACTCCGATGTCCACGAGATCTTCTTCCAGGTCTTCGACAAGGGGCAGATGGAAGATGGCGAGGGCCGCCTCATCGACTTCAAGAACACCATCATCCTCCTGACCACCAACGTCGGGTCCGACCTCATCATGAACATGTGCAAGGACCCCGACCTCATGCCAGGGGTCGAGGTCCTTCAGAAGGCCCTCCGCGAGCCCATGCTCAAAGTCTTCCCCGCCGCCCTCCTCGGGCGCATCTCCGTCATTCCCTACTTCCCCCTCTCCGACGAGATGATCCGCGCCATCGCCAACCTCCAACTCGGCCGCATCCGCAAACGCATCGAGGCCAATCACGGCGTCAGCTTCGAGATCGACGACTCCGTCCTCGACCTCATCGCCTCCCGGTGCACCGAGCTCGAGTCCGGCGGCCGCATGATCGACGCCATCCTCACCCAGACCCTCCTCCCGGACCTCAGCACCGAGTTCCTCACCCGGATGATGAACGGGGACGGGCTCGCCCGCGTCTCGGTCCGGGCCGAGAACGACGCCTTCGTCTACGACTTTGCCTGATCCCCCGCGCCGGGAGCGGGCCCCGGTGTCTTGCTTCATGGAGCGGGGGACTCTCGCCCGGGCTTCCGGGCGGCGTTCGGCCCCGCGCCCGCCCCTCACGAGCCCCCAGCGGGGCCCAGGAAATGTCCGATGCACTCGGCTGACATCGACCAACTCAGGCGGATCGCGACCCAGGCGGGCTGCACGCTCGTCGTCCGGGCCCCCTCCCGCCACGCCGAGGCGTACTTCCACCGCAGCGGCTTCGTCGCCCGTCCGATCGGGCTCGATCTCCCCGCCGCCACGACCAACGCGGGAGGCAAGGAACTCCGCGGGCTTGTCGTCGCCCACCCGATCCATCCCGGCGTGTTCGCGGCCCAGGACCGGGCCCGCGCCGCCGGTGCCTGGAGCCGGCTCGCCGCGACCGGCTCCCGTTCGGGGGAGGCCACCCTCGCCGGGCCCTACTCCGTCGAACTCGATGTCGATTCGCCCTACTACGGCGTGGTGAAACACGCCGGTCGGTTCGTCCACGATGGATACGAACTCGTCGCCGTCGGCCAGTCCAACGGATCGGCCGGCCTTCCCGGCGCCCTGCTCGCCGCGATGATGAGCGCCGGCTCGCCCCCCGGCGCGATCGCATCCTTCGCCGGGTCGGCCGGGCTGGCCGGGCGTCAGTTCGATGAAGGGTTGCTCGCGATCCTCGCGTCGGGTGAGGTGCGCCCCGCCCGCAGCGCCGCCGAGGCCCGCGGGCTGCTCGCCGCCGGGGGAGCACGCTGAACCCTCGCGCCGCCGCACGGTGAATCACCATGTCCGATACGCAGCAATCTTGGAGCTACGACTTCGATCGGGTGATGACCTCGATCGCCCGCGCCACCTCGGCCGGCATCCAGAGCCTGTCGGCACCCGTGCTGCTCGACATGGCCCGCACGCTCGACGAGCAGTTCCGTGAGGCTCCCGCCGGGTCGGACTACCGGCGCCAACTCGCGATCGCCCTGCTCGGCATCGCCGCCGAACTCGATCGCAGGCTCGCCGCGGCGGATCTGGATGAGGACGGGCTCCCCGTGCTCGACGGGCTCGATTGGGACGCGAACTCGCCGCTCGCCGGCGTGCTCGATGATGTCCCCCCGTTTGGCAACCGCGACCAGTGGGCAGTTGCCGCCGGCCAGGAGCCCCGTCCGCGTCCGCCCCGTCCGCGCCGCCCGCGTCCGCGGTCGACGCCGCAGCGTCCGCAGTCGAACGGCCGCCAGCCTCGCCGTTGGAACGGGCCGCGCGTCGCGCCCCCCTCGGGTGCCATTCGCGCTCCCGAGGAACTCCCCCCGTACGAGAGCCTCGCCAACCAGGCGAGCCAGGTGCTCGACGGCGTCGGGTTCGGCATCGGCGCGATCGGCGAGGGTGCCGCGGTGCTCGAGATCTACGGCGCCGGCGCCGCCTCGGCGACGGCCGGCATGGCCGCGTTCGTCGCCGGGATCCTCTCACTCCCGCTCGCGGCGGTCGCCGGGCACCTCGGGCTCAGCGCCGCCAACGAGATCGGTGCCGAGATGGCCCGTCGCCGAGCCTTCATGGAGGGCTTCGCCGACGGGCTCCAGAACCTCGCGATGCAGTGCATGCGGTCGTTCGACCGCAACCGCGGGCGGTTCGAGGACCGGTCCATCCGCGACCTGCGCCCCGAAGACATGCAGTATGTCGACCCGCCGAGCGGGCCGTACAACAACCCGCGTTCGCAGTTCGCCGCGAGCATCATGTCGATGGACGCCGCCCGCGAGGGCTACGACGCCGGCCGCCGACAGGCGATGGCGTGGTACCGTGCCCGCGACAACGAACAGCGCTACAAGGGCCGCGCCATGCTCCTGGGCATGCTCCGTGAGTGGGGCGCCGGCATGGCCGACCAAATCCTCCAGCAGATGCGCCGGCAGAGCGGCGGCTGAGTCACCAGAGGTTCCCACCCATGCCCGCCACCCAGGAAAACCGCTTCATGGCCCTCGGCACCTCGCTCGGCGACGACGCCGTGCTCCTCAACGCCGTCCACGGGCGAGAGGCGCTCGGCGAGCCGTTCAGCTACGAGGTCGATGTCGCCGCCGAGAAGCCCGAGACCAAGCCCGACGATCTCCTGGGCACCAATGTCACCATCCGCATCCAGGCCGACAAGGAAGAGACCCGCTACATCAACGGCTTCGTCAGCAAGGTCATCCAGATCTCGCACAAAGCCGCCCTCAACGAGGCACGCCTCGTCGTCGTCCCATGGCTCTGGTTCCTCACCCGCACCAGCGACTGCCGGATCTTCCAGGAGATGACCGTCCCGGACATCATCCAGCAGATCTTCCGCGACTACGGCTTCACCGACTTCGAGGACCGCCTGCTCGGCAAGTACCGCACCTGGGAGTACTGCGTCCAGTACCGCGAGAGCGCGTTCGACTTCGTCTCCCGGCTCATGGAGCAGGAGGGCATCTACTACTACTTCAAGCACGAGGACGGCAAGCACACCCTCGTCCTGGCCGACGACCCGGGCTCCCACGACCCCATCGCCGGCGAGAGCACCATCCCCTACCTGCTCGAGGCCGATGCGCCGCTCAAGGAACGCTTCTACGCGTGGAGCTCCTCCAAGCAGGTCCAGTCGGGCACCGTCGCGATCCGCGACTTCAACTTTCTCAACCCGCAGCAGCCCATCGACGCCCTCTCCTCGATGCCACGCGAGCACGAAGCCGCCGACTTCGAGGTCTTCGACTACCCCGGCGAGTTCGCCGCCGCCGAGGAGGGCGATTCCTACGCCCGCGTCCGAGCCGAGGAACTCTCCTGCCGCCACCACATCATCTCGGGGCGGTGCGACGCGCGGCTCATGGCGACCGGAGGCCTCTTCACCCTCGAGGACCCGTCCGCCGCCCTTCGCGACGATGTCCCGGGCGAATACCTGGTCGTCCAGACCTCCCTCAGCGGCGTCGAAGGCGGCTACCGCTCGGGCACCCAGTCCGACGAGCCCTACTTCGAATGCACCGTCCGTGCCATCCCCAGCGGCACGCCCTACCGATCGGCCCGCGTCACGCCCAAGCCCGCGATCCAGGGCCCGCAGACCGCGATCGTCGTCGGGAAGGACGGCGAGGAGATCGACGCCGACGAGCACGGCCGCGTCAAGGTGCAGTTCCACTGGGACCGCGACGGCAAGGGCAACGAGACCAGTTCCTGCTGGGTCCGCGTCTCCCAGCCGCTCGCGGGCAAGGGGTGGGGACACCTCTACACGCCTCGCATCGGTCAGGAGGTCATCGTCGAGTTCCTCGAGGGCGACCCCGATCGACCCATCATCACCGGCCGCGTCTACAACGCCGTCAACAAGCCGCCCTACGACCCCAAGTCCATGCCCACCATCTCGGGAATCAAGACCAACACCAGCAAGGGTGGCGGCGGGTTCAACGAGATCCGCTTCGAGGACAAGGCCGGCGAAGAGCAGATCTTCATCCACGGGCAGAAGAACTACGACCAGCGGATCCTCAACGACCGTTTCGAGTGGATCGGCAACGACCGCCACCTCATCGTCAAGAACGACAAGTTCGAGCACATCGAGAACGACCGCCACGAGAAGGTCGACACTCACCACAAGGAAGAGATCGGCAAGGAACGCCATCTCAAGGTCGGGGGCAAGCAGGCGATCGAGGTCGGCGAGTCCCACTCGCTCACCGTCAAGGGCGATGTCATCGAGGTCTTCAAGGCCAACCACTCCGAAGAGACCACCGGCGATGTCTATGTCAAGGGCAAGAATGTCGTCATCGAGGCCCAGATGGGCTTGACCATCAAGTGCGGCTCCAACGCCGTCGTCGTCGATCCCAAGGGCGTCACCATCACCGGCTCCATGGTCGTCATCGACGGCAAGCTCGTGAACATCAACTCCGGGCCCGGCTCGCCCGCCGGTTCGGGCAAAGCGGGCAAGGCCGTCGCACCCACCGCGCCCGACGAGGCGCTCGAGGCCGATGTCGCCGACCCGGGCGAGGTCGAGGAGATCAAGCGCGAGCAGCGCGAGATGAAGAAGGGCAAGTACGGCGCCGTGCCCGTGCCCCCCTTCAAGCCCTCCGACGACGAGGACGAGGACAAGGAAACCAGTTGGATCGAGATCGAACTCGTCGGCGAGGACGACGAGCCAATCCCCGGACAAAAGTACGAGGTCACCCTCCCCGACGGCACCGTCGCGTCGGGATCGACCGACCAGAACGGCTACGCCCGCGTCGAGGGCTTCGACCCCGGATCCTGCAAGGTGTCCTTCCCCGACCTCGATGAAGAAGCGTGGGAGAAGATCTGATGACCGACCCCTACAGCTACGACGACCACGACGAAGAATTCCAGAGCTCCCAGAGCCCGCAGTCCGGCGGCTCTCAGGGATCCTCCGGCTCCCCCGCCGACGATCCGTACAGTTACGACGATCGCCACGAGGATGACTTCCAGGAGGACAACTCGGGCGGCGACCAGGACAACGATGCGCTCCAGCGACAATCCTCGCAGGACCCGGATTCCAACCCGTCCAGCCCCGCCGACGAAGGCTTCGACGACCAGGACGACAACGCCTACCAGAACGACGAGGGCAACGCGCTGCAGGACCAGGTCGAGCCCTCCTACATGACCGGCCAGTCCGACGATCAGGACGCCGCCACCGTCGGCTCGGGCGATTACATCGTCAAGCGCGGCGACGACATGTCCAAGATCGCCACCGCACACGGCTTCTTCTGGCAGACCCTCTGGAACCTCCCCGAGAACTCACAGCTCAAGAACGAACGCAAGAACCCCAACCAGCTCCTCGAGGGCGACAAGGTCTTCATTCCCGAGTTGCGGCGCAAGGATGAGTCCTGCGGCGACCAGGAAAAGCACCGTTTCCGCCGCAAGGGCGTCCCCTCCAAGCTCCGCGTCGCCCTCTACCGCAGCGGGCAGCCACGCGTCGGCGTCGAGTGGGAGTTCACCGCCGCTGGCAACACCTACTCGGGAACCACCGGCTCGGACGGCATCGTCGAGACCTTCGTCCCGCCCGAGGCGTCCAGCGGCACGCTCGTCCTCAAGGAGGGCGAAACCATCGAGACCCGCAGCATGTCCATCGGCGTCCTCGACCCCGTCGAGTCCGTCCGCGGCGTGCAGTACCGGCTCAAGAACCTCGGCTACGACTGCGGGTTCTCCGGCGAGATCGACGACAAGACCACCGAGGCCATCAAGCAGTTCCAGAGCGCCAACGAACTCGACACCACCGGCAAGAACGACCAGGACTTCCGCGACAAGCTCCAGGAGATCCACGGCAGCTGACCGCCGGGCCAACACGCCATGACCAACATCAACACCAACTTCAAGAGCGATGTCATGAAGCAGTGGGCCCCCAAGCCCACCAGCGCCGACATCACCCCGTTCGTCTTCCAGACCGGCGAGCAGTTCCGCTACCGGTGCACGCCCTCGGAGTGCTGGGATGAATCCCCCGACCTCCTGCGCAACATCGTCGACGACGCCGGCAACGACGCCACCTTCTCGCTGAACGAGGAGGACGCCGGCGAGTGCAAGGTCGACGACGGCTGGAAGGTCAACATCGAGGAACTCCTCTTCCCGGGCAACGCACGCCAGCCCATCATCGAGAAGTACATCTACATCATCCGCGTCGCCGACGGCGCCCCGTACGCAGAGATCTACGCCTCGGTCAAGCCCGAAGCCGCCAGCAAGGCGCCCGGCAGCCACGAGCTCAAGGACACCCAGTGGCAGATCTGCTACTCGCTGAGCAAGAACTCCGACATTAGCTCACGCACCTTCGGCGACCCCGTCCCGCCGCAGATCGATCTCGAGTCCGATGTCTACGCCTTCTTCCTCTCGCCCATGCAGCTCTCGGCCCGCGCGCTCGAGTACCTCTGCGACAACTTCTCCGACTGCACCGTCCAGGAGAACCTCCAGGGCGCCCCGGGAAGCCTGACGGTCTGCCCGCCCGATCCCTTCCACTGGGCCGAGTGCGCGCACGAGGACTTCCTCGCCCCGCGCATCCGCGACTACCGCAAGTTCACCACCGACGAGCAGATTCAGTCGGCCAACACCGTCCGCGCCACGCTCCAGGGGTGGATCGACCACAACGACGACGAGTACGGCGTCGAGAACAACCTCCGCACCGACGAGATGGAGACCTTCGCCAAGGAGTTCGACACCTACGAGAAGGAACTCCGCGAGCACATGGACCGAGCCGCGGCCTACTTCGCCGGCTGGATCGACTCGAAGTGGCACCGCGTCGTCGAGATGACCGGGCAGGACGATCCCCTCTACGGCGCGCTCACCTGCGGACACTGGTGGTTCATCTCACGAGATCTCCAGCACGCCGAGCCCACCCGCGAGGCGATGAGCGCCATGGTCCTCGACGAGGAACGCTTCCTCTACACCCACTGTCTCAAGGAGCTGTCGGCCGGCCAGACGCCCTGGTGGGGCAACGAGATCAGCGCCGACGACGATGCCGACATCAGCAGTTCGGGCGACGGAGTCGTCAAGTGGACCAAGCGCTCCGTCAGCGCCATTGGCGGGCTGGTGTCGAACATTCTCCCGTACTACCTCCACCAGCGCATCCTCGACAAGACTCTCAAGTCCCACAAAGACCTTACCGACCTCTTCTCTCGCACCGCCGTCTACGCACGCTTCGCATACGCGAAAGACATGAAGAATCTCATCGCGGCGATCAAGTCGGATCCAGATCAGCTCAGCCTCTGGTACAAGTACAAGATGACCCGCGAGACCGGCGCGATGCGCGTCCCGACGAAGGGCTCGGGAAACATCCCCCGCGTCGCGGTCGAAATCTCCAGGCACCGCAAGTCGATCCAACTGGAGCTCAAGCAGCTCGACGACCAGATCGACACGCTCAAGACCTCCGGGAAGTACTGGCTCCGCAGCAAGGAGGTCGTCAAGGCCCTCCGCGTCCCGCTTGATGTCATCCTCTCCTCGGCGGTCCTCGGCATCGAGACCATGGCCCTCATGCACCGCCTCGAGATGAACCAGGAACTCTCGGTCGCCAACTGCTCCGGGTTCGTCAAGGCCGGCGTCGACACCGCCCGCGCCATCACCCAGATCGTCGAGGTCTACCGCAAGCATGTGCTGACCAAGGCGGGTATGTCCGCCGAACTCATCACCGCCTCCATGAAGGGAATCACCCGTGCCGCGGGCGCGCTGGCCATCGTCTCGGGGCTCTGCGAGATGTACTCCCGCGGCTCCAAGATGAAGACCGAGGTCGGGCGCGAGGACTGGGGCGCCGCCGTCGGTCAGGGCGTCGCCCTCCTCGGCGCCGCGCTCTCGGTCGCGGGCGGCATCATCGTCGTCTGCACCGCCGGCGGCGGCACGCTCGGGCCCTTCGGCGCCGGCGCGGGCGCCATCATCGGCGCCGTCGGCGCCGGGCTCGTCCTCATCGGCGCCCTCTTCGCCTCATGGGTCGCCCGCTCGGAATACGAGGACTTCGCCCGCGGCTCCTGCTTCGGCAGCGTCTGGGTCGGCTCCGGGCGCATGGCGGTCTCCTGGTACGACAAGGAGATCTGGTACAAGGACCCGCCCGTCAACGACATCCGCGCCCTCTACGCCCTGTTCTCCAACTTCACGGTCTGGGTCGAGGGCGACGGCAACCCCGAGATCGGAAGCTCCGGCAAGCTCGTCATCCAGACCGGCAGCCTCTCCCCGCACGACCGCATCTGGGTCCACCTCGTCCAGTCCTGGCGTCTCTCGTCGGTGGAGCGAGATCAGTTCCCGCCCTACACCGTCAAGTCCATGTCCAGCTACGGCGATCGCACCTGCCTCGCGCAGATCGAGTGGAACCCCAACGCCGAGAACGACGCGTTCATCGAGTACACCCACGACAAGCTCGTCTCCTCCTCCTCCCATCCCGACACCTTCGAACTCGCCAACCGCGTCAAGATCAAGCCCGCCACCGACTCGCAGCCCCCCCGCATCGAGATCCCCCTGCAGGCCACCAAGTTCCGCCTCTGGAGCGTCAACAAGTACATCGACCTGGGCGCGACCGACTACAGCGCCAAGGCCCTGAGCTCCAAAGTCCTCGTCGAACTCCGCCGCACCGAACTCGACGCCGATGCCAACCCGCGCTCGCGTCCCTCGGGCCCGGATCCGCTGCCCCGCCTGCCCATCCCGTCCGACAAGTTCGTCCTCGTCGAGACCACCGACCTCGCCGGCGGTGCCACCAAAGTCAGCAGCAGCAACTCCTACCACCACGGCAAGCTCGACTGATCACCCGGAACCCCGCCATGCCCCCCGCCGCACGCATCTCCGATATGCACACCTGCCCCATGCAGACCCCCGCGCCCACGCCCGTCCCGCATGTCGGCGGGCCCATCTGCAAGGGCGAGCCCAAAGTCCTCATCGGCTTCATGCCCGCCGCCCGCGTCGGCGACATGTGCATCTGCACCGGCCCGCCCGACACCATCGCCAAGGGATCCTCCTCGGTCATGATCGGCTTCATGCCCGCCGCCCGCATGGGCGACATGACCGCCCACGGCGGCTCCATCGTCAAGGGCGAGCCCACCGTCATGATCGGCGGCTAAGCACATCCCCCCGCCCGCGGCCTCGCCTGCAAGAACCGTCCCACACCCTCGACCTACGCAGAATTACCCATTCTGAACCCGTCGCGATGCATGCCTCCGCCGCGTTCGCGCGCGCCGAACCCGGGCCCTACCATCTCCCCGACGGTCCGATCCCACCTCCTCACGCAACCAGCGCCGAGCCGGGGTCGAAAGCACCGGGGCACCCCGGCCGATCTGGACAAGCAGGAGGATCCGATGCCCGTTTCGTTCCGCGCGCCCGCACCTCCAGCGCTCCTCAAGGCGCTCCTGTTCACCCTCGCCGTGCTGCTGCCCGCGCCCGCGTTCGCTCAAGAACGCGCGGCTTTGGTCGTGCTCGATCCCGTGAAGTCCGAGATGCTCCAGCAGTGGCGACGAGTGACCGGCGAACTCGCCGCTCCCAGCCGCTCCCGCCTCGCCGCCGAGGAGCCCGGCCGCGTCCTCACGCTCACCGTCGAGCCCGGCGCGGAGGTCCGTTTCGACGAGACGATCGCCACCCTCGACACCAGGCTCGTCGAGATCGAGAAGCTCCGGGCCGAGGCCGAGGTCAAGGTCCGTGAAGGCTTCGCGAAGGAACGCCGCGCCCAGCTCGCCCTGGCCCAGCGCGACCTGGCCCGCTTCGAGCGCCTCCGTGCCGAAGGATCCGCCAACGAATCCGAACTCGACACCGCCCGCACGCGCGTCGACACCATCAACGCCCAGATCGAGCAGGCCGACGCCGAGGTCGAACGCGCCCAGGCCGAGCTCAGCGAGATCATCACCCGCATCGAGAAGATGACCATCAAGGCACCCTTCGCCGGCCGCGTCATCCGCAAGAGCACCGAGGTCGGCGAATGGCTCCAGGTCGGCGCGCCCGTTTGCGAACTCGTCGCCCTCGATCAGCTCGACGCCTACATCGATGTCCCAGAGTCCCTCGTCGATCAGCTCCGAAAGCCCGAAGCCACCATCCGCGTGCGCGTCCCGGCCATCCGCGTGGCGCCCGAGGACGACCCCGACAGCCTCGCCCCCTTCGAGATCAACTCCGCCGTCACCGCGATCATCCCCGACGCCGACCCCATCAGCCGCCTCGTTCCCGTCCGCGTCCGCTTCGACAACCCCGAGGAGCGGGCCAAGCCGGGCATGACCGTCGAGGGCTTCGTCGCCACCTCCGAGCAGTCGCAGCAGCTCACGATCCACAAGGACGCCGTCCTCCGCGACGACGCCGGCGAGTTCGTCTACTTCGACGGCGGCGGGCAGGCGATCCCCGCCCGCATCCGCACCATCTACGCCATCGCCGGCAACCGGGTCGTGATCGAGTCCCAGTCCCTCCGTCCCGGCATGCAGGTCATCATCGAAGGCAACGAACGCCTCTACCCCACCCAGCCCATCACCCCGCGCAACGCCCCCCAGCGCACCGGCCAGAGCACCGATCAGCCCGGCGCGGAGGGCGCCTGAACCATGAACCCCATCCGCTGGTGCATCTCGCGCCCCGTTTCGGTCTCCGTCGGCGTGCTGCTCGTCGTCATGTTCGGCGTGCTCGGGCTCCGCGAGATCCCCGTCCAGCTCACGCCCACCGTCGACCGCCCAGTCGTCACCGTCACCACCAACTGGGCCGGGCGAAGCCCACAGGAGATCGTCGACGAGATCACCAAGGAGCAGGAAGAGCAGCTCA
The DNA here is from genome assembly GCA_043101605.1 of Phycisphaerales bacterium JB037. GTDB lineage: Bacteria > Planctomycetota > Phycisphaerae > Phycisphaerales > UBA1924 > JBICIG01. The sequence goes on from JBICIG010000033.1 coordinate 18,443, forward strand.
AGAATGTCGACAACCTCAAGTCGATGCGCTCGACCTCGCGCACCGGCCAGGCCGAGATCACCCTCGAGTTCTACATCGGCACCGACATCGACGCCGCCCGCCAGGATGTCTCCGACCGCCTCCGCCAGGTCCCCGAGTACCCCGAGGATGTCGACGAGCCCGTCGTCGAAGCCGCCGAGGGCGGCGTCGATCAGGCCATCGCGTGGCTCATCATCGATGTCGACCCCTCCAAGGTCCCCCCGGAACTCCGCAACTTCGATGTCTCCACCCTCGCCGACGATGTCGAGGACGAGATCAAGCCCTTCCTCGAGCGCATCGACGGCGTCGCACGCGTCAATGTTTTCGGCGGCCGCCAGCGCGAGCTCCAGGTCCTCCTCGATCCCGAGCGCCTCGCCGCCCGACAGCTCTCCTACCAGGAGGTCATCGACGCACTCCGCCGGGAAAACGAGAACATCTCCGCCGGCACCATCAACGAGGGGAAGCGAAGCGTCCGCGTCCGCGTCATCGGGCAGTTCCAGACTGAGGACCAGGTCCTCGAGACCATCATCGCCTACCGCGACGGCCGCCCCGTCTTCGTCAAGGACATCGGCGCCGTCGACCTTGATTTCGAGAAGCAGCGCGGCTTTGTGCGCGCGCTCGGCCAGCGCTCCATCGCCATGCCCGTCATCCGCCAGACCGGCGCCAATGTCATGGAGATCATGACCGAACTGCGCGCACGACTCGACGAGATCCGCGCCGACATCCTCCCGACCCTCGACCCACAGGTCGGCGCCGCCCTCCGCCTCCGCCAGGTCTACGACGAAACCATCTACATCGATTCGGCGATCGACCTCGTCACACAGAACATCGTCGTCGGCGGGCTCATCGCCGCCGGCGTCCTCATCATCTTCCTCCGCTCGTTCGTCACCACCGGCGTCATCGCCCTGGCCATCCCAATCTCCGTCATCGCCACCTTCCTCGTCATGTTTGTCTCCGGGCGCACGCTCAATGTCATCAGCCTCGCCGGGCTCGCGTTCGCCGTCGGTATGGTGGTCGACAACGCCATCGTCGTCCTCGAGAACATCTACCGCCGACTGCAGGAGGGCGACCCGCCCCGCACCGCCGCCTACGAGGGTGCCCGCGAGGTCTGGGGCGCCGTCCTCGCCTCCACCCTCACCACCGTCGCGGTCTTCATCCCCGTCCTGACCATCCAGGAAGAAGCCGGGCAGCTCTTCCGCGACATCTCCCTCGCCATCGTCGCCGCCGTCAGCCTCTCGCTCATCGTCTCGGTCATGGTCATCCCGACCGCGTGCGCCGCCTGGCTCCGCGTCCGACCGGCGCGCGGCGGCGTCATCGGCCGCGTCCGCCGACAGTTCGATTCACTCTTCGGCCTCGCCCCCCTCCTCGGCAAGCTCTCCGTACTCTTCGAACAGGCCATCACCTGGTGCATGCGCTCGTGGCGAGGCTGGACCATCCGCCCACTCGTCGTCGTCGCCATGACCGCCGCCAGCATCTTCGGCGGCATCGCCCTCATGCCCCCGCTCGACTACCTCCCCGCCGGGAACCGCAACCTCGTCTTCGGCGGGCTCCTCATCCCCCCGGGCTACTCCATCGATCAGATGAACCAGATCGCCCAGTCGATCGAGGACCGCATCCGCCCCTACGCCGAGGTCGATCCCGCCAACCTCGAAGCCGTCCGCAAGCTCGAGCCCATCATGCGATTCCCCCAGGGCGACGCCCCGCCGCCCCCGCCCTTCGATCCCGTCCCCATCGACAACTTCTTCATCGGTTCCTTCAACGGCGGCATGTTCGTCGGCGCCACCAGCGAGTGGCCCCAGGTCGTCATCCCCGTCGGTCAACTCCTGACCCTCGCCATGAACCAGATCCCCGACGCCTTCGGCGGCGCACGCCAGTCCTCCATCTTCGGCCGCGGCGTCGGCGGCGGAAACTCCATCGACATCGAGATCTCCGGCCCGCGCCTCGACCGCGTTCTCCAGGCCGCCAACGCCGCCTTCATGTCCGCCGGCCCGCGCTACGGCTTCGACAAGGTCCGCCCAAACCCGTCGAACTTCAACCTCCAGGAACAGGAGTGGCAGCTCCGCGTCAACAATGTCGGCCGTGAGCTCGGCGTGCGCACCACCGATGTCGGCGCCGCCGCCCGCGCACTCTTCGACGGCGCCTTCATCGGCGACTTCCGCTACCAGGGCGAGACCATCGACTTCGTCCTGCTCCCCGAGGGCGGCCGCCTCGCGTTCAAGGAACGCCTCCTCGACACCCCCATCGTCACGCCCACCGGGCGACGCGTCCCCCTCGACTCCATCGTCGACATCCTCCCCGCCCTCGCCCCGCAGGAGATCCAGCGCATCGAGGAACTCGAGAGCGTCACCATCCAGATCACGCCCCCCGAGGGACGCCCCCTCGAGGAGGTCATGGACGAGATCCGCTCGCAGATCATCCAGCCCCTCCGCGAGCAGGGGCTCATCGATCCCTCCATGCGCGTCCGTCTCGAGGGAACCGCCGCCCAGCTCGACGAGGTCCGCGGCGCGCTCTTCGGCACGCCGCAGGAAGTCCCGCCCTCCCAACACCGCATCGGACTCTGGCTCGCCATCGGCATCGGGTTGATCGGACTCATCGTCGCGGGCTACGCCTCTTTCCGCGCCGTCGTGAAGCGCAAGCCCCTCTTCGGCTACGGAGCCGCCGGCGCCGCCCTCCTCGCGGTCATCCTCGCCGGGCTCGCGTACCTCGTCTTCACCCAGCCACAGCTCGGCACCGCCCGGTTCATCTGGGCCCTCGCCGTCACTTACCTCCTGATGAGCGCCCTCTTCGAGAGCTACATCTACCCCTTCGTCATCATGTTCAGCGTCCCGCTCGCGGTGGTGGGGGGCTTCGCCGGGCTCAAGATCGTCCATGACCGCACCATGGCCGATCCGACCATCGCCCCCCAGCAGCTCGATGTCCTCACCATGCTCGGCTTTGTCATCCTCATCGGCGTCGTCGTCAACAACGCCATCCTCATCGTCCACCAGGCCCTCAACTTCATGCGCGACGACGACTCCCTCGACCCCCACGCAGCAGTCGCCCGATCCGTGCGCACACGAATCCGCCCCATCTTCATGTCCGTCCTCACCTCCGTCGGCGGGATGCTCCCCCTCGTCCTCTTCCCCGGTGCCGGCTCGGAGATGTACCGCGGGCTCGGCTCGGTCGTGATCGGCGGACTCCTCGTCTCCACCCTCTTCACCATCCTCCTCGTCCCGTTCATGTTCAGCCTCGTCATGGACATGCGCATCGGGCTCGCGACCGTGCTCTTCGGCAAGCCCCCGCCCGCCGCCCCGGAGATCACGCCCCCGCCGACCAAGGAAGAGGTCCGCAACGACCAGCCCGAGCCCAACGGCTCCGGCCCAAAGAAAGACTGACAGGCGCGTGAATTCGGCGCACGATCAGGGCCGTCGGTAGTCCCCGTCGTCCCAGCTCGCGCGGTCGGTCAGCACCTCGGCCCGCTCGAACGACGCGTGCCCGTCCATGAACAGCACATTCGAACCCTCGCCGTGCCGCTTGGGCTCGATCCGCCGGATCAGGAAGTTGCCCTCGATGTGCGACAATTCCCGCGCGTCGTAGAACAGCGCCAGCTCGAAAGTCCGCTTCTCACGCCCGAGCGAGTACACCTGCCTCCAATGCGCACCGTTCACATCCTCGGTGTACCCCGTCAGGTAGAACGCCTTCGAGGGCTGCACGACCCGGCTCAGCCGCGGCTTCCACGCCCGCCAGGTCTTGAAGCCCGCGTACACCCCCGGCGACCGGAACGCCAGCCCGTTGTTGATGTAGTGCACACGGTGCCCGTCACGCGTCGGCCGCGCGGGGTCGCGAAAGTACGGCGCGTGCTCAAACTGGTCGCGCGGATCGGTCTCGTGCGTGTACCGCGAGTCGATGTACGGGCGCGTGGCGCGCAGCCACGACATGTCGTCGATCGCCCCGCCCGGGTTGTTGATGCTCGCCTCACGCGGGATCCACTCCTCGAAGTCCTGCACATACCCCTGCAACGCCATCCCGATCTGACGCTGGTTCGAGAGGCACTCCACCGACCGGGCCGCCTCCCGCGCCGAGCGCAGCGCCGGCAGCAGCAACGCGATCAGAATCGCGATGATCGCGATGACCACCAGCAACTCGATCAGCGTGAACCCGGCGCAGGACCCGAAGCCCCGCCGCCGCGTCGCGTGTTGATTCCGGGGTCTGTTCATGATCGGGCCGCCGCGGCGGAAGAGCCCGCCGCACCGGTCACCAAACTACCACACGCCCCGTGTCCCGAGCCTCCCCGGCGCGCACACCGGCATCAAGTCCGGGGAAGTTCCGGGGTCCTCGGGTCGCTTCCGCGCCTGAAACCCGACCCCTCGCGTCGGATCAGCGCGGGAACTCGGGCGTCGCACGAAGCGACACATCCACACGCCGGCTCTCGGGCGGCGGCACGGGCAGCCCGTTCGCCAGCCCCGATCGGCCCGTCCCCGCATCAAGGATGTCCCACTTCATCAGGTCCGGCATCGGGCCAGTCTCGTTCCCCTTGCCCCCGAGAAACTCCATCGACAACTGCTTGCCCACCGGCACATCCACCGACCACAGCACCTCGTCGGTCCGCGTGTCGATCAGCGACACCGTCTGAGGCTGGTACGGACGGCTGACATAGGTGTACGCATCAAAGCTCGCGAGCCCGCCGCCTTCCTGGTACTTGGGCACCAGCGTGCACCCCGAGGCGAGCAGCAGCCCCCCGCCGAGCAGCGAGGCGACGCCCCAGGCGGCAAAACGAGAGCGGGCGTGGGTCGGGCGGTCGGTCATGTCGCAAGCCTCCGAATGCGGGCGTCGGGCCGGGTCTGGGAGTCTATCGGCACGACCCCCCGCCGGGGGTGACACGACCCGCCCCCTCGGGCCTCCCCCTCTCCGGGGCCTGCCCGATACAGTCCCTCCATGATCCCCTCCATGCTCAGGACGCTCCGGATCGGGCACGGGTTCGACACCCACCGCCTCGAATCCATCGACGCACAGGGCCCCATCCCCACCCGCGCCCGGCCGCTGGTTCTGGGGGGGGTGCCCATCGAGCACGATCGCGGGCCGGTCGCCCATTCCGACGGCGACGCCCTTCTCCATGCGATCACCGACGCCATCCTCGGCGCCGTCGCCGGCCCGGATATCGGCGAGCTCTTCCCCAACGACGACCCCGCGAATCAATCGCGCGACTCGGCCGACTTCGTGCGGGCCGCCGCGGCGCGCGCACGCGAAGCGGGCCTGGCCGTCGTCAATCTCGACTGCACCGTGATCCTCGAAAAGCCCCGGCTCTGGCCGCACAAGGACGCCATCCGCGCGTCCATCGCGTGCCTGCTGGGCATCGATCCCTCGTGCGTCGGGATCAAGGGCAAGACCGGAGAGGGCGTCGACGCCGTGGGGCGGGGCGACGCGGTCCATGCGCACGCCGTCGTCCTGCTCGCGCCGCTCGAATGACTCCGGCCCGCATCAGGGCTTGATCGATCCGTTCCGGCTCGCGGACCTTCGCTCGTACCGCGCCACCATCCAGTCGGCAAATCCCGGGAAGATCACGCCGAGCCCGAGCAGCGTGCGGAAGGACCGGCTCGTCCAGATCTCGCCGCGTGGCTTCTCGAGGCACCGCACGATGGCGCGCGCCACACGCTCGGGCGTCTGCATGAAGGGCCCGTCGCGGGTCGTGTCCTTCGCGTCCGGGTCGCCGGCGGTCCGCTTCTCGAGCTCATCGAAGAATTCGGTCTTGGTGCCGATCGGGTGGACCGTCGACACATGCACGCCGGTGTTCTTGAGCTCGTGTCGCAGCGCGCGCCCGAGATGGTCCTGCATCGCCTTGGAGCAGGTGTACGCGCTGACGCGGGGGACACCGACCTTGGAGAGACAACTCGAGCACATGATCAGGTGCCCGGCCCCGGCCTCAAGCAGGTGCGGCGCGGCGGCGCGCAGCACCCGCAGCGACCCGAACGCGTTGACATCCAGAATGTCGCGCAACTGCTGATCTGTCGTCTCGAGCACCGCGCCCCGGAAGCCGTAGCCGGCGTTGGCGTAGACGGCATAGATCGAGCCGAACTCGGTCCGGCATGCGTCGACGAGCGAGCGGCAGTCATCCTCGGAACTCACATCGCAGGCGCGCACAACGGCCCGTCCCCCCGCGCCGCGGATCCTCTCGGCGAGGGATTCGAGCCGGTCGACCCGCCGCGCCCCGAGAACGACCGGCATCCCGGCCTGTGCGCACGCGACCGCCGTCGCCGCACCGATGCCGCTGCTGGCGCCGGTGATCACGATGGGTCGGCCTTGAAGCCGGATCCGGGACATGAAACCTCGATCGGGTGGCGATCAGTCCTCGATCGCACGCTCGCCGGCTTCGCCCACATCCTGGATGTCCTTCCCGACGCCCTTGACGGTCTGGCAGCCGGTCATGACGATCGCGGGGGCCGCGGCGAACGCGACGAGGAGGACCGAGAGCACGATGCGGCGGATGGTCTGCGACATGAGGGGTTACTCCTTGGAAGGGCGGCCGTCCCGGCCGCGGGCAGATTCTACTGGATCGGGTGCCGTTCAGCGCGCCTGCCCGGTGGGGAGCCCTCGGCCGATCAGCATCCGCAATTCGCTCGAGCCGAGCCTCCACGCGACCGCGCCGTAGACCCCCGCCCCGCCCAGCGAGCAGATCCCCAGGCGGATCGCCCGGCTCGACCACGCCGCGTCCCCGGGCAGCACGAGCCATTGGGTCAGCAGCACCAGCGAGGTCATCGCCGCGAGCGCTCCGAGCGCCGGGGCGAACGCGACGAGCAATGGGCGATCGTCGTCGGCGTGGGCGGGCAGTCGCGCGCGCAGGATCCACCAGGCCCCGACGCACTGGGCGGCCGCGCTGATCGCCGTCGACCATGCCAGCCCCGCCTCACGCATCGGCCAGATGAGCACGAGGTTGAGCGACAGGTTGAGCGCGACGGCTCCGAGAGCGAGCTTCATCGGGGTGCGGGTGTCGCCCCGCGCGTAGAACGCGCGGGTCAGGACATGGTTGACCGAGTACGCCACGATGCCCAGCGAGTAACCGAGCAGCACGCTCGAAGCGCGCGCCAGCCCGTCGTCGGAGAAGCCCCCCATGCGGTCGGGCGAGCCCCCGCCGAAGACCACGCCGACGAGGTCGTCGCGGACGAGGATGAGCCCGACCATCGCGGGGATCGCGATGAACAGCGACAGCCGCAGAGAATCGCGCAGCGTGCGCACGAAACGGGCGGGCTCGCTCGCGTGCCGGCTGAGCAGGGGGAACGCGGCAGTCGCGACGGCGATGCCGAAGACGCCGAGCGGGAACTGGTACAAACGCTGGGTGTACCCGAGGATCGCGTTGGATCGCTCGTCGAGGGGGTAGTCAACGCCGGCGATCGTGGGCCCGAACCAGTTGGGCCACATCGCGATGATCGTGTCGAGCAGGGCGTTGAGCTGGATGGTCCCGAGCCCGATGACGACGGGGAGGAATCGGCGGAGCAGCCGACGCGACGCGTCACGCACCTCGCCCGGCGCCCAGGTCCAGCGGGAAAGCCCGCGCAGCGCACGCAGGCACCACGCGACCTGTCCGATGCCCGCGATCACCGCGGCGATCCCGATCGCGTACGCCGACGAGACGGGGTCGAGTCCGGGCCCGAAGAAGTGGAGCGAGGCGGCGGCGATCATCAGGATGTTCAGCAGGACCGGAGCCGCGGCGCTGGGCCCGAACCGCCCGTGCACCTGGAGCATCGCGCCGAGGATGGCGGCGATGCAGACCATCGGCATGAAGGGCAGCATCACCATGATCAGACGCAGAGACAGCGCACGGTCCGCGTCGGTCGGGGCCAGGAGGAGCACCGCGAGCAGGGCGACTTCGGCGAGGATCGTGATCGCGCCGGTGACGATCGCCAGCCCGACGATCGCGAGGGTCGCGAAGGCGTCGCGGCGGCGAGGGTCGTCGCGGTCGAGCGAGGCGTATTCGGGGAGGAACGCGGCGGCGAGGGCGCCCTCGCCGAAGAGCCGGCGGAAGAGGTTGGGGATCGCGAACGCGGCGGTGAAGGCGCTGCCCAGGGCGGTGTCGCCGAAGACCCGGACGGTCGTGAGATCCCGGGCGAGCCCGAGGACGCGGGAGAGGAGGGTCAGCCCGCCGAAGGTGCGCACACCGGCGGCGAGCTGGGCGCTCGAATCCCGAGCGGGGGGGGTGGGGGCGGCGGAAGCCGGGGCGGGTTGATCGGGATCGGGCCGCGGGCCCGGGGCGTGGTCGCTCACGCGGGCAGGCTAGCACGCGCGAACGGAGCGGGTGGGTCGACGGTCAGCGGACGAAGATGAACCAGACGATCAGGAGGACCGGGAAGAGGATGACCAGGGCGCGGGCGAAGTAACCGAAGAACGAGGGCATGCGGAGCCCGGAGGACTCGGCGATGGCCTTGACCATGAAGTTGGGCCCGTTGCCGATGTAGGTCATCGCGCCGAAGAAGACGGCTCCGAGGCTGATCGCGACGAGGTCGTGGATGCCTGTGGAAGTGTCGAGGAAGGCGTGGACATTGTCGGGATTCAGGTCGAGGTCCTGGGCGGCGAAGGCGACCTGGAGGAAGTTGAGGTAGGTGGGCGCGTTGTCGAGGACGCCGCTGAGCAGCCCGGTGCCGAAGAAGAACTTGGTGGGCGAGTCGAGCCCGAGTTCGGCGCCGTGGCTGGCGAGGTAGCCAAGGGCGGGTGCCATCGTCGTGAAGATGCCGACGAAGAGGAGCCCGACCTCCTTGACGGGGAAGAAGTTGAACTCGTTGGCCTTGAGGTTTTCGCGGCTGGCGACGGCGTAGGCGCCGATCGCGACGAGGATCTGGAAGGTGGCGCCGAAGGGGAAGCCGCTGATTCCGAAGAAGCCCTTGAGCATGGGATCGATGAAGACGCCGAAGATGATCAGCCCCAGGGCGATGATCCCGCTCATGCCGCTGATGCGGACGCGGACGCGGTCGGGGTTGGCCAGTCGCTGGGGATTGTCGGCGTCGGCGAGGGATGCCTCGGGGGCGGCGGATTCGCCGCGACCGATGCGGGTGTCGATCGCGAAGAAGATCGCGAGCAGGAGGCCGATGCAGGTCGCCCACATGGGCCAGAGGTGGAGGAGGGTCCACTCGAAAGGGACGCCCTTGAGGAAGCCGAGGTAGAGCGGGGGGTCGCCGATGGGGGTGAGGGCGCCGCCGCAGTTCGAGACGATGAAGATGAACATCACGACATGGATGGGCTTGAGGCGGCCCTTGTTGACGCGCATGAAGGGACGGATGAGGAGGACCGAAGCGCCCGTGGTGCCGACGATGTTGGCGATGACGGCGCCGATGGCGAGGATGACGGTGTTGACCACGGGCCGCCCGCGTCCCTGGACATCGATGTGGATGCCGCCCGAGGCGACGAACAGCCCGCCGATGAGCGCGATGAAGGAGTAGTACTCGAGCCCGACATGCGTCATCTGGTACTCGCCGTAGGTCATGCCGTGGGAGTACCCGGGCTGGCTGAAGCCGATGAGGTAGTACGCGAGGGTGATCCCGCCGAGGAAGAACGCGAAGTCCGGGAAGTGGTGGTGCCAGGCGCGTTCGTTGATGAATGGCATCAGCGCGATCGAGCCGAGCAGCAGGGCGAAGGGGATGACGAGCCAGAGGGGGATGGTGGGGGACGGGCCGTGGTGGTCGGCCGCGTGCGCGTCGTCGTGAGACTCGGCGTGTCCATCGGGCGTTTGGTCGCCCGGTTCGTGATGCGGGTCGTGGGGGACGGTCAGGCCCTGCAGGTCGAGTTCATCCCCGGCCGAGGCGATCTCGATCGGGCGGGGATGATCGGGCTCGGCGTGGTCGTTGGTGACCTGGACGCTGGCGTCCTCGGTGTGCGCGGCATCGGGGTACTGGGCGGGCGCCACCAGCGTGAGCACCCATCCGAGAAGCAACCCCGCGGCGAGGCTGATGACCCACATCAGAGGTCCCTGCGGGAGTCGGCTGTCGTGGTGGTCGTGACTCATGGCGATCCCCGGATGCGGGCGTGAAACGGCTGGGCGTGGAAGGTCCCGCGGGTGTATCGGTTCACGGGGGGGCGGGCTGGATGTTGCGTTGCGGTGCGCGCGTTGGTTGCCCGTAGACGGCGCGTCGTGCTGGGAGTTCATGCCCCCGGATGAGGTCGGACTCGGCTCAGGATGGCGGCTCCCGCCAGGGCGGCCGGTCCGGCGAGCGCGACACCGAGCAGGTTGGCCGCGAAGTCGTCGAGGGTGGTGACGCGCCCGACGAATTGTTGGGTCCATTCATCGGCCGCGGCGTAGCCCGCGGCGAGAATCATCGAAGCGGCGATCGCGCGCGGCTCTCTCCAAGGGCCGAACCACTCGGCGGCGATCGCGGCGAGCGTCCAGAGCCCGAAGACGCCCGCGTGGACGAACAGGTCCGGGCGGGGGACCGGGCCCTCGATCCGGAGTCCGGGCCAGTGGGTGAGGGTCGCGATCACCGCCGCGTAAACAAAGAACGCCGTGCGGCGTGGGCCCCGGGCGAGCGGGTTCACCGCGGGCCCGCCGAGTCGTCTTCGGCCCGGGCGGCGGCCTGCGAGACATCCATCACGCGGACCTCGGGCGGCTCGGGGCGATCGTCACTCGGTTCGGCGGGATGGCTCTCGACGGGTGCGGTCGCGGGGGCTTCGGGCTCGCCCTTGGCGGGCTCGTTGGCTTCGCGGTCGGCGGCTTCGTTCGCGGGGGGCGGTTCGGGGGCCGCGTGCGTCTCGGTTGAGACGGGAGCGTTCGCGGAGCGGTTCGCGAGCGTCTCGGCGAGCTTGCGATAGTCGGCCGCGCCGGGCGCCCAGGGCGCGTACTCGAAGATGGTCTGCCCGAAGCTCGGGCACTCGGCGAGCTTGATGTTTCGGCGGACGGGCGGATCGAAGAGGACCGCATCGCGCCAGGGCACGGGCGTGTTCCGCTGCGAGTCGAAGAAGCTGTTGAGGTCGCCGACGACCTCCTGTGCGAGCGTGGTCTGCGCGTCGAACATGCAGAGGATGATGCCGGCGACCCGGAGGTCGGGGTTCACCTGCTTCGAGAGGGCGGCGATCGTCTCGAGGAGCTTGCCGACGCCCTGCAGGGCGAGGAACTGGGCCTGCATCGGGATGAGGACCTCGCTGGCCAGCGCGAGCCCGTTGATCGTCAGCAGCCCGAGCGAGGGCGGGCAGTCGAGGAGGATGAACTCGTAGCGGTCGGCGATCGGGGCGAGGGCGCGGGCGAGGCGGCGCTGGCGGTGCTCGAGGGACGCCAGTTCGGTCTCGGCGGCGGCGAGGTCGGTCTCGCTGGGGATCAGATCGAGTCCGGGGCGGACCTCGCGCACGGTGGCGTCGAGATCGATGTTCTCTTCGGGCTCGACGAGCAGGTCGTAGACCGAGGCTTCGACCTCGCCGGGGTCGACGCCCAGGTGCAGCGTGGCGTGGGCCTGCGGATCGAGATCGATGAGCAGGGTGCGTCGGCCGAGCTCGGCCAGGCCCGCGGCCAGATTGACGGTCGTGGTCGTCTTCCCGACGCCGCCCTTCTGGTTCATGAGGGCCACGACCCTCGGGCCACCTCCGTGTGATCCGTGCATGGGCGGAGTATACGGGTCGGCCCGGTTCCGGGCGGTGGGGGGTCAGTCGGCTCGGATGCTCTCGCCGAGAAGGACCTCGGGCCCGCGGGGGTCGGCGTGGGAGCCGTTGGCATCGGCGGGGCGGAAGGGCTCGGGCTTGGGAGCGGTGGCGGCTTCGAGCTGGGCGCGGCGGGCAATCTTGATCGCGGTCACGATGATGTAGGACGCGAAGACGAACGCGATGGCGTAGGCGACCTTGGCTCGCCAGATGCTCATCGCGACGCCCACAGCGGCAAATACGGTGCCGATGCCGTAGAGCGCGAAGACCGCGCCCTTGACCCCCAGCGCCCGCTTGAGCATGTGGTGGAGGTGTTGATCGTCGGCGTCGGAGATGCTCTTGCCGGCGAGCTTGCGGCGGACGATCGCGAGGACGGTGTCGATGATGGGGATGGAGTAGATGACCAGCCCGGCGAGGACGAAGTTGGTGCGACCGGTGTCGCCGAGCGTCAGCACGATGACGATGGTGGTGAAGCCGAGCAGGAGGGAGCCGCAGTCGCCCAGAAAGATCGAGGCGGGATTGAAGTTGTGCGGGAGGAACCCGAGGCACGCCCCGAGCAGCGCCATGCAGAGGACAATGCGCTGCCCGTCGCGCGGTCCGTCGTCCATGACCGCGAGCGAGAGGGCGATGATGAGCAGGCCGATGGCGGCGATCGCGGTGGTGCCGCTGAGCAGCCCGTCGAGTCCATCGATGAGGTTGGCGGCGTTGCACGCGCCGAGAACGAAGAGCGCGATGATCGCGGTTCCGGTCCAGTAGATGAGGTCGAAGGGGATGGTCGAGCTCATGAAGGGGAGCTCGAACGGGAGGGTGAGGTACCAGACGAGTTCCTCATTGCCGAGCATGGCGCCGAGGGTGGGGCGGAGCACGCCACCGGCGACCTGCACGCCGACATTCTCGATCGCCAGCGCGGCGGCGGCGACGAACATGCCCGCGATCTTGAGGCGCGGCAGGGTGCCCACGACATCGTCGATGAGCCCGAGGAGCATGATGACGGTCATGCCGAGCAGGATCGACAGGGGCACCGGGCGGGGGACCTCCATGCCGGGCTCGGTGTAGCCGGTCTCGTGGAAGGACACGAGCGACTGGCCGAAGTCGCCGAGCTTGGGCGCGAGGTAGCTGAGCAGGATCCCCGCCATGAGCCCGAGGAAGACCGCGACGCCGCCGAGATATGCAACGGGGCGGCGGTGGATCTTGCGGGGGTCGGAGGGGCGATCGACGATGCCGTGCTTGAGCGCCAGCCAGCGCATGACCGGCGTGGCGAGAAGCGTGACGACAAACGCGATCGCGAAGACGCCGACATACCCGTGGAAGATGTCCAGGCGGGTGGCGGGCTCGACGGCCGCGGCGGCCTGCTCGGCGATCGCGCCCGCATCGATCGGCGGATCGATCGTCGGCAGCGGGGTCTCGAACTGGAGCAGTGCGGGGATCACGAGGCTCGGGTGTCCTGGTGGGTCGTGCGGGGCTGGTCGTCGGCCGGATCGCCCGATGCGATCCAGTCGGCCAGGTCCCGGATCGTGTCTTCGAGGCGGATCTTCGGCTCGTATCCGATGGCGGTCCGGAGGCGGGTCAGGTCCGGGCGGCGCTGGCGGAGGTCCTCGAACCCCGAAGGGTACACCCGGTCGTAGGGCACGCGTGTGAGATCGGAACGAGAAGAAAGTGTTTCGATGACACGCCGGGCCAGGTCGGCGATGGTGATCGGCTCGTCCGACCCGACATTGAACACCCGCCCGTGACAGGCGGGATCGCGGAGCAGGGCCGGCAGCGCGAGGGTGACATCGCGGACATCGGCAAAGCAGCGGGACTGCTCCCCGTCGCCGTGCACCTCCAGCGGCTGGTCTCGCATCGCGGCGGCGACGAACCTCGGCAGCACCATGCCGTAGCGCCCGACCTGGCGGGGCCCAACGGTGTTGAAGAACCGTGCGACGACGCAGGGGAGCCCGGAACGATCGGCGTGGGCGAGGGCGAGGAACTCGTCGATCGCCTTGCTGCACGCGTACGACCAGCGGGTGACGGTGGTGGGCCCGTAGACGACATCGTCGTCCTCGGAGAACGGCTGCTTGTCGCTCTTGCCGTAGACCTCGGAACTCGACGCGATGAGCGTGCGGGGCATCGCGTGGCGCGTGCCGTGGTCGAGCGCGTAGCGCAGGAGGGCGGCGGTCTGCCCGACATTGATCTCGATGGAGCCAACGGGGTCGTCCATGACGCGCTTGACGCCCACGGCGGCGGCGAGGTGGTAGATCTCGTCGAAGCGTTCGCCGGGCCCGAAGGCGCGAAGCGCCTGCTCGCAATCGGCCTCGATGAAGCGGAGGCGCGGGTGCTCGGGCGGGAGGTTCTCGCGTCGCCCGGTCGAGAGATCGTCGATGACGGTGACCGCGCTGCCCGTTGCGAGGAGGTGATCGACCAGGTGGGAGCCGATGAACCCCGCCCCGCCGGTGACGAGCGCACGATTGGTGTCGCTCGGGCTCTGGTTGGAGGGCGTCTGGCTCACGATCTCGAACGCTCCCGGGGAGGCGGTAGGGGGGTCCCGGGCCGATCAGCGGCCGGAGCTCTGGTACTTGTGGGCGGTGCGGATGTTGAACTTGAGGTATCCGCCCGCGGCCGAGCGCACGCCGTTGACGAGCACGCCGAGGAACTCCCCGCGTGCCTCGGCGAGATCGGCCTTGAGCCGGGCAACCATTCCTCGCTTCTCCGAGAGCGCCCGGACGACCAGGAGCGAGCAGTCGCACTTGTTGGCCAGCGACAGGGCATCGCCCGAGACCACCATGGGAGCCGCGTCGATGATGACCAGGTCGTAGGAGGCGGCGGCGTTGGCGAGCACCTCGTCCATTGCCCCCGTGCCCAGCCGATCAATCGCGCGGGGGTCCTTCCCGCCCGCGGCGAGAACGACGAGTCCCTCGATATCGGTCGGCTGGACGGCTTCTTCAAGGGAGGCCTCGCCCGCGAGGACCTGCCCCAGTCCGCGATCTTCGAGCCCGAGCACGCGATGGATGCGCGGGCGGCGGAAGTTGGCGTCGATGAGGAGCACACGCATGTCCGTGGCGGCGCACGCGAAGGCAAGATTGAGCCCGACGGTCGTGGTGCCCGCGTTGGGCAGCCCGCCGGTGATCAGCAGCGAGCGGTGCCCCATCTGCTGCATGCGCTTCACGACGGTGGTGCGGACAGATCGGAACTGTTCGGCCAGGACGCCGGCGGGGCGGTCGCGGACGATGGTCTCGATCGCCTTGGCCTTGCCCGGGTCCTCGTCCATTTGCGGGATCATGCCGATGACACGCGTGCGGGGGATGAGGGCGATGTCGCCCGGGCCCTTGACGCGCTGGTCGAGCAGTTCGCGCAGGACGATGAGCGTGCCGACGAGGCCGACGATGATCACAAAGCCCGCCGGAACGACGATGAGCATCTGCGGCTGGGCGGGCTCGTCGGGAAGCTGCTCCTGCTGAAGGAGGCGGACGCGCTCGAGGAAGCGGGCGCGGCCGTAGATGTCGGTCCCGCCCTGGGCCTCGAGCCCCTGCTCCTTCAGGGCTTCGAGGTTGTTGAGGGTGCGCTCGAGCTCTGCGAGGGTCACCTGGTTGCGTTTGATCTCGTCATCGAAGTCGGCGACGACGGTCTGGATGACCGTGAGCCGGTTCAGCTCGGCCTTGAGATTCTCGCGGCGGCTTTCGAGATCGGCGGCCTGGGCGGCCAACGCGTCGATGGTGTTGCGGGCGTTGTCGAGCTGTCCCTGAAAGGCCGACTGGAGTTCCTGTTCGAGCCGGGTCTGGTACTGGGCTTCGAGTGCTTCGAGCTGGTCCTGCAGCCGCCGGAAGTTCCGGTGATTGACGCCGAAGCCCTGGGCCTGCAGCGACATCTGCTCGGTCTTGATGTTGGTCATCTGCTGGCGCATGTTGACCAGCGTGGGCTGCTGCTGGACCTGGGCGCGGAGCTCGCCGTCGTACTGGGGCCCGTTGGGCGCCTTGGACGCCGCTTCGAGCCGGCTGAGCCGGGTCTGGGACGCCTCGGTTGCGAGGGCGACATCGGCGATCTGCGTGTTGATGTTCGCCAGGGCCTGGATCGCCTCGTTGGTGCGCCCGTCGAGCGACTCGACGCCCTGGTCGACGAGCTGGCTGCGGCGGGAGTCCTTGGCGCCCTTGATCGCGTTGTTGGTCAGCTCGATCTGGCGACGGATCGCATCGATCTGCTTGTTGACCTCGGACAGACTCTGCAGGCTGAGCTGGCTCAGATACTCCTCGCGGACGAGGCGGACCAACGCGGTGGCGTCGGCCTTGTCGCCGGCGGTCGCGCTGAGCTCGATGATCGTGCCGCCGAGGATCCGGGCGCGGATGTCGTCCTCCAGCGAGCGGAGGGCGGCCTTGGAATCGATCGCGCCGCCCGAGATGAACTGCTTGGACCAGTTGGGCACATCCTGCGCCAGCGTGGGGCGCTGCGCGACAAGCTGGAGCACGCCCCGCGAGGTCATGTAGCGGGTCTGCGTCTCCATGAACAGCTCGAGTTCCTGCTCATCGACGCCCTCGAAGCGTTCGCCGGCCTCGGTGCGGGGCGCCTCGATCTGGAAGAGCGCGAAGGACTTGTAGCTCGGGAAGTAGCGGAGCCAGACGAAGTACGAGGCGACGCCCACGACAACGCCGAGGATCATCGCGGCGATGAGCACGAGCTTGTACTTGCGGAGCAGCCGGATCGGATCGAGCGACGGTGCCGACGCTCCGCCGGTCGGGCCGGCGGCCGCGGGTCGAGCCGGGCCGGGAGCGGTCGGTGCAGCTGGTCGAGCGGCGGTGGTCATCGCGCGGTTCCTTCCCAACGGTCGGTCTGGGCGGCTGAAGCTTCTCGGGCTGTTGTTTCGGCTTGATCGGTCAAGGCAGTGAGTCCACTCGGGCCTGAAGCTTGCTCAACTGGTCCTGGTAACGGTCCGGGAGGGGTCGCCCGGCCCGGGAGGCGTCCTGAACCCGCCTGATCAGGCGGCGTGCGGCCTCCCCGTCCTGCTGATCGGCCCGCACCTCGGCCAGGTGCATCGCGATCACGGCCTCGCTGTCGAGCCCGCGGGCGAGCGCCAGGGCCCGTTCGAGCGTCGTCGCCGCGTCTTCGAGATTCCCCGCCCGGTACTGGGTCCAACCGAGCGTGTCGGCGACCTCCGGATTCCGGGGTGCGAGTTCGGCCGCTCGCTCGGCGTAGGGCAGAGCCTCCGCCGCGCGGTCCAGACGCTCGGCGAGCGTGAAAGCCAGATTGTTCAGCAGCCGCCAGTCCCCCTCGTTCTGGGCGATCGCGTCCTGCAGGACCTCGGCGGCCCGGTCGTAGTCCTGGGCCGTGAGGAGCATGTTGGAATAGGCCTGATACGCCGCCGAACGCAGCAACGGCTCGGCGTCGATGGTGATCAGCCGCTCGAACGCGGCGCGGGCGCGATCGCTCGACGCGGGGATCTCTGCGAGCGTCGAGGCGCGGAAGAGCTCGATCCAGTTGGCCTTGTCGGTCTGGCCCTGCAGGGCATCGATGACCGCGAGCAGGTCATTCTCGGAGGTGAAGACGCGGCGGGCGCGGGCGAACCAGGTCGGGAGCGATGGCTCCTGCTCGGCGACGACGCCGAACGCCTTCACCGCGTCATTGATCGCCGTGGCGCGATCGCCAACGAGGAGCAGCGCCTCGGCACGCGAGAAGAGCAGGTCCGGGTCGCGTTCGACCTGCGCGGGTTCCAGCTTGCCCAGCGCTTCGAGGGCGGCGGCGGAACTGGGCGGAACCGACCGGAGCAGTGAAGCCGTGAAGAGCCGGGCGGTTTCGGGCGTCTGGACGCGATCCCACGCGCGGCGGAAGAAGCGGCGGGCGCGGTCCCACTGTCCGAACGCCGCGAACACGCGACCGGCCGAGAGCGTCGTCTGGAGATCATTCTGCTGGATCTCGATGACCTCGTCGGCGAGGGCGGAGGCATCGGCGGCGCGGTCGATACGGATCATCTCACCCATGACATTGATGAAGAGCTGCTGGTTGGACGGGTTGGCGACGACGGCGGCGCGGTAGTCGGCCAACGCCCGGGTGGTGTCGCCCAGGCGCAGGTAGACCTGTCCGCGGAGCTGGCGGATCCGCTCGCTCCCGGGCGCCAGCTCCACCGCGGTGGTCAGGTCGGCGAGGGCATCGCGGAACTGCTGGGCCGAGCCCGTGTCGACACCCTGCCCGAACGCCAGCGCCGCGCGACGGAAGAAGACATCGGGCTCGTCGCTGAAGAGACGGACGGCACGATCGAGGTGCTCGCGGGCCTTGCGGATGTCATCGCGGGCCTGCTCGACGCCCGCCTTGAGCAGCAGGATCTGGAAGTCCTCCTCCTCGCGGTCGCTCAGCGGCTCGAGAGTCTCGGCGGCCAGATCGAGCTGGCCGATCGCGGTGTACGCCTCTGCCAGACGCTTGCGGTAGGTGCCCTGCGCGTCATCGAGCCCGGCGTCAACGACTTGCTTGAACGACTCGGATGCGGGCCCGAACTGGCCCATCGTGACATGCATGCCGCCGATGGTCTTCTCGACGATCAGCGTCTCGGGATTCTCGAAGCGCCGCGCGGATCGGAAGGTCTCCAGGGCCGCGATCTCGTCGCCGAACTCGCGGAGGAGCGCACCGAGCGCGAGGTACGGATCGGCCGTGAGCGTGCCGGCGGCGGCCTGCTGGGCGATGTAGCGGGAGTACACGGCGCGGGCGCCTTCGAGGTTGCCCTGGCGCGCGTGCCACAGCGCATCGAGCTGCACGAGCCCGAGCGTGTCCTGCTCGGCGCGGAGCCGGTCGAGGATTCGACGGGCGTCGCTCCAGCGGGCGCGGTCGACATAGAGCGCCGCGAGCTTGCCGGCGTTGTTGCGGTCGTTGGGCTGGGCGGCGTAGAGGGCCTCGCGGCGGGCCAGCGCGAGCGCCTCGTCGCCGACCGTTGCTTCGAGGTCCAGACGCAGCTCGAGCAGCGCCGGGTTCGACGCGAGCAGCTGCTCGCGGTCGCGGAGCGCCTCGAGCGCTTCGGTCTGGCGGCCGACGCGGGCGAGTTCGGTCGCGTAGAGGCGGAGCAGCGAGGCGTCGGTGCCGCGGAGGCTGAGCGCTTCCTCGAACGCCTCGATGCCGTCCTCGACTCGCCCCGCGTTGATCTGGGCGATGCCGAGCCGTTGAAAGACCAGCGCGTTGCCCGGGTGGTCCTCGGCGAGTTCCCGGAGCATCGTGATCGCGCGGGCCTGGTCGCCGAAGCGAGACTCGACCGTCGCGCGGAGCAGCCCGCCGTTGACCCCGTCGAGGTCGATCTTCGCGCCGGCTTCGGCGGCGGCTTCGGCGGCGGCGCGGTCGCCCTGCGAGAGCGCCCGGTTGAACAGCAACTCGATCACCTGCGGGTTGTCGGGATCCTGCCCGGCGGCGACGGAGATGAGCGAGCGGGCCTGCTCCTCCTGCCCGTTGGCGCGCAGGATGCGGATCTTGCGGAGCGTCTTCTCGACGGGCTCGACATCGAGCTGATCGATCAGGCTCAGGTAGACCTGGGTCGGGTCGCTGGCGGTCTCGATCGCCGACAGCTTGGCGAGCTGCTCGTTGTCAGGGAGCTCGGCGCGGGCCCGCGCGTAGGTCTGGCGGGCGCGCTCGAGTTCGCCCTGCTCGATCTCGTACTCGAGAAGCAGGATGTACAGACGCGCGTCGGGCCCGTGCGTCGCCAGCGCGTCGCGGAGAACCTGGGCGGCGGCGGCCGGGTCGCCCGGCTGGAGCGCCTCTCCGCGCGCCAGTCGGCTGGCGCGGAGAATCGCATCGGCGACAGCGTCGCCCGAACTGGCAAGACCGAGCCGCACGCGCAGGTTGTCGATCTGATCACGGATCAGGTCGTTGTCGGGCAGGCGGGCGTCGAGTTGCTCATAGAACGCGAGCGCTTCGGGGAGGCGTCCCTCCCGCGCGAGAACCTCCGCATAGAACAGAGCCGCCCGGATATCGGCGGGGCTCACCTGCAGGAGCTGCTCGAGACGAGTGCGGGCGCGGGTCCAGTTCTCGTTGATGTACGCCACACGGAAGAGGATCCAGAGCGCCTGCGGGTCGACCAGTCGTGCGTCGCTGACCATCGGCTCGAGCAGACGCTGCGCCTGGACATAGTCGGCGTTGACGAACGCGAGCCGGGCCTCGCTGATCTTCAATCGGGGTGAGTCGGCCGGGAGCTGCGCCTTGAGCACCTCGTGGAAATCAACAACGCGTTGCTTGGCCGCGTCCACGCCCTCGCCCGCGGCGCTCGCCTGCTCCCACAGCGTGAACGCCCACCCGGACTGCTCGGATGCGGCGACCTCACGCAGATTTGCCAGTTGATACCCGTCAAGGCTCAGCGTCGGACGGGGCAGATCCCGGATCTCCTGCATCGCCGCGATCGCGGCTTCGAGCCGGCCGGCCGCGGCGGCGAGATCGGCCTTGCGCACCAGCAGGGCCGCGTCGTCGGGGCGCTCCTCGAGCAGGTGCGTCACGATCTCGCCGGTCATCGGCGCGAGCACCGAGCGGGAGAGGATGACCTCCAGACGGCGGAATCGGCCGAGTTCGGTCTCGCTGATCAGCTCCGGATCGACCTCGAGCATCAGGTCGCGGGCACGCTGGAGCTCGGCACGCGCCTCGTCGGGCGACATGGGCGGGGCATCGAGCCCGCGGATGGAGTTGAGCTGCGAATCGAAGCGGGCCTCGATCAGCCGGACGATGCCGCGCGGATCCTGCGGGTTGCGCTCCGCAAACTGCTCGAGTACGGTGATCGCCTGCTCGGCCGCGGCGGCCCGATCCTGCTCGGTGACGCCCGCCCGCGCCCGGGTGGCTCGCATCGCGTGGAGCGTCGCGAGGGAGTCGGCGGCGTCGACATCGGTCGGGTCGGCGGCGAGGGCACGCTCGAGTTCGATCTGGGCCAACCGCGCCATCTCGGGATCGAACTCGGTGGTTGCCGACAGCATCGCGACGCGGCCGATCCCGGCGTAACGCATCAGCGTCGGCCACCCGCGGCCCTCGGCCGGGTTCTCCGGCGTGTTCGACATCGCCTGCACGGCGGTGGTGGCGGCCTGGACGAGCGTCGCCCAGTCCGCGTTGGCCCCGCTGCTGCGGAGCAGGTCATGCCGGAGCGAGAGATAGTCGTGGTGAGCCTCGACATCGGTCGCGGCGATGCGCGCGATCTCGCGGAGGCAGGTGATGTAGTCCCCGAACCGCTTGTCGAAGGTCTCGCGGTTCTCGGGGACGATGTTCTCGAGCGCGACGCGCCACTCGCGGAGGTACTCGAGGTTGGTCGGCTCCTTGTTGACCGCCTTGGAGAGCGCTCGCTCGGCCTGGCTCCACGCCTCGTTCTTGGCTTCGGGATCGGCGGCGGCCTGGGCGGTCTCCATCAGCCGCTCGCCCTTGGCGTAGTGCTCGGCCGCGGAGGTGTGCAGCACGAAGTAGAGCGTCGCGGCGACGCCCGCGAACACCGCCACCAGCACGGCCGACAGGATCACCACGAACTTGACATTGACTCTTGAAGACATGGTCCCAAGCCCTTGTTGCCCCCACCCGCGGGGGATGCCCGGCGTGCCGATGACCGGCACGCCCGATGATCACGAATCTCCGATGACCGCGTTGGGGTCGCGCCCCGCGTCGACCGCCTGCTCCACCTCGATCCAGTCGGGCAGGCAGGTCAGGATCTCGCCAAGGTTCTCTGACAGGTAGCTCGACGCCAGTTCGGTGAACTCCTCGGGCGTCCGCGCGGTCATGCTGGTGAACTGGATCTTCGCGTAGAACGCGTAGCGGTCCTCCAGCTTGAACGCGAGCTGGCGGACCTCCGTGGCGCTCGGCGTCGTCCCGCCGTTGGCGATGAAGAAGTAGCCGGAATAGAAGCTCGTCGTTTCGCCCTCGGTGAACTGCTGCACGCGGATCTTCAGGTTCCGCGGATCGAACGGGATGCGCTCCCACCCGACGCGGGTGAAGATGCCCGACTCGCTGCGGCGGAGCACCTCGGCCCAGTAGACGGTCTTGGTGCCATCGGGCAGCGTCGCCGGCAGGTACTCCTCGGGCGTCGCGGGGAGCCCGGGGTCGTTCCGGGCGTCGCGGATGTACCCGTCCTCGAGGTTCAGATCGAGGTCCATGACCACTGAGAAGTCGCCGAGCTGCAGCCCGCCGCCGACGAAGCAGCGCTCCGGGACATGCGGCACGGTGTCGATCATGCCGGTGTAGTAAGCAAGATGCACCTGGAGCCGATCCGGACGCGTCTCCTCCGGCCCGGGGCGGCGCATCATGTGCCGGGTCAGGTAGTTCTCAGTGCCCAGCGTCTGGATGATGTCGGGCGACTCGATGATGTCCTCGTGGAGGGGCGGCGGGGGACGCGTCCAGCTCGGGCTCTCGTCATAAAGAGCGCTGAACGGGCGCGGCGCATCGAGCGGTTCCTTCTTCAGGAACGAGCCGCGGAGCGACATCGTAAAGCCCATCGCCCCGGCGACCAGCCCGCCCAGCACGATCCAGAACAGCGGATTCCGCGGGGTCGTGCGCATCATGACGACGCCTCCTGGCCCGGCTCGCGGAAGATCCGGCTCAGCGCGTGATTCGACAGCATGAACAGCCCGAGAGCCGGGATCAGCAGCAGCGTCCCGATCAGCGTGTGCGAGTCGCCCTCGGAAAGGTTCGGGTTCACCAGCATCAGCAGCCCGAGCACCGCGACGCGGATGACATTCATCAGGATCGCGACGGGGAACGCGAGCAGGAACACCGCCGTCCGCTGCCACCACGCCTTGGCACCCAGCAGCGCCACCGCGCCGGCGAGCGCCACAAACGCCACGACCATGCGCATGCCCGAGCAGGCCTCGGCGACATTCATCGGGCGCGGCTTGCCGTCGCCCCCGACCATCGTGATCACATTCCCGCTCAGCTCGACATCGAACCCGAGTACCGGTGCCAGCACCGCCAGCACCGCGAACGCGCCCTCGGACGCGATCCGCTGCAGCGCGAAGGTCAGGTTGATCATGATCATCTCGGAGATCGTGATCGCAAAGACCAGAAACGCGATCGGGAGGAAGACCGGCTGCACGCCCCGCGGGCCCAGCAGCGTCAGTGCCGCGCCGAAGATGCTCAGCACGAACGCCCCGCCGGCGAGCATGTGGTTGGGCACCCACAGGTTGAAGTACGCATAGCAGAACAGCCCCGTCGCGAGCACGATCAGCCCCGGCGGGAAGGTCCTGGGCACGATCCGGGCGATCCGGTCGCGGCTCTGCCAGACCATGTACCCGCTGATCAACGGGATGACATACGCGTGCCCCCAGTCTTCGACCTTGTTGGAGCTGAACGCGTTCTGCTGGAGGATCCACCGGTAGAACATCGCGACGAACGCGATCGTCACCGCTCCGAACATCCACAGCCCCGTCGGCGTGAAGATCCCCAGCACCCGCTCGGGCGGGGACGGCTCGGCCGCGCGGGTCGGGCTCGTCGCGCTGCTTGTTGTGGAGCTGGCCATGGGTCCCGAGTCTCGCCGTCGTGCCTTGGTGTGTCCGCCGAGCCGATCCTGACAGGGCCCTCAAACACCGGCCGCGCCGGGCTCGGGAGCCGCCTTGCCCCGTCGACCCCCGGAGCGGGTCCCCGTCCTACGACGCCGGGCGGGGGGGGTTCGCATCCCTGTCAGAGTGAAGGTCGGGCCGACCGGAACTCGACTTCATCCGACCTGCCCGCTGATCCGTCCGATTCCTTCCCGGATCTTTGACCGATCACCGCGCAGTGTCAGCCCCGACGCTCTCTCAAGCGATCAAACAGTGTCCACCCGGTTCTGGCGGGATCAGCGGCGGCGATCGGGTCAGAAGCCCTGGTCGCGCGGGGGCGCGCCGAACACATCGTTGCCGAAGTTCCTGTCCAGCAGGAACCCGAACCCGTAGTTCGTCCGGAACCCGTTGCGGACGACCGCGAGCGGGTATGCCCAGAAGTTCGTCCCGATGTTGATGTTGTCATTGGGCTTGATGTAGATGTCCGGCTGGGTGCCCTCGGCGATCGCCCGCAGGTTCAGCCGCACCGTCGCCGCCCGGTCGTCGCCGACCATCCGCGTCAGGTCAACCCGCTCGGGAACCGCCAGCCCGCCCAGCCCTCCCGCGGCCGCGATCGCGTTCCGAAGCGTGAGCTGGTCGGTCAGGTTGAACGCACCGGGGCGGGAGATCTGCCCCATCATGAAGTAGGTTCCCGTCGCGCGCGGCGGGATGCGAATCGTGTCGCCGGGGCGCACCACGATGTTGTACTTGGCATTCCCCGCCAGCAGGTCCTCCAGCGGGACCTTGATCACCCGCTGGGTGACCACGGGACTCACCTCGGGCGGCGTGTCGAGATCGATCGGCTGCGACGCGTCGGCCGGGGCGCCGCCCGCGGGCCGCGGCGTGGACCGTCCCGATGAGCCGCTGCGCACCATCACCCACTTGCCATTGAGATACATCCAACTCGCCCCGTCGGTCCCGCCGCCTTGCGAGGGCGAGGAAGCGGGGGTGTTGGCGGGCGCGCCATCGTCGATCAGGTCAACGGCCGGCTCGAGCTCGGGCTGACGACGGCTGCTCATCTCGCCGGTCGCGGCGGGCTGGGCGGATTCGCCCGCGGGCTGGCGGGACGGCTCACGCCGCGTCACGACCGCGCCGCCGGGCTGCTCGCCGAACGCCCCGGGGCTCCCGGGGGGCGAGGAAAGGTCGTCGATGATCGACTCGAGGTCCTCAGGCGATTGCCGCCCGTTGTCGGCCGGGGGCGTCTCGGGGGTCATGGGCGTCGCGGGGCGCTCGTCCCGCGCGGGACGACCGGTCCGCCCGGCCGCCGCGTCGGTCAATGGCACCTGGCGGATGACATAGATGAACTCTGCCTGCTCGTTGATCGAGCCGCCCACCGCGACCGCCTCGAGCAGCCGGTAATCCGAATAGGGGACGCCGTAGGTCCCGGGGCTCTGCACCGCGCCGATGAGGTTGAAGGTGCGCTCACGCTGCCGCAGCGCGACCACCGAGATCACGGGCACCTCGGAGAGAATCTCCATCTCGCGGAGCTGCTGGGCGATCTCGGCCCGGAACTGCTCACGCGTCAGCCCGTCGGCGTAGACCTCGCCGATCTGTGGCAGGTCCACGAAGCCGCGCTGATCCACCTGCCGCTCGTACCGCTCGGGCACCTCGGGCTGGAAGAGCCCGAAGATCACGATCTCGAGGAAGTCGCCCGAACGGATCCGGTACGCCTCGATCTCAGGGACGAGGTCGTCAACGGTCACTTCGCTCGATTCGACCGCCTCGCCCGAGGCCGGCTCGATCACCGCGATGCGGTCGAGGATCGGGACGATCGTGGGGGTCTTTTCCCAGCGTCCGACGACGCTCGGATCGAGGTACGAGTCGACATTGCACCCCGCCAGGCCCGCCGCCGCTGCGAGCAGCGTGGTCGACCCGACCCGGCGCCAGCCGGGTGTCCGCGATGTACGCCGGTTCCTGCGGTTCGTGAGGCTCACCGTTGCCACTCCTTGGCCGTAGGGATCGACCAGCCGACTTCGCGTCCGCGTGCCGGTCGGGCGGGCCGAAAGGCATCGGCTCCCCGCAGACACGCTACCGCACCTGTCTTGGGTGTCAAACGACACCCCCGTCCGCTGTGTTCGGTCGTGCCGGCAGACCCCATTCTCGGACCGCCTCATCGACCGGAACAGGGGCACGGGTTGAGCCGTGCCCTGAATTCCCGCTCCGGCGGGCCCGCTCGACCGGCCGACCTAGAGTTTGCTTCCCATGCCTGACGCACCCTCCACCCACGGCTCGAGCCCGGCTGATCGCGTCCTCGCGAGGCACCCCCGCCCCGCCGGCGGCGACCCCATGCGCCGCATCGATCGCCCCCTGCTGAGCCTCTCCGACCAGATCCTCAACAACGGGCCCGCGCCCCAGACTCTCGCAGCCAAACGCAAGCCCAAGTGGCTCAAAGCCAAGCTCCCAGGCGGCGAGGGCTACAACCGCCTCCGCAAGATCATGGACGAGCACAGCCTCTTCACGGTCTGCCAGGAGGCTGGCTGCCCCAACATGGGGGAGTGCTGGGCCCGCGGCGTCGCGACCATCATGATCCTGGGCGACACCTGCACCCGCGCCTGCGGGTTCTGCAATGTCAAGACCGGACGGCCCATGCCCCTCGACCGTGACGAGCCTCGCCGGGTCGCCGAGAGCCTCGCCCTCATGGGGCTCAAGCATGTCGTCGTCACCAGTGTCAACCGCGACGAGCTGCCCGACGGCGGGGCCGGCATCTGGGCCGACACCATCATCCGCTCCAAGGACGCCTGCCCCGACATGTCCATTGAGGTCCTGATCCCGGACTTCGAGGGCAACTGGGCCGCGCTCCAGATGGTCATCGACGCCAGGCCCCACATCATCAACCACAACATCGAGTGCGTGAAGCGGATGTATCCCGCGGTGCGCCCGAGCGCCAAGTTCGATCGCTCGGTTGAACTCCTCCGCCGCGTGAAGGAGCAGGGGGGTGTCGCCAAGACCGGGATCATGGTCGGCATCGGCGAGAAGGACGCCGAGGTGCTCGACCTGATGGACGAGGTCATCGACAAGACCAGCCGCCACGAGGGCCCCGACGCCGGCGACCCGTGCGATGTGCTGACCATCGGCCAGTACCTCCAGCCCACGCCCAACCACCTGCCCATCGACCGCTGGGTCCACCCCGACACCTTCGCGATGTATCGGGAGGAGGGGCTCAAGCGGGGATTCAAGGTCGTCGAATCGGGCCCGCTGGTCCGGTCGAGCTACCACGCCGATCACCAGGCGGACCTGCTGAGCACCATCCAGCAAGAACGGGCGAAGCGGCGGGGTTGAACCGGTCCCCGGACGGTCGTGCGGGACTCGGTCCAGAGCGAGCGCTCAGGTTCGGCCGGTCGCGTGCGTTCCCAACCGATGCGGCGGCCGCGTGACATACCCGCCGACCACCGCCGCCGCCGTGAACAGCAGCAGGTCCTTGATGATGTACTGCCCCGCGATCGTCGGCACGAAGGGAACCTCGACGAAGCACGCGTCGGCACGCAGGATCAACGCCAGCAGCGTGCCGGGCAGCCGGATCGCCAGCAGCAAGAGCGCGACGCGGTGAAGCCGGCGCCACACCAGGCAGACGCCGATCGCGATCTCCCACGCCCCGAGCACCGGCACCATCAGCTTCGGGTCCCCGAAGTAAATCGTTGTCGCGATGATGCTCGTGGCCGTCTGCGCTCCCAGAAGCTTGAGCACGCCGAACCAGATGAAGACGAGCCCGAGCGCGATCGGGTGCGTGGTGTGCCCGAAGACATACAGCCAATGCTCGATCCGCCGATCGATCCGATGCCAGTGCGTGCGCACGATCCGACTCCTTGCCCGCAGCCGTTCCCCGGCAACGACAGGTCAGGGTATCGTGCGGGGCCCGGCTCCCCGCCGCACCGGGCGCCGTCCGCGTTCGGTCACAAGCCCGCCAGTTCCCGGATGATCGCGTCCAGGTCCCCGGGCACCTGCATCACGCTCAGCCGCGACTGCTTGACCAGCGCGAAGTCCTGGAACCGCTTGTCGGCCTTGATCTCCGTCAGCGACAGCGGCGTGCCGGCCCGTTTCACCGGCCTGATATCAAACAGCGGGAACTTCGGCTTGCCGTCGCCGTTTCGCCCGGGGCGCGACGGATCCTCGTACGGATCGCAGATGATCTTCGCGAGCCCGACGATGCTCCGCTCCTTGCCCGTGTGGTAGATCAACGCCTCGTCGTTCTTCTTGACCAGTCGCATCTGGCAGAGCGCCGGGTTGCTGCTCACGCCGTCCCACGGCGCCCGCTTGTCTCGGACAAGGTCGTCGAACGAGAACTCTTCCGGTTCGGTCTTCAACAGGAACGTGGGCATGGCCGGGCAGTGTAGCCGGGGCCGGCAATCGCCCGACGCGGCGCTCGCACCCAGAAGTGCACGAGCCCCACCGATCGGCAGGGCTCGCGCGGGATTGGGCCTTGGTTCGGCGCTGCTCGGGCGATCAGCCGCCGTTGCTCGCGACCGCGTCGCCGTCGCACTTGGTGGCGCAGTCGGCGGGCTGACAATCCGAGGGATCGCAGTCAGCCTTGTCGGCGCAGTCGGCCTTCTTGCCCTCGCAGGCGTCGCCGGCGGCTTCGGCCTTGACCAGCGTCAGCGAGTCCTGCCCGCCCGAGGCGGCCAG
Source organism: Phycisphaerales bacterium JB037 (assembly GCA_043101605.1). Taxonomy (GTDB): domain Bacteria; phylum Planctomycetota; class Phycisphaerae; order Phycisphaerales; family UBA1924; genus JBICIG01. Next base: position 46,138 of record JBICIG010000033.1, read on the forward strand.
TTGCTCGGTACCCATGTCACAGGTGCTCCCGCCCAGCGGGCAGTCGTCCTTGGTCTCGGTCGACGCGAGCGTCACGCCCGAGTCGCACGACTTGGTGCCCGAGCACCCGTCGCTGGAATCCGAAACGCTGGTGGTCACGGCGGTATTGGTGTCGAGCTTCGCGCCGCACTCGCCGCCGAGCATGCTGTAGCCGGCGAACCCGATGCCGCCAGCCGCCAGCAGCCCCATCGCAATCGTGGTCGGACAGATCTTGCAAGCCATGGTCATCCTTCCTTCGTCGTGGTCCTGAACGATCTCTCCCATCAGGAGATCCCGCCCCATCACCCCGGGCATTGTGGCAGATTCTTCCCCCGCCCGCGAGCCCCGCGGTCAATTCATCGCTCGATCAAGACTATTCCCCAGTCGAGCACATTTTCTCAGTCCCGACATTGCCCGCGGGGAGCCGGCTCGCGAGCCCCATCCCGCCCGAGGCCAGACCGATAATCACCTCGTGCCATCCGCTTTCGACCCGACCGGTCCGGTTCGGCCGGCCGCGGACCACCGAAGCACGGTGGGGCGCAGGGTTTCCGATTCAGGGCCGCCCGCCATCGGCCGATAGCCGCAGCGAGACGCCCGGAGCGTCCCGAGCCATCTCCGCGGGCCTACGGCGGAGGGAGATGCACCCGTGGATCCCAAGAGCCCTGAACAGAGCCTGCCCCCCAACGCCGCCGGCCGGAGCGTCGGCAGCGCGCAGGAAGTTCTGGGCATGATCGCCGAGGTCGAGGCGCAGCTGGCCAACCTCCGGGCCGGGCACGAGCAGCGGCGCCGCGAGATCGAGGAGATCCGCCTCGCCCGCGAGCAGCTCGAGGATCGCGCCCGCCAGGTCGAACGCCTCCGCGCCGAGATCGAGGCCCGCCACGCCGAGTTTGCCCGCCTCGAGTCCGATCTCGAGCAGCGCGAACGCCTGCTCGAAGCCAACCAGGCCGAGATCGAGGACCGCGCCCGCGCCCTGAGTGAGCGCGACGAGGAAGCCCGCAAGGAGTTCGAGTCGCTCGAGAGCGAACTGATCGAGCGCGAGCAGTCCGCCCGGCGCGAGATCGAGCAGCAGCGCGAGGAACTCGCCGCAGCGCAGGCGTCGCTCGAGACCGCCCGCGCCGAGGCCCGGGCCGAACGCGACGAACTGGACGCGGCGGCCCGCGAACTCGCCGACCAGCAGGCCGAGCTCGACCGATCCCGCCAAGAGCTCCGCGAGCATCGCCAGGCGCTCGACGCCGCCCGCACCGAACTCGGGTCCCGCGCCGAAGCGATCGAACGCCGGGCAGCCGAACTCGACGATCGTGCCGCGGCCCTCGACGACGAGGAGAAGTCCTCCGAGACGCTCCAGCTCCGGATCGAATCGCTCGAATACGACCTGGGCGAAGCCGCCGCCGCCCGCGATGCGGCCGTCGAGCGCGTCGAGTCGCTCTCGGCCGAGGCCGACCGCCTCCGCATCGAGTTCGAGCGGCAGCAGGCCGAGCTCGAGCGTCAGCAGCAGGACGCGTCGCGGATTCTCGAAGAAACCGAAGCCCGTCTCCGCGCCGAGGCCGACGAGCGGGCGCGGACGCTCGAAGCGGACCTTCGAGAGCGGCTTGAATCCAACGCCCGCGAGCAGGCCGCCGAGCTCGAGTCTCGTCTTCGCGCCGAAGCCGCCGCGCAGATCGACACGCTCAACGACCAGCTCACCCGCGCCCGCGAAGAGGCCTCGCACGCCCAGCAGGAGCTGGAGCGGCTGGAATCCGAGCTCGCCGACGCCAGGACCGCGATCGAAGAGTTCACCCGCGCCGCCGAGCAGTCCGCCGCGTCCGTCGCCTCGCTGACCGATGACCGCGACCGGCTGGCGATCGAGGCCGCTGCCTCCCGCACGAGGGAAGCCTCGCTCGAGCTGAGCCTCGAGAACACCCGCGATGAACTGGCGTCGGTCCGCGCCGAGTTCGACGCCGTCGAGCGCCGCCTCGCCCAACTCGCCGCGAGCGAGACCGGTTCCTCCGAAGCCGTCGCCGAGTTGCGCCAGAGCGTCGAGCAGTGGAAGGGACGGGCCGAGGAGGCCCAGCGTCAGTCCGAATCCCTCGATCGCTCGCTGGACGACCACCGTCGGCAGGTCGCTTCGCTCCAGGCCGAACTCGACGCGGCCCGCGCCCAGTGCGAATCGCTGCGCTCGATGGGCGAGGACTCCGCCGACGCGGTGGCCGAACTCGAGCGGCTGAGCGGCGCGCTCTCCAAGCGCGAGCAGGCGATCGAGAAGCTGACGCAGGACCGCGAGTCCCTCAAGACCGAACTCGCCTCGCTGCAAGCGCGCCTTGAAGCGGCCGAATCGCGTGCCGACCTCAGCGAGAGCCAGCTCGAGGAGTCACAGCTTCGCGCCGAGGCCGCCGAGAAGTCGCTCGCCGATGCGCGCCGGAACGGGTTCGCCGCCGCCGCCGACGACTGGACCCGCCGCCGCCGCGAGCGCCTCCGCCGCGCCCGCCAGCTCGCGCGCGTGCAGTCGGTGAAGGTGCGCAAGGCCAGCGCCCTCCTCGCCGAGCGGTTCAACCAGTGCGAAGCGCTGCTCAAGCAGCGCAAGGAAGTGCTCGCCGCCAGCCGCCACAACGCCAAGCTCGCCGAGCGCATCAAGCACCGCCGCGCCTCGATCATCTCCGTGTGGATGGTGGTGGGGTCGCTGATGCTCTTCGCGATGATCGGCGCCGGTGCGTGGTTCGCCGCGGGCGAGTTCGCCCCCGCCCGCTACGCCGCCCGTGCCGTCCTGCAGGCCGCCGCCGACGACCGCCAGCCCAGCGAGGCCGAACTCGCCGAGTGGAACGCGTACCACATCGGGCTGCCGGCCGATCCTCGCTTCCTGGAAAAGGCCGCCGAACGCCTCGAGCAGCGTGCGATCCTCGACCTCGCCGAGCCCGGCGTCCTCGGCGAACGCCTCAAGTCCGATCTCTCCATCCTCCAGGGCGAGCCCGGCCGCATTGAATTCGAACTCCGCGGCGACGGCAGTTCCAGCACCCAGCGGGCTCTCGACACCGTCGCCCGGGCCGTCGTCTCCGAAGCCAACGCCACCCGCGAGCGCCGGGCCGTCGGGCTCCGCACCGAACTCGTCGGCGAGGTCGGCATCGAGGGACCGATCGACACCAACCGCTCGGTCTACGCGGGGATCGGCTTCGGAGCCGGCATGCTGCTCAGCCTCCTGGCGATCTGGCTGCTGTGGCGCAAGCTCGCCAAGGCCAAGACCGCCTTCGAGGAGTCCGAAGCGATCAAGATGCTCGCCGAGGAAGCCCGCTGGACCGACCCCGTGGGAGGGTCCAGGGCCGCCTGACCCGCGGCACGAGCGACCGGGTTCGCACCCGTCCGCGCGCCGTCAGAAACAAAGCGAGCCCGGTGGGTCCGGGCTTGTGGGTCAGACGATGCTCTTGATACTCGCTGGCTCGCCCCGGCCTGTGGCTCAGAGCGAGTTGACCAAGCGCAGCGGCGTCGAGAGCACGGGCTCGTGCGAAACCATCTCGACCGACGCCGGCAAAATCGCCAGCGAGCCACGCTGACGCTCGAGCGAACGCAGGTCGAACGCGATCTCCTGCGCCTCGAGCCCGCCGCTGGTCTGGAAGCGGTGGATCTCCTGGACGATCTGCCCCTGGTCATCGACGACCGCCAGGCGATACCCCGCCCCGATGTCCGCGTCGAGGTTCAGGCAGAACAGCCGCACGAGGTTCCAGTCCGGATTGTACCACAGCGACGCCTGCACGCGATCCGACGCCCCCGTGCCGCGCTGATCGAAGACCACGCGACGCGTCTGCGGATCGAAGAGCGTGTCCTCGACGAAGCGCGAGCCGTAGGTCCGCGCGATCTCGTCGAGCAGCGTGTTCTTCTCGACGGTGTCCTGGTAGGTCGAGAATTCCTGGTACATCTGGAGCATCGCGGCACCCATCGCCAGCGTCGCGGCGATCCCCGCTACGCCGATCGCCCGCCACAGCGGGGAGACCCGCCGACTCGGCATGAGCCGGAGCGGGCCGTGCCCCTCGCCGGATCCTTCCACCATCGCCTCGGCGATCGCGCCACGCACCGCCTCGAGCACCGCCGCCCGCAGCCCCGCGGGCGGGGCGACATCCGGCAGCAGCATGTCGAGGTTGCTCAGCCGCGTCTGGGCGGCCCGGACCTGCGCCTGCACCGAAGGCGAAGCGCTCGCAAAGGCCGCTTCGAACGCCGACTGCTCGCTCTCGTCGAGCAGCCCGTGGGCGTCGAGCACCGCGTTCTCGATCAGGTCCTGCGTATTCATGACGACGGTTCCTCGAGCGAACGCTCTCTGAGCCGAAGCAGCGCCCGACTCAGCGCCGACTTGATGGTACCAAGAGGAACCCCGAGTTCCTCACCAATTTGCCGAAGCGTCTGCCCCCCGAGATACGCCCGGACGACGACGGTCTGCTGCAGTTCCGGCAGAGCCGAGACCCGGCCCATCAGGGCCTCAAAACGCTCGCTCTGCTCCATCCCAACCGATTCCGACGCCGCCTCGGCGCCCGCGGGGGGAGCTTCGTGGATCGAACTCGGGCGGAGCCTCGCCCGGCTCCGACGCAGCCGATCCACCAGGTGCCTCCGGGCGATCAGCATCACCCAGGTCACCAATGCCGCCCTCTTCGGGTCGTATCGGTCCGCGGTCCGCCAGAGGCGAATGAACACCTCCTGAACCGCGTCCTCGGCCTCGGCCCGGGTCGGCATGGCCTGATACGCCAATCGGTAAACAAGGGATCCAAACCGATCGTACAAATCCTGAACAGCCTGCTCGTCGCCCGTCGCGACGCGCTGCATCAGGTCGAGATCGGCTTGGGGGTCCTTCGTTCCGCTCACGGTCGGCTACCTGCTCCGGGCGGGTCGCTTCAATCAGCAAGCGACCGGCTCCCCTTCCCATACGCCAGACGGGGCTCTGAGGATCCCGGGCCCTCGCCGGAGCCGAGCAACCGGGCCCCGACCCCGTCCCAGCCAATGGAGCAATAGATGACCCAAAGATCCCCAATTGCGGACATACAACTTTGCTCTTGCTCCCGGATGTCCGGTCGATTATCGTACTATTGGAATTTTGTCAGGGCGGATGTCGCAAGCGTGGAGGGCCTGTGACCGCGATCGCCCCAGATCGTGACAGATTGAATCGCCCAGCGGCTGGCCGCGGCGGGAATCGTGCGCGCACGCCGCGTCGCTCCCCCGGCTTCACGCTGACCGATGTCCTCGTCACGATGTCCGTGATCGCGCTGCTGATCGCGCTCACGCTCCCGGCGCTCGGCGGCGTCAAGGAAAACGCACGCCGCGCTGTTTGCCAGTCCAATCTCCGTCAGATCGGGCTCGGCATCGCCATGTACTCCACCGACTTCGACGACTCGCTCCCGCCGAGCGTCTTCGCCGTCGGCGGATCGCTCAACTACAGCGAGATGATGACGCTCCGTCTCGAGGACGGACCGGACGCCATGAATCCCTGGTCCGTTCGCGGCTGGGACGGCCTCGGCATTCTCTTCGGCGGCGATTACCTCACCGCGCCCAAGCTCTTCTATTGCCCTTCGCACCACGGCGACCACCCGTTCCGCCGATACGCGGATCGTTTTGATCCGACGCTCGCCAAGAACTTCAGCCAAGTCGTTGCCAACTACCACTACCGCGGCATCGGGCCCAATCGCGAACGCCACCTCAGCGTCATCCGCCCCTCGGCGTCCTCCCTCGTGGCCGACGGCATGCGCACCGCCGACGACATCAACCACAAGGTCGGCACCAATGTCCTCCGTGCTGATGTCTCGGTGAGTTGGTACGGCGACGGCGGGAAACTCGCCGCCGCCGTCCTGCTCGCATCCCAGCAGGGTGGCAGCGGCAGCGAGAATGGCCGTCCGTGGGATGTCCTCGATCGTCCGCTGGGCGACAACTGACCCCTGCCGCACCGCATCGGCCTCGGCCGGGCAGCCTCGCCCGCCGCCGCACGCATCTTTCGAACCCGTCTTCGTCCCCGCCATGCCCAATCGGTCAGGCCCGCGTCCGCCTCGGCGGATACAGTGTTGCCATGACCGACACGAACCAATTCCGGGCGCCCGCAGCGGCGCGTTCGACCAGCCGCCGCAATCTCTTCGCGTGGGGGGCCTGCCTCGTGACCGTCGCCGTTTCCTCGCTGGCTTCCGCTCAGCTCGAACCTCAGCGCATGTACTACGGCATCGACCGCAAGGTCCCGATGACCGTCCAGATCCCCGCCGGTGCCGAGGGCGAGGCCAAGATCCAACTCCTCCAGCCCGTCACCGCCTCGGTCAATGCCGAAGCGACCGTGACCGCCGGCGGCGTCGATCTCGCCGCCCTCTTCCCGCAGCTCTGGGAGACCCAGGAGCCCCGCCTTCAATACGCCCAGCTCGTCGTCGGCGGCGAGAAGGTCGGGCCCGCGGTCGTCCTTCAGCCCATGGTCTCGCCCGTCTACTTCTACGGCGGCCAGGGACGCCCCCAGGGCCGCCGTTTCGGCGACACCTACTCGGGCGTCCGCGCCTACATCGACATGAATGTCGTCATGAACACCAGCATGGGCGAGATCACCTTCCGCATGCGCCCGGACCAGGCCCCCAACACCGTCTTCAACTTCCTTCACCTCGCCGACAACGGCTACTACAAAGACATCATCTTCCACCGCATCATCGGCGAGCGCCCCGGGCGCCCGCCCTTCGTCGTCCAGGGCGGCGACCCCACGGGCACCGGCACCGGCGGCCCCGGCTTCTTCATCGATCTCGAGCCCAGCCAGCTTCCGCACGACTTCGGCGTGCTCTCCATGGCCCGCTCCGGCGAGCCCAACAGCAACGGCTCGCAGATCTTTATCTGCCTCAGCCGCGCCGCCACCCAGGGCCTCGACAACAGCTACACCTCCTTCGCCCAGGCCATCTCCGGCGCCGAAGTCATCAAGAACCTCGGCAGCGTCGAGACCGGCGAGGGCGATCGCCCCGTCGATCCGCCCAGCATCCTCACCATGAAGCTCGTCCCCGCGGCGCCCTACGGCACCGGTCCCGACGCCGTCGACGCCCCCGGCACCGACGGCCCGTAACCCGAAGCGGTCGCGCGCCGAGCGCTGCAGGCTCCGCGGCGACTCGCCAGGCTCAGAACCGGAAGCTCAGGTCGAGCGAGATGAACGGCGCCGCGTCCCCGTTGGCATCGGCGATCTCATCGCCCGAGCCGTCGAGCACCTCGAGCCGCTGCCAAACATGCGCCCCGCCCCGCGCGACGATCTCGATCCGTCGGCTCGGGCGGTAGATCACACCCGCCGCCACCGGCACGCGGTCGTGGCGCACCACGCCGTCAGGCAGCGGGTTGTCATCCGAGAGCCGGTAGTCATCGCTCCGCCAGCCGCCCGCGAGCGTCAGCGTGACCTCTTCGGTCAACTCGTAGCGCACCTCGATGCCCGCCCCGCCCGACGCGCCGCCGGTGGTCACCGTCCACCCGTCGGCGACGATCCAGTCGATCGCGACGATCGGCACGACCAGCGCGTCGTCCTCCAACCGCGTACGCGCGATTACCCCCGCGCCGAGCCGCAGGTTGGGCGTGATCTGGTTCGAGACCACCACCAGCCCGCCGTAGGTCAGGCTGTCGCCAAAGTCCGCGCCGGATTCCCCCGCCGCATCGACCGAGCCCCGCACCAGCACCGACCACGCATCATCGATCTGCGAGATCCACGCCAGCCCGACCCCCGAGTCGTAGGTCTCCTCGAGCAGCCCATCAGAATCTCCCGGGATCAGCGCCGTGCCGCTCAGGTCGTAGAACGAGAACTCGTTGTTGAAGCTCGCGATCAAACGGTTGCGGTCATCGATCGCGCCGGAGACCGCGACATCGGCACCCAGCCGCGTCACGCTCAGGTCGCCCCCGCCGTCGAGCCCCGACGGAAAGGCGTACACGCTGCGGCCGGTGATGCTCACGCCCAGTCGGCTGCGGGCCGCGACCCGCTCGCCCTCATCGGTGATCAGCGTGCCGTCGGGCTCGCCCCCGCCCTGTGCGGGCTGGGCGGACGCCATCCCTGCGCTCACCAGGAGCATCATCGTCGCGTGGCGCATCGTCTTTCGCATCATGGTCGGCTCCGGCTGGGAAGATCACGGCGGTGGCTCCGCCGCCGTTCGTCCGCCGAGAGCCTACCGATTCAGCGCCCCACGCAACCAGCTCGCGCCGATTCCCTCTCCCGCTGGTCGCTCACGGCTGGGGGAACAGCCGCTCCAGCTCCGAAACCGGGCCGACGTGGCGTTCGAACGCCCGCCGATGCTCGCTCGGCGTGGTGGGGGGGGATGATCCGTGCGTCAGGTCGTCGAGATACCGCCGCAGGTCCTCACGCCGCTGCGTCGCCAGCACCGTGAAGAGCACATAGCTCTGCGCGTACACGCTCTGCACCGCGTGGTCGCCCTCGGGCACGCTCGTCAGCCCGATCATGTCCTCCCACGCGATCAGCTTGTCGGCGTGCTTGAGATCCAGGTACGAACGCTCGCGATCCTCCGACGCATGGAAGGGCCCGAACGCGCGGTCCGGCTGATCGGTCTCGAACGCCAGGCTCAGACCCTCGCTCACCCAGATCGGGTAGCTCCGGTCGCCCCGCTGCACGCCGCAGTTGAAGCTCAGCAGGTGCACCGTCTCATGAACGATCTTCGCGACCGCGAACGACTCCGCTTGCGCCTCGATCGACGCCCGCCGCTCGAGCAGCAGCGTGCGATCGGGCTCGGCCGAAGGGCGGATGGTCCCCGCCAGCCCCCGCGTCGTGGTCCGCCCGGTCACGCCCCGACGCGACGGCTCGCGCGACTCCACCTCGTCGTCGATCCGCCGCAGCGCCTGCGCCACCGCCGGCGAGGTCCGGTCGTCGTAGAACACCACGCGATTGCCCGAGAGCGTGTAGTACCCCGCCACCCACGGAGACTCCACGCCGTCCACCTCCGCCGCGAACTCCCGGTAGTCCGCGTGATCGCGGAAGAGAATGCCCACGAGCTTCTCTTCGTGCGGCACGACGCCCAGCCCGAGCGCCTGCGCCTGCCGCATGAACTCGCGCCGCGTGTGCTCCATGATCCGCAGCCGACCGTGCGCCCACGAGGGCTTCCCGTCGCTGAGCACGACGAAGTGGTCCGACTCGAACCGCGCGAACCCGGGCCCGAGCCGCGCCAAGAGCTCGGCGAGCCGCGCCTCGTTGCTCTGCAGTTCGTAGCCCCGGAACCGGTGCAACTGTTCGAGCGCGATCGTCGCGTGGATGCGCGTCCCGGTACCCCCGATCGCGATTCGATAGAGCGCGTCGGCCTCGCGGAGCCGACCGGCCCGCACCGCGTCGTGCCCCTTGCGCAACGCAAACTCCGGGTCGGTCTCGCGCAGCGCCGCATCGCGCGCCCGCACCGCCTCGCGAAGCTGGAGCTGCTGAACCAGCAGCGTTGTCAGCGCCAGCGCCATCACCAGCCAGATGCGCGGCAGGCTTCTCGGTCGTGCCGACATGGGTCTCCCTCCCGACGACCCTCATCGACCTCACCCCGCCCCCCGCACGCATCCGACGCCGCCCCCGACCGCCAACCCCGGGGCGTCTCGGGGGCGTGCACCGGTCGCGCCGCCGGATGCCCCCGGTTCTGGGACGCTCGGCTCTACACTCCGCCCATGCCAGACCCCGCGCTCCGGATCGCCATGTGGTCCGGGCCCCGCAACATCTCGACCGCCATGATGCGTTCGTGGTCCAGCCGACTCGACACCGTCGTCGTCGACGAGCCCTTCTACGCCCGCTATCGCGCGCTGACCGGCATCGACCACCCCGGCCGCGACGAGACCCTCGCCGCGCAGCCCACCGACTTCGACACCGTCCGCGAATCACTCTTCGCCCCGCTCCCCCCGGGCAAGTCGGTCTTCTATCAGAAGCACATGGCCCACCATCTTGTCCGCGACGACGACTTCGCCGGGCTCGACGGCCTGACCCATTGCTTCCTCATCCGCGACCCGCGCGAGATGATCCTCTCGTTCACCAAGGTCATCGAGACCCCGACTGCCGACGATCTCGGGCTCCCCCAGCAGGTCCGGCTGTTCGAGCGCGTGCGAGCCCAGACCGGCCGCATCCCCCCCGTGCTCGACGCAAAGGATGTCCTGCTCGATCCCGAAGCCATGCTGCACGCCCTGTGCGCCCGGCTCGGTCTCGCGTTCGATCCGGCGATGCTGTCGTGGCCCGCCGGGCCCCACCCGGCCGACGGCGTCTGGGCCAGGTACTGGTACGACTCCGTTCAGAGTTCCACCGGCTTCGCCCCGCACCGCGAACGCACCGGCGACATCCCCGATCGCCTCCGACCCGTGCTCGATCAGTGCAACGACCTGTACGCCCGGCTCCTGCCGCACCGCTTCACCGCCACTGCCGAGGAACACTGATGCTCCAACGCTTCAACGAGAAGAACGCCGACCTGCTCGTCAACATCAACGGCGACCTCGTCCATCGCGACCGCGCCGGCATCAGCCCCTTCGACTCGGCCGTGCAGGGCGGCGACGCGGTCTGGGAAGGCCTCCGCCTCTACCACGGCCGCATCTTCCGCCTCGAGCAGCACCTCGATCGCCTGATCTCCAGCGCCAAGGCCCTCGCGTTCGCCGACATTCCTTCCAAGGAATCCATCACCGACGCCATCCGCGCAACGCTCGCGGCCAACAACATGACCGACGGCGTCCACATCCGCCTCACGCTCACCCGCGGCGTCAAGATCACCAGCGGCATGGACCCGCGCCTCAACCAGTCCGGCCCGACCCTCATCGTCCTCGCCGAGCACAAGCCCCCGGTCTACGACGACGCGATGGCCGGCAACGGGCTCACCCTCGCGACCTCCAGCATCCGCCGCTTCGCCCCGGATCAGATGGACCCCAAGATCCATCACTGCAACCTCATCCAGTCGATCCTCGCGAAGATCGAGGCCAACGCCGCCGGCGCCGACGACGCCCTCATGCTCGATCAGCGAGGCTTCATCGCCGAGACCAACGCGACGCATGTCTTCATGGTCACGCGCGGCGTCGTCGAGACCTCGCGCCTCGTCGCCTGCCCCGAGGGCGTCACCCGCGACGCTGTCCTGGAGATCTGCCGCCAGCACAGCATCCCCCACGCCGAGCGGGATCTCTCCCTCACCGAGCTCTACCGCGCCGACGAGGTCTTCTGCACCGGCACCATGGGCGAGCTCGCGTGGGTCGGAACCGTCGACGGCCGCCGCATCGGTTCCGGTCGTCGCGGCCCGATGACCGAGCGACTCGCGGCCCACTTCCGCGAGCTCACCGCGACCGAGGGCACTCGCCTCGTCGACGCCTGACCGCCCCGTCTCCAGCGCCGCGACTATTTCTGCCCGATCCGCGTGAGCCACGCTCGGCCGCGTCGCTGTGTCTCCGTGGCAACACACCCGCCCGCTGGCCCAACGGGGGCCGCCGCCCCGGGCGGATCCGAATCAGCACTCCACGGAGAATCGAGATGAACACCAAGTCCAGAATCGCCCTCACCCTCACCGCCCTCGCCGGGCTGGCCGTCAGCCACGCCCAGGCGCAGCGCTTCCAGGCCGTATACGGCACGCAGCGCGACGAAACCGTCTACGACATCGAGGAGACCTTCGACGGCGGGTATGTCACCGCCGGCAGCCGCACAGGCATCTTCGACCCCGCCGGCGCCGATCCCTCCGACTACTACATCGTCAAGCACCGCAAGGACGGCACCATCGAATGGGCCCACCAGTTCGGCGGCCCCGGCACCGACATCGCTTACTCCATCCACCAGACCCACGACGGCGGCTACATCGTCGCCGGCCAGACCGACAGCACCGGGCCGGTCTTCGGGCTCGGGCTCGTCCGCCTCGATCCCGCCGGCTTCCCCATCTGGTCCCACGCCTACACCTCCGATGTCTTCGGCGAGATCAAGAACCCCGCCGGCGACGGCGTGCCCGCCCAGGTCGCCGTTCGCCAGTCCGAACTCACCGGCGACTTCCTCGTCGTCTCCAACATCACCACCACCGCAGGCGGACAACTCGGCATGTACCTCCGAACCGATCCGGGCGGCGGGCTCATCGTCCACCGCGCCTACATGGACGCCTTCGATGGCCCCCTCACGCGCATGGGCTTCAGCGACATCAAGGAACTCCCCGGCGGCGACATCCTCATCTCCGGCTTCTACTCCGATGACGGCGACACCGGCGTCACCGATGTCGACGCACTCGCCCTCCGCACCGGGCCCTTCGGCGGCATCCTCTGGTCCAACCGCTACGAGGACTTTGAGCCCTTCACCCCCGAAGTCTCCTACGGGCACGACCTCGGGCCCAACGGCGATATCGCCGTCCTCGGCGTCGCCGTCGGCTCGCTCCCCGCCGGCATGCCCGTCGACACCGACCACCGCTGGATCCGCACCGCCACCGGCGCGCTCATCGATGCCCGCCGCGTCCGCGACTTCCATCCCTCCTTCTCGGCCACGCGGGTCGACAACGAACTCCGCGTCATCACCGCCGGCGATCGCCGATTCGCCGCCGCCGGCTTCGGCCCCGCCGCCGCGATGATGCACGACGCCGCCTTCGCCATGATCCTCCTCGGCGAGTACGGCCCGCTGACCATGACCCCCGACCGCGCCGAGGCCGTCGCCTGGACCCCGCTTTCCTGCGGGTTCATCCTCGGCGGCATCAAGTCCCTCGGCGTCGGTGGCGGCGGCATCGGCGGGCTCGACCAGCACCTCGTCAAGGCCAACGACGCCGGCGAGTCGGGCTGCCTCGAACTCCTCCTCCCGCCGCAGGACTTCCGCCCCGAACTCCGCTTCCAGCAGGTCCTCCTCGAGCCCGTCCCGTTCTTTGAGCAGATCCCCTGGGGCTTCTTCGAGCCGATCGACTCCCGCGAGCGCTTCCTCTGCTTCGATGACGACTGCGACCCCGCTTGCCCCGCCGACCTGACCGGCTCTTCGGACCCCAACGACCCGACCTACGGCATCCCCGACGGCGACGCGGACGGCGACGACTTCTTCTTCTACCTCGACGCCTTCTCCAACGGCGTCCTGGCGATCTGCGATATCACCGGATCGTCCGATCCCAACGACCCGACCTACGGCTCGCCCGACGGCGACTGCGACGGCGACGACTTCTTCGTCTACCTCGACCTCTTCGCCGCCGGCTGCCCGTAACCAACCACCCGGGCACGCCCGCGCACATCATGCAGAACAGGGAAGGGGGCACGGCATCCGTCCGTGCCCCCTTCTTCACATGGGGATACCAACGTGCCCGCGATCGAGCGTTACCCGCCCGACGCGACCGCCTCGTCCTCGATCACCGCGGGACGGATCGGCACCTGCACCTCGTGCCAGCGGTTCCGTGACGCGATGTTCGGACCGTTGTACCCGAAGGTCCGCGGGTCGCCCGCGACCTCCCACTCCGGGTGCTCCTCGAGCCACGCCGCCAGCGCCTTGAACCCGCGCTCCATGTCACGCCGGCTCATGTCCCCGCGAACGCCCAGCGCCAGCACCGTCACCGGCTCGGTGTCGTACACGACCACATCGCCGTCCGATCCCGTCGGCCCAAGCTCGGGCGTGCGATACAGGAACGACATGCTCCAGCCTTCGGGCTTCATGTCGCCCGCGAGGTCCACGCCCTCGTAGTCCATCTCCACCGGCGTCGTCATCGCGATGTCGCGCTTCTTGATGTGGTTGAACAGCGGCCAGAACGCACGGGTCGTGTTGAACCCGTACATCCCGTCGTCGCGGCCGCCCCCGCCCCGGATCTCCGCCCGTCGCACCGACGGGAAGTGCTTGATCTCGATCGCCTCCGGAGCCGTCGGCCGCGGATACCCCACGGGCAGCGCCGTGTCCGTCCGCACCGGGCCCGCCCGGAACATCATCGTCCCGCGAATCTCCCGGCTCTCGACCTCGTGCTCCGGCTCCCCGCCGACCCGCCACACCGGGCTGGGCGACCAGGTCTGCGACGCGTCGGCCCCATCTTCCGGGCCCGACCCAAGAGCCACGCCCGACAGAGTCAGCAGCGCGGCGATCGAAGCGGCAGCAAATCGATGCATGTCAGCACCTCCTCCCGCCGCTTCGCCCGACCCCCGACTCCGGATTCACGCCCCGCGCCGGATCGCGCCGGCCCCCACAGCCCTCATCACGACCCGCCCCTCGCGATCCTCGCCGGGCCGCTATCTTGTCCCCCATGCCCGACGAATTCGTCCCCGCGATGGCGGCTCCGCCCCGCGCCAAGGACAACCCGCTCACCCGATCCGTCGCCGGAGTCATCGGCCTGGGTGTTCTCGGCGTCATGCTCGTCGCGTGCCTGGCCACCCTCCCCTGGACGCTCGGCGTCGTCTGCTGGACACCCCAGGGCGAAGACGCCTCCGAAGCTTCCATGTCCCGCTACAACATCGGCGACACCAGCGCCGAGACCCTCCCGCCTTCGTGGTGGCCCGTCTCCTCCGACGACGACATCCTCAAGCTCAACCGCCTCGTCCAGGTCGAGGTCGCCGAACGCATCGCCGAGGAGCACGACACCACCCGCGCCGACGCGATCGAGCAGACCGAGGGCCCCGTCGCCGAGGCGCTCCGCGAAAACTGGCGCGATTCGCTCCCCGAAGGCACGCCCACCCCCATCGGCTACTGGATCCTCGGCACCGACAAACTCGGGCGAAGCGTCTTCATCCGCGTCCTCGCCGGCGGAGGCATCAGCCTGACCATCGGCATCGCCGCCGCACTCATCTCCGTCTTCATCGGCACCATCTACGGCGCGATCGCCGGCTACGCGGGCGGCAAGGTCGACGCCTTCATGATGCGCATCGTCGACATCCTCTACGGCCTCCCATACATCCTCCTCGTCGTCCTCCTTGCCGTCGCCTCCGACGCCATCATCTCCGACTACATCAGCCAGAACGGTGCCCAGAAGGCCTGGAGCCAGCAGCAGCTCGCCCGCCTCGTCGACGACGCCTCGCCCGCCTCCCCGTCGGCGATCGCTTCGACCTCTCTCGCCGATGCCCCCGCCCTCCGCGAGCGCATCGACACGCTCGCCCGCGAGGTCGCACAGGAACACTGGCAGAGCAACGAGCCCACCCTCGCCGCGATCGGGCGCGAGGAAGTCCGCGTCTCTTGCGACGAATGGCCCAAGCTCTCGGCCGCCGAGAAACGCCAACTCCGCGAAGCCGAACTTGCCAAGCGCCGCGACGCCTGGGAAGCCTCCCGCGACGACCTGCTCGCAGCCGTCGAATTCCCTCCCGATACGACCGTCGAGGATGCGCTCTCCACCCTCGCCTCCCTCGCCCGCCCGCCCAAGCGACTCGAGTCCGAGGTCCGCACCACGCTCGATGTCCTCACCCTTCTCATCGCGATCGGTGGCGTCTCGTGGCTCACCCTCGCCCGCGTCGTGCGCGGTCAGGTCCTGAGCCTCAAGAACCAACCCTTCATCGAAGCCGCCCGCGCCATGGGCGCGCCGGTCAACCGCGTTTTCATCAAGCACCTGCTCCCCAACCTGCTCGGGCCGATCATCGTCTATGCCACCCTCGCCGTCCCGCAGGCGATCCTCCAGGAGTCCTTCCTCAGCTTCCTCGGCATCGGCGTCAAGCCGCCCCTGCCAAGCTGGGGCAACCTCGCCGCCGAGGGCCTGAGCGAACTCAACACCCACGGCTCCAACTGGTGGCTCCTCTTCTTCCCCTCGGCCCTGCTCGGCATCACGCTGCTCGCGCTCAACTTCGTCGGCGAGGGGCTCCGCGAGGCCTTCGACCCCAAACGGGCCAAGAAATGAATCAGCCCGCCCCGCGCCTCCATCCCGACGCCGCCGCCAGCCCCGCAAGCGCCGCGAGCCCACGCGCCGACGCCAAGCCCATCTTCCGCGTCGAGGATCTCGCCGTCTCTTTCAACAACGGCAAGGGCCCGCGTATCCGCGCCGTCGACGGCGTCCGCATGAGCATCTTTCCCAACCAGACCCTCGCGGTGGTGGGGGAGTCCGGCTGCGGCAAGTCCGTCACCGCCATGAGCTCCCTCCAACTCGTCCCCTCTCCCCCGGGCCGCGTCGACCGCGGCGAGATCCTCTACACCACCAGCAAGGAACTCGGCTGGGGAGAGGTCGATCTCACCGCCCTCGACGAGCACAAGATCCGCCAGATCCGCGGCAACGAAATCGCGATGATCTTTCAGGAGCCCATGTCCTCCCTCAACCCCGTCTACAACATCGGCGACCAGATCACCGAAGCCATCCTCCTCCACCAGCGCGTCAACAAGAAGCAGGCCCGCGACATCGCCATCGCCGCCATGACCGATGTCGGCATCCCCGATCCCGAACGCCGCCTCGCCGCCTACCCGCACGAGTTCTCCGGCGGCATGCGCCAGCGCGTCATGATCGCCATGGCCCTCTCCTGCCAGCCCCGCCTGCTTCTGGCCGACGAGCCCACCACCGCGCTCGATGTCACGATCCAGAAGCAGATCCTCGACCTGCTCGCCGATCTCAAGCGCACACGCGACATGGCGATCATGCTCATCACCCACGACCTCGGCGTCGTCGCCGAGAACGCCGATGTCGTCTGCGTCATGTACGCCGGCCGCGTCGTCGAATACGCCCCCGTCTTCGAACTCTTCGACCACCCGCTCCACCCCTACACGCGCGGCCTGCTCGCGAGCATCCCCAAGATCCACGAACGCCGCGAACGCCTCATCACCATCCAGGAAGTCGTTTCCGACGAGGCACAGTTCCGCCGCCTCGAGGGCGAGGGCATCCGCCCGTGGTGGCCCTGGCACAACCCGCCCGAAGGCGTCCATTCCGGCCCCATCGATTCGACCCTCCGCCGGGTCCGCCCGGACCACTGGGTCGCGGTCTGGGCCACCCCCAGCGCCCTCGCCGAGCCCTCCCCAGAGCCCGAACTCACCTTCCGGCGCGGCTGACTTCCGGGGTTTTCCCTGCAACTCCCGCCCCGGTTCACTTTCCACAAATCGAGATCCGCCTTTCTCTCACCCCGATTTGCGGCCCGTTTCGCGCCCTACACCACCCCGCCCGCCGGCGCCCTGTCCTCCTAAGCTCATTGAGACAAGCCGATTGCGTCCGATCGGCCCCGCGCCCTCGTCGCCGCTCCCCCGGAACCCCCCTCCGCCCGCCAACGCAACCCGCCTCGCGGTTGTCAACAACTCACCCACATGGGGGGGACCCGGTCGCCTCCGCCCCAAGCCCCGATAATCCAGCCTCCATGCTCGCCGCCTTTCTCCTCGATGACCGTTTCGCCTCCCGCGAAGCCGCCATGCTCCGACGCCTGTTCGTCGGCATTGCCGACGAAGGTGTCCGCGTCCTCCCCTTCATCGCCCACGGCTCCCGCGCCGAGGACCTCGCCGAGGGGCTCGCCGACGCCATCATTCTCCCCGAGGCCGGCTTCCTGGGTCGTGAGACCGCACGCCTCGAGACCGTCCTCCAACGCGTCGCCGACGCCACCAGCAAGGACGACGAGCGCCGCGTCGTGCACGCCTTCGGCGAGTCGATGTGGAGGCTCGCCGCCGACGCCGCCCATCGCCTCGGTGCCCTCCCGGTCTACGAAGTCTGGCAGCGCTCGAGCATCGCCCGGGTCGCCCGCGTCGCGCTCACGCAGTCATCCTCGCCCAAGCCGCTGCTGTGCCTGGCCGATCCCGGCTTCGAGCCGCTGATCGCCGAAGCCGGTGCCGCCGCGTGCGCGCGCACCGTCCCCTGGGGCGTGCACGCACCCCCGGAACCTCCCGAGATCCTCCGCCCCGGACTCGGCCCGACCCTCGCGCTCTTCGGCACCGGGACCGACGCGGCCGCCCTCCGCGACGCCCTGACCGGCATCGCCGAGGTGATCCGCGCCACCCCCGACGCCATGCTCTTCGTCGACGCCGAAGCCGCTCGTGCCGCCCAACTCTGGCGTGTCGCCCAGCGGCTCGACCTCGCCGACCGACTCACGCTGATTCCCCCCGTCGAGGTCGACCGCAGCCTCGCGCTGCTCGTTGATGTGCTGCTGCTCTCCGAAGCCTCCGGCGAGGCCCACTCGCTCATCCTCGATGCGCTGGCCGGCGCCCGCGCCGTCATCGCCGCCCACGATCCGGACCTTGCCATCCGCTCGCCCGCCGCCGGCGTCCGCGTGCTGCAGGATCCCAACCCCGAGTCGTGGCGGCAGGCCCTCGCCGAGACCTTCGCCCGTCCCGAGGAGACCCGCGCCCTCGCCCGCACCGGTTGGGAGTTCATCCGCCAGCAGCGGCGTGCCAGCGCCCATGTCGCATCCCTTCTCGACGCGTACGAGTGGGCGACCTCCCACGACGCCCTTCCCTTCGCCAAGCCCTAATCCGTCCGAGAAACACCGCTTCCTCGGGCCCGCAACGCCCATCGCACGCACCGACCGCACAATCCGCTGGATTCGCACCATCCGCGCGGCACCTTCAACCGGGACAGGCCGCGAATCCTCCCCACATCGCACAGACGCGCGCGGCCGTGGTCCTCGAACGGAGTTCGACCCATGAGAAAGATCGCCGCCGTCGTCTCGCTGCTGACGCTCACCGCCGCCGCGGCCGCCCAGCACCGCTATCTCGATTACCAGGTCACCACCGACCGAGAGCGCGCCCTCCGCACGCCCCCGCCGTACGCCTACAACCAAGCCCGCTCGTGGCACGGCGTCGAGAGCATCCGCCGCCCGTGGACCGGCCGCGTCTGGCTCGGCGGCGAGTTCGGACCCTACGCCTTCCCCTGGGGCACGCCCGGCCCAGACGCCTACGGCGCCGACGACCTCGACTTCCGCCTCGTCCACGCACGCGTCGGCAACACCGCCGTCTCGTTCAGCCCGTGGGTCGAGATCCCCGGCAACGGCCACCTCGCCCGCATGGAAGCCGCCCGCAAGCAGTGGCTCCGCGAGCACGGCTACACCATCCACCCGCGCATCTTCCGCAACCCGCGCCCCGTCAACTTCGAGAACGAGGAGCAGTCGAGCGTCAACCCGCTCGAGCGCGGCAACTGGCACAAGATCCTCGTCCCCAAGTCCACCCGCCCCTCGTTCGAGGTCCGCAACACCGACGACACCCGCTTCGTGACCGAGCCCAACGCCGCCCAGCCGCGCGTCTTCGTCTCCACGCCCGTCGCGCCCGCCTCCCCGCTGGCCCGCCTGGACTGATTTCTCCCCGGGCCCGTCGCGGGGCCCAAGCCGCCCGCCACCGGGCCCGCGCCAACCCGTCCTGCGGGGGTTGGTTGCCAGGAAGCCTGCTGATCGCTGATGATGCAGCGATGGGCAGGCTTCCTTTTGATCCCGGCAAGATGAAATCGACGCGGTCTGCGCGCGCGCCCGAGCCGCCCGATCGCCCCCTGCGCGTCTCCGAACTCGCCGCCGGCATCGACGCCGCCCTCAAGGCCCGCTACCCCGGCACCATCCGCGTCGTCGGCGAGGTCTCCGGGCTCCGCGAACGCACGCACCTCTACTTCGATCTCAAGGACGAGAACGCCGTCCTCGGTTGCGTGATGTTCGCCTCGGCCGCCCGACGCTCGCGCGAGCCCTTCGACAACGGCTCCAAGCTCATCGCGTCCGGTCGGCTCGACTTCTACGCCCCCTCCGGCCGCGTCTCGCTCATCGTCGATCGTGTGGAACTCGCCGGGCTGGG
>JBICIG010000034.1:0-73777 GCA_043101605.1 Phycisphaerales bacterium JB037
GTGGCCTCCATGGCCAAGCCGGTGGAGGACAGCAAGGCCGTGGCCGAAGTGGCCGCCATCTCCGCCAACGATGCCGAGGTGGGCAACCTCATCTCCGAGGCCATGGACAAGGTCGGCCGCGACGGCGTCATCACGGTGGAGGAGTCCAAGACCCTCGAGACCGAACTCGACGTCGTGGAAGGCATGCAGTTCGACAAGGGCTACCTGAGCGCCTACTTCGTCACCGACTCCGACGCCATGGAAGCGGTGCTGGAGGACGCCTACATCCTCATCCACGAGAAGAAGATCAGCTCCGCCAAGGACCTCATCCCCGTCCTCGGCAAGGTCGCCGAGTCCGGCTCCTCCCTCCTCATCATCGCCGAGGACATCGACTCCGAAGCCCTCGCCACCCTCGTCGTCAACAAGCTCCGCGGCGTCCTCAAGGTCGCCGCCGTAAAGGCCCCCGGCTTCGGCGACCGACGCAAGGCCATGCTCGAGGACATCGCCACCCTCACCGGCGGCACCGCCGTCATGGAAGAGCTCGGCATCGACCTCGAAAAGCTCGAACTCTCCGAGCTCGGCCGCGCCAAGAAGGTCACCATCGACAAGGACAACACCACCATCGTCGAGGGCGCCGGCTCCACCGACTCCATCCAGGGCCGCATCGACATGATCCGCTCTCAGATCGAGGCCTCCTCCTCCGACTACGACCGCGAAAAGCTCGAGGAACGCCTCGCCAAGCTCGCCGGCGGCGTCGCCCAGATCAATGTCGGCGCCGCCACCGAGGTCGAGATGAAGGAGAAGAAGGCACGCGTCGAGGACGCCCTCCACGCATGCCGCGCCGCGGTCGAGGAAGGCATCCTGCCCGGCGGCGGCGTCGCCGTCCTCCGCGCCCGCCGCGCCCTCGAATCCATCCGCAAGAAGGCGACCGGCGACGAGCGCATCGGCATCGACATCGTCAACCGCGCCGTCTCCGCCCCCGTCAAGCAGATCGCCAGGAACTGCGGCCTCGAGGGCTCGGTCATCGCCTCCAAGATCGAGGAGTCCAGCGAGACCAACTTCGGCTACAACGCCCTGACCCACGAGTACGGCGACCTGGTCAAGATGGGCGTCATCGTCCCCACCAAGGTCGAACGCATCGCCCTCCAGAACGCCGCCAGCATCGCCGGCCTCCTGCTGACCACCGAAGCCGCGATCGTCGAGCGCAAGGAGAAGAAGCCCGCGGCGGCCGGTGCCGGCGGGGATGATTTTGATTATTGATGCCGTCCAACCCCCGATCGACCATGCCCCGCAACGGAGCGTTCGCCCGAAGCGGGGTCTTTTTTTGCGCTGGCTCGAGGTCACTTCGAGGCACGGATTGACGGTGTGGTTCGTGACGAGATACGATGATGGTGTGGACTAGTGGGAGGTGAACCGCGCAATGTCTGCGCCCGTACAAGAATCAATGCAGAGTACGAGTGGAGATCGACCGATTCCTCGGACCATGAAGTCGTCCGAAAGCCGGGGCAGACCCATTGTGATAGCGTTCCGCTCCGGGAATTCGTCCCGGAGCCACTTCACGCGAGTGTTTGACCAGTCTCTGCCTGGGCCTTGGAACAGCGTTCGCCCCTCCAGAAACGAAAAACTCGGCGAGTTGGTGACCATCTTGGCCGAGTTGGTTGACGAAGAAAAGCTGTCCAAGGTACAGGCATTCGATGTTGTTCAGGCCGTACTGAGTCACGAGGCCCGCAAGAAAGTTTGGGCAGCGATGGGCTCAAAGGCTCGAAGTGCATTCGAGGCTCAAGTCTGGCCCATGAACTCGCCCGCATGGGGAAGTCGCAATGACGAGGACTGACGACGAGGCTGAGTCTCGCCATGGCGCGGATGTCACTTCGTCCAAGTCCGCGGCAAGCGAGGCCAGAGCAAGATCGGGAAGCGCAGACGAGCCTTCGGTAGACTTGGCGAAGTCCGGGACGGAATCCCCGGATTCGGGTTCGGATAAGGAGCCAATATCTCCGGAGGTCCTTGAGAAGTTGCCCCCTGAGGCGCGCGAAGTCGTGCAGTCTTGGCAGGCGTCGATGCAGACTTCGATCGTGGCAGGACCACCCGATCCGATCGGTCGCGTACTCACCGCTGACCATTTCGACAAGATCCTCGACAACGAGGAGAGGCGAGACTCGCGAAGGCACGCGGCGGAGAAGTTCCGGATGGGATTTGTCGTGCTGCTC
This sequence comes from Phycisphaerales bacterium JB037, assembly GCA_043101605.1. Lineage (GTDB taxonomy): Bacteria > Planctomycetota > Phycisphaerae > Phycisphaerales > UBA1924 > JBICIG01. The sequence goes on from JBICIG010000034.1 coordinate 2,187, forward strand.
GCTGTGATCGGGCTCATATTTGTGATTCTCATTACTTGGATGCTGGCTGGAAAGTCGGATGACCTTCTCGAGAAGATCATCGTGGCTGTGATAGCGTTCGTTGGGGGACTTGGCGCTGGTCTTGGCGGCCAAAAGGTTCTCGGTTCGGCTGGCTAGGCTGGGTGCGCTATTTGTCGGCCAAACTGCAGACGGCGTCTCTGACCCTCGCCTATCCATTCCCTCCTGCTACGCCGGGTGCCCGGGTGCCACCGTCTGTCGGCGAAGCCGCAGACGGTGCTTCGTCCCCCCAAGCACCCCACCTCGCGCGCCGGGTGCCACTGGCGGCTCGCCCGCCAGTGCTTCTTCGCCCCCAACCACCCCACCCCGCGCGCCAACACCCCGTCACTCCCCACTTGAGACCTTGACCCCCATCGCCCCCGCCGTAGCGTCGTCGCATGATCTGCATGCAGCCCATCGGCGATGAACTCCGACATCCCGCCCACCCCAACACCACTCCCGACCCAACCCCCGACCCAACTCCAGAGCAAGTCCTCGCCGACTTCCCCGACCTCGATCCCGACTTCGACCCCATCTCTCTCCTCCACGACTACCTCGCCGCCGACCTCCCCCTCCTCGACCTCTGCGAGATCCACCGCCTCACCCTCCCCGACCTCGAACGCGTCCTCAACCACCCCTTCTTCACCCAACGCCTCGCCATCCACGCCCGCCTCTCGGCCGCCCGCGCCGAAGCCATCCGCGCCGCCGCACAGCCCTCGGCCGTCGCCACCCTCACCCGCATCGCCTCCGAGCACCCCGCCACCCGCGGCCAGCGCCTCGCCAACGAAGCCCAACGCAAAGCCGCCCGCGCCCTCCTCACGACTCCCTCTCGTGGCACGGGCGCCCCGCCCGTGACTACGACGACTCCTCCCACCCAAGAACCCCCGCGGCCCTCAGCGGCCCTCCGCGGTGCATCCCCCCAACTCCCCACCAAGGAACCTCCGCCGGGTGCCACCGCATGCCGCTTCGGCTTGCGGTGCGTTTGTCGTATCCGCGGGCTCGAACCCGACTCAACCCTCGACCACGCGCACCGGGCGTGCGTGCCGCCGGCCGGACGCCAGTCTAGCGGAACCCTTCCAACCGTCCCGCGAGAAGCCCGGTTCCGCATGCCTCGATTCGAGTTCCGATGCGTTACGAGTCTCCCGAGTCCGAAGCATCAGATTCAAAGAGCGTCCTTGTCGCCGTGGTGATCGGCACCACCGCCGCGCACCTGGCCACTCGCTGTGCGACGCTCGCCCACAAGAGAAAGCAAAAGAAAGCCCGGCTCCCCATCGGGAACCGGGCTGGTACGCGAGCTTCGATTGGGGCCCGTCGGTCAACGCCGGGGCGCCCTCTGAGCCGATCAGCGTCGACGGCGGACGCCGGCGATCCCGCCGAGGGCCAGCAGCGCGGCCGTCCCCGGGGCGGGGGCGAACGAGACATTGTCCAGGGCGGCCGAATCCGACCCGCTGGTGTACTCGCCGCGGATGTACATCGAGTCCACCGACGCGAGCACATCGCGGATGAGTTGCTCGTCGGCGTCGGCGCCGAGGTCGCCGTCGTTCGATGTCACGACCTTCCAGCCGAGCCCCGCCGACACGGTCGCCGACCACGAAGTCCACTGCCCCACCACCGGCACGACATCGATGTCGATGCCGATGCGACCGGCCGGTCCGTCGAGGATCACATCGGCGAGGTCTTCGAGATCGTCTTGGGCCCCCGTGATGCCGAGGATGTCGTAATCGATCGACTGCCCGTAGAGACCGCTCAAGTCGCCAAGGTCCGCCGCGGGCGCGGAGAAGAACCAGATCGCGCCCGAGGTCCGGTCGACGCCGCGGATCGCACCGGGCGGATTGCCCAGCGTGCCGTCCCACCCGAACGAACTGGTATCGTTGATCGAGGTCCAGCCCTCGTCGGTCGAATCAAAGGTGTACGAAACCTGAGCGTTGGCAACACCGACCGCCCCGGCCGCGCACAGCGACATCACGCACAAAGAACGCTTCATCATGTCGAATCCCCACGAAACTGGTTCCCACGAATCTGATGAGCCCCCGCGGCGCGAAAGCCCAGGAGTTCTGCTTGGAATCTAGCGGCACGCTCTCGGCCGGCCAATCTTCGTTCGGATGTTCTGGGGCTTTTGCCGGGGGGTTCAATTGCCCGGACGGGTGTCCGCTGCTTGCTGCGTCTGATAACCGCGCCCATCGCGCTGCTCGGCGTCGTCGCCCAACCCCGCGCAGTCGCCCTTACACTGGCCCTTCCGCTAGCACTCATCTCCACGAAGGACCGCCGATGCCTCATCGCCGCCTGAGCACCCCGCATCCCGCGTCGACCCCTCGCAGATGGAACGCTCGGCTTCCCCGGGCGGCCGCCGGGCTCCTGGCGTGCCTCGCGGCCCTTCCGGCCTGCGCGACCCGGCACGCCGCCGACGAACCCTCATCTGCTCCCGCCACCGTCGAAGCCGCCGAGCAACTCCGTCCGCGCGCCGTCGCCGTGCTCCGCGGCTCCGACGGGTCGGCCGCCTCGTGGCGCGCGATGCTCGACGCCTGCGCCGACGCGGACATCGTGATCATCGGGGAGATGCACGGGCACGACCTCGGGCTCGCCGTCGCCTCGGCGATCTGGGAGGACCTCCTCGCCCGCGCCGAGTCCGACCCCGCCCGCCCGCGCCCCGTCCTGAGCATGGAGTTCTTCGAGCGCGACACCCAGTCCGTTCTCGACGACTACCTCACCGGCGTCATCGACGAAGAGACCTTCCGCGACCTCTCGCGCCGCTCGCCGGGCAACTATCCCCCGGGGCATCGCGCGATGGTCGAAGCCGCCAAGAGCGCCGGCGTCCCGGTCGTCGCCGCCAACGCCCCCCGCCGCTACTCCCCCCTCGCCCGCCGACGGGGCTTCGATGCGCTTTCCGAGCTCCGCCCGTCGCAACAAGCGCTCTTCGCGCTGCCGGGCATCCCCGCCGAGGGCCCCTACCGCGATCGCTTCTTCGCCGTCATGGCCGAGATGATGACCAGCCACGGCGACTCGTCGCAGGGTGACGGCCCCGACCCCGCCGCCGTCAACGCCATGGTCGAAAGCTTCTTCCGCGCCCAGACGGTCTGGGACGCAACCATGGCCGAGTCGATCGCGCTCGCCCGCAGGCCGGGCCACGCCCCGATCGTCCATGTTGTCGGGCAGTTCCACGCCGACTTCGAGGGCGGCACCGTTCTCGAACTCCGCCGCCACCTCCCCGACGCCCGCATCGTCGTCGTTTCCATGAGCCGCGAGACGGCCGCCCAACTCCCCGCCTCCGACCTCGGCCGCGCCGACTTCATCATTCCCGTCGGGCCCGCCGAGTGATGCCCGACGCGCCGACCGCCCCGCCCGCCACATCACCCGCCACCCCGCCCGGAACGATGCGCGCCGCGTACTACAGCCGCTACGGCCCCGCGGCTCGCGTGCTCTCGGTCCGCGCCGTCACCACGCCCCGTCCCGAGCCGGGCCAGGTGCTCATCCGCGTCCGCACCTCGACCGTCACCACCGGCGATGTCCGCATCCGCGGCTGGGACATCCCCAGCGCCATCTTCTGGCTGCCCGCACGCCTCGCGATGGGCATCTTCGGCCCCCGCCGACGGATTCCGGGCTTTGAAGTCTCTGGAACCATCGAGCAAGTCGCCCCGCGGCCCTCAACCGAGGCCGACGACGGCACCGCCGACTGGAGCCCCGGCGACGAGGTCATCGCCTCGACCGGGCTGCGCTTCGGCGCAAACGCCGAGTACCTGTGCCTGCCCGCCGACGGCATGATCGTCCGCCGACCCGAAGCGACCCCCGCCGACGCCGCCGCGGCGGTCCCCTTCGCCGGACTCACGGCGCTCTACTTCCTGCGTGACCTCGGCCGGTTCCAGCCCGGGCAGCGCGTGCTGGTCAATGGCGCTTCGGGCGCCATCGGCACCTACGCCGTGCAGATGATCAGGCACTGGGGCGGCGAGGCCGTCGGCGTGTGCAGCGGCCGCAACGCCGAGCTCGTCCGCTCGCTCGGCGCGTCAGCGGTCATCGACTACACCCAGACCGACCCTGCTGATCCGGCCGCCCACGCGGGGCCCTACGACCTCATCCTCGACACCGTCGGCAAGCTCTCGTTCGCCCGCGCCAGACACCTGCTCACCGAGCGGGGCGCCTTTCTCGCGGTGGTGATGGACCTGCGGACCGTCTGGCAGACGCTCACCACGCGCTGGTCCTCCAAACTGCGGGTCAAGGGGGGCGTCACGCCCGATCGCCCCGCCGACCTGCGCCTCCTCGCCGACCTGCTCGAACAGGGTGCGATCCGCCCTGTGATCGACCGCACCTACCGGCTCGACGAGATCGTCGCCGCCCACGAGTATGTCGAGACCGGGCACAAACGCGGCGGCGTGCTCATCGACTGCGGCCCGGCGTGACCGCGGTGGCCCCGAGCCGCGGCGCCCGGGTCAGCACAAGTCCCAGAACGAGAAACGCCCCCGAGCCGAGACTCGGGGGCGTGTCGTTTCACAGGTCTTGATGGAGGGGGTGAGGCGTGGCTTACCAGCCGCCGCCGCCGCCGCCCCGGCCGCCGCCGTAGCCGCCGCCACCGCCGCCGCGACCGCCGCCGCCACCACCGCCGTAGCCGCCGCGGCCACCGCCGCCGCCGCCGCGACCGCCGCCGAATCCGCCCCGGCCGCCGCCGCCGCCGCCGCCGAAGCCGCCGCGGTCCTGCCGGGCACGAGCCTCATTGACCGTCAGCGGGCGCCCGTTGATGTCGAACCCGTTCATCGCCTCGATCGCCCGATCGGCCTCCGCCTCGTCGGCCATCTCGACAAACCCGAAACCGCGGCTCCGCCCGGTCTCACGATCCATGATCACCGCGGCCGAGGCCACTTCACCATGCTCAGCAAACATTTCCCGCAGTTCGTCGTCGTTGACACTGAACGGCAGATTCCCGACATAGAGCTTCTTCATCAGTCGAACCGAACCTTTGCCCGAGTGGAAACTCGATGAACCCGCTCCCGTCTCAGGCGGTCGGCAGACAGGTCGTGCGTCTGGAGGCACGATCGCCACGCACGGTCAAGATTCTACGCTCCCGCCCTTCCCCCGCACACCCCCTTTTCTCCAACTCCACCCGAATTGACCCCGACCTCGGCCGGGCCCGCCCGCCCCTGTTGCCCCCATCGCCCTCAAGGTACGATTTGCCTATGAGCAACAAGAGCAGCAAGCCCGCCAGCGTCGCCGATTACCTCGCCGGCCTCCCCGACGAACGCCGGGCCGCCCTCGAAGCCCTTCGCGCCACCATCCTCAAGAACCTCGACCCGGCGATCCAAGAGGGCATCCAGTACGGCATGATCGGCTACAGCATCCCCCACAGCGTCTACCCCCAGGGCTACCACTGCGACCCCAGACAGCCCCTCCCCTTCGCCTCCATCGCCTCCCAAAAGAACCACATCGGGATCTACCTCTTCTGCCTCTACCAGGACCCCGATCTCAAGGCTTGGTTCACCCAGGAATGGACCAACACCGGCAAACGCCTCGACATGGGCGCCTCCTGCATCCGCGTCAAGAAACTCGAGGATGTGCCCCTCGCCCTGCTCGGCAACGCCATCCGCAAGATCAGCGCCAAGAAGTTCATCCGCCAGTACGAGAGCCAGTTCGGCGACCGACACCCCGCCAACAAGTCCGCAGCCAAGAAGCCCGCCGCCAAGAAGCAGGCAAAGAAGGTCGCCAAGAAAGTCACGAAGAAGGTCACGAAGCAGGTCACGAAGAAGGTCGCCAAGCCCGCCTCGAAGAAGTCCGCCGCCAAGAAGACTCCGACAACGACCACCAAGAAGCCCGCGGCGGCCCGCAAGGCGCCCGCCCGCAAGGCCTCCGCCACGCGCCAGGCCCGCTCGAAGTAATCCGCCCGCTCCCGCCCGGCGATCACTCGTCGCGGATCACCTGCCGCAGCAGGTAGTCGAAGAACTTCCTCTGCCGCTCGGCGTCGAGCATGTCGTAGATGGTGTGCATCACGGCCCGCCGCTCGTCGGAGGTCGCGTCCAGCCGCGTCTTCTTGATGTGCTCGATCACGATCGACCGGATCGCCTGCCGCTGCTCGTCGGTCGGCTCGACCGCCGCGTAGATCCCGTCCATCGCCTGCTGATACCGGCGCAGCGACGCCTCGTACCCCTCGCGCACCTCGCGCTGGAACCACCCGAACGCCAGCCGCTCCCGCACGCGCTCGCGCGCGTCTTCCCCCGCGCCCATCCGGTTCCGCAGCTCCCAGTCGATCCACGCCTCCCAGTACCCCTCGACCAGCCGCCGGAACTCGGCGAACTCCTCCTCGCTCAGCACGCCCCGCATCGGTTCGATCAGCGGCGTCGCCGACCGCTCCGGATCGAACCGCTCCCACATCGCGCGCAGCATCTCCGCCGCCTCTTCCCGCCGACCCTCCCGGATCGCATCGGTCTGCTCCCGCAACAGGTCGATCTCGTCGACCAGCAGCATCGCCACCGCCATGCGACGCGCATCGACGATCGCCATCGCCCGCTCGCGCGTCGCGTCGTCCAGCCGCATCCGCTGGATCGCCGCCACCTCCGCACGCTGCTCGAGCGGCTCGAACCTCCCGTCGGCTGCGCGACCCACCAGCGTCCGTGACCGCTCCGTCGGCACGGTCGGCCCACGCATCACCGACTCGCCCTCGGGCGGCTCGTCCGTCATCTCCATCTGCGCCCACGCCGACGAACCCAGCCCGACCCACGCGCCCACCAGCAACACCCGCATCCGCTCAATCGTGCTCATCCCCCGAGCCTACCACCCAGCACGCCGGCAACCCAGCATTCGCCCCGGGTCGGGCTTCATCCGCCCCCGCGGGTCCGTTAGGATCCATCGGCAAAGGAGCCCCCCATGCCTCGAGTCACCGTCTCCGAGCCCATCGACGCCCCGGCCGACCTCGTCTTCGCGATCGCAACCGACCTCGACAACGCCCCGGCTGTCATCCCGGACATCACCGAGATCTCCGTGCTGACCGACGGCCCGTTCGGCGAGGGGACTACCTGGAAGGAGACCCGCGTGATGTTCGGCAAGGAATGCACCGAAACGATGAAAGTCATCGCCTTCGAGCCCGGACACTCTTACACCACCCTCGCCGGCAGCCAGGGCTGCGAGTACCGCACCACCGTCCGCGTCGAGCCGGACCCCGCCTCCCCCCACCGCTGCACCCTCACCTACGACATGCTCGCCCGCGCCAAGTCCTTCAAGGCCCGCCTGATGATGCCGATGTTCGTGCTGATGAAGGGCATGATCCGCAAGGCGTTCGCCAAGGATCTTGCCTGCGTCCGCGCCGCCGCCGAGGCCCCCGAGCCCGTCCCCGCCTGACCACGCGCCCAACCGGTCACCCCTCCGAGCGAACCCCGCCCCGCTGGATTCCGAAGAAGATCACGGATGACCACCACCGACCCGCATCCCGCGCTCCGCAAGGGCGACCACCTCCGCGTCTGGCTCGGGCTCTACTGGCACCACGGCATCTTCCTGGGCGAAGGCCTCGTCGCCGAGTACGCCAACTGGTTCCACGGCGGGCGCATCCGCGAGATCCCCCTCCCCGAGTTCCACCGAGGACGACCCTTCGAGATCGTCCAACACCCCGGCGACATCGACCCCGACGAAATCGTGGCCCGCGCCCGCGACCGCGTCGGCGAGCCGGGCTACGACCTCCTCTTCAACAACTGCGAACACTTCGCCACCTGGTGCGCCACCGGACACCACAAGAGCCGGCAGGTCGATCGCGTCGCCAAGGCCGCCGCCGTCGGCGTCGCCGTCGGCACCACCGCGATCCTCCTCGCCCGATCCGGGCTCAAGGGCCGCGTCGCCGAGCAACTCCGCAAGAAGATCCGCCGCGAGGGCACCTGACCCTCACCCCGCGACCGTCCGGATCGACACGCCCTCCTCGAGCATCCGGTGCACGGGGCACCGCCCCGCGATCGTCACGATCCGCGTGCGCTGCTCGTCGGTCAGCGCGTCCCCCGCAACCTCCACGACCAGGTCGAACGAGCGCTTGCCCCCCTCGCCGGGCTTCTCGATCACCCGCGCGCGCACGCTCGTCATCGGAAACCCCTTGCGATCGGCGTACATCCGCGCGGTGATCGTCGTGCACGACGCCAGCGCCCCGAGCATCGTCTCCACCGGGCTCGGTCCCGTGTCCTGCCCGCCCGCCTCGCCCGGCTCGTCGGCGACCACCTCGTGCCCGCGCGCACGCCAACGCGTCGCAAACCCCTCGCCCGTCTCGGCCACGATCTCCTGCGCACCCATCACACGCCTCCCGGGCTCTTCGCCCTCGCTCGCTCGGCTTCGCGCCGTTCCCGCTCGACCAACCCCGCGACCGCGTCGCGGATCACCCCCGCCCGCGTCCAGGGCAGCAGGTGCCCCGCCCCCTCGATCCGGATCACCTCGATGTGCGCGAGATGGCTGAACCTCCGACGCATGTAGTCCGCGTTCTCAACCTCCACCAGCGAGTCCTCCTCGCCGTGGATCACCACCGTCGGCGCGCGCACCCGCGACAGCACCTTCGCCAACTCCCGCGTCTGCTCCGGCGACGCCATCAGTTCCACATTCGAATGCTGCAACGGCCGCGCGAGCAGCGGGAACACGAACGGCAGCGCCGCCGCGTAGTTGAACCACCGGGGCTTCTCGAGATCCGGATCCAGCGAGCCCGCGACGATCACCAGCCCGCCCACGCGCTCGGGAAAGTCCGCCGCCAGCCGCGCCGCGATCGGCCCGCCCAGCGAATGACCCACGACGATCGTGCGCGCGCCGTCTTGTTCCTCGAGCAGCCCCGCGATTGCCGCCGCCTGCCGCTCGAAACTGACGACCGAACGCGCATCCGACTCGCCGAACCCCAGCCGATCCACCGCGACCGACTCGGTCCCCGCGACCGGGTCGGCAACAAACCCCGCCAGGTCCGCCGCGCTCCCGGGCGTGCCATGGATGTAGATCACCCGCACGCCGTCGGGATCGCCGCCGATCAGGTACGACAGTTCCCGACCGTCGGGCGTCTGCATGCTCCGCCGCGTCAGCCCCGAGACATCCCGATGCCCGATCGGGAAGCCGAAGGCGCACCCGCCGACGAGCATCGCGCACGCCACGGCGAGCACCGCCGCACGCCCCGCCGCCAAACGAGCGCCGATCCGAGACACCTCACGCGTCCCGGTGCTTGGCGTGGAAGTCGAAGTAGCCCGCCATCAGCCCGGGCCGTTCGCGCTGCAGCCGCCGGATCGACGCGTACACCTCCGCGACCTCCAGGAAACTCATCCACGCGCCCGGCACTTCCTCCCCGAACGCCCCGCTCGAGTGCTTCGGGAAGGTGTGCTCGACATACCTTCCCTCCAGCGCCGGCTCGGGCAGCTTCACCTGCCAGTTCGTGATCTGGTTCACCAGCTTGAACCGGTCGTACCCCAGCACCGCCAGGTGCGCCAGGTACTCCGCCTCGTGCGCCTCCACGCTGAACAACGGCGGGCAGAGCCCCGTCCGGTGCAGCGCGTTGATCACGAAGATGTCACCCCGCTCGATGTCGCACTTGATGTACCGCACCGGCGCGTGCGCGCGCAGCACCTCATCGAACCGGATCGCCGGCACGCGGATCACTTCCGTCCGCGTTCCCTGCCGACCTCCCACCGCCGGGTCGAGCGAGCTCCAGTCGTCCTTGTCGAGGTTGACCGTGAACTCGATCTCGCCCGGCTCGTCGCTCACCGCGCCCTCGAGGATCTCCAGCCGGCCCTCGGCGATCGCACCGGCGAACCGCTCGCGGCATTTCGCCGCCAGCCTCGGGTTCGCCTCGATCGCCACGACCCGGAACCCCTTCTTGAGATAGAAGTCCGTGTCCTCGCCGTGGTGCAGCCCGACATCGATGATCCAGGGGTCGCTCACTTGCCCTGCTTCTCCGCGAGAGCGATCGCCAGGATCGCGTCCCGCCCCGCCTCGTCCTCATCGCCCCACGCCTCGACGCATCCGTCGCAGCAGAACACGATCGTGTGCCCCTTGTACGCGACCGTCCGCGTGTTGTCGGGAACCTCGTGCCCGCCGATCGGGCAGATCGTGTTGACCGGGGTCGCGGCCGCGACCTGCGTCGCCGAATCCGCCTCCGCCGAGTCATCCTTCGACGACATCTTGCACCCGCCCAACCCCACGAGCACACCCGCCGAGACCACCGCCAGCATCGCCTTCCGCGTCATCGTTTGCTCCTTCTTTCTCATCGCTCCACCCCGCCCGCTCACTTCACGGGCGGCCGGGCCGCGCCCGCAAGGATACCACCATCGACATTGATCGCCGCCCCGGTCGTGTACCGCGATTCGTCCGACGCGAGGTACACCGCCAGCGCCGCGACCTCGGTCGGCTCGCCGAACCGCCCCAGCGGGCAGTCGGCAAGGATCTCGCGTTCCATCGCCGCCCGCTCGGGCGAGCCCGGTGCCCCCAGCATCGGCTCCCACATCGGCGTGCGGATCGCCGCCGGCTGGATCACATTGCACCGGATCCCCAGCCCCTCCTCGGCGCAGTAGAGCGCCACGCTCCGCGTGTGGTTCAGCACCGCCGCCTTGCTCGCGGCGTACGCCGACGCTCGCGGGATGCCCACGATCCCCGACCGCGACCCGATGTTCACGATCGACCCGCCGCCGGGCGTGTTGCGGCGCATCGCCCGGATCGCGTGCTTGCACCCGAGGGCCGTGCCCTCCAGGTTGGTCGCCAGCACCCGCCGCCACAGCCCGAGGTCCAGGTGCTCGGGATCGTGCCCCTCGAAGCTCTCGTCAAACCCGGTGATGCCCGCGTTGTTGACGACCACATCGAGCCGCCCCCGCTCGGCGAGCATCCGATCCACGCACGCGATCCAGTCTTTCTCCTCGCGCACATCCAGCCGATCGAACGCCGCGCCGATGTCACGCGCCGCCGCCGCGCCGCCTTCCGCGTTGACATCCCCGACGACGACCGACGCCCCCTCGCGCACGAACGCATCGGCGATCGCGTGTCCGATGCCGCGCGCCCCGCCGGTCACCAGGCACACCTTCCCCTGCAACCGACCCATGCGGCTCTCCCGGACGGATCAGATCACCCGATCCTCTTTCCCGATCCCCAGCGCCGGCCGCACATCGACCTGCACCAGTTCCTCCTGCATCTTCTTCGCCTCGTCGGCATCCACATAATCGGAGTGGCACGCGGCCTTGCCGTCCTCGCCCGCCTTCACCTTCCCCTTGACCTTGCTCGCGAGCTTGTGGATCTCCTCGGGCTTGAGGTACCCGCGCTGCTCGAGGATCCGCTGCTGCTCCTCGGTCAGCGCCGCCGATTTCGCCGGCGCGCCGCGCACCGTCCCGTCCTTGCCGCCCATCCGCTCAAATCCCTCGGCCTTGCCCGACGCGAACTCCTGGATCTCCTTGGAAATCCGCACGCTGCACCAGTCGTGCCCGCACATCGCGCAGAAGTCGGTATCGACATCGAGGTCCTCGTCGTGGTACGCCCGGGCCGTGTCGGTGTCGAACGCGAGATCGAAGTGCTTCTCCCAGTTGAGCGCCGCGCGGGCCCGCGTCAGGTCGTCGTCCCAGTCGCGCGTGTTCGGGATGCCCAGCGCGACATCCGCCGCGTGGGCCGCGATCTTGTACGCGATGCAGCCCTCCTTGACATCGCCCTTCTTGGGCAGGCCCAGGTGCTCCTTGGGCGTGACATAGCACAGCATGCTCGCGCCGTGATACGCCGCGTTCGTCGCGCCGATGCAACTGGTGATGTGGTCGTACCCCGGGAACACATCCGTGACCAATGGCCCGAGCACATAGAACGGCGCCCCGTGGCACAGCCGCCGCTGCAGCTTCATGTTGTACTCAATCTGATCCAGCGGCACATGCCCGGGACCCTCGACCATCACCTGCACGCCGTGCCGCCACGCGCGCTCGGTCAGCTCGCCGATCGTCTCCAATTCCGCGAGCTGCGCATCATCGGTCGCGTCCGCCAGCCCGCCCGGCCGCAGCCCGTCGCCGATCGAGAAGGTCACATCGTGTGCGCGCATCACCTCGCAGATGTCGTCCCACAGGTCGTACATCGGGTTCTCCTTCCCGTGCACGAGCATCCACTTGGCGAGCAGGCTCCCGCCGCGGCTGACGATCCCGATGAGCCGGTTCTTGACATACTTCAGGTGCGCGCGCCGCACGCCCGCGTGGATCGTGAAGTAGTCCACGCCCTGCCGCGCCTGGTGTTCGAGCGTTTCGAGGATCGCCTCGGCATCGAGGTCCTCCAGCCGCCGCCCGATGATCATCGAGTAGATCGGCACCGTCCCGATCGGCACGGTCGAGTTGCGCAGGATCGCCTCGCGGCACTCGTCGAGGTCGCCGCCGGTCGACAGATCCATGACCGTGTCGGCACCCCAGCGCTCGGCCCACTTGAGCTTCTCGACCTCCTCGTCGGTCCCCGAGCTCACCGGGCTCGCGCCCATGTTCGCGTTGACCTTCGTCTTGCTCGCCCTCCCGATCGCCATCGGGTCGAGGTTGTATTGCAGGTGCGTCGTGTTCGCGGGGATGACCATGCGGCCCGCCGCGACCTCGTCGCGCACCTGCTCAGCCGTCAGGTGCCCCTCACGCTCGGCGACCCGCTTCATCTGCTCGGTGATGCGACCGAGCCGCGCATGCTCGAGCTGTGTGACCGGCTCAAAGCCGGGCGGCGTCGTCACCCGACGCGTCACGCCCCGCGCATCGGTGAACACATGCGCCTCGTGCGCACACGGCGATGAGGCCAACGCTCCCGTCCCCTCCTCGACCACCTCCGCCGTCCAGTCCTCGGGCAGGAAGTCCCACGCGGTGTACGGGCTCGGCTCGGGCATCCCCGGCGTGTCGGGCGAACTGAAGCTCAGTGCCCCGCCGACATCCGCCCGGTTCGCAAAGCTCCCGGGCGTCGTCGCCGCCGAGTTGCCCGGGTTGTGCGCGCCCCGCATCGGCGCGGCGAACCGCTCGATCGGGCGTTCGGCCCCCGCGCTGGCCGCCAGTTCGTACACCCGCGCCCCGTCGCCGCTGGTGCGGACACTCGTAGGCGTGCTGGCCTTGGTGATGTTCTTCCCGTTCGTGGTGCCCATCGCGATCCCTCCGCCGGCATGACCCGGATCAGGTTCAACGGGTGCGTCTCAGCCCGGCCAGTCGAGTCGGCCCGGCGCCCCGCGCGAATACCGCAGTGTAGGAGAACCCACCGCCCCGTCGACCCGGCCCCCCGCCTCAATCCCCGCCCACCGCCGCCGGCGGCTCGCCCGCCAGCGCCGCCGGCTTCTTCGTCCCGAGCTGCACGAACACCAGCCCCGCCGCCAGCAGCATCAGCCCGGCAAGCCTCATCGGCGAGATCGACTGCTGCTTCACGCCGAGCAGCCCGAACTGGTCGATCGCCGACGCCGCGATGAGCTGCCCGACCAGGATCGACCCGATCAACAGCACCGCGCCGAGCTTGGGCAAGAGCAGAATCGCCGCGGTCACGAAGGTCGCCCCCAGCAACCCCCCGCACCACGCCCACCACGGCGCCGACGCCCGCGCCCCCTCCCGCGGCACCCCGGGACGAACAATCAACAGCCCGATCACCAGGATCACCACGAACCCCACCGCGAAGTTGGTCAGCGCCCCGTAATAGGGATGCCCCAGCGAACGCGCCAATTGCGTGTTCAGCGCCGGCTGCACCGCGATGAGCACCCCGACCCCGACGGCGACAAGCGTGAGAAGCAGTTGCATCCCGCCGTTGTACCACGACGCCGCCCAACCGGCACCGCCTCAGTCAACCGGATTGTGCTCGATCATCCAACGCACCACGCTCACCTCGGGCAGCGGCTCGACCCCCAGCCGCTTGAGCATGTGCACGCACTGGGCGCGATGGTGCATCCCGTGCGTCGTGACATGCGTGAAGATCCCGCCCCGTGTGAACGCATAATCACGCCCGCCGCGCGATCCCCGCGCGACATCATCCATCGGGAGCCGCTCGGCCTCGGCGCGAAGCTCCGCCGCCGCCTCCCCCAGCAACACGCGCAACTCGTCGCAGGTCTTCTTCCCCTCGGCTTCGAGCCTCGGTCGCGGCTCGTCGCGCCCCGCGAGCAGATCCGTCCACCCACGCATCGCGCCGAGAATGTGCAAGATCGTATCGTGCAGCGACCCCACCCCCATGCCCAGCGGTCGATGGAAGTCGTCCCCGCTCAGCCCGCGGCAGGCATCGATGACCAACCCCGTCGCGTGCGCGTCGTGCGTCAGCAGGATGTCGAGCGGTTCGCTCTTGCCCAAGGTACGGCTCCTCTGCCCATTCCCTTCTCGCCGGCTCTGACCATCCACTTCCGAGCACGCGCCGACTATCCGATCACCGGCGGCATCCCCAGCGCCCGCCGAAGATCCGCCAACTGCCCCGCGTGCGTCCCGTTGTGCACGATCATGCGCACGATCAGGTCTCCCATGGTCGTCTCGGCGCGTCCCCACGGCTCGCTCTGCGCCAGCCGCTCGCGCGAGCTCGTGCCGATCCCGTTCGCCAGCCGATCCACCGCCCCCTCGAAGATCGCCCGTGAACGCTCCAGCGACGGATACCGCCCCGGCTCGTCCACCGGCCTCGAGCCGAACGCGACCGACTCGCTCCCGAAACGCTCGGCATCCCCCGCGGCCGCCCCCGCGATGAAGTCCCGCTCGGGAAGCCCCGAGCCGTCCAGCCGCTCGGCCGCCCGATGCAGCGTCAGCGCAAGATGCCCGAGCGTCCACGCCGCGTGATTCGGCAGGCCCGGCGCCTGCGTTGTCCGGTTGGATTCATCAAACCCCCCGAGGAACCGCAGCAGCAGCGGCGAACTCGTGCGCACCGCGCGCGCCAGAGTCGCCGGATCGAACGCCGAGAAATCCGCGGGGCTGTCCATGCGCTCAGCCTACCCTCGCAGCGTGCCGAATGTCACCGACCTGTACTCCCTGCCCTCGCTCTACGACACCCTCCACGCCGCGGGCACCGCCGAGGAACTCGACACCGTCGAGCGCATCGCGTCGCGATTCGTGCGCACGAAGCCGACCTCGCGCGGCAAGCCCCGCCTCACGCTGCTCGAGCCCGCCTGCGGCTCGGGTCGGCTGATCCGCCTGGCCGCCTCACGCGGGACGCGCTGCATCGGGTTCGACCTCAACCGCGACATGATCGCCTACGCCCGCCGGTCCATCCGCCGCCGCGGCCTGACCGACCTCGCCCGCGTCTTCCTCGCCGACATGACCGACTTCACCCGCCACCTCGAGGGCGAACGCGCCGACCTGGCGTTCAACCTCATCAACACCATCCGCCACCTGCCCGACGACGACGCGATGCTCACCCACTTCGCCGAGATCGCCCGCGCGCTGCGTCCGGGGGGCGTCTACGCCGTGGGCATCAGTCTGACCGACTACGACCACGAGGCCGAGGTCGAGGATGTCTGGAACGCCTCGCGCGGGCAGCGCCGCGTCACGCAGATCATCAACTACCTTCCGCCCCAGTCCAGAGCCGCCCGCCGCGACCGCGTCGAACGCGTCCTGAGCCACCTCGTCGTCACCACGCCCACCGGCGAGGACCACATCGACTCGACCTACACCCTCCGCACCTATTCGCGCGCGCAGTGGGACGAACTCGTCGATCGCTCGCCGCTCCACACCGTCGGCGTCGTCGATGACTGGGGCGAGCCCACCGAGCCCGCCGAGCCCGGCTACGCGATCCACCTGCTCAGCCCGGGCTGAAGCTCGCGCCCGCGCGATCTCTAAGGCACATCCACCAGCCGGTTCACACGGTCCCCGGTGTCCAGGTCCTCGATGCTCACGAAGACCTTCTCCCCCCGCGACGACCGCGCCAGCACCACCCGGCGCACCGCCTGCTCGCCGGGCGCCAGTGCCGACAGCGTCGTCCGCCGGCGGTCCCCCTCGCCGACCACCACCAGTTCCAGCACCCGCGCCTCTGCCGAGTCGTTCGCGATCGACACCACCACCAGCAGATCGTCGGCGTGCCCCCTCGGATACGGGTTCGCATCGACCACCAGCCCCGGGTCCCCCAGCACCATCGGCGCCCGCAGTTCGATCAACCCGAGATCACGCCCCGCGCGCACCTCCGCGTGCAGCACCAGGTCGCGCCGGCCCGACAACTCCAGCGGGCTCATCGCGATCTCGATCGGAACCGTCGCCGACCCGCCCGGCTCGATCTGCACCCGACCGCTCCGCGGCTCGATCTCCCACCCGCGCTCCCCCGCGCCGCCCTCGCCCGGCTCGACCACGAAGTACCGGATCTCGGCCGAGTAGGGAAACGGATTGTGGATCGTCATCGACCGCTCGAGCGTCCGGTTCGCCGTCGCCAGCACCGGCTCATCCAGCGACAAGCTCCGCTGGAATCGCACCAGCGCCGGGTCGACCCCCTCGATGATCACCGGCGTCGAACCCAGCGCCACCCGGTGCCGCAGCAACCCGTCGGGGCCACGCGTCGCGCTCACCCCGTGTTCGTTCCCGAACGGGTCGAGCACCCGCACCGCCTCCCCGGCCAGCATCAGTTCCAGCGAGGCCCCGGCCAGGTCCGTCCACGCCACGATCGCGCCCCCGTCCTCGGCTCCACGCGGGCTGAGCAACAGCCCCAGCGTGTGCGCGCCAAGATCCACCCGGCCCATCGGCCGCCGATCGCGCAGCACTTCCCCCACCGTCTCCCACGCGACCAGTTCGGGCCTCGGGTTCAGCCGCGGCTGCCGCCGACCCACCCAGCGCCAGGGCTCCACCAGCGCCAACTCCCCCGCGTCCTCCGAAGGCTCGCCCCCCCCGATCGCTTCCCACGACAGGAACGCCCGCCGCAGCGCATCATCGAAACCCGCCCGCGTCCGCTGCTCGGTCATCTCGATCCCGACCCGCCGCGGCACCCCGGCCCCGCCCAGCGACTCGGCGATCTGCCGATCGCTCGTCCCCGGGCGCACCCGCGTCGACAGGCGCACGCCCCTCGGCGCCCGCGGCGAATCGCTTAGAAAGTCCCACAGGTCCGAATCGAGCACGACCTCGCCCGCCGGCACCAGCCGACCCAGCCGATCCTCGAGCCGACCCGCGACCCCGGGCGTCCACTCGCCCCCGAACGACCACCGCCGAACGCTCTGCCCGAACCGCTCCAGCGCCGGGTCGATGCGGTTCAGCCACAGATCCTCGGCCGACAGCACCGTCCGCCCCACCGATCGCGCATCCGCGTCCGGGCCCGATGCGATCGGCTCGGGCAGGTCGCGGTACGCCAGCGAGACCTCGCCGCCCAGGTCGCGTACGCGGCTGACGATCCGCCGGAGTTCATCGATCGCGCCCGGGTCGTCGTACTCGGCTCCCCGCCCGCCCCACAACGAGATCTCCAGCAGATCCAGCCCCAGCGCGCGCATCATCGGCGTCAGCAGCGGACGCACCCGCGCCCCCGCATCGTCGACCATCAGCCCGAAAGCCGGGCCCAGCCGCGCCGCCGCGCCCGGAATCGTCAGCGCCATCGGCTCGTCGCCCGCGTCGGCCAATTCGACCGCGGGCTCGACCCGCCGCGGCGCGAGCCACCCGAAGCTCTGCTCGCTCCGCCCGATCGAACCCGACGCGTCGAAGACCTCCAGGTCCGCCTCGTACCACCCATAGGCGGGCAGTTCGAGCGGGAAGTCGCGCTTCAGCCCCGCGGCTCCCAGCGATCGCGTCCATTCCGAGACCAGTCGACCGTCGAGATCGCGAACGCGCAGCCGCGCCGTCAGCCGCTCCCCGGTCATGTCGCGGACGAGCGCGCGCAGCGTGGGCGTGTCTTCCGCCGCGAAGAGCCCGATCGGGTCGGCCGCGGAGAGTTCCACCTGAGCGATCTGCCGGATCACGACCTCGTCGAACCACGCCGCCCCCTCCTGATCCTCCAGCCGGAGCACCTCGGTCGGGGTGTCGGCGGGCATGAACTCGCTCGGCTGGAGCACCTCCAGATCCACCTGCAGGAACGCCGCGGCGGGAAACAGCCCGAGGATGTCCACCTCGACCCGCGCCCACGATTCCTCGCTCGTGCCCCCGACCAGGCGCGACCGCACCTCGCTCTCGGCGATCGGGCGTCCGCCCTCGTCGAGGAACCGCGCCGAGATCGACGCCCGCGACGGATCGAGATCCTCGGTCCGCACGCGGGCCGCGATCCGGTAGTCGCCCCCCTCGAAGACCGGGATGGTCCCGGCGTCGAGCCGCAGCGACACGCTCCCGCCCCGCACCGGCAGCCGGACCGAACCCTCCCCGCTCGCCGCGACCGTGTAGTCCAGCGACGGGCGGTTCCAGACCGGGAACCCCGGGCGGTCGCGGTCCGGGGGGTTGTGCTGGGCGACATGCCAGAACAGCGGCACGCGGAGTTCGTTGATGTCCCGTTCCTCGAAACCGAACGCCCGGACGACCCGCCGCGCGAGCCGCTGCTCGCCCGAGGGGCTGGCCTCGGGTGCCCGGGCGGGTGCGGCCGCCGCTCCCGGGGAGGGCTCGATGACCTCGATCGCGGGCTGGGCTGCGCCTGCCGACGCGACCATCGCCGCGGCGACCGCGATCGGGCCCCAATCGGGCGCGCACCGGAATAAACCGCGTCGGGCGGGCATCCTCTGGCGTATCGGCCCGATGAGCCGCCGCGCTCCAGCCACCCGCCCCCGATCGGCCCGCTTCGGGCGACCGGACCCCGCCCCGGGCGCACGAACCGCGCCACCCGGGCGGTATCGTCCGGGTCTGACCGCCCCCAGGAGTCACCCATGCCCACGCCCCCCGATCAGCCCGCCGAGTTCATCCCCTTCGAGCGGTACGACCCGGGCGTCCCGCCCGAGCAGGCGGCCCGGTCCTTCTACCAGACCATGGACCGACGCCGGACGGTCCGGATGTTCTCCGACCGCCCCGTCTCGCGCGAGACGATCGAGTGGTGCATCCGCGCCGCGGGGACCGCCCCCTCGGGCGCGCACAAGCAGCCCTGGCGGTTCGTGGCGGTGCAGAGCCCGGCGATGAAGAAGCAGATCCGCGACGCCGCCGAAGCCGAGGAACGCGAGTTCTACGAACGCCGCGCCGGCGCCGAGTGGCTCCGCGACCTCGCCCCCTTCGGGACCGACCCGCACAAGCCCTTCCTCGAGATCGCGCCCTGGCTGATCGCGGTCTTCAAGCTCGCCAAGACCGACGCCGGCGGGCAGGTCTATTACCTCAACGAATCGGTCGGGATCGCCACGGGCATGCTCCTGAGCGCCCTGCACCACGCGGGGCTCGCGACGCTGACGCACACACCCAGCCCGATGGGCTTCCTCGCCGAGGTGCTCGGTCGACCGGCCAACGAGCGTGCGTTCCTGCTCATCCCCGTCGGCTACCCGTCGGATGACTGCGTCGTGCCCCGACTCGAGCGCAAGCCGCTCGAGGAGATCATGGTCGTGGTCTGAGGCGGGTCACTTGTCCGAGCGCGCGCGCCGGAGCTGCCCGCCCGTCACGAGCGTCGCGGCGACGCCCAGCGCGATCCCCGCGAGCATGAATCCCGTCACCAGCAGCATGAACCCGATGGTGCTCCAGTCGCCCCCGGGCATGTCGAAGCTCTGGCGGAAGGTGCCGTCGTAGTCGGCCACCCCGCCCGTGCCCGTCGACACGCCCAGCACGATGGGGTTGATCGCGGTGATCACGGTCCAGATCCAGTCGGGCACCTGGAATGGGAAGAGCCCGTTGACCATCCCCGCGAGCATGGGCAGGAACATCCACAGCGCGCCGGCGAGCAGGAAGTTGAGCGAGGTCGCCGACGATCCCTTCTTGGCGTGCAGACCGAAGAACAGCCCCGTCCCCGCCAGCAGCGCGATCGTGCCGACCATGATCATCAGGATCATCGCGACCGCGATCGGGCGCACCATGCCGTGCGACACGCCCAGCACCCCCATGTGCACGAAGATGATCAGGGGGACGAACCACACCCGCCGCAGCGAGCCCAGGAACTTGCCCATCGCGATCGATCGCCCGGAGAGGGGCGTGGTCAGCAGCGACTCCCAGGTGCGTGCCTCGCGCTCGGCGGGGATGTTGCTGCTCGTCAGCGAGATCGCCTGTCCCGCGACGATGAAGACCGCGAGCATCGGGACGAACCCGTATGCCTCGGGGTCGCCCAGGCTGATGTTGGTGTAGAACAGCAGCGCCAGGACGCCGAGGATCGCGATCATGAGCCACTTGCGCGCGCGCGATTTGACCGACCGCTGCCGCCACTCGCGCCACAGGACCGGAGCATCGCCCACCACGCGGCTTTCGCGGAGATCGAGCGACGGGGGGGGCGCCGGGGCGCTCGCGGGGACGGGTCCGTCCGCGTCGCCCGCGGGCGCGACGCCGGCCGGTTCTTCGCCGACCGGCGCGGGGTCCGGCTTGGGCGCCGCGGCGGCTTCCATCGCCGCCAGCCGACGCCGATCCTTCCGCGAGAGCTTCTTGACCGGCTCGATGACCGACTCGGACCGCATCGATCGGCGAAACGAGGCGACCGCGACGACGGCGCAGAGCAGGCTCAGCCCGAGGTTGACCGCCATGTTCATCGCCCACATCTGCCCGAGCGTGGGGGTCATGCCCGAGAGCGTGCCGGCGGCACCGATCTCGGTGCTCAGTCGGAACATCACCATTGGGGAGCACAGCCCCCACAGCCACATCACCCCGCCGGTCATGGGCCAGCCCTGGTAGGCGTACAGCCGGAAGACCGCGACGGGGATGAGATTCAACACCAGCACGAGCCCGAACCCGAGCGAGGACGCCGAGGACGCCTTGGTCAGCCAGTTCGACGCCATCAGCGCGGCGCTGGCGGCGAAGACGCCGGTCGCCAGGCACACTCCCAGCGCCATGAGCACCAGTTCGGTCGGCGCCCCGCCGAAGACCCGCACCGCCAGCAGCAACGGAGCCGACAGCACGCTGACGATGACCAGCAGGATGAGGCGCGAGGAGAGTTTGCCGAGCACGATCTCGCCGGCGCTCAGGGGGGTGGTCAGAAGAGCCGGGAGCGTGCGCGCGCGTTTCTCGTCGCTGATCGCCCCGCCGGTGAGAGAGGGAGACATCATCCCCAGCACGAAGAACTGGAACCAGACGATGACGAGGGTGATCGCGACGGCGATGCCCTGGAACGCCTGCACCGTGACGACGCCCCCGCCCTGCTGCATCGACATCCGCGGGCCGATGTACGCCAGCGTGACGATGCCAAGCAGCCCGACGAGGTAGAGGCTGCGGAACGCGTAGGTCGATCGCTTCCGCCCCGCGACGCGCATCTCGCGCTGGAAGGTCGGGCCGAAGAGCAGGAAGAGCGGGTTGAGCGTGCGCAGCCGCTCGCCGAGCGTCGGCGCGGGCGGAGGGATGGCCGGGCTCGCGGACGCGTCGCTCACTGCACCGCCCCCTTGGTGAGCTTCAGGAAGGCGTCCTCGAGCTTGACCTCGCGGGCGTGGAACGACTCGATGCGCACGCCGGCGTTGACGAGCAGCTCGATGATGAAGTGGTGCGAGCGCTGGTCCTTGAGAAGCTCGATCTCCAGCCGCCCGTCCTCGGTCGCGACGCTGCGGATCCGCTCGTCGCCCTTCAGGGCCGCCTCGGCCCGCGCGAGCGTCGGAGGCTCGGGGTTCTCCAGCAGCACGCTGAGCCGGTCGCCCGTGCGGACGCGCTCGTAGGCATCCCTGATCGAGCCCGAATAGATGAGCTTGCCCCGCTCGATGATCCCGATCGAGGAGCACATCTCGGCGAGCTCGGTGAGGATGTGGCTCGAGACCATCAGCACCTTGCCCATCTTGCGGAGCTCGACGAGCAGCTCGCGCATCTCGATGCGGGCGCGCGGGTCGAGCCCGCTCGCCGGCTCGTCGAGCAGCAGCACCTTGGGGTCGTGGATGAGCACGCGCGCCACGCCCAGCCGCTGCTGCATCCCGCGCGACAGGCTCGAGACCATCGCGTTCTTCTTCTCGGTCAGGTCGGTCAGCTCCAGCACGCCGTCGATCGTCGCGCGACGCTTGCCGCGTGGGATCGCGAACGCCGCGGCGAAGAACTGGAGGTACTCATCGACCGTCAGGTCGTCGTAGACGCCCAGGAAATCGGGCATGTACCCCAGGATCCGCCGGATCGCCGGCCCCTGCGTGCGCACATCGTGCCCGCCCACGCTCGCGTGCCCGGAATCCGGGCGCAGCAGGCACGCGAGGATCTTCATCGTCGTGCTCTTGCCCGCGCCGTTGGGCCCGATGAACCCGTAGATCTCCCCGGGCCCGATCTCGAGCGACAGATCGTCCACCGCGGTGAGCGATCCGAACTTCTTGGTGATGTTCCGCAGCTCAATCACGCCTGCCGCTCCCCGATGCATCCTCGACGACCGTCAGCAGCCGCACCGAGACGATCTCGCGCGGGACGGCCTTGCGGGCGAGCGTGACCGTCGGCGTCGCCCGCTCGATGAACAGTTCCACGCACGCCCACTCGCCCGGTTGACCCGTGCCTTGCGCGAGATACGCGTCGATCGCCCCGCCCCGCTCGAGCGCGCCGGGGAGCGTGGTCAGCACCCGGGGCGTCGCGTCGGGGAGCGAGACCTCGCCCGCCTCGCCCGCGGCGATCGCCCGCAGCCCCGTGCCCGCCCACTGGGTCAGATCGAGCAGGTGCCCGCGCCCCTCGCCGAGGCGCACCATCGCCGAGCGCACGCGGTCGCCCTCTTCGAGCCCGGTGATGGTCACGCTCAACTCGCCCGAGCCGAGCCGGGTGACGCGCGCGTGCAGCGGGCTGGTCGCCGGCCCCTGCTCGAGCAGGGTGCGGATGGTCCAGAGCCCCTGCCCGAGCGCCGCCGCGGGTTCGAGCGAGCGTCCGGTCGAGACGAGCGTGATCGGCGAGAGGCTCTCGTTGCGTCGCCCGCCGATGGGCGCCACGCCGCGCCACCAGCGGTCGGGCTCGAAGCCCTGCAGTTCGCTCGAGAACGGCGTCCCCGCGAAGACGCCGACCAACGAGGAACCGAATCCCTCGCTCGCGTCCGGGCGTCCGGCGGGCCCGCGGACGATCAGGTCGAGCGTGCCGACGCGTCCGACCTGGGTGTCGCCGGTGTGGACGACGCGGGGCATCATCCACGCGGCGTAGGTCGCCAAGGCCGTCCACGCGATCGCCGTCAGCCACGAGCGATCCCGAGCCCGGAGTTTCTTGAGGACCAGCGCGTCGATCGGCCCGACCAGCGCCGCCAGCAGCAGCACCGCCCCCGCGATCGCGTAGAAGATCGTGTTGCCCAGTTCGGGGACGACGATCGCGTTCTCCGCCGCGACGATGATCGCGTCGCGCTCGGCCTGCGACGCGCCCGAGGAGGGCGCGTACCACCGGCGGCGGCGCGGCGACGACCCGCCCGGCTCGTCCTCCTCTGAACTCCCCGAGCGGGCCATCAGCATCGGCTCGGCGAGGTTCGACCAGATCGACGCGAGCATCGCCGAGTCGAGCAGCGTCATGGAATCACGCGGCTCGAAGCCCGCGACGCTGACCATCCCGAACCCGACCGGGCCCGTCGCGATCAATCCTCGCTGCCCGGTCGCATCCCGATCGAACTGCGTCTGCCCGAGGACCCAGCCGTCACGCCGTCCCGTTTCAGTCCGGGCGACCGGACGCCACGCGGTGAGGCGCGAAGGATCGAGGCGCAGCTCGCCAAAGGGCATCGGGCCCCGGGGCGATTCGCCCGTCGGCGGGTCGAGCGTGATCGGTGCCTCGCCGGGCGGGAACCAGCGCGACCACGACTCGCCCGGCTCGTCGGCGATGACGATCAGCCGACCGCCCCGACGCACCCACTGGCGGATCGCGCCGAGCTGCGCCGGGAGCAGCCGCTCGGCGACCGTCGACCGCACGACCAGCGCATCGAGCGCATCGAAGCCCATCGCGACCGAGGGGACACGCTCGGGCTCGAACTTCGCGGCGGCGAAGGTGCCGTAGGGAGGCGTCCCCTCGCCCTGCTCCCAGGGCCCGAGCGCCGTCGCGAACGAGACCTCGCCGATCACGCCGACGAGCCGCACCTGCGGATCGATCAGGAACTCGAGCGGCTGCTCGTTGCCATCGGGAAACTCCGCCAGTGCATCCATCCGCAGCACGCGGGCCGACCGGTTCTCCTGGGCCACCAGCCCGACGCGCACCGTGTCGCTCCGGCTGGACATCGGGAGCACGATCGGCCAGACGCTCGGGCGGTCGGGCGTCGCGGCGAAGGGAGCGATGATGCGTGCGCTCTGCGTCGCGTCCTGCGAGATCTCCACCACGGCGCTGCCCGACACATTCCCCGGGCCGATCTCGAGCACCATCGGCACGAACCGCTCGTCGGGCACCACCGCGGGCGATGCACCGCCGCTGCCCGGGCCGACGATCGTGTACGCGGGGACCAGCCGCACGCTCGGCGCGTCGGCCGCGGGACGGGTCGCCGTCAGCCGGTCGCCGAGGCCCAGCTGCGCCAGCGCCGGCGACGCGAGCAGCGCCACCAGCCCCCACATCGCGATCACGGCCCTCGCGGGCGCGGAGCGGTCGGCGGGATGTCGGCGTGCGGTCGCGATCGTCACAGACGAACCTTCCTGTTGTAGACCCACCATTCGCCGAGCAGAATCGCGGCCGCGAGCAGGATAAACCAGGGCCAGAGCCGACGCACCCGCGCTCCGTCGTCGCCCGAAGACGCCTCGATCACCGCGCCGTCGAGCCGGAGTTCCGCCGCGGGGCGGAGGTCCGACTCGCGCGGGTCGAGCATCGCCGACGCGATCGGGCGGACGGCCCGCGCGCCCTCGCGCCGATCGCCGGGCTCGGCCGGGCCCTCCCAACTGAGCCGATACACGCCGATGCGGGCGAGCGGGCCGAACGCGACGCGCCCCCCGAGCCCGATCTCCAGTGCCGCGGGTTCGCCCGCGGGCTCGCCGGCATCGTTGGGGACCAGCAGCCGCGCGTTTCGCGCCCCCGGCGGCAGCCGACGCGACGCGACGCTCCCCATCGTCTCGACCTCGCCCGGCGCGAGCGAGCCGCGGTCGGCGGCGAGGGTCTCGATCGCCGCGGCGATGAACATCGGGAAGCTCAGATCCAGCGGCCAGGTGCTCTCGAGCGGATCGAACGCGACGAGGATCGACCGGCTCTGTGCGCCCTCGACCTGCACGATCGCCGGCCCGGCGCGGGTCTCGGCGAGGATCTGCGCCCCGGCTTCGGGATCGATCGCCAGCCGCGGCGCCCGCTCGAGTTCCACGCCCGCGAAGGTGACATCCCGCACCGCCGGATGCCCGGGAGCGCTCGCGAACAACTCGCTCGGCCCCCCCATGCTCTGGATCATCACGCCCGAGCCCGGCGGGGCGACGCCCAGCACCAGGGATCGCGCCCGCGGCAGGTCGGGCTCAGCCGCCGCAGCCGCCGCGGGACCATCGAGCACCAGCACATCGAACCGCGCCGACTCTCCCGCCGCGACCGCCTCGGCGAACGCGTCGGGCGTGAAGCGTTCGACCAGCCCGCCCGGCGTGCCGGTGACGGCCGACTCCAGAAACAGGTCTCCCTCGCTCACCAGCGCGATCGCGATCGAGCGCGGCGGGGGGAGCACGACCCACGCCCGATCATCCCGCGACAGCGCGTCGACGCGATCCGCCCCGTGCAGGATCGTCACCCTCGCGACCTCGCCCCCGACCGAGGGCACCTCGATCGTCGCGCTGCCCCGACCCGGTCCTCCCTCGCCCAATGCCTCGACCGGGACCGCGACGATGCGGCGTTGATCTCCGATGACGAACTCCACCTCGACCTCGCGCGCTTCGCCCGCCGTGCTCTGCAGCCCGAGGAACAGCCGTACCCGCTCGGGGTTGTTCAGCGAGCGGAGCGCGCGCAGCGCGACGATGCCGAGATTGGGCGGGCCGGACGCGGCGTCGGTCGGACGCACCAGCCGCACGCGATCGGCCAGGCGCCCGGGGACCGCGTCGGCATCGGCGAACGAGCCGTCGGAGAGCAGGTGGATGACGGGCCCGGCCCGGGTGGACGCGGCGGCCCCGTCGCCCGGCGCTCGGTTGGTCGGCTCCTCGCCGGGCTCGTTGCCGGGCTCATCGGTCGCCGGTTTCGGATCCTGCGCTCGGGCCAGTCGCAGCGCGGGAAGCAAGCGTCCGGGCGCATCGGTCGGCTCGATCGACGCGATCGCCTCGAGCAGGCGCTGCCGATCGCTGGTCATCGGCGCCAGGACCGTCGCGCCCGCGTCCACGGCGATGACCATGGCCCGGTCGCCCGAGCCGGTGGAGAACGCGCCCGGCGTGCGCAGCGATGCGACGATCTCCGCCGCCTGCTGCTTGGCGCGATCGAGCCGGGTGGGGGCATCGGGCGCGTCGCCCGTGCGCGCGTTCATGCTCGCCGACCGATCGATCAGGATGATGTGCTGCGCGCCGAGCGGGCCGGCGCTCCGCCACTCAGGCTGCCCGAGCGCCGCCAGCAGCGACGCCAGCGCCAGCAGTTGCAGCAGCAGCAGGATGTTGCGGCGGAGTCTCTGGAACGGCGCGTTGGCCTGCAGGTCCTGCACCGCACGCCGCCACAGCAGCGTCGTCGAAATGTCCACCGTCTGCCGGCGGAGCTTGAGGAAGTACAACAGCACCAGCAGCGGCACGGCGACCGCCGCGCCCCACAGCGCCAGACCGGGAGAGAGCCAGGTCAACGCAGAATCCCCCGCCGCCGGAGCGTGCCCGTGACCAGTTCCTCGATATCCGCATCCGACGACACCGACAGGAAGGTGATCTCGCGGCGCGCGCAGAACTGGTGCAACCCGTCGCGGTAGGCTTCGAGCGTGCGCCGGTAGCGGTCCAGCAGCGGGGCGCTGATCGTCACCTCGGCCATGCCGCGGCTCTCGATATCGCGCAGCCGCAGGTCACCCTTGACATCGGGCTCGATCTCCTGCGGGCTGAGCACCTGGATCGCCACGAGGTCGTACCCGTGCCCGACGAGCAGGCGGAGCCCGTCCTCGTACCCCTTGTCGAAGAAGAAGTCGCTCAGGACGACCATCACACCCTTGCCGCGGCGAGACAGCGCCAGTCGCTTGGCGGCATCGCGGAAGTCAAAGTCGCCGGCGGGCTCGATCGAGCAGAGGAACCGCGCCAGGTCGTGCATGCGCCGCCGCCCACGCAGATCGCGCAGGGAGTGGATCGACGGCAGGGAGTCTGGCGCGGCCAGGGACGGGTCGGCTGATCCCGCGCGGACGTGGCCGCCGAGGATCGTGCACGCGACGCGGTTGAGGTTGACGAGCCCGATGGAGCCGAGCGCCATGGCGAAGCGCTGCATGAAGAGGAACTTGCCAGGCTCGCCGCAGTCGCTGCTGCCCGATGCATCGAGGACGAGGTGGAGCGACAGGTCCTCCTCTTCCATGAAGAGCTTGAGGAAGAGCCGATCGAGTCGGGCGTAGACATTCCAGTCGATGTGGCGCAGGTCGTCGCCGACGACATAGGGGCGGTGGTCGGCGAACTCGACGCTCTCGCCGCGTTTCTTGCTCCGCCGCTCGCCCTTGAGCCGACCGGCAAAGACCTTGCGCGAGGCGAGGTCGAGCCGGGCGAGGCGCGCAGCGAGCGCGGGATCGAGCAGGTCCTCGATGCCCGAGGGTCGGGTTGGCGTGGTCGTGCGACGCATGGAAGAAGGTCGGCCCGCCGATCATCGCACGCGCTTGAACTCCATCACATCCATCCACGCCGCGGGATCCTTCGCTGCTCGCGTGAGCAGCTTCTCGAGCGCCGAGGGGGTCGCGGCGATCAGCGGCGGCGCATCGGTCCCCGGGAACTCCGTCGTCGCGATCACCTTGCTCTGGGTCTGCTGGTCGACCCACTCCTCGTCGAGGGCCCACGCCCGGGCCCGCCCGTCCTCGAGTTCCAATCGGGCGAACATATGGACCGGAATCAGCAGCCACGAATGGTCGTCGTTGAGGTCGTCGATCGTGCGGTCGGGCAGGGTCATATCGACGAACAGCCCTCCCTGAAACAGATGGAGGGTGATCTTGTAGAAGAGCGTCTTGCCGTCCTCGCCCGGGGCGCGGATCTCGTAGACCTCGTCCTCCATCTGCACAATGGTGAACTCTTCGCCGTCCTCCTCCCCGTCGTCGACCGCGACCCAGGTGCCGACGATGCGATCGTCCTTGATGCGCGTCTCGAGCGTGAGCCCCGTCAGCGCGGGCGTGGCGCACCCCCCGAGCGTGACGAGCATGAACAGGGAAGCGGTTAGGAGCAGGTGCAACGGCGTGGCGCGGGACATGGGGGTTCCTTTCGGGCGCGTCGGGTCATCCATCGGCGATGCGGGCGTCGATCAGACACCCACGGCTTCGGTCGGCGTCAACTCAATAATGCGGCGGACGATCTCGTCGGGATCGATCCGGTCGGCTTCGGCCTCGAAGTTCAGCAGGACGCGGTGACGCAGGCACATCGGCGCCACGGCGCGCAGGTCGTCGGTCGAGACATGGAAACGCCCCTGCGCCACCGCCCGCACCTTGGCGCCCAGCACCAGCGCCTGCGCGCCGCGCGGGCTCGAGCCGCAACGGATGTAGCGGTTGGTGATGCCCGATTCACCCCCCGCCGCGTGCTCCCCCTCCGGGTGCGTCGCGAGCGTGAGGCGAGCGGCGTACTCCTTGACATGCGGCGCGATGTACGCCGACCGGACGAGCTCCCGGAACCGCAGGATCGTCGGCCCGTCGAGCAGCGGGCTGGCCTCGGGCGTCTCGGCACCGGTCGTGCGGTCGAGGATCGTCAGCAGATCGGGCAGTTGCGAGTAGCCCACGATGATCTTGAAGAGAAAGCGGTCGAGCTGGGCTTCGGGCAGCGGGTAGGTTCCCTCCTGCTCGATCGGGTTCTGCGTCGCGAGCACGATGAACGGCTCGTCGAGCGAATAGGTGTGACCCGCGACGGTCACCGATCGCTCCTGCATCGCTTCGAGCAGCGCCGACTGCGTTTTGGGCGTGGCGCGGTTGATCTCGTCGGCCAGCACGACCTGCGCGAAGATCGGCCCCTGCTGGAAACGGAAGCCGCGGTGCCCCGTCTCGGGGTCCTCCATGATGACATTCGTCCCGATCACATCGCTGGGCATCAGGTCGGGCGTGAACTGGATGCGGCTGAACGGGAGCGACAACGCCCGGCTGAGCGTGCGCACCAGCAGCGTCTTGCCGAGCCCGGGCACCCCCTCGAGCAGCACATGCCCGCCGGCGAACAGAGCCGTCAGAACGCCCTCGATCACCGGGCGGTGCCCGACAAGCACCTTTCCCACCTCGTCGGCGAGATGATCGAAGCGCTCGCGGAACTCGGCGCACGCGGCGCGGATCGCTTCGCTCGGCGGGTCGGTCGGGGTCTCTCGCGGATCGGGCATGGTCGCTTCCTTCATGCGTGCGGATGGGTCGGGTGCGGTCTTCGATGCATCCGGGTGTTGGTGCGGTCAGGTCTGGTCCCGCTGCTCGCGGGCGCGGCGTTTGGCGGCCATCAGCCGGTCGAGCCCGCTTGATTGTTCGACTTCGCCCCCGTCCGGTTGCCCGGCGGGCGGACGGACCGGCGTGGGCCCGCGGGCGGGCGGAACCGGTTCGGCGGCCCGGTCGCCCGCGGGCGGTCGCGCCGCGGCGACCCGCATGGCGTCGGCGACCGCCTGCGAGCTTCGGGAGGGCTTGCCGGGTGAATCGGACGCGGGCGTTTCCGACGAGACCGCTTGATCGGCCGGAGCCTCATCGGACGAGCCCATCCGCTGCCTCGCCTGCTCCCGCGCCTGCTGGAGCGCCGACAGCGACGCCCCGGCCGACTGCGCCCGCGGCCGCAGCGACTCACGCAGCCAGCGCATCCCGGCGAGCAGGTCCAGCCGGACACGGCGCAGCGCGACATCGAGCAGCAGCAGGCCCGCGGCGATCGCGGCGAGCAACATCCAGATCGGCCCGACCTGCAGCGGCATCGTGATCCCGTCGCGGGACCACAACGCCGCGCCCGGCGCTTCGTCCAGCGACAGCACGCGCCCGCCGGTGAGGTCGGCGACGCGGCGGAGGAGCGCCTCGTTGGCGCGCGCAAAGCGCAGTTCGTCGCCGCGCGAGCGAGTGAACGCCGCCTGCGCCACGCCCCGCGCTCCCTCGCCCCCGTCATCGACCGCGTGCTGGACCGACACCACGAAGGTGCCCTCGGCGCGTGCATCGAAGCGCCCCTCCCACACCCCGGGCCCGGTCTGGCGGAGGTCGAGCGTGGGAGACTCCCCCCCGGGCCCGGCGACACGGGCGCGAAGCGTCCCGCCGACCAGCGGCTCGCCCTGGTCATCGACCGCCCGCACCGTCACGATCGCATCGTCGCCCTCGCGACGGGTGTCGACGCGAAGATTGGCGCTGCCGGCGGCCCGCATCGCCCAGCGGACATGCTGCTCCCACAACGCGCGGTACCCGCTCCACGCTTGCCACCCCGTCGCCCACTTTCCGCCCGCATCCGACATGAAGCAGACGACGCGCCCGAGCCCGAACTGACGCTGGGCCATGATCGGGTCTTCCTCGGGCCCGCGCATCGTCACCTGGCTGACGCCCCCCTCGCGGTCGGCGGTGACGACATACCCCGTGATCGGCGGCACGCCGGGGATCCCGCGCAGCGGTTCGGAACCCGCGCTCACCAGCGCGGGGGTGACCGGGTCGCCCTCCCAGATCAGGCTCCGCCGAACGATCTGGGCTTCCTTGGTGAAGATCTGGGGGAGCTCGGTGCGGATCGACGAGCCCCGCACCTTATAGAAACGCCCGCCGCTGCCCTCGCCGAGCGCGCGCATGAGTTGATCGTCGGCCCCGTCGCCGATCGAAACGGTCGAGACCGTGATGCCCGCGTCGCGCAGGCGCTCGAGCGCCCCGGGCACGCCCCCGCCCGAGACCGTCGTCTGCCCGTCGGACAGCACGATGATGTGACGCTGACCGGCCTCGGCATCGGCGAGTGATTCCCGGGCCGCATCCAGCGCCGGGAACAGGTTCGTCCCGCCCCCCAGCCCGATCGAACGGATCCGGCGTGCCACGACCTGCGGCTGGTTCTCGGCCAGCGGAACATCCACCCGGAACGACCCGCTGAACGAGATCACCGTGATCAGGTCACGCTCCGACAGCGTGTCGGTCGCGGCGACCGACGCGGCGATCGCCAGATCGAGCTGCGACGCGCTGGTGCCCGAGACCGGGGCCCCCATCGAACCCGAGGCGTCGAGCACGATCGCCAGCGCGCCTCGCGGCAACTGGCGGTTCTGCGGCGGGTCGAGCCGCACGGGCAACGCCTCGGCCAGCGGCGAGCCGATCCAACCCCCGGCGCCGTACGCGTTCTCGCCCCCGATCATCACCAGCCCGCCCCCGTTGTCGGAAACGAACCGGGCAAGATCGAGCTGCGACTGCTCGCTGAACGCGTAGGCCGGCTGGTTGACCAGCACGATGCCGTCGTAGCCCACCAGTTCGGCATAGTCCTGCGGGAACAGTTCCGGGGTGATCACTTCCAGCCCGATCGCCGCGTCGCGCAGGGTCGCGATGAGCGCCTCGGATTCGGCGAGCCCCTCGGGTCCGGGCGGGCGGACGAGCAGCAGCCGCCCGTCGCCGGTGACGAAGGTCACGCCCGAGGCGGTGTTGTTCTCGAGCACCGCGTCGCCGCGCGGCGAGCCGCCCGCGAGTTCGGGCTCGAAGCGCGCTGCGAACCGGGCCGTCCCGCTCGATCCGGCGGGCACATCGAGCGCGATGACATTGCGCCCGGGCGCGAGCCGCACGGGAAGCCCGATCGCGTCCTCGGTCAGCCGCACGAGTTGGTCGTTCATGGAGAGGTAGAGCGTTCCCCGCGCCGGGGCCGACGCGTGGAGCGCCACGCGCACGACCATCGGCTCGCCTTCGCGGGCGGCCGGGGGCACGGTCAACTCCTCGGCAATCACCTCCGCGTCGTGGGCGAACGGCAGCGGCACGACATCGATCGGCACCCCGGCCGAGGCGGCTTCGGTCGCCGCGTCGAGCAACCCGCCCGCCGTCTCGTTGCCATCGGACAGAAGCAGGATGCGACCGGCGGCGTCGGCGGGAATGATCCCCCGCGCCAGCCGCACCGCCGACGCGAGATCGGTCGTCGAGGCATCGCCCAGGGAACCCGCCGCGCCCGAGACGCCCCGGACGGTCGGGAGCGCCTGGATGAAAGGCTCCCCCGCCGCGGTCACGAGCCCAAGCCGGTCACTCGCGGGCTTGTCGTCGCCGACCGCCCGCACGAACCGCTGCGCCTGCTCTGCGAGCCCCAGCGGGATGGATCGGCTGACATCCACCACCGCCACCACCGCGACCGCATCGGCCCGGCGTCGGCACCCCGGCTGGGCGGCCACGGCGATCAGCAGCCCCATCAGCACGCACCGCACGATCGGCGACGCCCACCTCGTCCACCCCGACAGCCCCGCCAGGCTCGACCGCCCGATCCACACCACCGCGACCAGCGCGATCGGCAGCAGCACGAGGATCCACGGCTCGTCGAACCGGAGCGGACCCAGCGAAAGTGAAGCGAGCATCGGCATCCGGCCCTTCCTTGGGGATCGGCGCGGAGTTGGTTCGTCATCGGCCTCGGTCGGCCGACCCGCATGATACGAACGCCTCCCGGATGCGTTCGCCGACACGAGCGCCGGCTATCATCCCGGCTTCATGGGCAAGACCACCACCAAAGCCGGCTCTCGCCGTTCCGCCGCGGGCGATGTGCACGCCGACCGACGCGCCAGGCTCCGCAAGGCGCTGGCGTCCCACGGCGTCGACGCCGTCCTCGTCACCGATCCCATCGATGTCGGGTACCTCACCGGGTTCCTCGGGGGCGACAGCTACCTGCTGCTCCCCGCAACCGCCCGCAGCAAGCCGGTCGTCATCAGCGACTTCCGCTACCAGGAAGAACTCGAGCCGCTCAAGCCCGCTGTCTCGATTCACATCCGACGCGGCTCGTTCGGCGATTCGATCAAGGCGCTCTCGGGCGGGATGCAACTCGGCTCGATCGCCGTGCAGGGCGAGCATGTCTCGCTGGCGCAGTTCGACACGCTGGGCAAGGCGGTCGGCAAGAAGAAGCTCCGCCCGATCACCGGGCTCGTGACGGACCTCCGCATCCGCAAGGACGAGACGGAGATCGCGCAGATCCGCCGCGCGGTCAGGGTGCAGGAAGCGGCCCTGCTCGCGGTGCTCCCCACCATCGAGCCCGGGCAGACCGAACTCGAGATCGCCGCCCGCCTCGAGGCGGAGATGAAGTCCCGCGGCTCGAGCCAGCCCGGGTTCAACACGATCGTCGCCGCGGGCGCCAACGGCTCGCTCCCCCACTACCGCCCCCAGCGCGTCAAGGTGAGGAAGAACCAGCCGCTGCTGATCGACTGGGGCTCGGTCGTCGAGGGATACCACGGCGACATGACGCGGACCTTTGCGGTGGGCAAGTGGTCCAAGACCGTGATCGAGATCTACGACATCGTGCACGAGGCGCACCTGGCCGCCGCCGCGGCGCTCGCCCCGGGCAAGTCGACGCGGGAGATCGACGGGATCGCCCGCGATCACATCGCCAGGGCCGGCTACGCCGAGTACTTCGGGCACGGGCTGGGGCACGGCATGGGGATGCAGGGTCACGAGGACCCGCGGCTGAACCCGCTGTACGCCGACCGCGTGCTCGAACCCGGGCATGTGGTCACGATCGAGCCGGGCATCTACCTGCCGGGGGTCGGCGGGGTGCGGCTCGAGGACGACTTCGTGGTGACCGAGCGTGGCTCGAAGAACCTGTGCTCGCTGCCGATGGACCGCGGCTGGGCGACATTGTGCTAAGCTCCCGGGCTTGATGAGCCGCGGGAGAACGGGCCCGGCGCGACCGAGCGGGCCGAAGGGGTTGAGTCGGCATGATCGACATTCGCAAGCTCAAGGAACTCGTTCGGCTGATGGTCGAGAACGACCTGTCCGAACTCGATCTGCGTGACAAGGAAGAGAAGGTGACGATCAAGCGCGGGCCCGAGGGCGTGCCGATGATCGCCGCCTCTCCCGTCGCCCACGCCGCCGCACGCCCCGCCCCGGCCGACGCATCGGGCGACGAGCCCGCCGCCGAGAGCGGACTGGTCGCGATCGAGAGCCCCATGGTCGGGACCTTCTACTCCAAGCCAAACCCCGATGCCGAGTCGTTCGTGTCCAGCGGCGCCGCGGTCTCGCCCGACACGGTCGTCTGCCTCGTCGAGGCCATGAAGGTCTTCAACGAGATCAAGGCCGAGACCTCCGGCACCGTCGAGCGCATCCTCGTCAAGGACGGCGATTCGGTCGAGTTCGGGCAGCGCCTCATGCTCGTCCGCCCGGACTGACCCGACCCCATCCGGCGCGGCGCCGACGCGAGCCACGCCCCGAGAGACGCCGACGAGATGTTCAAGAGAATCCTGATCGCCAACCGTGGAGAGATCGCCCTGCGGATCATCCGCGCCTGCCGAGAACTCGGCATCGAGGCGGTCTGCGTCTACTCCAAAGCCGACAAGGATGCGGCGTACCTCAGGCTCGCCGACCGAGCCATCTGCATCGGCGAGGCCCCCGCCAGCGACAGCTACCTCAACATCGCCCGGCTCATCTCCGCCGCCGAGATCGCCGATGTCGACGCCATCCATCCGGGCTACGGCTTCCTCGCCGAACGCGCCGACTTCTCGGCCATCTGCCGCGACTGCAAGATCACCTTCATCGGCCTCAGCCCCGAGGCGATGCACCGCCTGGGCGACAAGGTCGAGGCCAAACGCTTCGCCAAGCAGGCCAAGGTCCCCATCTTCCCGGGCTCCGAGGGCGCGGTCGAGGAGGAAGCCGAGGCCATCGAGACCGCCGACGAAATCGGCTACCCCGTCATCATCAAGGCCGCCGCCGGCGGGGGCGGGCGCGGGATGCGCGTCTGCCACAACGAGGCCTCCCTCCGATCCAACCTCCGCCAGGCCCAGCAGGAAGCCCTCGCCGCCTTCGGCAACGGGGCCGTCTTCATCGAGAAATTCCTCGAGAAGGCCCGCCATGTCGAGGTCCAGGTGCTGGGCGATTCCAGGGGCAACGCGATCCACCTCTTCGAACGCGACTGCTCGATGCAGCGCCGCCACCAGAAGATCATCGAGGAAGCCCCGGGCCCCGGCATCGACCGCAAGAAGATGCTCGCCGTCTGCGAGAGCGCCGCTCGCCTGATCCGGACCGCCGACTACTGCGGCGCCGCCACCGTCGAGTTCCTCATGGACGGCACCCAGAGCTTCTACATGCTCGAGGTCAACACCCGCGTCCAGGTCGAGCACCCGGTCACCGAGATGATCACCGGCGTGGACATCGTCAAGGCCTCCATCCTCGTCGCCGCCGGCGAGCCCCTCCCCTGGAAGCAGCGCGACATCGAGGTCCGCGGGCACGCGATCGAGTGCCGCATCAACGCCGAGGACCCCGACCGCAAGTTCATGCCGAGCCCCGGGCGCATCGACCTGTACGAACTCCCCGGCGGGCCCGGCGTCCGCATCGACTCCCATGTCGTCCCGGGCTACACCGTCCCGCCCAACTACGACTCGATGATCGGCAAGCTCATCGTCCACGCCGACTCGCGCGACGAAGCGATCGCCCGCATGAGCCGCGCCCTCCGCGAGTTCAAGGTCGGGCCCATCAAGACCACCATCGGGCTCCACCGCCAGCTCATGGAAAACTCGGGCTTCCGCCAGGGCGGCGTCGACATCCACTTCCTCGAGCGCCTGCTCGCCTGAGCCCGGACTCGGTCATCCCCGGAACCGGCGTCCCCCGATCCGGGTGAACCGGGACCGACGAACCGGCATCTGGCGCGTGCCCGAACCCCCCAACCTAACCCAGTTTGAATGATCGGCTTAGATCATCTGCGCGATCGGTTCCGCAAATCCGGAAAAACCCCCACGAACGGTTGCCCTCCCCCCGTTCCTGTGGCACGGTTCGGGTGCTGAAGACTCCGTGCCCGTGCGCCCCCGTTGTTCTTCGGGGTCGCGGCAGGCGGGTTCGGGGCTGATCGTGGGGTTTCGCACGCATGGGCGGAGCCGTGGGCCTTCGGGTCCGGGTGAACCTGTGCGCGCCGTTGTTCTAGCCGGCGCCTGGGGAGGCGTCGGATCGGGTCTC
Organism: Phycisphaerales bacterium JB037; assembly: GCA_043101605.1. Classification (GTDB taxonomy): domain Bacteria; phylum Planctomycetota; class Phycisphaerae; order Phycisphaerales; family UBA1924; genus JBICIG01. The sequence continues at coordinate 38,133 of JBICIG010000034.1, forward strand.
GTGGGGACGAAGGGGTCTCGTGGGGAATCATGCCTCTGCCGCTTTCTCGGGCGGCTGATCGGGCGTCGTTCTTCAACTCAAAGCGAGATCTCTGAGACCTGAGGGTGGCGCCCGATCGCGGCATGCGCCGCGGGCACCGCCGTCCGCTCGGTAAGGCGAAAGCCGACCGAACGCGGATTCGTGAGTGAGTGCCGGACGCGTCCTCAAGCGTCCGGCTTTGAAGATCCACGCGGGACGCACCCCGCAAGGACCGAGTCAGCAGAGGAGTTTGATTATGAAGGCCACTCTTGTCCTGAGCACCATCGCCCTGTTCGCCGGCGCCGCGACCGCCGACGACATCTTCCGCTCGAGCTTCGAGTCCGGGCCCGACGGCTTCGTCGGCACGGGCGACTGGGAGCTCGGCACGCCCAACGGCTTCGACGGCGCGCCCTTCGGCGGGCCCGAGCCCGTCGGCGGCGCCACCGGCGACTTCGCCTGGGGGACCGTCATCGGCGGCGCCCACAGCGCCAGCACCACCAGCGTCCTCAGCCGCCAGTTCAGCTTCGCCGGCTTCACCGATGTCGCCATGAGCTTCGCCGAGTGGCTCGACTCGGGCGGCAACACCTTCGACATGGCGATGGTCTCGGTCAATGGCGACCAGCTCTACCTCGCCGACGGCGGGCCCACCAACGGCTGGCGGACCGTCGACCTCGACCTGAGCGCCTACGACGGCCTCGCCGATGTCACCGTCGAGTTCACCTTCATCACCACCTCCGTCGTCGAGCGCGTCGGCTGGTATGTCGATGATGTCGCCATCACCGGCGTCCCGACGCCCGCCTCGGCGGCCCTCCTCGGGTTCGCCGGCCTGGCCGCGACCCGTCGCCGCCGCTGATCCAATCAATCCCGGGGCTCGGGTGTCGAGAGACGCCCGAGGCCTCTTCAAGGCTCCGCCCGAAACGGGGCCGTCTCGTGTGGGTACAGGATTCTCGTGGGGAGAACAAACATGAAGACCACCAGCAAGCTCGCCCTGGCCGCGATCGCCGGCCTCGCCACCGTCGCCTCCGCCCAGACCGCCATCACCAGCTACTCGGGCGGCACCTACTTCGATGTGTTCTACGGCGCCTCCACCGGCGACGCCATCGGCTACCGCTTCACCGTCAACGACAACATCGTCATGAACAATGTCGGCATGTGGAACGGCACGCAGTCGCCCGCCGACGGCGTCGTCAGCACCAGCCACGCCTGGGGCCTGTGGGACAGCAACGGCGACCTCGTCACCAGCGGCATCATCGATCCCAACAACGGCTTCCAGCAGGGCGACTTCTTCTACAGCAATGTCGACTCCGCCACCGCCCTGGCGCCCAATGTCCGCTACACCCTCGCCGTGGTCTACGCCGCCGGCGACATGGACGGCTACCTCAGCAGCGTCAGCAGCATCACCAGCGACCCGATGATCGACATCAGCGTCGGCGTCTTCCCCGCCTCCGGTGACCTCGGCCTGACCTTCCCGGCCAACGACTCGGCCGGCAACCCGGGTCGTCTCGGCCCGAACTTCACCTTCACCCCGGCGCCGGGCTCGCTCGCCCTGCTCGGGCTCGGTGGTCTGGCCGTGACCCGTCGCCGCCGCTGATCGCCTCCTCACTTGGATGACGACGACTCCTCCAGAGATCTCGGAAGAGTTGACCCCAGACGCCCGCTTCCTCCGGAGCGGGCGTCTGTTTTTCTGATCGCTCCCACGCTACCCGAGTTGGCTCGCGGTGAACGCCGACGCGGTCTTCCGCGGCTCCCAGGTCCAGCTCGGACCCTTGCGCGACTCATAGAACCGCCACAGCTCGAACCAGTAGCTCCGGAACGCGTGCGCGCCGAACGGCTCGAAGTGCTCGTGCACCCGCCGCATGATCGCCCGCGCGCTCCCGCTCATCCCCAGCACGACCTTCCCGTGCCGCACCGACTCGGTGTCCAGCGGCAGCCGCCCGTACCGCCCGAGCAGTTGCATGATGTTCGCCGCCGCATACGGGCCCACGCCCGGCCAGCCCTGCAACTCCTTGAACACCTCCGCGTCCTCGCGCCCCGGATCCGCCAGCGCCGCTTCATCGATCGCGCCGCCGGCAAACAGCCCCGCCAGCTCGATCAGCCGACGATCCCGGTACCCCACCCGGCAGCGGGCGCGGAGCGTCGACGCCCGCGTGCGCGCCAGCCGCGCCGCGGTCGGGAACGCCCCGCCCTCCCCGACCACCGCGCACAAGCGCGCGTTCATCGTCACCGTCCCGGGCCAGGTGACATTGCAGCTCGTCACCGTCTTGACGACATCCTCGAAGAAGCTCGCCGACCGGAACAGCCGCCCGCGCCCCGACGCCCGCCACCGCGGATCAACGCGGTGAAAGTCCCGGATCCGCTCGGTCGGCTCATCAAGCCGCAGCATCCGCCGCACCGCCCGCCGCACCTCGCCGCGCTCGGCCTGATCGAGCAAACGATCCGCCTCGATCCGCAGCGTCCGCCCCCGCAGCGCCCTCGGGTTCGCCGCTCGCGTCGGCTGCTCGCCGCGGGGCGCCGGCTGGCTGATCGCCAGCCCCACGCTCCTGCTCTCGGGCATCGCCACAATCGTGTGCAGTGTCTCGGCGTCGGGATCCCAGCGGTTCGGCGCCAGCAGAAAGTAGCCGTACGAGCATGCATCCCGACGGAAGACATAGTCCCCCGGCGGCGTGATCGACAGCCGCGTCCCGCTCACCGAGCCCCGACCGGGCGCCCCCCGGCTCACACCGCCGTCAGCCGCGCAAACGGGAAGCAGTAGGTCGCCAGGTTCACGCACAGCCGGTTGGCGATGTCATTGAACCGCGGGCCGAACTCCTCGGTCTGCGCCACGATCGCGTCGGCGTCCAGCCCGGCCCGCGCGTTCAGGTCGGCCGAACGAGGATCCCGCGCGATAGCCTCGGCGATCGCCGGCGTCGCCTCGAGGTGAAACTGGAACGCGATCGTCCTGATCCCCGCACGGAACACCTGCACCCCCGCCGGCGAACTCGCCAGCTTCGACGCGCCCTCGGGCAACTGCGACACCGTCTCGCCGTGGTGCTGGAAAACCCGGCTGTTCCACGGCATCCCCGCCAGCAGCGTGTCGGTCTGTCCGGGCACTTCCACCGAGATCGGCAGGTACCCGACCTCGGGCTCATCCAGTTTCGAAACCGTGCCCCCCAGTGCCTTGCCGATCATCTGCGCACCCAGGCAAATCCCCACGACGGGCAACTCCGCCTCGTGCGCCGCCCGCAGGAACGCCTGCTCGCGGGCGACCCACGCGTCGGCGTCGTTGGCGCTCTGCGGCCCGCCGAGGCTCACCACCCCGTGGACATTGTCAAGATCGGGCGGGATCGACTCCACCCCGTCCCGATCCGGGCGGCGGATGTCGAGCCGGAACCCGTGATCGCGGAGCGTGAGCCCAAGCCGCCCGGGCGTGCCGATGTCCGAATGCTGAAAGACGAGGATGCGTGCCATGGCCCGCGATGATAGCCGCCGCTACCGCGCGTGCATCACGATCGTCGCGTCGTGGTCGCCCAGGTAGTCATGCCGGACCGCGAACACCGGCGTCCGCTCGGCCGCCCACCGCACCAGCCCCAGCGTGTCGAAGCGACGCGCCGGGTCCCCCCGCTCGCGGGCCCGGTCCCGCCGCAGATCGCTCAGGAAGTTGAACGCCAGCGCCGCCCGCGGCACCGTCCGCCGCGTGCACGCCTTCCACGCCCGCTCGAGCACCCGCTTGGCGAGCTTCTCCGCAAAGGTGTTCAGCGAGCCTGAGAAGAAGACCAGGTCGACGCCGTGGTTGTCGATCAGCCGCTCGAACAGGTGCTCGTCGCGGGCAAAGTCCGCCTCGACCACCTCGCTCGGCGGGAGTTCCTCCTCATCGATCCGCCCCCGGATCCGCTCGGCCAGCTCCGCCACGCCCTCGACCGCGACATACCCGCGCATGGCCCGCCCCTGCCCGTGCAGCCACGCCAGCAGATCGCCCGTCCCCGCGCCCAGATCGGCGATCGTGCGATCGGAAAGGTCGACCGTCGCCGCCAACGCCCCGAACCGCGCCCGCTGCGATTCCTCGCTGTTCCAGAGCAGCGACTCGAACCCCGGGCCAAACTCCCGCACCGCCCGGCGATAGGGCTCGAGATACTCGCTCATCGCATGCAGCACCGCGCGGATCAGACGATCCGCATCATCCGCGTGAACTCATCGAACCGACGATCGAGCTGCTCGGGCGTCAGGTCGCGCAGCCGATCCAGGCTGAACGACTCGATCGTGAAGCTCGCCATCACCGTCCCGTGCGCCAGCGAACGCCGGATCACATCAAAGTCCGTCAGCTTACGGTCGCTCCGACCGTGGTCGGCCGCGGCCGAGATGTGCCCCAGCATCCCCCCCGCGAAGGTATCCCCCGCCCCGGTCGGGTCCACCACCGTGTCGGCCGGGAACGCGGGCAGAGCCGTCAGCCCGTCCCTGTGCGCCAGAATGCACCCGTGCTCGCCCTTCTTGACGACCACGAACGACGGCCCCCACTCCACCAGCTTCCGCGCCGCCGCGACGGTGTTCTTCGTCCCGGTCAGTTGCTCGGCCTCGTCGTAATTGAGCACCAGCCCGTCCAGTTCGCGGATCAGCGCCACCAGCGTCTCACGCTCGTTCTCGATCCACAGATCCATCGTGTCGGCGATCGCCAGCGCGCGGTTCGGGAACTTGTTGAGCATGTCCAGCTGCACCGCCGGATGGCTGTTCGCCAGGAACACGACCTTGCTGTCGGCATACTCCTCGGGCACCGGCGGCGGGGCGTCGCCCAGCACATTCAGCTCCGTGAACAGCGACTCGCGGTGATCCATGTTCTCCATGTACTTCCCGCCCCAGCGGAAAGTCTTCGACCCCGCCCGCGTCTCCAGGCCGCGCGTGTCGATCTTCCTGAAGTGCTCGAGCTGGGCCCGCTTGTCGTCGGGGAAGTCATCCCCGACCGCCGCGACCATCCGCACCGGCCCATAAAACGAAGCCGCCGCGGCGAAGTAAGCACACGACCCGCCCAGCACATTCTCGCGGTGCTCGCCCGCGGGTGTGTAGACGGTGTCGATCCCGATGGTTCCTGTCACGACCAGTGGCATGCCGGGAGTGTAGTCGCCTCCCCACCTCCCGATCCCCTGGGCCCCATCTTCACCCCGCCTGCCCGCTCGCCTTCGCCCACGAGTCCTTCAGCGTCGCCGTGCGATTGAACACCGGCATCCCCGCGGCCTCGCTCTCGGCCCGGTCCACGCAGAAGTACCCGAGCCGCTCGAACTGCATCCGCTCGATCCCGTCCCCCCACGCCACCCCCGTCTCCCAGTTCGGCTCGAGCTTCACGCCCCGGATCACCTTCAGCGATTCGGGGTTCAGCGACTCCAGAAACGACCAGCCCTCGGGCGCATCCTTCGGCGCCCGATCCGGGATCTCCCGCTCGAACAGCCGGTCGTACAGCCTCACCTCGCCCTCCACCGCGTGCGCCGCGCTCACCCAGTGCAGCGTCCCCTTCACCTTCCTGACATTCCCATCAGCATCCGGCGGCGGCGACTCGCCCCCGCGCGTCCGCGGGTCGTAGGTGCAACGCAACTCCACGACATTCCCCGCGTCATCCGTCACCGCCTCCCGGCAGGTGATCCAGTACGCGTACCGCAGCCGCACCTCACGCCCCGGACCGAGCCGGAAGAACTTCTTCGGCGGGTCGAGCATGAAGTCCTCACGCTCGATGAACAACTCCCTCGAGAACGGCACCAGCCGCGTCCCGGCCGACTCGTCCTCGGGGTTGTTCACCGCGTCGAACCACTCCACGCGGTTCTCATCCCCGTGCTCGCCCCAGTTCTCGATCACCACCCGGATCGGGTCCAGCACCGCCATCCGCCGCGGCGCACGCTTGTTCAGGTCATCGCGGATCGCGTTCTCGAGCCGACCGATGTCGATCAGCGCGTTGAACTTCGTCACGCCCACATCCTCGATGAACGCCGCGAACGCCTCGGGCGTGTACCCGCGCCTGCGATACCCCGCGAGCGTCGACATCCGCGGATCGTCCCACCCCGCGACGTGGCCCTCCTCGACCAGCAGCTTCAGCCGTCGCTTGCTCATCACCGTGTAGCTCGGCGCTAGCCTCGAGAACTCGATCTGCTGGGCGTGATGGATCTCCGCCTGTCCCTTCGACCGCTTCACCTCGTTGATCCGGTCGATGAACCAGTCATACAGCGGGCGGTGCGCCTCGAACTCCAGCGTGCACAACGAGTGCGTGATCCCCTCGTGCGAGTCCTCCAGCCCGTGCGCCCAGTCGTACATCGGGTACACGCACCACCGGTCCCCCGCGCGGTGATGATGCTTGCGCAGGATCCGGTACATCACCGGGTCACGCAGGTTCATGTTGGGCGACGCCATGTCGATCTTCGCGCGCAGCACCCGCGCGCCCTCGGCAAACTCGCCCGCGGTCATGCGCGCAAACAGGTCCAGGCTCTCGCCGACCGGGCGATCCCGGAACGGGCTCGGCGTCCCCGGACGCGTCGGGACCCCCCGCGTCAGCCGGATCTCCTCGGGCGACTGATCGTCCACATACGCGTGCCCCGCCTCGATCAACTCCACCGCCAGCCCGTGCATCCACTCGAAGTAATCCGACGCGAACACCGCCTTGCCGTCCCACGCCGGCCCGTACGAGTCGGGCACCAGCCAGCGGATGTCGTGCTGGATCGACTCGACGAACGCCTGCTCCTCGGCCGCGGGGTTCGTGTCGTCGAACCGAAGAATGAACCGCCCGCCGTACTCCCGCGCGATACCCGCGTTCAGGAGAATCGCCTTGGCGTGCCCGATGTGCAGGAACCCGTTGGGTTCGGGCGGGAACCGAGTCGCGATCACCGACCGATCGCCCGGCTCGCCCCACTTCCCACGCGCGATGTCCTCGTCGATGATCTGCTGGATGAAATGCCTCGGCCGGGCCGCGCCGGGGGCATCGTCGGGTCGGGTCGTGTGCGTCGCGTCGGGCATCCGGGGCTCCTGATTCGGTCGAGCCTGATGCTACCCGCCGCCGCGCGACCGGTCCGACTCAACCATGTGCGCCCAAACACCGCTCCACCCGCCGACGCACCCGCTCCTTCCCCAGGATCGCCAGCGTCTGGCCCAGCGGCGGGCTCACCGTCGTCCCCGTCAACGCCACCCGCAACGGCTGCGCGACCTTGCCCATCCCGATCCCCTCCCCCTCGCACCACGCCTTCACCGCAGACTCGATCCCCTCGGGCTCGAACGGCTCGATCCGGTCGATCTCCCCCGCAAACCGCCCGAGCACCTCCAGCCCGCTCGGCTCGCCCTTGCGCAGCGCCTTGCCCACCGCCCCCTCGTCGAACTCCACCGCCTCGTCGCCGATCAGCGCGAACCGCACCGGCTCGCGCGCATCGCTCCAGGTCCGCGCCCGGGGCTGCGCCGCGGCGCACACGATCGCGAACAGGTCCCCCGCGCCCGAGCCGTCCCCGCCCAACGCCTCCAGCGCCCCCGGGTCGAACTCCGCCAGCCACGCCGCCCAACGCCTGCGAAACGCACCCGGCTCCATCGCCTGGATCGAGTCCGCGTTGAACGCCAGCAGCTTCGCCCGATCGAACTTGCTCGCCGCCTTGCTCAGCCCCTCGAACCCGAACCGCTCAGCCAGGAACCCCGCGTCGAACCGCTCCAGGTCCGTCCCGTCCGGGTTCTTCGTCTTCGGGTTCCACCCCAGCAGCGCCAGGTAGTTCACCACCGCCTCGGGCAGGTACCCGCTCGCCCGGAAGTCCTCCACATCGATCTCCGGCAGATCGACCCGGATTGTGCGCGCCAGCGCCCGCAACTGCCCCGTCTCGAGCTGCGACTTCTTGTGCTTCAGCCACGCCGCGAACCGATCGCCCGGGATCTCCCCCGCCGGCGGCTCGCTCACCCCCGCCGCCTTGCACGCCTCCCGCGCCGCCTTGTCCTTGTCGCGCTTCGACATCTTCGACCCGTCCGGGTTGAAGATCAGCGGCAGATGACAGTAACTCGGCACGCGAAACCCGCTCCCGTCCTCCCGCACCAGCGCCATCTGCAACGCCGCATGCTTGGGCGTGTTATTCAGATGCTCCTGACCCCGGATCACATGCGTGACCCCCATCAGCTCATCATCGACCACCACCGCAAAGTGATAAGTCGGCATCCCGTCGCGCTTGCGGATCACGAAGTCGTCAAAGTGCTCGGTCGTGAACTCGATCTCCCCGAGCAACTCATCCCGCACCCGGATCGTCTCATCGGGTGCGCGGAACCGCACCACATGCGGCTCCCCCGCCGCCCGCGCCAGCATCGCGTCCCGGTCATACGCCGGATCACGCACATACCGGAAGGTCCGCTTGGCCTCCTGCGCCGCGCCCCGCATCGCCTCGAGTTCCTCGGGCGTGTCGAACGCCGGGTACGCCAGGTCCCGCTCGATCAACTGATCCAGGAACCGCTGGTAGGTCTCCAGCCGCTGCGACTGATAGAACGGCCCCACGCCGCGCTCATCCCCGCCGATGGTCCGCCCATCGCGCGCCTCGAACACCGGCCCGTCGTCCCAGTCGATCCCGAGCCACGCCAGGTCCGCCAGGATCCCCGCCGCCGCCTCTTCCGACGACCGCGCCAGATCCGTGTCCTCGATCCGCAGCAGGAACCGCCCGCGCTCCCGCCGCGCGAACGCCCAGCACAGCAACGCCGTGCGCGCCCCGCCGACATGCAGGTGCCCCGTCGGCGAAGGGGCAAAGCGGGTGACGACCGGATCGGTAGGCGTGCGCATGCCCGAGGGTAGCCGGCTGCGCCCCCCCGAACCCAACCGACACCCCTCACGCGCCCCCTACCCCCTTTGCGCCCCCTTGACAGGCCGGTATGCTGCGCGATGGGCTCCGCGAGCGCGCCGGGCCCGACCTTTCAGGAGACCCACCGATGGCTGTACGCAACCCCGAAGACATCCGCAACATCTGCCTCGTGGGTCAGGCCGGCGTCGGAAAGACCACCCTCTCCGAGCGGCTCCTCTTCACCACCGGCACCATCAACCGCATGGGCTCGGTCGAGGAAGGCACCACCACCAGCGACTGGTCCGACGAGGAAAAGCACCACAAGCACTCGCTCCGCACCAGCGTCCTCCACTTCGAGCACGAGGGGCACCTGGTCAACCTCATCGACTGCCCCGGGCTCCCCGACTTCCTCGCCGGCACCATCGCCTGCTTCCCCGCCGTCGAGACCGTCTGCATCACCGTCGACGCCTCCAAGGGCATCGAGCCCGTCACCCGACGCATGATGCAGGTCGCCAAGGCACGCAACCTCCCCACCATGCTCCTGGTCAACAAGATGGAGGACCCCACCGCCGACCTCGAAGCCCTTGTCGACGAGTTCCGCGAGACCTTCGGCAGCCAGTGCATCCCCATCTGCCTCCCGACCCCGGACCGCTCGGGCGTCGTCTCCGTCTTCGAGGGCGACCACTCGGGCGACACCCTCTTCGGCAGCGCCGACGACGCCCACCAGCAGATCATCGAGCAGATCGTCGAGATGAACGACGACCTCATGAACCAGTACCTCGAGCAGGGCGACGCCGACAACCTCGACCCCGCCCGCCTCCACGACGCCTTCGAAGCCGCCCTCCGCGAGGCCCACCTCGTCCCCATCTGCTTCGTCTCGGCCAAGACCGGCGCCGGCGTCGACCACCTCCTCCATGTCTTCGCCAGCCTCCTGCCCAATCCCCTCGAGGGCAACCCCCGCCCCTTCCTCAAGACCGCCGAACAGGGCGACGACGAGGTCGAGTTCCGCGCCGAACCAGACCCCGACAAGCCCCTCCTCGCCCACATCTTCAAGGTCACCAGCGACCGCCATGTCGGCAAACTCGGCGTCTTCCGCGTCCATCAGGGCACCATCAAATCCCGCGCCGAGATCTACCTCGGCGACCAGAAAAAAGCCATCCGCATCGGGCACCTCCTCAAGCGCCAGGGCAAGGACCAGGTCGAGGTCGACGCACTCGGCCCCGGCGACATCGGCGCCGTCGCCAAGATCGACGAACTCCACTTCGACGCCGTCCTCCACGAGTCACACGAACTCGACTCGGTCCACCTCCGACCACTCCCCATGCCCAAGCCCCTCTTCGGGCTCGCGATCGAACTCAAGAACCACGCCGACGAAACCAAGTTCGGCACCGCCATCCAGAAACTCCTCGACGAGGACCCGGGCCTCAAGTACGAACGCATCGCCGCCACCAAGCAGACCGTCCTCCGCGGGCTCGGCGAACTCCACCTCCGCGTCGTCCTCGAGAAGCTCAAGGAACGCTTCGGCATCGAGCTCAACACCGCCCCCCCCAAGGTCGCCTACAAGGAAACCATCACCGGACGAGCCGACGGGCACCACCGGCACAAGAAGCAGACCGGCGGCGCCGGGCAGTTCGGCGAGGTCTTCCTCCGCGTCGAACCACTCCCCGAAGACCACGAGACCGGCTTCGAGTTCGAGAACGCCACCGTCGGCGGCTCCATCCCCCGGCAGTTCATGCCCGCCATCGAGAAGGGCGTCCGCGCCGTCCTCGAACACGGCGCCGTCGCCGGCTACCCCCTCACCGGCGTCAAGGTCAGCGTCTACGACGGGAAGTACCACCCCGTCGATTCCAAGGAAGTCGCCTTCATCACCGCCGGCAAACGCGCCTTCATCGACGCCGTCGCCAAGGCACACCCCGCACTCCTCGAGCCCTATGTCGACATCGAGGTCACCGCTCCCAAGGACTACATGGGCGACATCACCGGCGACCTCTCCACCAAGCGCGGCCGCATCCAGGACACCGCCATGATCGGCGCCGACATCTGCGTCATCAAAGCCACCGTCCCGCTCGGCGAACTCCAGAACTACTCCACCGAACTCAAGTCCATCACCGCCGGCTCGGGCTCCTACGCCATGGACTACTCCCACGACGAACAAACCCCGCCCCACATCCAGCAGGAAGTCGTCGCCGCGTTCAAGCACGAGGAAGACGAGGACTGATCCGCCCGTCGTCGGTGGCAGTTCTCGCTGCCCGTGGCCACCACCGGGCATCGCGCAAGTCCTGCGCGACGCCAGAAACTCGATTCGTTTTTGAACCTCGCCGGGCCGGAGTGCCGACACCCCGACCCGGCGTTGTTGTGCCCGGACTCCGCCATCTGGTAGACTGGGCGAGCTTGCAGACATGGGAGAGCCGTCATGGACCCGATAGGCCCCATCCCGATCCACCTCGCCCGGGCCTACGGCATCAACCAGCCGCAGCCGACCAAGCCGGTCCAGCCGGTCGCCCCCGTCCAGCCGGGAAACAAACCCGGCGCTGTCGAGGTCCGCGGCTTCTCGATCCGCCCAACCGCGCGACCCATCCAGACCGAGCCGACCATCGACACCACCCGCGCCCGCCTCGTCAGCGCGAAGGTGCCCGGCGGGATCGACTTCTCTTCCGCACAGCCCGAGCCGACGCGATCCCCCATCGAGTCCGCAACCGCTCAACGGGTCGTCAACACCAGCGCCTCGCCGACGGCTCGCGCCGATGACGCCCTCCCCAGCGGGCGTTTGGGCAGCTACTCGATCTACCGCCATCCCGCCGACCGCAACGCCGCGGCCACCGGCGTCGATCTCGGCAGAATCCTCGACGCCAACGCCTGATCCTCGCGTACGCTCCGGGCATGACCAGCACGGATGCGACCCACACCACCATCGTCTCGAAGATGACCCCCGATCACCTCCTCGACGCGCCGCTCCTCCCGGAGATCTGGCCCCTCGAGGACGGGCTCGACTTCCTCAACCACGGTTCGTACGGCGTCTGCCCCACGCCCATCCTCGAAGCCCAGTCGGCGCACCGGCGCACCATGGAATCCGAGCCCGTGCGCTGGTTCCTGGGTCGGGCCGAGAAACTCCTCGACCGCGCACGCGATTCGGTCGCCGAACTCATCGGCTGTCAGCCGCGCGACATCGGCTGGACCCCCAACGCCACCATCGCCCTGACCACCGTCCTCTTCAGCCTCGGGCTCAAGCCGGGCGATGAGGTCCTCGTCAACGACCACGAGTACATGTCGGTCATCAACGAACTCCAACGGATGCACGACCGAGGCGGACCCACCACCGTCGTCGCCCCCGTCCCCTTCCCCATCACCTCCGACGAGGATGTCATCGCGCCGATGCTCGAGCGCGTCACGCCCAACACCAGACTCGCGGTCATCAGCCACATCACCAGCCCCACCGCCACCATCCTCCCCGTTGCCCGGCTCATCCGCGAGCTGCAGGCCAAGGGCGTGATGGTCCTGCTCGACGGCGCGCACTCCCCGGGGCAGATCGAGTTCGACATCGAGGAACTCAACCCGGATTTCTTCGCTGCCGACCTGCACAAGTGGGTCTGCACGCCCAAGGGCACGGGGCTGCTCTGGGTCCGCCCGGATCACCAGGCGCGGATCCGCCCGCTCGCCCTCTCCAGCCGCGCGCACAACGAGCGCCCGGACCGCTCCCGCTTCCTCCGCGACTTCGACTACATGGGCACCGACGACCACACGCCGATGATCGTCGCGCGCGAGGCGATCGACCTGTTCGCCGGCGCGATCGAGCCCGGCGCATCCATCCGCGACGGCTGGCGCGCGCTCATGAAGCGCAACCACGACCTCGTCCTCGCCGGCCGCCGGCTTGTCTGCGACGCGATCGGCGTCGAGCCCGGGCTGCCCGATCGTTTCGTGCCGACCATGGCCGCGATCCGCCTCCCGGCGATCCCCGAGAAGCTCAAGGGCGTCAAGCCCACCTTCGACGACCCGCTCCAGGATCGGCTCGTGCTCGAGCACAACATCCAGGTTCCCATCTGGGTCAACATGCTCAACAACCAGCGCTACATGCGCCTCAGCGCCCAGCTCTACAACCACCGCGCCCAGTACCGGCGCCTCGCCGACGCGCTCAAAGCCGAACTCGCCCGCGAATCGGCGATGTGACGAGCACGCGCGGCCGCGTCAACCCATCGCCCGCGCGCACAAACCGCGGATGTGTTCCACGTGGAACATAGTTCCACGCCCCGTGCGCCGGGCCCCCGTGCCTCGACCGTCGTGCCACCGCTTGACCCGACGGGCAAGCCGCGCGAACCACGCCGGGCGCACGACGCCGACCCAACGAACCGCGCTCACACCCGGTAGATCGGCTTGAGCCTCTCCGCCAGGTGCCGCAGCAGCGGCCCGCTCTCGAGGGGCCTGCCCGTGATGCGCTCGCACAACTCGCCCGCGTCGAACTGGCGCCCGACCGCGTGGACCTTGTCGCGGAGCCACCCCAGCAGCCCGAGGAACTCGCCGCGGCTCATCCGGTCGTCGAGGTCGGGCAGGTCGCGCCGGATCGCCTCCCACATCTGGGCGGCGTAGAGGTTTCCCAGCGTGTAGGTCGGGAAGTACCCGAGCAGCCCGAACGACCAGTGGACATCCTGCAGACACCCGCGCGCGTCGTCGGGCACCTCGACGCCCAGGGACTCGCGGTACTTCTCGTTCCACACGCCCGGGACATCCGCCGCCTCGAGCGAGCCCGAGAAGAGCGCCCGCTCGATCTCGAAGCGGATCATCACATGCATGTTGTAAGTCGCCTCGTCGGACTCGACGCGGATGAGGCTCGGCGTGGCGGTGTTGACCGCCGCGTACAGGTCGCGCACGCCGAACGGTTCGATCGCAGTTCCGAGGATCTGCTTGGCGTGGGGGAGCGCCCACTCCCAGAACGCCTCGCTCCGCCCGACGAGGTTCTCCCACAGGCGCGACTGGCTCTCGTGGATGCCCAGCGAGATCGAGTCGCCCAGCGGCTCGCCGAAGTGGTCCTGCTTGGGCAGCCCCTGCTCGTACAGCCCGTGACCGGCTTCGTGCATGGTGCTGTAGAGCGCGTCGGTGAAGTGCTGGTCGCGGTAGCGCGTCGTCAGGCGCGTGTCGCCCGGGCCGAAGCCCGAGCAGAACGGGTGGGTCGTCGGGTCGAGGCGCCCGGCATCGAGATCGAACCCGATCGCTTCGAGCACGAAGAGCCCGAAGGCGTGCTGGCGGCTCTCCTCGATCTTCACATGCAGCGGCTCGGTGCCGGGGTGCGCGCCCCGGTTGAGCTCGCCGAGCAGCGCGGTCAGCTCGGTGCGCAGGGGGGTGAAGACCCGTTCGATGTCGGCGGCCCGCGCGTTGGGCTCGTACTCATCGAGCAGCGCGTCGTACGCCTCGCCCCCGTCGGGGGTGCCGAAGCACGCGGCTTTCTCGCGCGTCAGCGCGATCATCTTCGTGAGCCAGGGCTTGAAGGCCTGGAAGTCGCTCGCGGCGCGCGCCCGCTTCCACGCCTCCTGGCTCTGGCTCCCGACGCGGGCGAGTTCCTCGACCAATCGCCCGGGCAGCTTGCACGCCTTGTCGTAGTCGCGCCGGTAGCGTTTGAGGCTGGCGGCCAGACGCGGGTTGCCCGTCGCGCCCGGGTCGGCCTCGGCGCGGGCGATGAGTTCGCCGAACGCGGCGCTGGTGCTCCGTTCGTGGACCATCGACGCGATCAGCCCGGCCTGCTCGGCGCGCAGCGGCGCGCCCGCGGCGGGCATGTAGGTCTCCTGGTCCCAGCCCAGCAGGCTCTCGACCGCGCCGAGCGTCGCGATCGAACGGGATTCCTTCGCCAAGGCGGCGTACGCGTCAGACATGCAACCCGCTCCTCTCTGTTTCGGGGCGCCTGCCCCGCAACGGGAACGATAGCCGAAGGTAGGAACCGCCATGCACCCGTTCCTCGTCCAGACCCCCCGGCTCCGGCTCCGGCTGCCCGTGATCGACGACGCGGCGGCGATGTTCGCGGTCTACGGCGACCCGGAGGTCCTCCGCTACATCCCCGCCGACCCGAGCCCGTCGCTGGACCACACCCGCGAGCGGCTTGCCGAACGGATCGCCCAGCAGCCGATGCTCGGCGAGCACCCGCTGGAACTGCTGGCGATCGAGCGCGCGCACGACGGGCTCGTCGTCGGGTGCTGCGGGCTGGTGCCGGTCGAACGCAAGGGGCCCGAGGTGGAGATCGCGTACCACATCGGGCGCGCGCACTGGGGGCGGGGCTACGCGACCGAAGCCGCCCGCGCCTGCCTGGCGTGGGGGATGGGCGAGAACGGCCCTGGGCTCGACCGCGTCATCGGGCTCATCGACCCGGCCAACGAGGGGTCGCGGCGCGTGCTGACCAAGTGCGGGATGCGCTCGCTGGGCGAGACCGATCGGTACTACGGCATGGCGGCGGAACTCTTTGAGATCCGCCGGGCGAACACGCGGGAAGGGCCGATCTGATGGATCACGATCCGCTTCGGGGCTCGGCCGCGGGGGACTGTTCGAGGCTGGCGCGCGCGTGCTGGAGGGCGATGAGGGAGTAGGCGGTGATGAGGACGCGGTCGTTCTCCATCCAGCGGTCGTCGACCGAGCGGAACCCGCCGTCTTCTTCCTGGAGTTCTTCGAGCGCCTCGATGAGGTCGACGCGCCAGTCGCGCGTGTAGTTCAGAGTCATGCCGACTGTTTCGTCGCTGACGATGGCTTCGGGGATGGTGTCGATGGTCGGCTCGCCGAGCGCTTCCATGGCGCGCGCAAAGGTCAGGTAGTAGTAGTACAGCCCGTCGGTGCCGATGCCGGGGTTTTCCTCGAGCGTGTAGTTCGACCGGATCCAATTGAGCGCCGCGACGACGCGCGGATCGTCGGGTTCGAGTTCGGCGTAGGCGTAGCTCTTGAACCCGGCGTAGGTGATCGAGCCGTAGGCCCGCAGGCGGCTGGCGACGGTGCCGTCGCTGAGGGTTTCCTCGATCGTGCCGGCTTTGGATTCGCCGACTCCGATCTCCCGGCTGTTGGGGCTGGTGGCGTAGATGAATCCGCCCTGGGTGGAGCCATCGGCGTAGGGCATGTCGTTGACCTCGTCGAGCATCTGGGTGCGTTCGAGGAAGACGAGAGCGCGTTGAACGGCGGGGTCGTCGCTGGGGACGCCGGCGTCTTCGAGGGCGCGCATCATGAAGTGGAGGTTGGAGTTGTCGGGTCGACCGGACCCGCCGTAGCCGATCCCGCCGTAGAACGGGTGCTCGCGCGGGACGCGCTGGGTGGTGAGCCCGGCTTCGCCCTGCTGGATGGCTTCTTCGGAGTATTGCAGGCCGCGGAGGAAGCGGATCATGGGGGGCTTGAGGGCTTCGGCTTCGGAGAGGTCGGACTTGGCGAGGGCGCTGAGGCAGATCGCGGTGTTGTAGCTGGGGAGGATGCGGTCGTAGATCCCGCCGTCGGGCTGGCGGAAGGAGAGGATGTAGTCGAGCCCGCGCGCGACGGCGGGGTCGGCCGCGTCGATCGCGGCATCGTCGAGCATGCCCGAGACGACGAGCCCGGTGATCGCGGGGAGGTTGGGCCCGTCGGGCTGGTGGTTCCAGCCGCCGGTCACCTCGTCCTGTTGCGAGCGGAGGAACGCGATGGCGCGGGCGGCCATGGACTCGGCGCGCGCAGCGACGGTGTCCGTGTGATCGGAAGGCGCGACGCCGGGGATCGCTTCGGGCTGGGCCGCAACAGCGATGCCCGCGGACCACATCAGCGACAGCACACACGCGGCTCCGAGGGTGCGGAAGGTCATGACTCGTTCCTTTCCTGTCTGAATCGTCGTTCGCGGTCGAGCACGATCGCGCAGGCGGCGGCGGCGGCGGTCTCGATGCGCATCACCAGCGGGCCGAGGCTGGCGATCGTCGCGCCCGCCTCGCGAGCGGCGGCGAGCTCCCGCTCGGTCAGATCCCCCACCGGCCCGACGAGCAGACGGATGCGGTCGTGGCCGCTCGGCTCGTAGGGCTCGCCCGTCCAGTGGCAGACGACGATGCGGGCGTCGTCGGCGGCGATCGCGTCGGCGAAGGGGGTCTTGTCGCCGACTTCGAGCCACCACGCTCGGCCGCATTGCTTGGAGGCTTCGGTCGCGGTGCGCGCCAGGCGTTCGAGCTTGCCCTCGCGCGGGTCGACCTCGCTGAGCGTGCATTCAAGGGGCGACCACGACGCGGCGCCGAGTTGGGAAAGCTGGTCGATCAGTTGCTCGAGGTGGGCGCCCTTGGGTGGCTCGGTGAAGAGATCGACGCGGGGAACGATCGGGGGCTCGGTGCGGACGGCGTCGATGAGCGCGGTCAGGCGCCAGCCGCCCTTTTTGCCGATCTTCTCGACCGAGCGGATCTCGGCGGCGGCGACGCGCCCGGTGCCGTCGATCAGCTCGATCGCGGCCCCCTCGCCGAGGCGCTTGACGCGGACGGCGTGGTGGGCCTCATCGCCCTCGATGACGACGAGTTCCCCGACGAGTCCCCTCATCAGATCCCCCGAGGGATCCGTGGCGGTTGGGGGCAGATCGGGATGGGCGATGCGGTGGACGGCCATGGTGCCTGTCGGTTGTACGGGTCATCCCGCCGATGAATGCGGAGACTCCCCGAAACGGGTGAACTTTCGCGGGTCGCTCCCTTGAGTCGTCAGCCGCCCGGGCCGATGATCGCGGGAACCGATGTCCGAGGTCCGGTCCAATCCGAGTCAGGATATGGACGCGCTCTCCGAGCGTGTGGACGCTCTGCTCGACGAACTCGACGAGCGGGCGGGGCAGGTTGCCGACGCGGCGGGGGAGCGCGGCGACCTCGACGATCAACTCGACGGGCTGCTGGAGGAGCCGGACCCGGCCAACGGCTCGGCGGCGGGGAGCCCCGGAGAGGAGCGGGCGAACCTCCCGCCGATCTCGCCTTCGTCGCTGGACGATCAGCTTGCGGCGCTGGCGGGGGATCTTCTGGGGGGATCGATCGAGGACTCGGAAGGTCAGCAGTTTGAGGAGTTCGGCCGGGTCGAGGAGGTCGAGGGGTCGGTCGAAGGGTCGATCGAGGAGCCGCCGGCGGAGGAGCGGGCGGTCGAGGCGATCGAGACGATTGCCGAGCCGGACGATGCGACGGCGGAGGAACTCGCGGGCGCGGACGAGCCGGCCGACTCGGTCGAGACGCCGGACACGGCGGAGACCGATGCCCTTGCGGCGGAGGACGCCGAGCAAGTCTTCGAAGCTGTCGCGGGGGAAGTCGCCGAGCGTGGGGAAGTCGCCGACGCGGAGGATCTGACCGGCGCTGCGACCGATTCCGCGGCGGACGCCGTGGACGACGCCGCGATCGACCGGTCCATCAACGAGAGCGCGACCGAAGCGGAAACGATCGAGCCGGAAGCGAGCGAACCGGCTGCGAAAGAAGACTCGAGCGCGGATGACGAAGCGCTGGGCATCGGCGAGGCCGATGCCGGCGGCGCCGAGGCGAACGCGGCTGCTCCGGTGACCGGGGACGGATCGGCGGGTGTGGAGGCGGCATCGGAGTCGAGGACGAGCGAGGCGCCGGCGGTCGGGGCGAAGTCGGCCGAGCCGGCGTCGACGCCCGCTCCGCTGACAACCCAAGCCGCCGCCAAGCCCGCCGCGGCGAGCGATCCGGGCAAGCCCGCCTCCGCGGTGAGCGCGAGCCCGAGTCAGTCCGCCAAGCCGAACTGGAAGGCCCTGACCGTGCGCGCGTTCGAGGGCTCGCGTCGGCTGGCGGCGGCGACGGGTCCGGTGGCGCTCGCGTCGGCTCGGGTGATCTCCAAGCCGCTCGCCAAGCAGCCGGCGATCGTGCGGCAGACCGTCGGCTGGGTCGCGTTGTGGACGCTCTTCCTGGCGCTGTGCACCTGGCTGACGGTCGCGTTCTTCCTCGGGCCGACGACGCCGGCGACCGACCAGCCCGCGACGGGGCTCGAGCAGCCGGGGCCCGAAGCGCCCTGATGGCTTGCCGCTACCATCGGGCATGGCTCCCACTTCGCGCATCGGCGTGCTGACCGGCGGCGGCGACTGCCCCGGGCTCAACGCCGTCATCCGTGCCGTCACCAAGGACGCCCTCAACCACGGGCACGAGGTCGTCGGCATCGAGGACGGCTTTCTCGGGCTGATCGAGAACCGGATGCGCCGGCTCGACTACGAGGCGGTCAGCAACATCCTGACGGTCGGGGGCACGATCCTCGGTTCCTCGAACAAGGCCAACCCGCAGCGGTTCGCGACGGGGAAGAACGCCGACGGCACGCCGATCTTCGAGGATGTGACCGACCGGTGCATGGATCATCTCCGCGAGCACCGCATCGATGCGCTGTTCGTGATCGGGGGCGACGGGACGATGACCTGCGCCCAGCCGTTCGTCGAGCGCGGCGTGCCGTGCATCGGGCTGCCCAAGACCATCGACAACGACCTGGTCGGGACGGAGCTGACCTTCGGGTTCACGACGGCGGTGCAGATCGCGTGCGATGCGCTCGACCGGATCCACACGACCGCCGCCAGCCACCACCGGGCGATGGTGGTGGAGGTGATGGGGCGCAACGCGGGGTGGATCGCGCTGCACGCGGGGGTGGCGTCGGGGTCGGATGTGATCCTGCTGCCGGAGATCCCGTTCAGCGTCGAGGCGGTGGGCGACATCGTGCTGCGTCGGAGCAAGCACGGCAAGCGTTTCACGATCGTCTGCGTCGCCGAGGGCGCCGCGCCGCGCGAAGGTGAGCAGATCGTGTCGCGGCGCGACGAGACCAGCCCGGACCCGATCCGGCTCGGGGGCGTGGCGCGGTGGCTGGCGAACCAGATCGAGGATTCGACCGGCGTGGAGTCGCGTGCGGTCGAACTCGGGCATGTGCAGCGCGGGGGCACACCGGTCGCGGCCGACCGGATCCTCGCGACGCTCTTCGGCGATCACGCGATGGAGCTCTACAAGACCGGGCGCGTCAACCGGATGGTCGCGTGGCAGGGCGGGAAGCTGACCGATGTCGAGATCTCGCGGGCGGCGGGGCGGCAGCGGACGGTGCCGATGGACGACCCGCTGATCGCGGCGGCGCGGAGCGTGTACACGCACTTCGGGGACTGATCGCCGCCGGCTTCAGCAACGCCTGCGCTTCGAATCTTTCTCAGCAACGCCTGCGCGTCGACCCTTTCTCTGCAACGCCTGCGCTTCGACCCAGTCTCAGCGACGCCTGCGCGTCGCGAGCACGCCGCCGAATGCCAGCAGCGTGAGCGAGCCCGGGGCGGGGATGGGGTTGAGCAGGACGGTCATCCCGCCGATGGCGGTGCGGTGGATGCCCACGCCGCCGGTGTCGATGACGCGCATCTTCGTGAGCGTGCCGTTGCGGAAGGACTCGGGCAGGTCGAGCGAGAGCATGTCGAGGCGGCGCTGCCCGTTGTCGGAGAGGTAGACCTGCTGGGTGAGCGGCGAGGTGATCGTGTTGGTGTGGCTGGACTGGATGTACTCGCGGATGTGCTCGCCGCCGACGAGTTCGAAGCGGTAGGTCTCATCGGGCTCGTCGTCGAGGCGGGGCCCGCCGCCGTCGAGGACGAGATCGAACTCGAACGCGACATGCGACTGACCGTTGAGGCCCCAGAAGCTGTTGACAAGGACATGGAAGTCGTCGACGCCGAAGAGGTTGATGGGGAACTCGACCTCGACGGGGTCGTTGCTGCGGAAGGTGGGGTCGCTGATCCAGATGTTGTTGGTGACGCGCTTGGGGATGGCGAAGGGGACCTCGCCGAGGGTGATCGCGCCGGTGGGGTAGTTGGACCCGAGAAGCGACATGGGCGCGTTGTGGAACGCGCGGAAATCGATCGGCATGAAGGTGCCGTCGTCGGGCATGGCGCCGATGGGCTCGGCCCACGCCGGTCCTGCAGCCATCGCGGCCGCGACGATCGCGATTCCGCTCCGCTTCTTCATCACTCACCGTCCTTGTCGGCGCGTTCTGGGCGCCTGTTGCCGCTCCGGGTCGGGGCGGTCTCTCCCGGCTCCAGCGCCCACCACGGCGCGATAACGGAGCCTCTCACTCAAAAGGTGCCCCGTGAACGCGGGTTCGCCAGCAAAATGGCCAGGCGCGGCCGCGAATCGCCGACGACCCCGCCCCGCGGGCGTTGGGGAGGGGGACACCCGCCGCCGATATCCGCCCGAACCGGGGACATCGCCGGGGGGTGTGGCTGGCAGAGACCGCGAGGAACCCGGCGCGACGGGCGTGCCGGGGACAGGATGGAGGAATCAGAGCGTGCGGCGGGACATCAGAACGGCGCGCCGCCGGTGTCCTCGCGGTCCGGGCCCCCGCCGTCGCGGAACCCTGAGACCGGGCCGCTGGCTCGCCCGGGGGTGAACGCCCCGCCGTAGCCGCCGGTGGCGCCGCCCGATCCGGGGCCGCCGAAGCCCCCGCCGGGGGAGACCGGGCCGCCACCGGCGTCGAATTCGTCGTTGCCCCAGTCATCGGGGGCGTGGTTCTTGAAGCGGGTGGTGCGCGAATCCCAGGTGAGGCGGACGGTGCCGGTGGGTCCGTTGCGCTGCTTGGCGATGATGAGTTCGGCGACGCCGACCTTGTCGGGGTTCTCCTCGGCCCAGGTGGGCGTGCCGATGTGGTAGTACTCCTCGCGGTGGAGGAGAATGACGACATCGGCGTCCTGCTCGATGGACCCCGATTCGCGGAGGTCGCTCATGCGGGGTCGATTGCCCTCGCGCTGCTCGCTGGCGCGGTTGAGCTGGCTGAGGCAGACGATGGGGACGCGGAGCTCGCGCGCCAGCGCCTTGACCTGTCGGCTGATCGCCGAGACCTCGACCTGGCGCGACTCGCGTCCCGCGCCCGGCGCGGTCAGGAGCTGGAGGTAGTCGATCATGATCGCGCGCACGCCGTGCTGAGCCGCCAGGCGGCGGGCGCGGGCGCGGAGCTGCATGACGGTCAGCCCGGGCGTGTCGTCGATGAAGAGCTGGGCGTCGCTGAGCTCGTTGCACGCGGCGAGGACGCGCTGGAAGTCATCGTCGCGCAGCGATCCGTCGCGGAACTTGGTGCCTTCGACGCCCGAGCGCGCGCTCAAGAGCCGCTGCACCAGCGCCCCCTTGCTCATCTCGAGGCTGAAGATCGCGACGGGGACCTTCGCCCCGCCCGAGCGGTCACCCGGCGTGCGCCCGCCCAGCGCGACCTGCTCGGCGAGGTTGAGCGCCAGCGCGGTCTTGCCCATCGACGGGCGGGCCGCGACGATGATCATCTCGCCTTCCTGCAATCCCCGCAGCTTCTTGTCGAGGTCGTCGAAGCCCGTGGGCAGCCCGCTGATCCCCTGCCCCTCGATCGCTTCGAGCCGGTCGATCTCCAGATCGAGCAGGTGCTTGAGCAACTGCGGGTCTGAAGTCTGGTCTTCCTGGGCGACCTCGAAGATCGCGCTCTCGGCACGGTCGAGCAGCTCGCGCACGCCCTCGCTCTCGAGCTCCCCGGCGTGGTAGGCGTCGTAGACGATCTCGCCGGCCGCCCGCACCAGCCGACGCACCCGCGCCTTGTCGGCGACGATCCGCGCGTAATGCACCGCGTTGGCGGCGCTGGGCACGGTGTCGGCCAGGCGGACGAGGAACTCCTCGCCCCCGACTTCCTCGAGCACGCCCGCGCCGCGCAGCGCATCGACGAGCTGCACCAGGTCCCCCGAGCGGTGCTCGTCGTAGACGCGCACGATCGTCTGGAAGATCCTGCCGTGGGCCGCGGCGTAGAACTGGTCGGCCGACGACACCATCGACAGCACATCCATCACGCCGTTGGGGTCGAGGATGAGCGACCCGAGCAGCGCCATCTCCGCTTCGAGCGAGTGCGGCGGGAGCTTGTCGAACAGGCGGCCCAGTTCCTGCTGGTCGACCGGGGTCCGCCCGCCGCGCTTCCCGCGGGGCTTGAACTCGGCCTGTGCCGGGCTTCCGGCGACCGAGGACGACTCGCTTGACGATGGCATGGAACTCAAGTCTGGGCCTCCCTGCCGCAGAGGATCCCCCGATCCGCACCCGGGCCGTCCGTAGCCGACAGGCGATTCAGGGGATGTTCTTCCCCGCGTGGACCGTATCCCGCCCGGCGGGGCCCCGCGTACGCTTTCCCATGCCCTTCGATCAGACCGATTCCCCGCTCCGCGACGCCTACACGCCCGAGACGCTGCTGCCCGAGCCCCTGCCGGCGGACCCGTTCCCGCTGTTCCGGGACTGGTTCGAGGAGGCCCGCGACCGGCGCGTCCAGCCCAACCCCAACGCGATGACCCTCGCCACGCCGCACGCCGACGGCTCGGTCTCGGCCCGCATCGTCCTGTGCAAGCACCTGGTCGTCGATCCCGGGTGGGTGGTCTTCTTCACCAACTACCACGGGCGCAAGGGGCGGGCCCTGGCCGAAACCGCCCGAGCGGCGGCGGTGCTGCACTGGGATCTGCTCGATCGGCAGGTTCGGCTGGAGGGCCCGGTGGTTCGCAGTCCGGGCGAGGAGAGCGACGCGTACTTCGCCTCGCGCCGGCTCGAAAGCCGACTGGGCGCCCACGCCTCGGACCAGAGCGAGCCGATCGGCTCGCGGGCCGAACTGCTCGCCAAGGTCGAAGAAACCGCCCGGCGGTTCGGGCTCGATCCCTCCCGCCCGCTGGATGAACAGCAGGCGGACATCCCCCGCCCGCCTCACTGGGGCGGGTATCGGCTCATTCCGGAGCGGCTGGAACTCTGGGCGGGGGGGCCCGGGCGTGTGCACGACCGGGCGGTCTGGACGCGCTCAGTCGTCGTGGATGCCGGTTCCGGGGGGCTTGCCGACTCAGGAATGTGGCAAGCGACACGGCTTCAGCCATGATCTGAGTCCGTGCGAGAACGGCGCTGACGCGGGGCGGCGGTCGGGCCGTTTGGCGTTCCAGCGGCCGGAAACTGTCGCCCGGAGAAAAGGGCGGGGTTCAGCACGCGGCCCCGCGGGTCGATAGGTGCTCTGTCGACGCGTCCTCTCCCGACGGGGAGGGTCCGCCCTTGTCGCTTCCCGATCGAGCAGGCTCCGGATGAAGACCCGCCGCCAACTCTGCGCCGCCGAGGTCGATGCGCTCCACGAGCGCCTCGCGACGCAGTTGTCGGAGTCGTCGTTGCGGACCCAGCCCGAGGTCGCGTCGCGGATCGTCACGCTGGTGTCGGATCGGGGGGCGGGCGTGGGCGACTTTGCGCGCGTGCTCCGGACCGATCCGGGGCTGTCGGGTCGGCTGCTGCGGATGGCCAACTCGGCGTTCTTCGCGCCGCGTGATCCGGTGACCACGGTCGATCGCGCGTGCGTGCTGCTGGGGATCGAGCGGATCCGGGCGATCTCGCTTGGCTTCTATCTCAGCCGCGACGCGGATCCGGACGCCGAGCTCTCGCGCCGGATCTGGGGTCAGTCCGTGTTCCGGGCGTGCCTGGCCGGCGCGTTGGGGGCTCGGCACCCGGGGCTGAACCAGGCCGAAGCATTCCTGACCGGGCTGATGCTCGACACGGGGATCCCGCTGATGCCCGGGCTGGTGGGCAAGCGTTACACCGAACTGGTCGACCGGGTGAGCCTGCCCGAAGAGCTGCATCGGCTCGAGTCGGCGAACCTGCCTTTCACGCATGTCGATGTCGCCGCGGCGTTGGCGCGACGCTGGCGTCTGCCCGCGACGCTCGCCCAACCGATCGGGTGGCACCACACCGTGCCGACGGCGACGGAGCGGCCCGAGCCGGTGCACCGCATGCACCGGATCGCGTATTTCGTCGGATCGGTGCCGATCGGGGGCTCGTTCGAGCATCCCGCGCCGGTCGAGAAGCCGACGGCCGAGATCGCGCGCCGGGTCGACCTCCGCCGGCTCGACTTGGGCGAGACGATCCGCCGCGCCACCGAGGAGTACCGCGCCACGCTGGGGATCTTCGCCGATGTCGCCGACGAGGTGCCTGATCTCAAGGCCGTCCAGGACCGCGCGCTCGAGCACCTGATCGGGAGCGTCGAGCACATGATTCTCGAGACCGGGCGCGACGAGTTCCCGATCACGCTCGAACTGGCCGAGGGCACGGTCGAGATCGACCGGGACCAGGGCGCCTCGTACCGCGCGTATCTCCGCGATTCGCACGGCACGCGGATCTGCTGCTGCGACTTTCTCGCGGGGATCACCCAGCCACGCCAGATCCTCGACTCGCTCGGGCTCGATCACCCGAGCCAGCAGTCGATCGAGTCGCTGACCGAAGCGATCGGGCGGCTGGCGGCGTGACTCATCCGTGCGGGCGGATCTTCGCGCGCTGCGTCGCGCGGTGCCCGAAGACCAGCCGCAGGAACCCGATCGGGCCGAGGCCCGGCGAACCGATCGACCGCCGCCACGCGCCGAGAGCGAACAGCGTGGCCCACTGGCGGAACAGCACGCGGTAGGCGAAGAACACGGATCGATCCGGGTCGTAGAGGTTGGTCGATTCGCTGAAGGTGCCGTTGAGTTCGATGACCGCGAGCCCCTCGCCGCGTCGGAACGATTCTTCGTTGGCGCAGCGGATGTCGAAGCGTCCGAAGTCGAGCCCGTCGGGCGAGCCGTCGAGCGCGCGCACGCCGCGGACGATCCGGTCGATCGCGTCCTCGAGTTCGGGGGTGATGAGGTGGGCGCCGTCACGGAAGATCGCGCCCGCGGCGTGATTGCCGATCGACCCGAGGCGGCAGGTCTCGCCGTCGGGCACGACCTCGTCGAGCGAGCGGTCGAGCCCGGGAGCGGCGCCCGAGGTCCACCACGCGAATCGGCAGCGCAGCCGGGCGTCTTTGCGGAGGAGCTGGCGCAGGGTGCGCACGCCGTCGCCCACGACGCCGGGGCGTGACTTGACGGTGATCGCCTTGATCCTGCCGGCGCGGTCACCCTCGGCAGCGCCGGGCACGCGGGCCCACAGGACCCCGAACTCCAGCGGGCCCGGGTGGAAGCGCTGCACGACCGCCTCCATGGTCACGCGACGGAAGTAGGCATCGAGATCGTCGGGACGGCGGGCCAGTGAGACGCCCGCGCCTCGCTCGCCGCGGTTGGGCTTGAGCACAACGGGGTATCCGCCCAGTTCGGGCGTGCGATCAATGAGTTCGCGGGCCCGCGACGCGGCATCGGGCCCGGGCTCGATCAGCACGCCGGGGAGGATGGAATCGCCCGAATGCGCGAGCGCGCCCAGGATCTCGATCTTGGATTCCCCGACCACGCCCCCTCCCGCGCCGATGCCCGGGTTGACGCGGGTGAAGAGCATCAGCCCGCGATGGCGAGCCCAGAGCCATGCGATCCATGGGACGAGCGGGAGGTAGAAAATCAGCGAAGGCCAGAACTCGTGGCGGCGGACGGTGCCGAATCCGCCGAGCAGCCGCGCCCGCCCGTCGGCGGTCCATGCGAGCCTCGCGACGCGCAGCAGCATCCACACGACCACCAGACCGGCGAGCAGCCCGATCGTGCCGAAGCGATCGAACCACGCGACGGTGATCACCGGGCTGAGCAGCCGCGCCAGCAGCAGCCAGAGCACGATGACGATCGGGAGGGCGAGCCACCCGCCGACCGAGCGCGGGCGACCCGTGCGATCGCCGCGCCGAGCCGAGCGGAGCGCGCGCACGAACCCCGCGCCCACCAGCCCCGTTGACGCGACGCCGAAGTCGATGGTGACGCTCGCGATGAGCCACCCGGCGATCGCGAACGCCATCGTCGGCCAGCCGATCGCGGCGCACGCGAAGGCGATCATCGCCACGCCCAGCGCCTGCCACCCCCACCATCGGTCGCGGCTCCACGCCAGGGCGTCGTCGATCACGCCGGCAAGACCGGCGCGATCGCGCGCCGGCGCGAGGACCAGGGTGCCCGGCTGGAAGGACCCGTCCTCGGCCGAGGCGAAGTGCTGCGCGAAGTGCCCGGCGGCCTCCTCGGGCTGCAGGAACGGAATGAAGTGGCTCGCGTCGAGCATGACGAGCCGGCTGCTCGGCATGAGGGCGTGGTGGCGTTCGGCGGCCCAGGCGGCGGTCAGGAAGTCGTGCCGCCCGTGGAGGATCAGCGTGGGGATCGTGACGCGCTCCATGATGCCGCGATAGGGGCGCTGGTCCATGTCCCAGAACTGGCGGATGAAGGTCCGCCGCGCCCAGCGGGGACCGAGGAGCCCGAAGTGGGGCAGCGCCTCGCCCCCGACGACGAGCCCGAGGTACCCGAAGCCGTACTTGACATGCTCGAAGAACCAACTCCCCGAGCCCTCGGTCTCCTGCACGCCGATCGAAGCCATGAGGGTGAGCGAGGCGAGGCGATCCGGCGCGAGGTCGGCGAGGTTGATCGCCACGCCCCCGCCGATGGACCACCCGACGATGTGCGCCCGCGCGATGCCCAGTTCGTCGAGCATCGCGAGGATGGCGCGGGACTGGGCGCGGGGCGAGTAGTCGGGCAGGTCGCGGGTGCTGTCGCCGTAGCCCGGCAGGTCGGGCGCGAGGACGCGGTAGCCGAGCGTTGCGAGCGCGGGCCCGAGGCGATCAAAGTTCGCGGCGCTGCCCGGCGAACCGTGGAGCAGAACGACGGGCGCGTGCACGCTCTCGGGCGGGCCCCAGGAGAGGATCGCCAGGCTCATGGTCCGATCGGGGAGTTCGCCCGAGCGGGAAGCAAGGGGGATCTCGATCGTGCGTTGGTTCGAGGGCGCGGCGGTCTGAGTCGGGCCCGAGCCCCACACGCTCCACTGAACAAGGTGCGAAGCGGCCAGGGCGAGGAGGTACCACGCCCACCACCACCGCCGGAGGTGCCTTCGGATGGGATCTCGGCCGCTGGCGGGGGTGTTCGAGGGCACGGGGGCGATCATACGGACCCCCCGCGCGCCCGCGGGGGGGTATCGTCTGCCCATGACGCGAGCGGTCGAACTCGATGTGCTGATCCTCGGCGGGGGGATCGCGGGGCTGTGGACGCTCGATCGACTCCGCGGGGCGGGGTACTCGTGCCTCCTGCTCGAGAAGTCGGCGCTGGGCTCGGGGCAGACGGTCGCGAGCCAGGGGATCATCCACGGCGGGGTGAAGTACGCGCTCTCGGGAGCCGCGTCGCGCGCCAGCCGGGCGATCGCCGCGATGCCGAGCATCTGGAGCGACTGCCTGCGGGGGCTGGGGCAGCCCGATCTCTCGGAAGTCCGGGTGCTCAGCGAGTCGTGCGTCATGTGGACGACGCCCGGTCTGGGTTCGCGGCTGGTGGGGCTTGCGGCGAGCAAGGCGATCCGGAATCGGCCCGAGGCGGTCGACGCGTCGGATCGCCCGGCCGTGTTCGACGGGGCTCCGCGGGGCGTCGATGTCTACGCGATGCCCGAGCCGGTGCTCGAACCTCGCTCGCTGGTGTCGGTGCTGGCGGCGGGGCATCTCGATGCGATCGGGCTGGCGCCGGAGATCGGGTTCGCGGGAACGGGCGCGCGCGACCGGGAGATCCGGGTGGGGGACCTGGTGTTCCGCCCGCGGGTGGTGATCGCCGCCGCGGGGGGAGGGAACGAGTCGATCGCCCGATCGCTCGGGGACGAGACGGACGAGCCGATGATGCAGCGACGCGCGCTGCACATGGTGATGGTCCGCAAGCCGGTCGGCGAGGACCTGCCGATGATCTTCGGGCACTGCATCGGTCGGAGTTCGATGCCCCGGGCGACGATCACGACGGGGACGGACGCGGGTGGCCGGCGCGTGTGGTGGGTCGGCGGGCAGATCGCCGAGCGAGGCGTGGAGCGTGACCTCGAGACCCAGCTCGGCGCGGCGCGGGCGGAGCTCGCGACGGTGCTGCCCTGGGTGGATCTTTCGCGCGCGCAGCTCGCGACGGTGCGGATCGACCGGGCCGAGGGGTTCATGCCGACGGGAAGGCGTCCGGATGAGCCGGTGATCCGCGAGATTCCGGACGAGGGCGATCCGGGCGGGGTGCCGGCGGGGCTGGTCTGCTGGCCGACGAAACTGGCGTTCGCGCCGGCGGTCGCCGAGCGTGTGCTCGAACGGCTCGCGGGGCTGGCGCCGCGGCACTCGCAGCCGACGCTTGATCTCGAGCGCCCGCCGATCGCGGACCTGCCCTGGGACGCGGAGGGCGTGCGGTGGCACTGACGCTTCCTACCAGGCCGCTCGGGCGGACGGGGCTGGCGGTCTCGGTGCTGGGGCTGGGGACGGTCAAGCTCGGGCGGAACGAGGGGGTCAAGTACCCGCATGGGTTCGAGCTGCCGACCGATGACGAGGCGCGTGGGCTGATCGATGCGGCGCGCGAACTGGGCATCAGCCTCATCGACACCGCGCCCGCGTACGGCGCGAGCGAGGAACGGCTCGGCGGACTCATCGCGGACTCACGCGACGACTGGACGATCGTCACCAAGGCGGGCGAGACCTTTGCGGACGGGCGAAGCTCCTTCGATTTCTCGCCCGAGGCGATCGCCGCGTCGGTCGAGCGGAGCCTGAAGCGATTGCGGACCGATCGCGTCGAGTGCGTGCTGATCCACTCCGACGGGCGCGACGCCGAGATCATCGAGCACGACGGCGTGCTGGAGACGCTGGGCGACCTGCGCTCGCGCGGGCTGTGCCTATCCATCGGGATCAGCACCAAGACCCTCGAAGGGGCGATGCTGGCGCTGGAGCGCGGGGCGGAAGTGCTCATGCTGGCGGTGAATCCACAGGACCGTTCGCAGCTCCCGGCGGTGCGGGCGGCGGCGGCGCGGGGCGTGGGGGTGCTCGTCAAGAAGGGGCTGTCGTCGGGACACCTGGGGGATCGCCCCGGGGACCGGTCGCGGGCGGTGCGAGAGTCGATGGAACTTTCTCTGGGGGAGCCCGGGGTGTCGAGCGTGGTGGTCGGGACGATCAACCCGGAGCACCTGCGGGAGAATGTCCGGGCCGCGATCGGGGCGGCGGCGTCGATACCATCGCAGCCGGGTGATGATGTGTGATCAATCCGGAAGGGCGCGATGGGGCCCACCCCCTCACCCCGGCCCTCTCCCCGCGGGGGAGTGGGAGGAGTTGGAAGATCGGGTAACCGCGGGCCGGACGCCCGTGCCTCGGGTCCGGTTGGATCGGTGAAGTCGTCGGCGAGAGATGGAGCAGGGCATGAGCTGGATTCCGGTCGTCAAGGCGCTCGCGAGCGAGCCGGGCGGAAAGCTGACGGTCAAGGGGTGGGTGCGCACGCGGCGGGACTCCAAGGCCGACGGCGGGCTGTCGTTCATCGCGCTGACCGACGGGTCGTGCTTCGACACGATCCAGGTCGTCGCGCGGAACGACCTGGCCAACTACGCCGACGAGATCACCCGGCTCAACACCGGGTGCTCGATCGAGGTCGACGGCGTGCTCGTCGAGAGCCAGGGCAAGGGGCAGAGCGTCGAGATCCAGGCGCAGGCGATCCGCGTGCTCGGGTGGGTCGACGACCCGGATACTTATCCGGTCAGCCAGAAGCGGCACACCTTCGAGTATCTGCGCGAGGTCGCGCACCTGCGCCCGCGGACCAACACCTTCGGCGCGATCGGGCGTGTGCGGCACCGGCTGGCGATGTCGATCCACCGCTTCTTCGACGAGCGCGGGTTCAGTTGGATCCACACGCCGATCATCACCGCGAGTGATGCGGAGGGCGCGGGGCAGATGTTCCGGGTCTCGACGCTGGACGCGGTGAATCCGCCGCGCACCAAGGAAGGCGCGATCGACTTCGACAAGGACTTCTTCGGGCGCGAGGCGCACCTGACGGTGTCGGGGCAACTCAATGTCGAGACCTGGTGCTGCGCCCTGACGAATGTCTACACCTTCGGCCCGACCTTCCGGGCGGAGAACTCGAACACGGCGCGGCACCTGGCCGAGTTCTGGATGGTCGAGCCCGAGATCGCCTTCGCGGACCTGGCCGACGACGCCCAACTCGCCGAGGACTTCCTCAAGTACCTGCTCGACGATCTGCTGACAGCCCGCGCCGACGACATGGCGTTCTTCAACGAGCGGATCGAGAAGGGGATCATCGACTCGATCCGGCATGTCATCGAGACGCCCTTCCGCCGGCTGCCCTACACCGAGGCGGTCGAGATCCTGCAATCGAGCAAGAAGAGCTTCGAGTTCCCGGTCGAGTGGGGACGCGATCTGCAGTCCGAGCACGAGCGCTACCTGACCGAGGAGAAGTTCAAGCAGCCGGTCATCGTGACGGACTATCCCAAGGACATCAAGGCGTTCTACATGCGTCTCAACGGCGACGGGAAGACGGTCGCGGCGATGGATGTGCTGGTGCCCCGCATCGGCGAGATCATCGGCGGGTCGCAGCGCGAGGAGCGGCTCGATGTCCTCGACGCCCGCATCGACGAGATGGGGCTCGAGAAGGAGCAGTACTGGTGGTACCGCGATCTGCGGCGGTACGGCACCGTGCCGCACGCGGGCTTCGGGCTCGGCTTCGAACGCCTGATCCAGTACTGCACGGGGATGCAGAACATCCGCGATGTGATCCCCTTCCCGCGGGCGCCGAGGCAGGCGGAGTTCTGAGTCGATCCGCCCTGCTGCCGCGGAGGGTCGTCGGCACGCCCGGGCGACCGAACCTGCACCCGCCGGCCAGCGAGGGCGTATGACCCTTCGGAGGTTTGCGCATGCACCGATCCGCACGATCCGCCCTGACGCTCTGGGTGGCGCCCTGGATTCTGGCCGGGACGATCGCCCCGGCGGCGATCGCCCAGTCTTCGGCGCCCGAGCCGGTGCCCACCGGCGTGCCCGCGCTGGATGATCTGGGGAGCACGCCGCGCGTCGAGCCCTCGGTCGATGTCAAAGCCGTTCAGCTCCGCGAGAAGGCGCAGCTCGAAGCGGTCGATGCGCATCTGCGGTTCGTGCTTCGGGGTCGGGGCGAGGAGCTGGAGCAGTACGAGGCCTGGGCCGCCGAGCGCCCCTGCCCGACCTGCCTGCGCTACTTCGAGCTCACGCCCGAGACGGGGATCGCCCAGACGCTCAACGGGATCCTCGATGCGGTCGGCGGCGCCGACCACGCGGCGTACCTGAACCTCGTCAGCCCCGCCGACCCGGTCTTCTTCACCGAGGAATGGAACTGGTTCCGGGATGTGATGGACCGCCCGCTCGAATCGTTCAGCTTCCAGTGGAGCTCCGACGAGATCGAGTTGAACGAGGCCGGGCTCGTCGCGACGGTGCCGCTGACGGTGCTGTGGAACATGCCGGGTGGGGCGAACCGCGAAGTGTCGTTCCCGGCGGCGTTCCACCGGACGAGTTCGGGCGCGTGGAAGTACGCCGGGCGGGCGTGGCGGGTGGCCGAAGGAGCGCACGCGAAGGTGTTGTTCGCCGAGGAGCATCAGCGCGAGGACGCCGAGGCGATCATCGCCGCGCTCCCGGCGATCATGGCGCATGTCCACGAGGGGCTCGAGACGCCGATGCCCGAGGACTATCTCCAGGAAGTGAAGATCTACACCGCGATGCCCGAGTTGCAGTACTCGATCTATCCGAGTTATGTCGATCCGCTGGGCGGGTGGAACGAGCCGGGCGAGGCGATCAAGCTGCTCGACCACGGCGGGGACTCGTTCGATGTCGTCGTCGCCCACGAGTACGGGCATGTCGTCACCTTCATGATGGGCCCGCGGATCACCGAGGCGCCGTGGTGGGTGCTCGAGGGGACGGCCGAGTTGGCCGCCGAGCGGTTCCAAGGCACGCGGCAGGCGCGGATGCTCGATCGCATGGTCCGCCGGTGGGCCGAGAACGGGCAGCTCGCCGACTGGGAGGACATCAGCGACTTCCGCAGCACACCCAACCGGCTGATGGCGCATGTCTATGTGCAGGGCAAGCACATGATGGGGTACATCTCCGAGCGGTTCGGGAGGTCGGCCCGGAACGCGTGGCTCGTGGCGATCGCCAACGGGTCGTCGCCCGACGAGGCGTCGCGTTCGGCGCTGGGGGTCGGGTTCGCCGAACTCGACGCGGCGTGGCGGGAGTCGCTCGCGCCCGAGGAACAGCCCGTGGACGAGCCGGTCGGGGCTTCTCCGAACTAGGGCGCGCCGGGATTGAGGACGGGCCGGGTGGTTGCGGCATGCCGCCCCTCGCCGGGACGATTCGCGGCCAAACCCGCGGAATTCCGCCCGAACCGCGCCGGGGCTCAACCGATCCGGGCGCGATTCCGTACGATCCGCTGAGCGTGCCCCCCGACCCGAACATCTCTGCGCCCGATCCGCGAGCCGGCGCGTCGGTGACCGGCCCGGACGCGTCGCTGTACCTCCACCCCCAGACGCTCGCCCAGCTCGGCTCAATGGAGCTGCGGGCGAAGATGATCGTTGAGGGCGTCATGAGCGGGCAGCACCGCTCGCCCTACCAGGGGTTCAGCGTCGAGTTCGCCCAGCACCGCCCCTATTCGCCCGGCGACGACCTGCGCCACCTCGACTGGAAGGTCTTCGGCCGCACCGACAAGCTCCAGCTCAAGCAGTACCAGCAGGAGACCAACCTCGATCTGGTCGTCATGGTCGATGCGTCCGGATCGATGGGCTACGGCTCGCGCTCGTTCGCATCGGCGAGCGGCACGGGCGTCAGGACCAGCCCCGACGGGCGGAGCAACTGGAGCAAGCTCGACCACGCGACCGCGCTCGGCGCGGCGCTCGCGTACATCACCCTGCGCCAGGGCGACCGCGTGGGGCTGGTGGTCTTCGCCGACGAGATCCGGGCGCTGGTCTCGCGGTCGAGCGCGCAGAGCCAGTGGCGGCAGGTCGTCGGGGCGCTGGCGCTCCACCCGGCCGAGGCCGAGACCGACCTCCCCCGCGCCATCGAGCAAACCGTCGCGAAGATCGGCAACCGGTGCCTGATCGCGCTGGTGAGCGACCTGTTCGTCGATCCCGAGCGCTACCGCGCCGCGCTGGCGCGCCTCAAGCACCGCGGGCATGATGTCATGGTCTTCCAGATCATGGACGAACTCGAGCAGTCCTTCGACTTCGCCGGCGCGGCTCCTTTCGTCGGGATGGAAGGCGAGCCCACGCTTCGGATCGATCCGCGGGCGCTGCGCGAGGCGTATCTCAAGGCGATGCACGCCCACAACGAGCAGCTCGAGCGCGTCACCCACGGCTTCGGCTTCGACTTCCACCGCGTGATGACGCACGACTGGCTCGGGCCGCCCCTGGCGGCGTACCTGGCGCGACGGAGCGCCCAGATCAAGCGGAGCAAGTACGGCTGAATCGTCGAGAGAACCGAGCGCGGCCGACGCCGTGTTCATCGAGATCCCAAGGGGCCCACGGAGGACGCCCGGCTCGTGACATTCCTCAATCCCATCCTCGCGTGGGTCGGGCTCGGCGCGGTGGCGATCCCCGTGCTGATCCACCTGCTGCTCCGCCGTCGACGCCAGCCCGTCCCGTGGGCGGCGATGCGCTTCCTGCTCGAGGCCTATCGCAGCCAGCGCCGACGCGTGCTGCTCGAACAGTGGCTGTTGCTCGCCACGCGCTGCCTCCTCGTCGCGCTGATCGCCCTGGGCGTCGGGCGACTCGTGCTCGGCGGCGGACTCGGGGCCGAGGGACCCCGCGTGCTCTACCTCGTCCTCGATGACAGCCTGACCAGCGCCGCCGGCGCCGAGGACCCGGACAACCCGACCGGGCTCGAGCGCTCGCGGGCGCGGGCCCTGGAACTGCTCGAGGAACTCGACCCGGCGCGGGGGGACCGGGCGGCGCTGGTGCTCGCGTCGGGTTCGTTCGAGTTGACGCCCGCGACGCCCGATCTCGACGCCGTCCGCCGCGCGATCGAGGCCCTGCGTCCCACCGACGCCCGGGCGGACTGGTCCGCCGCCGGACGCACGCTCGACCGCTCGATCCAGGAATCGCCCGAGGACGCGGCGGCGGAGGTCGTCCTGCTCAGCGATTGGCGCGCGGGATCACTCGATCAGGCGCGGGCGCTCTCGGCACTCGAAGCCGACGGCGTGCGCGTGCGGCCGGTCGATCCGGCAAGCGAACCGCTGGCAAACGCGTGGATCGCCTCCATCGAGCCGGCGCGGCGGGTCGTGCTCGCGGGCGGGGCGTCCGACCCGGCCGGCGCGTCGCGCCTGCGCGTTCTCGTCGGGCGGGCCGCGGACGAGAACGCGCTCGACGCGTCGTCCCGCGCGGTGCGGGTCTTTGCGCGCGCAGGCGACGAACCGGAAGAGCCCCGCTGGCTCGTCGCTTCCGGGGAGGTCGGCTTTGCCGCCGGCGAGACCGAGCGCGGCGTCGACCTCACGCTCGACCTGTCCACCGTTCCCACCAACCGGCTCCGCGTCGATCGCGCGGGGTCGGCGATGCTCATCCTCGAAGCCGAACTCGGCGAGGGCGGCTCGATCGCCGGCGACGACCGCCGACGCGCCGTGCTCCGCTGGCGCGAGCGCCTGAGCGTCGCCATCGTCGCGCCGCCCCGGATCACGCCACCCCGCTCGATCGCCGAGTTCGAGCCCGCCGACTGGATCGAACGCGTGCTCGATGATCCGCTCGCGGTGGACCTCGCGGTGGCGCGCATCGACCCCGCGCGGCTCGGCGACGCGACGCTCGACCGCGTCGACGCGCTGGTCGTGCCCGACCCGACGCTGCTCACTGATCGGGGCATCGAGGCGATCGGGCGATCGCTCGGCCGCGGACTGTTCCTGCTCGTGACGCCCCCGACCGAGCCCGCCGGCGACGCGTGGGCGTCGTGGCTCGACCGCTCGCTGGGCCTGGGCGGGATGCTCGGCGTCGATGAACGCACGCACCAGCCGCCGCTGGGCGTCGATCCGGCGGCGAACCCGGCGGGCCCGCTGGCGCTGCTGCGAGGCGAGTTCGAGGACCTTGTGCGCCCCGTCGCGGTGCACCGCTCGATCGCGCTCGAGCCCGCCGACGCCGGCCGCGTAGAACTCCGGCTGGCCGACGGCTCGCCGCTGATCGTCTCGCTCATGCCCGCCGATGACCGACTCGCCGGCGGCGCGACGCTGCTGCTGACGGCGATCGACCCCGCGTGGAGCACGCTCCCGACCAACCCGATCATCGTGCCGATGCTGCAGGAAATCGT
>JBICIG010000035.1:0-47782 GCA_043101605.1 Phycisphaerales bacterium JB037
GGTCGCGCTTCTGGGTGTGGATGAAGTTCTGGAACTTGTACGGGTCGCGCACGAAGAAGACGGGGGTGTTGTTGCCCACCATGTCCCAGTTGCCCTCCTCGGTGTAGAACTTGACCGCAAAGCCGCGGACATCGCGCTCGGCGTCGGCGGCGCCCCGCTCGCCGGCGACGGTGCTGAACCGCGCGAGCACCTCGGTCTTCTTGCCGACCTTCTCAAAGAGCTTGGCCTTGGTGTGCTTGGTGATGTCGCCGGTGACAGTGAAGGTGCCGTAGGCGCCCGAGCCCTTGGCGTGCACGACGCGCTCGGGGATGCGCTCGCGGTTGAAGTGCTGCATCTGCTCGAGGAGCTGGACATCCTGCATCAGCAAGGGGCCCCGCGGACCGGCGGTCATCGCGTTCTGATTCGCGATCGGGTTCCCGTCCGCGGTGGTCATGAACGGGCACTTCGGGTCGTTGGTGGTCATCGCGGTCGGCCTCCTTCGCTGGGATTGAAACAGAATGAGTCCGATCATTCTAGAGTCATCAGCGATGAATGCCGAGAGAATGCCATAGTATCTGTCTATGGAAGTCCATCAGCTTCGCTATTTCGTCGCCGCCGCCGAGGCCGGGTCGATGACCCTGGCCGCTCGGCGCTGCCGGGTCGCCCAGCCCTCGCTGAGCCAGCAGATCCGCAAGCTCGAGGAGACGCTGGGCGTGGAGCTCTTCGACCGCTTCGGCAAGGGGGTGGCGCTGACCGAGTCGGGGCATCGGCTGCTTCCTCGGGCCCGTCGGATCCTCGCCGAGGTCGTCGACACGCAGGAGAACCTGCGTGCCGAGATCGCGCGGGGTGCCGGCCGGCTGGTGATCGGCGCGATCCCGACCATGGCGCCGTTTCTCTTGCCGCCGGTGCTGCTGGGCATTCGCCACGCGTTCCCCGAGGGGGAGATCGTCGTGCGCGAGGACCTGACCGCGTCGCTGGTCGAGGCGGTGGTCGACCACGAGATCGACGCGGCGATCACCAGCACGCCGATCGACCACGAACTGGTCGAGGTGGAACTGGTGGGGCGCGAGGAACTGGTTGTGGTCACGCCGCGTTCGCACGAACTGGCGGCTCGGGGCGAGCTGACGCTGGCGGACCTGCGCGGGCAGCCGACGGTCAGCCTGCACGAGATGCACTGCCTGGGCGAGCAGATCGACGCGTTCTGTGCGCGCGCCGAGCTTCGCCCGGAGATCAGCTGCCGAACGACGCAGCTCGCGACGGTGCTGGAGTTCATCCGGCTCGGGCTGGGCGTGTCGCTGGTGCCGGCGATGGCGGTGCGGCACCTGGCGGACGATGACTTTGCGATTCTGCGCGTCCGCGAGCCCGCGCCCGAGCGGGAGATCGCGTTGATCCGTCGGCGCGGGCGGCGGCGCCCTCGGATGGATGAGGGGTTGGGCGAGCGCGTCCGCCGGGCGCTGGCGGGCTCGGCGATCGCGCGGGAGTGAAGCGGTGCGGGAGGGATTCGAACCCCCGGAGACCCGAAGGCCTCACCGGATTTCAAGTCCGGCGCTTTCAACCGCTCAGCCACCGCACCGGGGTTCCGCTTCGCGGGGAGGATAGGGACCCGGCCCCGGAGGCAATGGGCCCGGTGGGGATCGAACCCACACTGAGGTTTCCCTCAAGCGGCTTTTAAGGCCGCCGCGTCTGCCAATTCCGCCACAGGCCCCGCATCGCGATGCTACCCGAACCGGACCGGGCTCCCCACGCCCCCGGGCGACTCGGACTCACGCCTCGCCCGCGTCGGCCGGCTCGTAGCTGATGCAGTAGCCCGCGCGCCAGATCGGGTATTCCACCTCGCAGCGGAAGCCGAAGAACTCGCGGTCGGAGAGCCCCACGCGGTCGAAGATCCATCGGCTGAGTTCGGCGTGGCGATCCCAGGCGGGCGTGCCCGCCGACCCCACGCCCCGCCCGAGCATCTGCAGCTTCACGCCCTGCCCGGGGAAGCGCGAGATCCAACGCTCGCTGCCCGGGATCGTCAGGTCGGGGTACCACATCATCGCGTCGACGGCCGGGCGAACCTTCCGCTCGAGCTTCTCGTGCAGATACACATCGAATACCAGCGCCCGCGTCGGGCAGTTGACCAGGTACCACGACTGATCGAGCGCGAAGGCGCCGGTCTGTTCGTCGTACGCCGGGCCCGTCGAACGCCGGGCGATCATCAGGTCGAACTCGGTCTCGCCCTCGAGCCGGTCGGGATCGATGACCTGGAGGAGTTGCCCGCGCGCGCCGCGGCCGGTCACTTCGGGCAGGGGCGTGGTGCTGAATTCCTCGAGAATGGCGGCGGGCGTGCGCCCGCGGGCCGAGGCGTCGTCGAGCAGGCGGAAGTCGTGCTGGTCGCGGTCGACGCGGAGGGTGTCGCCGCCCGAGATCGCCATGGGCATCCCGCCGGGGCGGACGACCGAGCCGACCATGCCGTCGACGGCGATGCGTTCGAGGATGTTGTCAACCTCGTGGAAGATGTTGAGGCAGACGGCGGTGCGGCCGCGCCTTCCCGTTACGCCGACCGCCGCGGCGTAGAGATCCATCCGTCGGCGGAGCGCCTCGGCGTCGTCGTCCTCGGCCGGTCGCGTCGAGACTTCAAGGCGGTCGATGAGCTTGGCGTGGCTCCCGGCCAGTTCTTCGACGAGCCGGGCGAACTGCGCGACCGAGGCCTCGGCGAGATCGACCGCCTCGCCCGGGGCGCCTTTGCCCCGCACGAGTTCGAGAAACTGCTCGAGCCCGCGCACGCCGGGCAGGCGGATGAGGGTTTCGAGGTCGGCCTCGGGCTCCTGGATCGCGTGGCAGATCCGCTGGCAGGTGTTGCGTGCGACGCCGAGATGGCGGGCCAGGGCGCTCCCGCCGCGGACGCCCTCGGGGAGGGCCTGGACGATCCGCCGCAGGTCGCCGTGGAGCCGGAGCGCGACGCGGGCGGCCCGCTCGCGCTCGTCGGGCGAGAGGGCCGAGGCGGTCGCTCGACGGATTGGAGCGGCGGTCTCGGGCACGGGAACGCGGACAATACCGCGCCGAGTGCGGCTGAGGGCGGATTGGAGGGGGCCTCGGTCGGACATCGGGAACCGATCGCGATTTGCTACGAAATCGACTTTGAGAGTTGATTTCAAATCAGACTCAAGTATTATGCCCGGCATCGTCGTGTTTGTCCAGCCCCAAGACGGAACTCGCCGGTCAGGTTCGCATCGAGGGGTTGGGGGACGACGGGAGGCTCGGGCCCGGCGGTGTCGGGTCGAGCCATGCCGGAGCGATTGGGTTCCTTGAGAAGGAGAAGAGTCATGATCCGTACCGCCGCCGTGGTCCTCGCCGCGACCGCCGCCGTCGCCGCCGCCGACTTTGCCAACTTCGATGCCGAGACCGAGGGCTTCAAGGGCACGAGCTTCACGACCGATGGCATCACCATCTTCAGCGTGAACAACAACAGCGGGCTCAATCCCGACGGCTCAACCTTCAACCCGGGCGACTACGGCTCGGAGGTCATCATCGAGCGGGCGCTGGTGGTCTTCAATGACTTCCCGAGCGTCGTCAGCGCTCCCAACATGCTCTCGTTCGGCGGGTCGCTGGTGCCGGGCGACAACA
The DNA here is from genome assembly GCA_043101605.1 of Phycisphaerales bacterium JB037. Classification (GTDB taxonomy): domain Bacteria; phylum Planctomycetota; class Phycisphaerae; order Phycisphaerales; family UBA1924; genus JBICIG01. The sequence continues at coordinate 3,586 of JBICIG010000035.1, forward strand.
CCAGCGTCAACCTGCTCACCGAGGTCTTCATGACCAACAACCAGACGGCGACCGAGGCGTCGCTGGATCTGGTCCACTTCGAGAACGGGCCGTGGGGCGGGATCATCATCCGCCTCGACGCCCTGGACCGCGGCGCCGTTGTCGCGTCGGACACGCACACCATCTCGGACCTCGGCGGGCGCGACAACCCCCGCGCCACGCATCTGGCGGTGTCGGGCGTCGCGTTCGACACCATCCGCCTGCACGCGGTCTATCCCGACGGGACCTCGACCGTGATCGCCGGTCTGGTGGACAATGTCTCGATCACCCCGGCCCCGGCGTCGGCTCTGGCGTTCGCCGGTCTCGGGCTCGTCGGCGTTCGTCGCCGCCGCTGATTGACTCTCTCTGCCCCCCTCCGAAGCCGGAATCCCCGGCGCGAGCCGCGGCCTCGTTTGCGCGAGGCCGCGGTTTCTCGTTTCTGCGGCTGAAGGGGATCCGGCCGGCCGGCGATCCGATCGGCGTGCGCGGATCCTGCGCCCCGGGCGGCGTGCCGCCGGAGAGTCGCGTCGCTTCAAGGTCGTCGGGGGATCGGGCCGATCGCGTCGGGGCACGAGCACGCCGATTCCGCGCCGAGGAGCCACCGATGCCGCAGCCGACCGCCGATTCCGCCACCCGCCTGTTCGCGTACACGATCCTGGCGGGCGTGGCCCTGGGATTGGCGGTGGCGGCCTCTCCTCGCACGAGCGCTCCGAAGCTCGCCGACGCCCCGACGCCGATCGCCCACCGCCCGCAGGCCGACAGGCCGACGACGGTCGAGGTGGCCCCGGGAGCGGTGGTGGTGCTGGCGAGCCCCGAGCGGACCGTGTCGTTCGATCCGAGGCCGCTGGCGACGCGCGTGGTGGGCGCCGCCGAGCGGCTCGGGTCCGGGCTGGATCGGCTGAGCGAGCGTGCGTCGCTGCTGCGGGCGGGGCTGGACGAACTCGCGTGGCGGGCCCGGGTCTCGCCGCCGCTCGAGATGCTCCGCGTGGCGGGACGGACGATCGGCACGACGCACGATCGGCTCGCGGGATCGTCGACGCGGACCCTCCGCCGGCTGCTGCTGGCCGGGGCGGTCGGGATCGACTTCGAGGCCGGGTGCGGGAACGCGGGCGGTGCGTTCGCGTCGGCGGGTTCGCCCGGACGGTCGATCGAGCCCAAGGCCCGGACCTGGCGCGATCCGATCGGCCCGAGCGAGGTGCTCGCGTCTCCCGAGCCTGTGGTGGACGGCGCGGGGCTTGAGCGAGATCAGCTCGCGCGGCCGCGCGTGGCTTTCCCCTCGGCGCTGCGCTGAGGCTGATCGGCGACGGCGAGCGGAGGGTCAGTCGCGGGCGGCGGCGGGGTAGGCGACGGGGCTGCGGTAGCCGTCGCGGTCGTACGAGCGCACGCCGAAGATCCAGTTGTCCTTGCTGAGTGGGATGGTCGCCTCGGTGACCTTGCCGACATCGCGGGAGAAATCCCAGGTGGGGCTGGTGGTGGCGCGCCAGACGACCTCGTAGCCCGCGACATCGGGCTCGGGGCAGGGGCTCCAGCGCAGCGTGGTGTCGTTGGTGAGGCTGGCGACGATGATGCGAGCCTCGGGCGGGACGCGGGGCGCGCTGGCCAGGTGCATCAGCGTCGCGACATTCAGTTCGACGACATCGGCGAGGTAGGCGGGGTCGACATGCTCGGCGGTGTCGCCGTACTCGATGCCCTCCTCGGTCCGCAGGTCCTGGTGCTGCTTGGTGTAGTCCTCGTAGACCTCGGTGAGGCGGACGGCGGGGAAGCCCATCTCGTTGAACGCGGTGTGGTCGCCGCCGCGCAGAAAGCGGTAGGCGCGAAAGATCAGCCTCGGGCGGATCGCGGTCTGCTCGCGCTGGGCGACCTCGGCGACGAAGCGGGCGAGTTGCCGGCTCGCCGAGTCGCTCTCGGCGCCGTAGAGCCGGGTCAGCCCGACGGCCCGGACCTGCCGCTCGCGCGTGCGGGCCGAGTCCTCGTCGCCCTCGGGCGCGAGCAGCATCGAGGCGGGGATGCCCTCGCTGAAGACGCGGATCTCGTTTCGGGCCGAGCGCCCGTCGGGCCCGGAGGGATCGCCGACGATGTCGTTGCTCAGGACGCCCGCGACGAGGGCGCCTTCGTCGGCGAGCGCCCGGGCGTGGGCGCGCGCTCCGTAGAGCCCCTGCTCCTCGCCGGCGACGGTCATGAAGACGACGGTCGCGTCGAGTTCGGCGTTGGCGAGCAGGCGGGCGGCTTCGAGGACGACCGCGGTGCCCGAGCCGTCGTCGTTGGCGCCGGGCGCGTCGCTGGTGGCGTCCATCGGGTTGCTGACGCGCGAGTCGTAGTGGGCGATGAGGTAGTAGACGCGGTCGGCGGCTTCGGGCATGGTGCCGGGGAGCGTCGCGACGACATTGACGACCGTGGCGCCATTCGGCAGGCGGTTGCCCGCGGGGATCTCGTGGGCGTCGAACCCGACCTCGAGCCGCCCGCCGAAGGACTCGAACTGGTCGAAGATCCACTGGCGGGCGGCGCCGATGCCCCGGGCAGGGTCGCTGGCGTCGCTGAGGGTGTGGCGGGTGCCGAAAGACACGAGCGAATCGATGATGCCCGAGAGCGTGCCGGGCGAGGTGTTCGCGGTGGTCTGCTGCACCGCCGGCTGCGGGGCGAGCGACGGCGGCGGCACGGGCTCTGCGGTGGGCTGGGCGGCGAACAGAGAGGCGATGATTGTGGCGTGGAGCATGATGGGAGCCTAACGCGCGGGGAGACTCGGAACGAGCCTCGCCCGTCAGGAAGCGGTCCGAGGTGGTGCGGAAGCGGTGCCCGCTCGGTCACGGTCGCGGCTCGTCGAGGCGTGCGTGCGGAACCCGCGCGGTCGCGGTCGCGGCTCGTTGGAGAGCGTCATAGGATCGCCCATGGTCCATCACCCGAGTCAGCCTTCGCCGGGCGCGCGGCTTCGCTCGCTCATGAACGAGTCCTGTGTCGCGATGCCCGGTGCGTTCAACGCGCTGGTCGCCAGGGCGGTCAAGCAGGCGGGGTTCGAGGCGGCGTATGTCTCGGGCGGCGCGACGAGTGTCGCCGCGGGCGTGCCCGACATCGGGCTGCTGACGCTCGAGCACTTCGTGCGGGTGGTGCGTGAGGTCGCCGACGGCTCGGGGCTGCCCGTGCTCGCCGACGCGGACACGGGGTTCGGCGAGGCGGAGATGCTGCGGCGGACGGTCATCGAGTACGCGCGGGCCGGGGCGGCGGGGCTGCATCTCGAGGATCAGGTCTTCCCGAAGCGCTGCGGGCATCTCGACGGCAAGCAACTCGTGCCGATCGATCATTTCCTTGAGAAGGTCGAGTGGGCGTGCAGGGCGGCTCGTGAGGTGGGCGATGGTGAATTCATCGTCTGCGCGCGCACGGACGCGGCGGGCGTCGAGGGGTTTGAAGCGGCGATCGACCGGGCGGCGGCCGCGGTCCGCGCCGGGGCCGACATGATCTTCCCCGAAGGGCTGCACTCCAAGCAGGAGTTCAGCGCGTTCGCCGAGCGGATGCGGGCGCTGGACGGCCCGAACCCCAGGGGCGGGCCCTACATGCTCGCGAACATGACCGAGTTCGGGAAGACGCCGGTGCTGCCGCTGAGTGACTTCGCGGCGATGGGGTACTCGTGCGTGATCTACCCGGTGTCGATGCTGCGCGTGGCGATGGGGGCGGTGACGCGGGCGCTGGCGGAACTCAAGGAGACAGGCTCGGTCGAGGGCTTCCTGGACACCATGCAGACGCGGCAGGAGTTGTACGAGCTGGTGGGGTACACGCCGGGGACGGCGTGGGAGTTTCCGACGGGGCAGTGAATCCGGATGGGCTCTGGGGTTCACGCTTCGCCGGAGCGCGTGCGGCGGGTAGAGTGGGCGGACGGTGGCGGGCGCGAAAGACCCATCTCGTGTTCGAACACGACGCACGCGGCGGGTTGTCGTCGGCTCGGTTGTGTTTCTGGTGCTTGGGCTGGTGACGACGGTGGTGGTCGCGTGGGGGCTGGCGGTAGTGCGGCCGCAGTTGCCGTCGATTGCCACAAAGTTCCGGCAGTCCGCGAGCACCTTCAACAGCGTGTACTCCGCCGATCGCAAGTGGTTAGGTCGATCTCAGATCGCGTTCGGCCGAACGTCGCATCAATACTCGACGTCGCGCTCCAAGCCTGAGAAACTGGTTGAGTTCAAAGAGCAGAACGCACACCGCGATGGACCTTCGGGTTTGGTCGTCTCTGCCGACCCCCGACGCGGTGTCTCGGATCAAGTGCTGAATTCTCTTCTGCGTCATCAGCGAGTCTTTGAGGAGTTCTTACGGGAGCGCAATCAAGCGAGCGTGGACAAGTTGATCGAACACGGGATTCTCCGGCCGGGTGACACATTGCATCCGGATCCGCTGTGGGGCGAGGTGTACATCGAGCAATGGGGCGCACCCTTTCGGGCGATGCAGAAGTTCGGATACGCTCATGATCCGCCAGGAACAATGATGGCATTCAACAGTCCCATCGAACAGAGGACTTGGAAGATCCCGGCCCGGTATGTGCCTTGGTCACTGGAAGATGTGCATTTGCCGGTTCAATTCATCTGGCGCGGCATCATCCTCAACACCCTGATCTACGCCACGGCCTGGTTCCTGCTCTGGCGGGTGAGCCGCCGGTTTGGTCGCGGCAAGATCCTCCGCCGCGTCCGTGCCGGGCTGTGTCCCGCGTGCGCCTACGACCTCGCCGCCGACTATCGCGCCGGCTGCCCCGAGTGCGGGTTCCGGCGCGATCGCGCCTAAAGTGCCGCTCGGCGGGTCTGGGCGGTACGGCCCGCCCGGTGTTCGGCAGTTGAAAGGAGATCGAGATGGCTCAGGCGACGGCGGGGAAGGGACTCGAGGGCGTGACCGCGGGCGATACGAGCATCTGCGCGGTGAACCAGACCTCGCTGATCTACCGCGGGTACGAGATCGCCGACTTGGCCGAGCACGCGACCTTTGAAGAGGTCGCGTTCCTGCTGCTCGAGGGGCACAAGCCGAGCGCCGAGGAACTCCGGTTCTTCAAGGACGAGCTGATCGCCAACCGCGCGATCCACCCGATCGTGACCGACTATCTCAAGAAGTCGGCGGGGATGATCGGCGACGGGAGCGCGGTGCCGATGGATGTGCTGCGGACCGCGGTCAGCATCCTCGGGAACACCGATGCCGACTCGCAGGACAACTCGCCCGAGGCCAACCTCGCCAAGAGCAAGCGGATCCTCGCGAAGGTGCCGACGATCATCGGGCACATGCAGCGGCTGATCGAGGGCAAGGAACTCGTCGCGCCCGAGACCGGGGGCGACGCGAACCTGAGCCACGCGGCGAACCTGCTCTACCTGATGACCGGGGAGAAGCCGAGCGCCGAGGCGACGAAGGTGATCGATGTCTCGCTGACGCTGTACGCCGAGCACGATTTCAACGCGTCGACCTTCACGGGCCGCGTGATCGCCGGCACGCTGAGCGACATGCACGGCGCGGTGACCGGCGCGATCGCGGCGCTCAAGGGCCCGCTGCACGGCGGGGCGAACGAGGCGGCGATGGACATGCTCAAGGACATCCGCGAGGCGATCGGGCCCGACAACGACGAGAGCAAGATCACCGACTGGATGCACAACGCCTTTGCCGAGAAGCGCAAGCTGATGGGCTTCGGGCACCGGGTCTACAAGAACGGCGACCATCGCGCGGGCATCCTGCACAAGCTCGGGCGCAAGGTCGCCGAGCAGAGGGGTCCCGAGTTCGTCAAGCTCTTCGAGCTGGGCGAAACGGTGCAGCGGATCATGCTCGAGGAGAAGAACATCCACCCGAATGTCGACTTCCCGTGCGGCATGACTTACTACACGCTGGGGATCCCCGTGCCGCAGTACACGCCGATCTTCGTCGCCGCCCGCGTCTCGGGGTGGTGCGCGCACATCAGCGAGCAGCACGCCAACAACCGGCTCATCCGCCCGGTCGCGAACTACACCGGGCCCGAGCTGCGATCCTGGAACGACTGAATGGGAACCGGGGGCGGGGCGAGCGGGCTCGAGGCCGACCTGTGCGCGCTGCTCGAGGACTGGGCCGATCGGGCCGTCGTCGGCGAGCCGGGGCGCGCCGGCGTGCCGGGGGTCGTGTTCGCGGTCGCGGGGCGTGCGCGCGTGCTGGTCTGCCGGGGTCTGGCCGACCCGACCGCCCGGCGGGCGATGACCGCGAAGACTTCGTTCCATCTCGGCTCGCTGGGCAAGCCGGTCGCGACGCTGGGGGTGCTCAAGCTCTGCACCGAGCGGGGCTGGTCGCTCGACACGCCGGTGATGGATCTCGTTTCGTCGTGGTCGTTCGACGCCGACCAGGCCAACGGGTTTGAGCCGCGCGAGATCACGCTGCGGCAGGTGCTGAGCCACACCTCGGGCGCGCCGCACGGGCGGTATCGTCGGCTCAAGTGGCGGACGCCCGTCCCGCCGCCGGGCGCGCTGCTCGACGGCGCCCTCGGTCGCGCCACACGCCTGAAACTCGCGCACAGACCGGGCACCCTCGCCGAGTACACCGCGTTCGCCTTCCCGCTGCTGGAACTGGTCATTGAGGATCAGACCGGGGTGCGGTTCCCGCGCTGGATGCGTGAGCGGGTGCTGGGGCCGCTGGGTGCGGGCGGGATCGATTATGTCCCCGGGGAAGCGTTGTTCGGCGAACTGGCGGTCGGGCATCGCGAGCGAGGCGCCGCGGTCCGTCCGTGCCGAACCGTGTTCGCGTCGTCCGGGCTGTTCGGTCGGCCGATGGCGCTGGCAAAGATTTTGGCGTCGACGATGACGGGTGAGGCGGGCAGGCCGCGCGGCGCGGGCGTGATCGATCCGGCGCTGATCGACGAGATGCTGCGTCCGCAGGCGCGCACGGCGCTGGGCGACGAGTGGGGGCTCGGCGTGATGTGCTCCGACCTCGCCGGGCGCCCCGGGTTCCGTCACGGCGGGTGGCTCCGCGGGTGGTTCTCGATCGCCCAGGGATTTCAGGATGACGGGATCGTCGTGGTGGTCAGCAGCAACAGCATGGCGTTCAAGGGGTGGGCGCGAGCGCTGATGCGGAGCGTGGGCGAGGTCGTCGCGAAGCACGCGGCGACCGATCAGCCGACGGCTGCGTGACGGGTCCGCGCAGGTCGGTCACTCATGCGCAGCGTGCCTCAGCGGCTTGGCGGTGCGGCGCGACTCAGGGTCGCCCGCCGGTGCGTTCGCCGTCGTTGCCCCCGGCGAGGAGCGGCGTGAGTTTGCCGCCCTTGCCGCCGCGCCCCCCGGTGCGTTCGCCGCCGAGCGCGAGCGTGCCGCCCACGGTGTCATCGGGCAGGCTGAGCCCGCCGCGCCCGCCGGTGCGTTCGCCGCCGGACTCCCCGGCCCGGGCGGTCGAAGCCGACAGGGCGATCACCAGCCCGGCGACGAGCAGGGCGGTGAGCTTGCCGGTGTTCTCGGCGATCCGGCGCGCCCGCCTGAGCGAACGCGATCGCATCTGCTGCACGGTGTTCACCTTGATGTCTCCGTCACGCACGCGGTCGATGAGTTCCTCGGTTTCGGCGTCGTCGGTGCCGAGCGCCATGGCGATGCGGTGCTTCTCGGATTCCTCGGGCCACGACGCGGCCAGGCGCTGGCGCACACTCTCGCCCAGCGATTCGCGGAGCTGGCGGAGCTTGGTGCTGATCTCCTCGGCCCGCTCGGGCGCGGGCGCGTCGGGGCGGACCATGCCCAGACGCTCGGTGCGCCCGATTTCCGAGGCGTAGCGCTGCTCTCGCTCCATGCGGCGCCAGTGGCGGCGCGAGAGGGCGAGGTAGGCCCAGCGCGCCAGCGTGCGCGCGTTGCCGACGAGCCGCCCGATCGCCTTGTCGATCGTGGGATCGTCGTGGAAGGTCGGCCAAGCGCTCTTTTCGAGCATCTTCCAGACGCGCTGGTGGACCCACGCGGCCATGTCGTCGGCGTCCATCGAATGATCGGTCAGCGTGCGGCTCGCGCCGCGGCAGGCCCGCTCGATCGCGGGTCGCACCTCGCGGTCGTACCGGTCCCAGAATCGTCCATGGTCCGAAGCGTTCACGACGCGCCTCCCTTCGTCGCGGCGCGATCGCCGGCGGCGTCCCACCGCTCGAAGAGCGCGCGCAGCGTGCGGAGATCCGGCGCCATCTCGCGCAGCCGATCCTCGTAGCGGAGGTACGCGCCCAGTTCGTTGCTCTCGGTCGGCTCGGGCTCGATCTCGACGGCGGCGGCGACCAGCCGATCCGCGTCTTCGAACAGCCCGGCCGCGTGCAGCGCCTGCGCGCCCGTCAGCAGCAGCGCCACGCTCCCGTCGGTCTCTTCCCACGCGGCGAGGAACATCTCGACCGCCTCGTGCGCCCGCCCGATGCGCACGCACCGGTCGGCGAGGTTGCCCAGACTGATCTCGCGACGCAGCGGTGTGTCGGCGTAGCGGAGCGCCGCCCGCTCGAGCCGGATCGCCTGCTCGACCTCGCCCAGGGCGCTCATCGCCAGCGCCCGCTGATTGGCGCGCGCCCACGCGGGGTTGGGGTGCCCCTGCCCGTCGGTCGCGTCGTAGCGCTCCAGGAGCGTCAGCAGTTCGCGGCGGCAGATGTCGAGGGTCTTGGTGTCGCCGGCGGCCCGGGCCTCGTGGGCCTCGTTGCACCAGTCCATGATCCCCGCTTCGATCGAGGACAGGTTCGCCCCGCCGACGGCGGTGACGAGCGTCGCCGAGGTCCGGCGGGTCGTGGAACGAGTGTTCGTGTTCATGACGGGTCCTTTCCGGCGCTCGCCGGGTCGGGGTGCTCCCCCGGTCCGATCCGGCACCGCTCGGGCGACGGGCTCGCTGACACCCGCGCCCACCCTTTCCATGCGAAGAAACCGGCGAGACGGGCGAATGTTCCGGGGTGGTGCCGCGTCGGGGCTCAATCGCCCTTGGAGTGCCCCGGATCGGGTCGGACGAGCGCCGATGGGCGGTCTGAGCGAGTCCGATCACGCCGATTCCCGGTTGCCCTGTCAGCGGACGCCCGACGCATTCGGTGATGCATCACGAGCCCGCCGTGTGCTTTCGTGCGTTCGGCGGGTGCCCGCCGCGTCCGGGCACGGGTCGCGGGGGCGAAGCGTCCGGGCGGCGTGCCCGAGCCCGGTTTCCGATCCACCCGAGTCCGGAGCGGACAAGGAGTCAGTGATGTTCAAGAAGAGTTGGAAGGGCGCGGTGCTGCTCGCGGCGACGGGGCTGACGACCGCCCTCGCATCGCCCGCGCTCGCCGAGGGCGACCGCGACCGGCGCGGCGACCACTACCGCGACCATCGGCACGAGCACCGCCATGTCGGCGTGCTCTACATCAACGGGCGTGCGTACCAGGTGAACGGGCCCGGCGCGTTCCACGACGAGATCTACAACACCTTTCGCCGCGCGGGATACCGCTGCGACTTCGACGAGGGGCGCTTCCGCATCTATGTGGGCGCGCGCCGCCCGGCGATCTCGTGGCGGGGCGGGTGCGGGTGCGGGACCGTCTCGTTCACCTACAGCCGCGGGTATCTCTATGTGAACCTCGGCGGGGGGTTCGCGCCCAAGCCTCACTATCCGGCGCACGGCAAGCCCCACCACGACGACCGTCGCGGCGGGGGCTGGAGCGGGCACAACTCGCCGCACTACACACCCCGGTACACGCCGCACTACAAGCCCGTCCCGCACTACCAGCCGCGGGTGCAGGCGCGGGTGGAGTTCCCATCGGTGCAGATCTACTCGGGCAGCGGTTCGTACTACCGCGGCTCGTCGTGGGGCAAGACCCACTGGGGCAACCAGCACCGCTGGCCCAGCTACCGATACGACAACCGGCGGCTGTACCCCTACGGGCACGGCTCGTACCGGCGCGGCTGGGACGACCGCTGCCGCTGATCCATGATCCTCTCGCGTGACGCCGGGCGACCCCGCCCCGCGTCACACGCCCCCGGACGCCCGGCCCATCGCGGTCGGGCGTCCGCTTTCTGCAAGCGCCCGGCGTGTCAACCGCCGGGCGATGCTCGTGCGTCGAGAGCGGGCGCACCGCACAACGGCGGAGCGCCCCGGTCGGTTCTCGACCCTTCCCGTCGCGTGCTCAGCGCCGCCGTGACCGACGGAGCATCCCGAGCCCGCCCAGCGCCAGCAGCGTGGCCGACCCGGGAGCGGGCACCTGCACAACGCGGAAGCCGAGTTGCTCGCGCTCGGCGATCGGGGGCGGGGTGTAGGCGTTGGCGGGCGTCAGCCAACCGGCGATGTTGTCGAAGGCGCCGCCCCAGAGCGGGCCGCGGGCGATGGGGCCGATTCCGCTGTCGCTCCATTCGTAGACATTGCCGGCCATGTCATACACGCCGAAGAAGTTGGGGGCGTACGAGCCGGTCGCGGTCGTGTTGTTGATCCCCGAGGGCAGGTAGTTCGCCTGGAGTCCGGTCGGCGCGGTGTTGCTGGAGGTGGGGTAGAGCCAGTAGTCGTCGGCGTCGCCGCCCGCCAGCGCGGGCTGGTAGAACGCGGCTTTGTACCACTCGTCGGAACTCGTCACGGCCCACTGCCAGGAGGTGTTGCGCGTGACGGAGTTGCTGGTGATCCCCGCGGGTGTGAGCGTGTACGCGCCGTCTTCGGTCGTGCCGGCGCTCTGCGCCCCGCTGGGCTGCCCGTTGTGCAGCCAGTTGGCAAAGCGGGCGGCGTCCCAGAACGAGACATAGTTCACGGGGTGGCTGGCGCGGCCGCTGACGGTGGCGTAGGAGTAGGAGCCGGGCGAGCCGGAGCGGACGATGCCGCCGAACGCCCCTGCCATCTGCGTGTTGTAGAGGTTGTTGGGATCGGACGCGCCGACGGCGTTGAGGAACTGCGCGTACTGGGCGTTGGTGACCTCGGTCGAGCTGATTCGGAAGTCGTAGCCGACCGACCCGTAGCCCGTGGACGCGTCGGGCGCGTTGCCCGCCAGACCGACCGGAACGGTGGGGACCACGATGGGAGAGGCGTGCGCCATCCCCAGACCGGCAGCGACCGTGATCGCGGTCACGCGAACGAACGACTTGTTTGTCATGGCTCTTTCTCGGGGGCTTTCGCCCCGGTGCGTATCAGACCCGGGCTTGGGCCTGTGCGCGCATTGTAAATCGGGAGGGCACGGCGCCTGCAACGAAATCCGCCCGGGTTGTGTCATCGGCGGCATGGGATCGTCGCCCGACCCGATCCGGAACCGTACCGCGGGCGCGTCCGGCCCAGCGTCGGCGGCGCGCGGTCGACGGGATTCCGATTCTCGGACGGCGCCCGGCTCAGCGACCCTCGACCTTCTTCATGATGAAGAGGTAGTTGAACCCGCGGAGGAAGTAGTTGCCTTCCTCGGCCGCCTTGTGCCAGTTGCCCTTCTTGAGCTTGGCGTTGTGGCGGACGACGGCGATGATGTCGATCGGCTCGAAGTAATCGCGAAGGATCGAGAAGAGCTCGAAGCCGATGGGCATGAACTGACCGGCCCCGCCGCCCGGCTCGCCGCGACGCTTCTTCCACGAGTCCGACACATACAGCGCCATGTACCGGCGGTTGCGCAGCACCCGGTGCAGCTCGGCGATCGTCTCCTCCATCGCCTCGTAGTACGCCTGCCCGGTGATCTCGCCCTCCTCGCTCGGGGGCTCGCCGGCGTCCAGGCGCCCGATGCAGTCGGGGTGGTCGGAGTAGTCCACATGCGTGGAGTAGGGCGGGTCGATGAACGCGAAGTCGACCGACCCGGAATCCAGCGGCAGTTCGCGGGCGTCGGCGGGGGTGATGTCGGGGCGTGAGGGCGCGAGATCGAACCCGACGCCGGTGCGCCCGAGGTCCCTGCAGACATCGAGCGTGGTGCCCGAGCCGCACATCGGGTCGAGGATCGTGTCGCCCTCACGGGTGTAGCGTTTGAGGAGTTGCCAGATGACCCAACTCGGCGTGGCGCCGGTGTAGTTGGGGTCTCCCTGGATCTTCGACCCCGGGCCCGCGTCGTAGTGCTGGCTCGGGTACTCCCACAGCGTGGAGGTGAAGACGCGGAGCGGGGGCTTGCCGAATCCGCCCCGGCGATCGCCCGAGGGCTTGCCGCCCGGGCCGGGCCTGCCGCCGGGGCGGTGGCCCCGCCCGCTGGGCGGGCCGGGTCGGGGTCGGCCTGATTCGGGAGTGCCTTCGCTCATGCGCGCGCCCGCAGCGCTTCTCCGACGGCCGCCTCGAGCCGGTCGGCGATCTGATCGATGGTGCCCTCCGAGCGCGCGCCCGACGCCTGGGCGTGCCCCCCGCCGCCGAAGCCCCGGGCGACCTCGTTGACATTGACGCGATCGGGCCCGGCCTTGCTGCGCAGGCTGAGCTTGCAGGTGGGGGGATCGGCGTTCTCGACCTCGGTGATGACGACCGCGACACGGACGGTCTCGATGGTCAGGGCGAGATCGGCGAACCCGCTCGACTCGCCCGGGAGCACGCCGGTCTCGGTCTTGTCGAGCGCCGAGACCGGCATGATCGCCAGTTGCCCGTCGCACAACAGGCGCATGTTCGTGAGCACGCGCCCGAGCAGGCGCAGGCGCGATTCGCGCTGCTGCTGCTCCGAGAGCGTGTAGAGCGCCCCGTGATCGGCGCTCGCTTCGAGCAGGTCGGCGGCGGTGTGCATCGTCCGCGGGTCGACATTCGAGTGCCGGAACCACCCCGTGTCCGACGCGACGCCCAGGTAGAGCACCTGCGCGATCGGCTGGGGGAGATCGGCGACCGACGCGAGCCCGAGGATGCGCCGGCAGAGGTCGGCGATCGTCACGCTCGCGGCCGAGGCCTTGAAGTCGAGCACGCGTCGAGCGGCGAGGGTCGGGTCGCCGTCGAGGTGGTGATCGATGATCGCGTTGCGATCGGCGCGCGCCGCGACGAAGTCCGCGGCCGCTTCGAGCTGCGACCGCGAGCCGGTGTCCACCACGACCAGCGCGTCGGGGTTGTCGTCGGTCAGGGGCCTGGCGTCGAGGTGGTCGTACTCGTCGGAATCGGCGACGGCCTTGAGCCAGCGCGGCACGGGCCCGACGAAGCGGGCGCGGATGGTCGCGGGGTCCTTGCCGACCGACCTCGCCGCGAGGCGCAGCGCGCGCACGAGCCCGATCGCCGACCCGATCGCATCGCCGTCGGGCTTGGCGTGGGTGAGCACCAGGACCGAGCGAGCCGGGGCGAGCCACGCGGCGATCTCGTCGAGGGTGGTGGTGGACTCCCAGCGATCGGTCGCGGGGGGGGTGGTCATGCCGGCGCTCCGTTGGATGCAGGGGTGTCGGCGAGGCGTCGGGCCCGGTCGCAGTCGCGGGCCATCTGTTCGAGCAGTTCATCGACCGATGGGAAGCGGGCCTGATCGCGGAGGTAGGTCGCGAAGGTGACGCGGAGCGTCCAGCCGTACTCATCGAGCCCGTCGATTGCGTCGTGGTTGGTGGTGCCGGCTCGGTCGGGGGTGTCGAGGAGGTGAGCCTCGACGGCGCGGACGCGCCCGCCGAACTGCGGCTTGGTTCCGACGCTGATGGCGCAGGGGAAGGTGCGACCATCGGGGAGGGCGGCGCGTCCGGCGTAGACGCCGTCGGCTGGGGTGAGCAAGGGCGTCTCGAGGTTCGCGGTGGGGTAGCCGATCGTGCGTCCGCGGCGGTCGCCGCGGACCACCGTGCCGGCGAGTTCGTAGGGTCGCCCGAGGACGCGGGCGGCGTCGGTGACGCGCCCGTGCGCGACCAGCCAGCGCACCAGCGTGCTCGAAGCGCGCGCCAAGGTGTGGTTGTCGAGCGCCACTTCAACCGGCTCGATCACCTCGACGGCGAACCGCTCGGGCTCGGGGCGGGCCCGCCCGGCGTCGGCGAGCGTACGCACATCGCCCGCCCGCGCTTTGCCGAAGCGGAAGTCCGGGCCCTCGACGAGGAGTTCGGGGTTGAAGCGTTCGACGATCTCGTCGATGAACGCCTCGGGAGACTGGGCGAGCCGATCGGGCGTGGGTTCGAGCCGAACGACCTCGTCGATCCCGAGTTCGCGCAGCCAGCGGGCCCGCTGCTCGAAGGTGGAGATGGGCGGGGGGGCGGCTTCGGGGCGGAGGCGCGAGAGGGGGTGGGGGTCGAAGACCAGGGCGATCGCCCGTCCGGCACGGGTGCGGGTGAAGTCGCGGGCGCGGAGGGCGAGCGCCGCGTGCCCGCGGTGCACGCCGTCAAAGGTTCCGATGGTGACGGCCGATCGTGTCGACATGCTCGCGGCAAGGGTAGGGCGGGGCGTCGGCGTGTGCCGCGTGCGGGGAGGGGCGGGCGCGGCGTGATGGCGGGGGAGGGAAGGGGTGGGGGGGCCCATATACTCCGCGTCCGGCGTGCGGAGCGAACTCCGCCGCCGGCCCCCCGCCGGAGTCCGAAAGGGAGTGTGCATGGCTCTGTTCTCGTCCCGCAAGGCGTCCCGCAAGCCCGTGGCGATCGAGCGGACGCGGTCGTTCGACCCGACGGGCAACCGCGAGGTGCGGATCCACGAACTCGGGCGGGCGATGCTCGAGGCGGCGCGCGGCAAGAAGGCGGGCATCTTCAGCTCCAAGTTCTACTCCGACAAGCTGATGAACTGGTCGATGAAGGACCATGACTTCAAGGTCCAGCTCTTCCGGTTCGTCGATGCGTTCCCGATGCTGACCACGCCCGAGATGGTGCACAGCCATCTCGTCGACTATCTCACCCAGCCGGGCGTGAAGCTCCCGGCGGGGTTCGATCTCGGGCTCAAGGCGGGCGGCGTCGCCAAGGGGCTGATGACCTCGACGATCTCGGGTCAGATCAAGTCGATGGCGGGCAAGTTCATCGCGGGCGTTGATGCGGCCGACGCGTTGCCAGGCCTGCGCAAGCTGTGGGATCGGGGCATCGCGTTCAGCGTGGACCTGCTGGGCGAGGCGTGCGTTTCGGACGCCGAGGCCGACGCGTACCAGGCCAAGTACCTCGACCTGATCGAGAACCTGCCGGGCGAGGCGTCGGGGTGGAAGGCCCAGCCGGTGCTCGAGAGCGATCACCTCGGCGGGATCCCGCGCGTGAATGTGTCGGTGAAGATCAGCTCGCTGAGCGCGCGCTGCAACCCGATCGACACCGAGGGCTCGATCCGCGATCTGCTGACGAGGCTCGAGCCGGTGCTCGAGACCGCGCGCGACCACGGCGTGCTGATCAACTTCGACATGGAGCACTTTGCGCTCAAGGACCTGACGCTGGAGCTGTTCGAGCGAGCGGCCGAGCGGATCGATTTCCAGGCCGGTCTGGCGATGCAGGCGTACCTCAAGTCGGGCGTCGCGGATGCGAACCGGATCTGCGAGTGGGCCAAGCGCACGGGGCGGGTCGTGACGGTGCGGCTGGTCAAGGGGGCGTACTGGGACTTCGAGACGATCCACGCTGAGCAGCAGGGCTGGCCCTGTCCGGTCTGGAACCGCAAGTGGCAGACCGATCGCTGCTTCGAGCAGATGACCGAGGTCTTCCTCGATGCGTGCCCGCGTGGCGAGAAGGCCGACGGGCTCGGCCCGACGCGCCTGGCCGGTGGTGCCGGCGGCGTGAAGCTGGCGCTGGGATCGCACAATGTGCGCTCGATCGCGGCGGCGCTGGCGGGGCTGGAAACGCGCGGGTTGCCGACCGAGGCGCTCGAACTGCAGATGCTGCACGGGATGGCCGACGAGCTCAAGGAGGCCGGGGCCGATCTGGGGCTGCGCATCCGCGAGTATGTGCCGGTGGGCGAGATGATCCCGGGCATGGCGTACCTGGTGCGCCGCCTGCTCGAGAACACCTCGAACGAGAGCTGGCTCAAGGCGGGGTTCCTCGACAACGCCGACCCGAGCGAGCTGCTGCGCACGCCCGCGTCGCGCGAGCAGCCGGGCGACTCGGCGCCGGACCTGTACCTGCAGGCGGCCGAGCGGCACGCGCTGTCGCCGGCGGTCGAGGGCGTCGGCAACGGGCGCGCGTTCGAGACCGAGCCGATGCGTGATTTCTCGCAGCGTCACGAGCGCGACGCGTTTGCGCGCGCGATCGAGGGGGCCCGCGTGCCCGAGGTTCCTAACACCGGCACGCCCGCGGATGCCGACAAGGCGGTCGGCGAGGCGTTGGCGTTCTTCCCGACCTGGCGCGACGCGGACCCACGCGAGCGGGCGGCGGTGCTGACCCGGGCGGCCGACATCATGCGCCGTCGCCGCGACGAGCTCTCGGGGATCATCATCAAGGAGAACGGGAAGGACTGGTCGAACGCGGACGCGGATGTGTGCGAGGCGATCGACTTCATGGAGTACTACGCGCGGATGGCGGTGCCGCTGTTTGCGCGTCAGCGGCTGGGCCGGTTCATCGGCGAGCTGGACGAGCAGTGGTACCAGCCGCGGGGCGTGGCCGCGGTGATCAGCCCGTGGAACTTCCCGCTTGCGATCTGCACGGGGATGACGACGGCGGCGCTGGTGACGGGCAACACGGTGGTGGTCAAGCCGGCCGAGCAGACGCCGGGCATCGCGCGCGTGATGGCCGAGATCCTCTGGGAAGCCGGGGCGCCGAAGAAGGCGCTGCACTTCCTGGCCGGCCCGGGCGAGACCACGGGCGCGGCGCTGGTGCGCGATCCGCGCGTGGCGATTCTGGCGTTCACCGGCTCCAAGGCGGTCGGGCTCGACATCATCCGGGCCGCGGGCGTGACCCCGCCCGAGCAGATGCATGTGAAGAAGGTCGTCTGCGAGATGGGCGGGAAGAACGCGATTATCATCGACACCTCGGCCGACCTCGACGAGGCGGTGCTGGGCACGCGCCTGTCGGCGTTCGGGTTCCAGGGGCAGAAGTGCTCGGCGTGCTCGCGCGTCATCGTCGTCGATCCCGCGGGCCCGACGGGCGAGCACGCGACGACCTTCCTGCGCCGGCTCGTCGAGGCGACGCGCTCGCTGGTAGTGGGTGACCCGATGCTGCCCGGCACGGACATCGGCCCGGTGATCGACGAGGAAGCCGCGAACAAGATCAACGGGCTGATCGAGGCCGCCAAGCAGGAAGGCAACACGCTCGAGCTCTCGGTCGAGGTGCCCGAGGGGCTCGCGGCGAAGGTCGGCAAGCCCTTCGTCGGGCCGACGATCTTCAGCGGCGTGCGCCCCGAGCACACACTGGCGCGCGAGGAAGTCTTCGGCCCGGTGCTGGCGGTCATGCAGGCGTCGAGCTTCGAGGAGGCGCTGGCGATCGCGAACGATCACCCGTACAAGCTGACCGGCGGCGTCTTCAGCCGCAAGCCCGCGAATCTCGAGAAAGCCAAGCGAGAGTTCCGCGTCGGCAATCTCTATCTCAACCGCGGGATCACGGGGGCGCTGGTCGCCCGCCAGCCCTTCGGCGGGTTCGGGATGTCTGGCGTGGGTTCCAAGGCGGGCGGGAGCGACTACCTGCTCCAGTTCGTCGAGCCCCGCGCAAGCTGCGAGAACACGATGCGGCGAGGGTTCGCGCCGGAGCTTTGAATTCTCGGCGAGGCGTTCGTGCGGCGGCCGCTCAAGTCCACTGCACCGGTTGCCACGCCGGCAGCGTCAGTTGCAGCGTCAGGCCGACCGCGGCGGCGATCAGGCACGCGATGACGCGACGGCCCGTGCGCACAGGGCGGATCGTTCCCTGCGCATCGATCTCGCTGAGGACGAACGGATTGGCGAGGGCCGCGATGCCCGCGGCGAGGGCGTAGCTCACGCCCATCATCAGCCACCATGGCCAGGTCATCGGCAGGACCACGCCCAATGGGATGGACAGGACGAGGAAGGCGATCTGAACGATCGCGTTCGCGCCGCCCATGCCGCGCGGACGCACGCCGCGGGAAGCCGTGAGCATCAGATACGGCCGCATCGCGATTGCGCCGCCTACGACCACGATCGCCATCACCATCGCCCAGCGGAGGTACATCCACCGCTGCGCGGCGTCCATCTCGGCGAGGCTCGGGCTCCAGACATACTCGCGTGCGCCCGGGAACGCCCAGAGCAATCCCGCGGTGAGCAGGACCACGACGCCGATCGTGATCGCGATGAGTCGGTGCATGAGCGGGCTCCGGAGCGTTGCGAGTGTGACGCGTGGGGGACGCGCGACCGCCGCCCGTTCTTCCGAAACGCCCTGCCCGGGTTTCCCCAATCAGCCGCATGAAGGAGCGGACCCGGCGGGCGATTGGTCCCGGCGGTCGCGGGGCGTGGATGAGGAGTTCGATCGTGAAGTATGCATCGGTTCGTGGCCGCCGGCTCGCGGCGGGTTCGCTGCTCGGTCTTTCGGCGCTGGTGGCCGGGGGGTGTGTCTACGCACGGGTGGACCGCGTGGCGGTCGCGCCCGACGGGTACGAGGTGACCGATTCGGGGATGCGCGGGCTGGTTGAGTCCAACAACGCCGTCGGGCTCGGGCAGCCCAAGGACGCGGTGCTGTCGGCGTACCCGCCGGGGGCCCTCTCGCTCAAGTCGTCGGCGTCGATCGACGGGCACCGGGTCGAGGAGTGGCGGGCCCAGGCCGTCAGCCGAGACCGCGACGCGTTCTTCCGGCGGTACCTCTACTTCGTCGACGGCACGCTGGTCGAACTCTCCGACGACCGGGTGGAGTACCGCGAAGAGCCGGGCGTCGTCGCGCGGTGGATCGGGCACTGACCCGACGCGCGGTTTTGCCGGCGACGATGCCGGTTGTGATCAAGTGACCCCCAAAGCGGGCCGATCCTCGGGGCAACCCCCCGAGGAGGCCCGCCATGTCGATCCGCCTGGCTGAGGAGTCCGCGACCTGCACCGGATGCTCGAACGCCTGCGGGTGCGGGCGACGGGCCGAGCCGGGGACAATCGAGCCCAAGCCCGAGCCGGCGGCACCGACGAGTTTTCACGGGCTGGCGTTGGCGGCGATCGGGATCAAGCCGACCGACGAGCAGATCCGCCTGCGGGCGTACCAGATCTTTCTTGAGCGCGGCGCGGCCGGGGGCGACCCGAGCGAGGACTGGAAGCAGGCCGAGCGCGACCTGGGCGTGGCGTGAACGAGCGATGGATCAACGAGCCGCGGCCGTGACGGAGCGGAGACGCACCCGCGACCAATCGGCAGACTGATCAGATCCCGAACGAGACGGGCTCGGGCGCGGTATGCTGCGCCGATGAACCGCCGCCCCAATATTTTGCCGACCGGTTCCTCGAGGACCCTGGAGACGCCGATCGGGCCGGTCGGCGTCGTTGCATCCGAAGCGGGCGTGCGGGCGGTCGAGTTCGGCGGGGTGCCCGAGTCGGCCGGGTCTCCCGGGTCGCGCGCGATGCTCGCCCGGGCGGCGGACGAACTGAGCGGCTACTTCGCCGGGACGCGGCGGGTGTTCACGGTGCCGATCGACCAGCCGGGCACGCCATTCCGCCAGCGCGTCTGGCAGGAGCTTGCCCGCATCCCCTTCGGCACGACGATCAGCTACGGGGAGTTGGCGCGGCGGATTGAGAACCCGTCGTCGGTGCGCGCGGTGGGTGGGGCCAACGGCGCGAACCGCGTGCCGATCATTGTGCCCTGTCACCGCGTGATCGCGGCCGACGGCACGCTGCACGGGTTCGGCGGTGGGCTGCAAATCAAGCGCAGACTGCTCGAGCACGAGGGGGCGTTGGAGCCGCTGCTTGTCGGCTGACCGGTGCGCCGGGGGGCTCTTCAGACGATGTCACCCGGTGACGAGGACGGCTCAGTCGAACGCGACCAGCAGCAGCACGATCAGCGCCGCGAGCAGGGTGGCCCAGATGATCATCGCTCGGCGGGTAGCACGGCGGGCGAGTTCGGCCTTGTGCCAGTGCTGCGGGCGGACGCCCTGAAGCAGGAAGGTCGCCACGCCCGCCAGATTCACGCAGACGATGTTGACCAGCAGCAGCAGCAGGGCGCCGCCGGCGGACTCGACCAGCCCCGCGCCCAGCAGCAGCGCGACATTGACCAGCGGCGGCATGAGGGCCACCGCGACCATCACGCCCACGAGCGCCGTCGACGCCCCGGTTGTGAAGACCAGCGCCCCCGCGGCTCCCGAGGCGAGCGCCAGTCCCACATCCCCCATCGAGACGCGCGTGCGGTCGTCGATCTCTCGGAGGGACGGGTCGACGGTCAGCAGCGCGCCCATCACGAGCGCCACGGCGAACGCGAGCCCCGCGCCCATCGCGTTGGCGCGGAGCGCCCGCTTGATGAGCCCGTCGTCGGCGAGCGTCGTGCCCAGCGCCAGCGCGATGTTGGGCCCCAGCAGCGGGGCGATGACCATGGCGCCGATGATGATCGCGACATTGTCGCGCGCCAGCCCGATCGCCGCGACCACCGCCGACAACCCCGACAGCAGCACGAACACACGCCCCGTGCTGCTCGCCTGGCGGATGTCCTCGAGCAGTTCCTCGCGGCTGACGCGTTCGGAGCGATCGGGCGCGAGGTCGGCCGAATCGGGCGGCTCGCCCTCCTTCCCGTTGGGGTCGGCGGGGATGTGCTCGGGGAGTTTGGGGACGGTCGCCTCGGCCGGCAGCAGCACGAGCCGGAAGCCCTCGTGGGCGTCGAACTGATCGCACAGCGCGTCGCTGAGCCGCTCGGCCTGGCTCGAATCGATCAGGACGCTGACGAGGACGCGATCCTCGTCCATCGCCCACCGCCACGACGCCGACCCGTCGATGGACTTGAGCAGTTCATCGAGCTCGGACTCGTTCCGCCTGGGGACGACGCACTGGAGCATCCGCAACGCCACGCGGCAAGATTAGCCGGGCGGGGCGAACCCGGGTTCGTCCGGGTTGGAAAGGCTCCTCCGGCGGGGTGGTCTGAACCCGCAGGGTGAAGGCCGCAAGCAGGAGTTGTGCGAAGGTGCGCCACGATCCGCAGGCCCAACTTCATGGCCGTTGTCGCAAGCTCCTGAGACCATGGGACCGGGCGCTTCCCTTTCGACCTCGGCGCCCGGCCGACGCGGTGCGGTTCACAACCCCAGCTTCGCCCGCTTGGCCTCCCACTCGGCCTGCTCGCGCTTGTTGGTCGAGTCGAGTTCGCCCGTGCCGCCGGTTGCCAGGCCCTTGATCGCCTCGATCTCCAGCCGGGTCAGGCGCATCGCGTCGGTCGCGTAGTCGCGCCACGCTTCCATCGTGATCGGGACGATCGGCTCAATCAGCCGGCGCATCGCCTCGGCGTAGTCGCGGATCTCCCGCTGCGCGTGCGGGTCGAGCCGCAAGCCGAGGAAGTGGAGGATGTTGTGCAGGTCGCACTTCCAGTACCACTCGGTGTACACATTGACCGGCAGCCCGATCCGCGCCAACTCGCGGCTCACGCCCTGCTCGGTCAATTCCAGATATTTGCGATACCGCTCCTCGACATCGCCGAGGTAGTCGAGGAACTCGCGGGCCGTCTTGAGCTCCTCGCCCTCGCCCTCGATCGCGAAAGTCTCCTCGCCTCCCTGGCGGTTGGAACGCGACTGCTTGCGGACCTCCTCGAGCGATGGCACATAGAAGCGGTCGGGGAGGATCGAGTAGCGGGCGGAGTATTCGTTGACATTCGCGGTGCGGTGGCGGATCCACTGCCGCGCGATGAAGATCGGCATCGCGATGTGGAACTTGAACTCGACCATCTCGAACGGCGTCGTGTGCCGATGCCGGAGGAGATAGCGGATCAGCCCGCGGTCCTCGTTGACCTTCTTGGTTCCCTGCCCGTACGAGACGCGGGCCGCCTGCACGATCGCGGCGTCGGCGGTCGTGCCCTCGGGCACGAGCCGGGGCATGGCGTCCACCAGCGCGACGAAGCCGTGCTCGTGGACGCGGATCTGCCGCCGGGCCGACCCGCCCATGACATCGACCATGGGGGACTCGGGCGACGCATCCTCGATCGGGCCGAGGGAGGGGAAGTCCCCCAGACCGGCATCGGCGGCGTAGGTGTCGGGCGTCTGGGCCGAGGGCTTGGGCTCGATGGTCGAACTTTCGGGACGGGCTTCCGTGCTCATATCCCCATTGTTGCAGCGCGTTCAGGTCGTCGCGGAATCCACAATCGAGCGTGAGTCTCTTCGGGCTTGTCTGTCGGTTCCTGTCGTCTACGGCCTGCTCGACGGATCGATTCCGAGTGGCTCTGACGAGCCGCGACTGTCAGGGAGCGGTGTCTCAAGACCGACAACACCGCCTCCGCTCTCACGGTCGCGGCTCGTTCACTCGACCATCAGACCCCAAGTCCATTTCCCGGGTCATTCGCCCGAGTAGCTCTCCATCGGCGGGCAGGTGCAGACGAGGTTCCGGTCGCCGAAGGGGTTGTCGATCCGTCCGACGCTCGGCCAGAGCTTGTTGCGGCGGAGCCACGGCTTGGGGAAGCCCGCTTCCTCGCGCGAGTAGGGGTGGCTCCAGTCGTTGCTCGCGACCGCCTCGATCGTGTGCGGGCTGTTGCGCAGCACATTGTCCTCGCGGTCGGCCTTGCCCTCCTCGATCGCCCGGATCTCGGCGCGGATCGAGATCATCGCGTCGCAGAACCGGTCGAGTTCGTGCATCGGCTCGCTCTCGGTCGGCTCGATCATCAGCGTGCCGGGCACGGGCCAGCTCATCGTCGGCGCGTGGAACCCGTAGTCCATCAGCCGCTTGGCGATGTCGTCGATCTTGATCCCGGCGGTCTTGTCGAACCCGCGGCAGTCGACGATGAACTCGTGCGCGACGCGTCCGGTCTTGCCGCGGTAGAGCACCTCGTAGTGCCCGTCGAGACGATGAGCCATGTAGTTCGCGTTCAGGATCGCCGCCTCGCTCGCCTTGCGGAGCCCCTTGGGCCCCATCATCGCGATGTACATCCAGCTGATGACCAGGATGCTCGCGCTGCCCCACGGGGCGGCGGCGACGGCGCCCACGCCCGCGGGCTCGCTCGCCTCGCCCGCGCGATGGCTCTGCGGGCTGACGACCGGGTGTCCGGGCAGGAACGGGACGAGGTGAGGGGCAACACCGATCGGCCCGATGCCCGGCCCGCCCCCGCCGTGCGGGATGCAGAAGGTCTTGTGCAGATTGAGGTGGCAGACATCGGCGCCGTAATCGCCCGGTCGGCAGAGCCCGACCTGGGCGTTCATGTTGGCGCCGTCGAGGTAGACCTGCCCGCCGTGCTTGTGCACGATCGCGCAGATCTCCTCGATGTTCTGGTCGAACACGCCGAAGGTCGAGGGGTAGGTGACCATCAGCGCGCCGAGGTTCTCGGCGTGCTTCTCGGCCTGCGTCCGCAGATCGTCGGCATCGATCGCGCCCGTCTGGTCGCACTTGACCGGCACGACCTCGAACCCCGCGATCACCGCCGACGCCGGGTTGGTCCCGTGCGCCGAGGTCGGGATCAGGCAGATGTTGCGGTGCGAGTGCCCGCGCGACTCGTGATAGGCGCGGATCGCGAGCAGCCCCGCGTACTCGCCCTGCGAGCCCGCGTTGGGCTGCAGGCTGACGGCGGCGAACCCGGTGATCTCCGCGAGCCAGTCCTCGAGCGTGCGGAACAGCTCGAAGTACCCCTGCGTCTGCTCGGGGGGCGAGAACGGGTGGATCTGCCCGAACTCGGGCCAGGTCACCGGGATCATCTCGCTCGTCGCGTTGAGCTTCATCGTGCACGACCCGAGCGAGATCATCGAGTGCGCCAGGCTCAGGTCGCGCGACTGGAGCTGGAAGATGTACCGAAGCAGTTCGGTCTCCGAGTCGTGCGTGTTGAAGATCGGGTGCGTGAGGTACGCGCTCGTGCGGGCGAAGCGGCCGAGCGGCCGAGCCGACGCCTTGGCCAGCGACTCGATCGCGGGCGGGCCACTCTGGCCGAAGCACGCGAGCAGGTCGTGCACGAGCGCCTCGTCGGTGGTCTCGTCGAGGCTGATCCCGATCGTGCCGTCGGCGAACGCGCGCAGGTTGATCCGCCGATCGCGGGCATGCCCCAGGATCTCCGACGCCGAGCCCGACCCCGGCGTGACGCGGAGGGTGTCGAAGAACACCGCGTCGGGATCGCCCGCGAAGACGGTGTGCCCGAGCTGCTCGAGCCCCTCGGCGAGCGCGGTCGTGAACGCCCGCGTGCGCTCGGCGATGTTGCGCAGCCCGTCGGGCCCGTGGTAGACCGCGTACATCGACGCCATGATCGCCAGCAGCGCCTGCGCGGTGCAGATGTTGCTGGTGGCACGGTCGCGCTTGATGTGCTGCTCGCGCGTCTGGATCGCCATCCGAAGCGCCGGGTTGCCGGCCGAGTCCTTCGAGACGCCGATGATCCGCCCGGGCATCTTGCGCACGAACTCATCGCGCGTCGCGAGGAACGCCGCGTGCGGCCCGCCGAAGCCCATCGGCACGCCGAACCGCTGGGCGCTCCCCACGCAGATGTCGGCGCCCCACTCACCCGGCGGCTCGATCAGCGTCAGCGCCAGCAGGTCCGACGCCGCGACGACCAGCGTGCCCGACTCGTGGGCGGACCGCGCCAGGTCGTGGTAGCTCCGGATGCGGCCGTCGGTCGTCGGGTACTGCACCAGCACGCCGGCGTACTTCTTCGACGCCAGGTCCGCCGCGAACTCGTCCCCGACCTCGATCTCCACCCCCATCGACGCGCCGCGCGTCCGCACGACCGCGATCGTCTGCGGGTGGCAATCGGCGCTGACGAAGAACGCGGGGCGCTTGTCGTCGATCGCGTGGCACATCGCCATCGCCTCGGCCGCCGCGGTCCCCTCATCGAGCAGCGACGCGTTGGAGACCGGGAGCCCGGTCAGGTCCGAGACCATGGTCTGGAAGTTGAGCAGTGCTTCAAGCCGCCCCTGGCTGATCTCGGCCTGGTAGGGCGTGTACTGCGTATACCACCCCGGGTTCTCGAGGATGTTCCGCAGGATGACCGTCGGCGTCAGCGTGCCCGCGTACCCCATCCCCAGGCACGAGCGGAAAACCTTGTTCTTCGACGCGATGGTGCGCAGCGTCGCGAGCGCCTCGTGCTCGCCCATCGCCCGGGGCAGGTCGAGGTCGCGCGTCAGCAGGATCGACGCCGGCACCGTGTTGCGGATCAGGTCGTCCATCGACGACGCCCCGATCGCGCCGAGCATGTCCAGCAGTTCCTGGTCGCTCGGGCCGGTGTGCCGGGGCTCGAAAAGGTCCGAACGCGGCGGGATCCCCGCGCCCACCGCGCCGGGAGTCGTCGGGCCCATCGTGCTCGTGGTCATGCATCCCTCCGGGATCTGGCGAACTTCTTCGAATCTGTCCGGGCTACGACCGGACCCCGCATCCTAGGTTCGAGCGCCGCGGCGTCTCGGACGCGGAAACCCCGGTTCGCCCCGGGCTGCCGCCCCGCTCAGCCCCCGTGCTTGCCGAACCACCGCAGACGCCAGTGACCGCCCTCCATGACCATGTCCATGGCGTTCCAGGCAAGGTCGCGCCCCACGGGCCCGGTCACCGTCAGCCGCACGATGTTCCCGTGCTCCTCGTTCGCCGCCGAGAGCTTGTCCCACACCACCCCGGGCGTGTACTCCCCGTTGGGCATGGCGTTGAAGAGCAGGACGATGTCCTCCCGCCGGGCCAGGAGCATGTCAAACGCCTCGCCCGGGTCGCGTCCGCGTTCCTCGAACTCCCGCCGGGTCATGTCGCTGAGCACCTGGTCGAGGAAGAGTTCGCGGTCCTGCTCGGCCAGGGCGTTGTAGACATGAATCATCAGGTGCCGCCCGGATCGCGCGATCACCCGCCGCGACCCGTCCGAGTTCTCCACCACCAGCTTCTCCTCGCTGATCCGCGTCGGGTCGACGAGGTTGGCAAAGCGGTCTCCCTGCGGCTGCATGCCCGACCGCGCCCCGGGCAGGTTGCTCAGGGGCGGGTTCCAGTTGACCACGCGTCGCTCGACGCACCCGCCAACGACCAACCCCGCCGCGATCGGCAGGAGCAGCCCGAGGCAGAGGCGGGATCGGATTGGCCCGGTTCGCTGGTGCACCGCTCCCAAGCCTAGACGCTCGCCAACCGGATTCGATCCGCCGCGGATTGCCCAGATTGCCGCCGTTCGGCAGGGGATGAACCGATCCCCTAGGATTTCCCAGAGAAGAACCATGCCACCGATGGACCAAGCCAACAGTTCAACCCGATTGAAGCCCCGGGGCTCCGGATCCGCCGCACGCTTCGCGGCCCGAGCCGGCGAGTGGCTCTTTGCTTTCCAGCGATTCGTCGTCAAGCGCTTCTGGACGCTGATCGTGCTGGCGATCGGGTCGGCGGTGGGTGCCTACGCCGCCGGGCAGATCTGGGGCGAGCAATACAAGCCCGCCGGTCGTCACGCGGTGTTCATCATCCTGCTGCTCACCGGCGTGGTGATCTTCTCGATCTCCCCCAAGCGCGGCGCGTTCATGAAGCGGCTGGTCTTCCTGCTCGTCGGTGCGGGGGGCGCGATCCTCGGGATTACCTTCCTCGTCGCGTGGCTCGGCCACAGCCGCGACGCGACCGCCGCCTGGAACGCGCTCGATCAGTACTTCCTGACCCCTCTGGGCTGGCAGTGGGTCTTCGGCGGGCTGGGGCTCGCGGTCGTTCTTTGGGGCGGGCGCGCGATCGTCAGCAAGATGACCGGCAAGTCGGGC
This sequence comes from Phycisphaerales bacterium JB037, assembly GCA_043101605.1. Taxonomy (GTDB): domain Bacteria; phylum Planctomycetota; class Phycisphaerae; order Phycisphaerales; family UBA1924; genus JBICIG01. The sequence continues at coordinate 29,992 of JBICIG010000035.1, forward strand.
CCGCCCGGCACCAAGCCGAGCAAACCCGCCGACAAGCCCGCGCCCCGGCCCGACGCCCCGCCGCCGCCGGCTCCCGCGCCGCCTTCACCGGCCCATCCCAAGCCGGCCCCCGGCCCCGCCCCGGAGCCCGACGAGCCCTCGATCGAACTCGAGCCCGACTCCAGGGACTGACCGGCCCTCGCGGATCGCAGCGTTCCGCCGGCGCCTCACTCAGACGCCTTCGCCTCGTTCTCGCACGCGCACGATTCGGAGCAGCAGGCACCCGAGTCGGCCTTGTTCCCGCCGCAGCACCCGCCCTGGGCCTTGCCGCCGCAGCATTCCTGCTTCGGTGCGGGCCCGAGCAGCCGCTCGATCTTCGCGTTGACGAACCACGCGTGACGCTCGAGATGCCAGGTGTCGATCGCGACGATGCGCTTGACCGATTGCGGGCCGTACTCGGGGTGCATCGCCGTGCGCGCCCATTGCTCGTCGGTCAGCGTGCCGAGCAGTTCGCCCGTCCAGACACGCAGGGTGTAGATCGTCGCGATGAATCCGCCGACCGGCGCGTGATTCCCGTAGAGCCCCGCGTCGATGAACGCGTGCTCGTCCCAGAGCCCGAAGACCGGGGACTGCTCGGCGAGCGTCCGGCGGATGCGGTGCACGAACGCGAGTTCGGCGTCGGCCAGGTGCCCCACGACCGCCCGCACGGGCCAGTTCCCCACGCCCGCATCGGGCAGGAACGCATGATCGAGCAGTTCATCATCGAGCTGCACCACCCGCCGATCGAAGTGCTCGACGCCCCATCGGAAGCGGGAGATGAGATCGGCCGGCTCAAGCCGTTCGATCTCGTCGATCAGCTCAATCGCGGGCGGAACGCCCCGGACGCGCGATTCGGTCGACTCGGGGGTGGGATCGGTCATCGGCTCGCTCCTTCCTCGCGGATCGGCGGGGCTTCGCCGCTCCCAGACCAAGCGTACGCTCGGGAACCATGCCCGACGCCACGCCCCCCGCTCCCGCGCCCGATTCCCCGCCGCGGGGTCCCGATCGCCGCCTGTCCCTGCGCGTCATGACGATGCCCAAGGACACCAATCTCTACGGCACGATCTTCGGCGGGGTCATCCTCAGCTACATCGACCAGGCGGGATTCGTCGAAGCCAGGCACCACGGCGTCCACCGCTGGGTGACCGCCTCGCTCGACCGCGTCGACTTCGTCGCGCCCGTCCACACCGGAGACATCGTCAGCTTCTACACCCAGACGACGCGGAAGGGCACCAGGAGCGTCACCGTCTGCGTCGAGGTCGAAGCCGAGCGGTTCGAGTCGTCCGAGAAAGTCCGCGTGACGACCGCGACGATCACGCTCGTCTCGGTTGATCGCCACGGCAAGCCGATCCCGTTTGCCAGCCCGCCGACGGTCTCGCCCGAATGAACCCCGCCCCGATCGCTTCGTAGACTGCGAAGGTGGGCGAGCCCGCTTCCATCCCGACCGATGCGGAACTGGCGCGAGCGATCGCCCCGCCCCCGCCGCACGCCGCCCCGGGCCCGCCGAGGCTCGGCGCGATGATCTCGGGAGGCGGGCGCACGATCCTGAACCTCCTTGATGCGATCGAGGGGGGCGATCTGGACGCGGCGATCCCGGTCGCGATCGCGTCGCGCGGGTGCCCGGGCGTGGAACGCCTGCGCGCGCGGGGCGTCGAAGTGCGGGTGATGCCGGGCGATCTGGACGAGCGGGCGGTGTGCGCGCTGGTCGCGGAGTTCGGGCTCTCGTGGATCGTGCTGGGCGGGTACCTGCGGCGGGTGCCGGTGCCCGCTGGGCTCCGCGGGCGGATCGTGAACATCCACCCGGCCCTGCTGCCGGCGTTCGGCGGCCCGGGGATGTTCGGCGACCGCGTGCACGCGGCGGTGCTCGCGGCGGGCGCGCGCGAATCGGGGTGCACCGTCCACCTGTGCGACGACGAGTACGACCGCGGGCCGATCGTGCTGCAGCGCCGTTGCGGGGTCGAGCCGGGGGACACGGCTGAATCCCTCGCCGCCCGCGTGTTCGAACAGGAGTGCATCGCGTATCCCGAGGCCCTGCAACGCCTCTTCGCCCTGCCCGTATCGGGGATGAGCCCCCCGGAGGAAACCCCCGCGTGACACGCCGCCGAACATCCCGCCTTTCGGCGCTCGCTCTGGCCGGGGCGTTGTCGGCGGGCGCCGGGTCGGTGATCGCGTACCCGCCGTTCGCGGGCGCCGCGCAGCCCGAGCGGATGACGCTCGCCGAACTCGCCGAGCGACGGGCCCGCGCGCAGGAACTGGGCGATCGGGCGATCGCCGCGTTCGCACAAGGGGACTACCAGCGAGCCGAAGAACTGCTGCTCGATCAGCTCGAGCTCGATCCGAACAACTTCGTGCCGATGTACAACCTCTCGGTGGCGCGCGCCCAGCAGGGCGACCTGGACGAGGCGACGGACTTCCTGGCGAACGCGATCGAGCACGGGTTCACGGATTTCCGCCAGCTCGAGACCGATCCGCACATGGCAGCCGTCCGCGGGACCGAGTTCTACCGGCGTTTGTCGGCGAACTGGGCCGAGGTGCTCGACGCGCGGGGCGAGGCCCACTTCGAGCGCATCCGGCGCGACTACGCGCGCGGGTATCTCCACGACCGCGACGAGCGGGTCCGCGTCAGCTTCGCCGTCGCGGTCGACGAGACGACCTACCGCACCGTGCGCGCCGAGCTCGATCTGCTGACCGCGTGGGCGCTCGAGCATGTGTTCCGCGACCTGCGCGAGCCGGCGATGGGCGCGACCGATCCGTGGGCGGTGGTGATCGTGCCCAGCGAGCGCGACTTCCGCGAGTGGGCGATCGGGATGTACGGGCCCTCGGCGGTGCTCAGCGACTTCCACCGCGTCGGCGGGTCGTACTCGCACGATCGCAAGGAACTCGTCGCGATGGACCTCGGCGGCACGCTCCGGCACGAGTTCATGCATCTGCTGCACTGGCGGTCGAACTCGCGCGCGGGGCAGGTGCACCCGATCTGGATCCAGGAGGGAGTGTGCAGCCTCGCAGAGGACTTCGATGTCCGCGGCGGTCGGCTGGAGATCACGCCCAACTGGCGCACGAACATGGTCAAGCGCCTCGCCGAGGCGCGCCGCCTCCCGCCGCTGGATCGATTGGCGCGGATGAGCCGGGGCGATTTCGCGGGCTCGCGCCCGCTGGCGAATTACGCGCACGCGCGGGCGCTCTTCCTGTACCTCGATTCGATCGGGAAGCTCGGCGACTGGTACGCGCACTATGTGGAGCGCTACGAGGAGGACCCGAGCGGACTCGAGTCGATCTCGACGGTGCTGGGCAAGCCGATCGATGCGATCGACGCCGATTTCCAGGCGTGGCTGCTGGCGCTGCCCGAGGTGGCCGAGGCGCGCAGCGATGGGACGATCTCCGGGCTGACCGCGTCGCTGGGCGTGCAGCTCGATCCCGGCACGGGCGACGGCCCGATCGTGCAGCGGATCATGAGCCGCTCGACGCGGAACGCCGGCGTGCGCACGCGCGATGTCGTGACGGCGATTGACGGGCGGCCGACGCGCGACATGAACGAGTTCGTGCGCGTGCTGGGCGAGTATGCGCCGGGGCAGACCGTAACGGTGTCGCTGCGCCGGCGGACGCGGCACGAGACGATCGAGGTGGTGTTGCAGCCGTTGCGCTGAGGTGGGCGCGGCCTGGTTGCGGAGAAGCCGTTGCACGCGGCGGATCGAGCGCCGATCGGCGTGGCCTTCACTCGCGTTGCTCGCTCAGACGACGGCACCGACCACGCGAGGACCTCGAAGTCCTCTGTCCGTGCCGCGTCGAGTCCCACACCTCCTTCGCTCCGTTGCTTCTCCGATCCGTTTCCGTATTCCCCGTGGTGACTCCCCTTCGCGATCGTCCCTCGGCCCTCCAAACAACAAGCCCGGGCCTGTGAGGGCCCGGGCTCGGGTCAGGTCGATCGGTGCGGAGGGTCGCCCGATCGACGAGCGCTTGGGTGGACTGTGGTCGCCGGTGGTACCGGGCCCTTGGGCGCCGGTTGCGGGTGGGGGTTGTCGGCAGGATCAGCCGCCGCCGCCGGGGCCGCGTCCGCTGCGGACGATCTCGCCGTTGACGACGGCGCTGACGGGCTGGTTCCCGAAGCCGTCGATCTCGCTGAAGCTGGCGTCCCAGCCGAGGCTGACCCATCGGCGTCCCTGGACCATGGAGACGCGGTGCCCGCGGGCGGGCCACCACGGGTAGCCGGCGAGTTGGCGGTGCATGTAATCGGGGGCGTTGACGATGAGGTTGCCCTGCCAGTAGCGGATGGAGCCGCCGTCGCCGCCGTTGATCTGCCACTGATCGGGCTCGATGAGCTCGGTGAGGATCATGACGATTTCTTCGGCCTTCTCTTCCTTGTTGAGGGGCTCGAAGTTGTTCTCGCCCTGGTCCTGGAAGGGGCTCTGCCCGCCGCCGCCCTGCCCGGACTGGAGGATGGAGTTGAGGTCGAAGGTGGGGGCCTCGGTGTAGTCGGGAACCTCGAAGAGCATGTCGGAGATGGAGTAGATCTCGACGCGGCGCTTGCGGTTGAGGCGTTCCTTGGGCCCGCACTCGAAGGTGCCGTACTTGGAGAACTGCCACGAGTTGCCGGAGGTGGCGAACTCACCCTCGGCCTTGTCGAGAACCTTCTCGATGAGGTCGAGCACGGTGACATTCTCGACGCTGAGGCTGATGAGTTCGTCGGGGTCGAGTCCGTCGTCGTGGCGGTCGTCGATGTAGAGGGGCTCGATGTCGGCCTGGGTGAGTTCCTTGATGAAGTTCATGATGTCTTCGAGGCGCTGGTTCTCGAAGCTGACGGTCACGGGGCGCATCAGCCGGATCGCGGTCTCACGCTGGGGCAGCACGCTCGAGGCGTTCGCCTGGGCGAGGGCAGGGGTGGTGGTCGCCCATCCCGCGCCGACGATCAGGGCCGCGGCCGCGGCGACGGAGGCGAGCCGGCGAGGGGCGTGGATCGAGCGGGTGGTCATGGTGAACTCCTTCTGACGGATGGTCCCCGGGGAGCGGGGTGGCTTCAAGCCGAATCCGCCGCGTCGGGGACGATTCCTTCACAATACCCGTACGCCGACGCTCTCACGCCGGGTCGGCCCGTCCTGACTTCGATCCTCCGGGCCCGCGGATGACGGGACCGGCTCAGAGAATCCAATGCCCGGGGCTCGGCGGGCCTGCCCGAACGAGCAGGCCGACGGCGGGCTTCTCGGACCCCCGGCTCCCGTGCCCCCGAAAGCGGGGCCGACCGGGCTGGGGGGACGCTCGCGGGCGTCGGGAAGTTCGACGCGGGTGCGGGCGGGCGGTTCCATCGGCGCGCGAGATCCGCGGTGCGATTCCACCCGGTTCGGGCGGCCCGGTCGGAGGGGGTCGGGGTGGCTTGAGATTTGCGGGGTTGCGGGCGAAGCCGCGACGCGTGGGCGTCGGCGGCGCGTTAGTTGCGCAGCAGGGAGCGATCGGCGTGAATTCATACGGAACGGTCAACGGCCCGGACGGGGCGCGTCGATAGCCATGCCGACAAGCCGATGCGCCCGGGCAGGGGTCGAGTCTCGACTTCCCTCGGAATTCGTGCCGGGCGTCCTCGGCAAGAGAGGACTTCGAGGATCCGGGCCGGCGCGTCGCTCGCCCGGGAGGGGAACGCCCGTCGGGCGCACCAGACCCACAGAACCATTCGGCGGAATTTGATTGCAAAGAAGGAGCTCACGGATGACGACGACGACCACCCAGCCCAACGGGCAGACCACCGGCACCCCGTTCATCAACAACTGGTACGGGCAGCCGATCCCCGGCGCCTACCAGACGCCCGTCAACGGGACCACGCAGACGACCGGCACGCCGGTCAACGGCCCGATCCACACTCCCATCAATGGCCAGGTCGGCACCCCGATCAACGGGCAGTTCGTCGGTCAGCCGACCAACGGGTTCGTGAGCCCCGTCGGGACGCACTACGGCACGCCGTTCAACACCCAGTTCACCACGCCGATCTGGAACCAGTTCCAGTCGCCGCTGAACACCTGGAACACCCAGTGGAACCCGGGCGTCGGCTACACCACGCCGTTCAACACGCTGATCAACACCCCGCTGAACACCCAGCTCATCAACGGGCAGCCGATCGGCTTTGCCGGGTATCCCACCCAGACCCCGGTGCAGACGATCAACCAGACCCCGATCCAGACGCCCGTTCAGGGGTACACCCCCTCGGTGTTCGACTTCTTCCCGAGCACCGTGTTCAACCGCCAGCCGTTCGGGCAGCCGGTCAACACCTTCAACTCGTTCAACACCGGCCTGAACACCGGCCTGAACAGCGGGCTGAACACGCCGAACTTCAACAACCCGTTCGTGAACACCATGCCGGTCTGGAACCAGGGCTTCGGCACCATCCCGACCGGGCTCGTCAACGGCTACAACACGCCGACCACCGGCTACAGCCAGTTCCCGATCAACCAGTACCCGGTCAATCAGTTCCCCTTCGGCACGACCTGGAACGGGTTCAGCCCGCTGAACACCATCCCGACCACGGGCTTCAACACCCCGACCGGATACAACACCACGCCGTTCTTCAACGGCACGGTCAACACGCCCTTCCTGAACACCCTCAACACCTTCGGGCAGTTCACCGGCAACACCTTCGGGCAGCTCCCGCAGTGGACGAACCAGCTCAACGGGTTCATCCCCTCGCCGTGGAACAACACGCTCAACACGCCGTACCTCGGCCAGGTGAGCGGTCAGTTCAGCAACACCTTCGGCACGCCGTTCACGGGCTTCCCGATCACCCAGCAGCCGATCAACCAGTACCCGGTCAACCAGTTCCCGTTCGTGAACGGCACGCCGTGGCAGTTTCAGAGCCCGGTCAACACGCTGAACCAGTTCGGCACGCCGTTCTTCGGGCAGCCGTTCAACACGCCCTGGCAGCAGCCGACCGGCGTCTACCAGAGTTGGTCGCCGATCGGTCAGGTCAACCAGCAGAGCCAGGGCGGCGACCTCTGCCCCAACACCGGTCTGAACCTCAACCGCGACGCCGCCTGAGCGAGCGTCCGGCATTGAACCCCGCGGACGGCGAGCCCGTCCGACGCGAAACACCCACGCCGGCCCGGGCGCGCCAGAGCGCTCGGGCCGGTGTTGTTTCTGCGTTCACCCGGCGTTCAGCGGTGCGCGCCCCGCCGGGCGAGCCTCCACCCGCCGCGTGCGATCGAGGCGAGCAGGACGGCGACGATCATCAGCGGCGCGACGACCGCGTGCCAGAGCAGGCACGACAGATCGACATTCCACGCCCCGATCGCCCACGCCTCACCCTCGAGGGCGAGCGTCTTGACCAGCCACGCGACCTGCACCGCCACCAGCAGCAGCGCCAGGGCGCACGCCACGCGTCGCTTCGGGCGCGGGAGCGCCACGCCCAGCCAGAGCGCGTTGAGCCCGATCCCCGCGATGAGAAGCCAGTCGCTGATCGTCACGGCCCGGCTCCGTTGGTCGCGCCCGTCGGCGCGAGCGTCATCGTGCGCACGGCCCGCTCGCGCTGGGCTTCCTGCGACAGCGGGAGCGGGGCGGTCCGGCCCTGCTCCCACAGCTCGACCTGATCGATCATGCGGTCGCTGCCCGGCCAGCCGTCCTGCCCGCCCAGCAGCACGACGCGGTTGTCGTCGATCGTGCCGAGGTCGAAGAGGATGCGGGATTGCGCGCCGAAAGTCGCGAAGTGCCGGTCGGGCTGCACGCGGTGGGCGGACTTGACGATGGTGGTCGTCGAGCCGGCGGCGGGGATGTCGCCGAACGCGAACCGCCCGCCGATCACGGGCAGCGCCCCGAGCGGGTGCGCGACGCGGAGACGGTGCATCTCGCCCCAGGTCGTCCCGGGCGTCCACTTCTCCGAGGCGAGCTCGAGCGCGTTGACGAGCAGCGCCGGGTCGTCGAGGCGCTCGAGGTCCTCGAGCACGAACCGGTGCCCATAGGGCGCCATGCGGATCATGCTGCGGATCGCCGGGGCGTAGCGGTCTTCGTAGAGCGCATCGATGAGCGCATCGAGCGATGCCTGGTACGCGACGGCTCCGGGCGAGTCGGTCGCGTAGTCGCCGTCCCACGCGCCGAGGGTCTCGACGAGCGAGCGGGCTCGCTCGGATAGCGCGTCGGGGTCGGCGGCGGCGGCGATGGCGCGGGCGGTCGTGAGCGAAGCCCGCGAGTGCGTGTCGAGTTGGATCTGCGCGAGGTCTTCGAGCGAGAGCGAGCCGCCGGTCGCGAGCAGCTCGGTCATGCGCACCAGCCGGTCGTTGGCGTTGCCCATCGGGACGAGGTGGGGCTCGGTCGGCGTGGGGATGTTGTTGGCGCTGACGAGGAACCCGCTGGGCGGGTTGAACGCGGCGGGGAGTTCGTGGCTCGGGACGCCCGGGCCCCACGCGAACGCGGGATCCCCCGCGGGGACGGGCCCGAGGCGTGCGGCGCGTCCGGCGGCGGGGATCGCCTCGATCGCCATGACCTGCCCGATGTTGCCCGAGGAATCGCCGAAGAGCATGTTCTGCCCGCCGGTGGCGTAGGTTGCGAACGCGTTGCGGAAGGAGTCGAAGTCGGCGGCGCGGGCGGCGCGCATGAACGCAGAGGCTTCGTCGCTGGGTTCGTGCCCGCGCCAGCGGATCGCGATGTCGCCCGAGCCGAGCCGGCGCATCACGGGCGCATCGGTGAGGACCGGCCCGTGCGCCGATTCGCGGATGGTGCGCGTGCGGTCGAACCACCCGCGGACGCCGATGTTCTCGACGCGTTCGCGCCGCGGCTCCCACCCGGTGGGCAGGCGGTAGAGGGCGCTCGAGGCGCCCTGCATGTTGGTGCCGACCCACGCGATCCGCTCGCTGCGCCCGACGAGGACGAAGGGGAGCCCGGGCATGGAGAGCCCGACCTGGGCCGTCTCGGGGGTGCGCACGCCGATGACGACCCAGAAGTTGGGCTGGGTGAGCCCGAGGTGGGGGTCGCACGCGACGAGCGCGCCGCCCGAGGCGGACCGGTCGCCGTGGACGACGAACGCGTTGGAGCCCGAGCGGGAGGCGTCGAGCAGCGCGGAGAGATCGGTGCGGGTCTCGGCGCCGTAGCTGGGGAGCCCTTCGTCGGCGAAGCTCCAGACGCGGCGGGAGAATTCCTCGGCGCCCTGCTGCCCGCGCAGCGGGATCATGCCGAGCCAGCGTCCCCAGTTGACATCGACCGACGCGAGCCGGCCGATCGTCAGAACATCCTCGATGGTCCAGGGCTCGGAGAAGTCGATGCCGACGGTCCTGGCGTCGGCGGGGATGTCGGCGATGGTGACGCGGTAGTCGTTGAGCCCGCGCACATAGCGGTCCATCCAGCGCCGGGTCTCGGGGGGGAGTTGCGCTGCCATCTCGGGCGCGGCACGCCCCATGTCGAGGGCGCGGAGCGCGTGGTCGATCTCGACGGTCAGGGGCCCGGCCATCTCCGACAGGCGGCCCTGGCTGAGCTTGCGGAAGATCTCCATCTGCGTCAGCCGCAGGTGCGCGTGGACGAGCCCGATCGCATAGGCGGCGTCGTCGTCGGACGAGGCGATGATCGAGGGGATCAGGTGCTCGTCCCAGTGGATCGTGACGGGCTCGATGAATCCGGGCCAGGCGCGGTCGAGGGCGTCGAGCCGGTCGAGGCCGTTGATGCTGCCGACCTTCGGCGGGGCGGGGAGCAGCAGCGCCATCGGGATCGCGACCAGCCCCCACAGGCCGACGGCGGCCCAGACGCGGAACGGTCGGCGTGAATGGGAGGAGGAACGCATGCGGTGGAGGGTTCGCCCGGGACTGGAATGAGGATGCCGAAGCGGGACGGAAACAGGGTAGCATCGGCGCGGGAGGTGTCGGCATGATGGCGAGGGATACGAGCCGCGGCGTGATCGGGAGGCTTGGCTTGCTGCTTGCGAGCCTCGTCGTGGTCGGCACGCTGACGGGTTGCGCAGGGAAGCGGGTTCGGGCCCCGATCGACCCGGTGTTCTTCGCGGCGGCGGTCGCGGCGGACCAGCCGCTGGCGAGCGAAGCGGGCGCGGAGATTCTGCGGGCCGGGGGGAACGCGGTCGATGCGGCGGTCGCGACGAGCTTTGCGCTCTCGGTAGTGCGTCCCTACTCGTGCGGGATCGGTGGCGGGGGGTTCATGGTCGTGCATCTCACGGAGGAGTCGGCGGCTCCCGGCTCGTATGCGCTCAATTACCGCGAGATGTCGCCGAGATTGGTGACGCCCGATCATTTCGAGAAGCTGGCGGCTGCGGGGATGGATCGCGCCGCGCGCGACGGCGGGCACGCGGTCGCCGTGCCCGGCACGGTCGCGGGATTGCTGCACGCGCTGGAGGAGTGGGGGACGATGGAGCGGGCGGCGGTGATGGCGCCGGCGATCCGGCTCGCGGAAGAAGGGTTCCTCGTCGATGAACACTACGCGGAGAGCGCGCGCGGCGTGATCCGGCTCTTCCGAGAGCGTCCGGAGTATCAGCGGCGTTTCGCGTTCACCTGGGAGCGGTTACTCGGCTCGGGGGAGATCGCGGTGGGGGATCGCATCGTGCTGCCCGAGCAGGCGGCGGCGCTGCGGCTGATCGCCGAGCGCGGCGCCGAGGCGTTCTACGAGGGGCCTATCGCCGAGGCGATCGCGCGGGCGGTGGCGCGGGATGGGGGCGTAATCGGGGCGGGGGACCTGGCGGGGTATCGCGCGGAGGAGTTGACTCCGATTCGGTTTGAGTTCGCCGGGCGCGAGGTGCTGGCGATGCCGCCGCCTTCGAGCGGGGGCGTGGCGATGATCGAGATCCTCGGGCTGCTCGAGCGGACGGGGGCGCTGACGCCCGGCGTCGATCCGCTGGGCGATCCGCTGCGTGCGCACCAACTCGTCGAGGCGATGAAGCACGCGTTTGCCGATCGCGCGGCGCACCTGGCCGATCCCGCGTTCGCCGCGGTGCCCATCGAGCGGCTGACGAGCGACGCGTACCTCGATGGGCTGGCGAGGCGTTTCGATGCGGACCGCACGCTCGAGCCGCTGGATTACGGGAGCGCGGCGACGGCCAGTTTGCCCGATGACTCGGGCACGAGCCACATGAGCGTGGTTGATGCGCAGGGGAACGCGGTCGCGGCGACCGAGACGATCAACACCGCGTTCGGGTCGCTGCTGCCGGTGCCCGAGTTCGGGTTCTGCCTGAACAACGAGATGGACGACTTCACGACTTCGCGCGCGCCCAACGCGTACGGGTTGCTCCAGTCCGATCGCAACCGCCCGGAGCCGGGCAAGAGGCCCTTGTCGAGCATGTCGCCGACGATCGTTCTGGAAGGGGGCGAGGTCGTCGCGGTGGTGGGGGGCTCGGGGGGCCCGCGGATCATCACGGGCACGACGCAGGTGCTGCTGCGGCTGACGGCGGCGGATCAGCCGGCGCGGGATGCGGTCGCCGGGCCGAGGCTGCACCACCAATGGTCGCCCGATGTGGTTCGGATGGAGCCGGGCGATTGGTCGAGCGCGTGGGCGGGCGAGCGGGCGGTGCTGGAGGCGGGGCTGCGCGCGCGGGGGCACGAGGTCGGCGAGATCGACGCGGTCGGGGTGGTGCAGGCGATCAAGCGGCGCGCCCACGACGGGCTGCTCGAGGCGGCGTCGGACCCGCGCAAGGGCGGGGCGCCCGTGCTGGTGACCGAGCGTGAGATCAGGGGCAGCCGGCGCTGAACAGGTCGAGGTAGTAGAAGAAGTCGTCGCCGTCGCAGTCGTTGTCGGGGTTGGCGAAGGTGGGATCGTTGGGATCGGAGCTTCCCGTGAAGTCGCAGACGGCGAGGTCGGCGGCGGTGAAGGCGTCGAGGTAGAAGAAGAAGTCGTCGCCGTCGGTGTCGCCGTCGGGCCGGGCATAGGACGGGTCGTTGGGATCGCTCGAGCCGGTGAGGTCGGCGGGGCAGGGCTCGGCGAGCCCGGTGAGTCGCAGCAGCACGAGTTGGCTGGTGCTGAACGGGTCGCCGTCGTCGACGACTCCGACGAGTGCCCGCCCGCCGCCGGCGAGTTCCTGCCCCAGCGTGAGCCCTTCCATGTTCGCGACCCCACCGGACCAGAGCAGTGTCTTGGTGGCGGGGGTGTAGGCCGCACCGTCGAGGGCGGGGAGCGCCGAGATGTCGGTCGCGCCCGAGAGGTCGATGCGGTAGATGCGAGAGAGCAGGACCGGCGTGGTGAACGCGAGGGAGCGTTCGAGCGCGAGCAGCGAGCCGTCGGGCAGCGCGACGAGGTCGCTCAGCCCGCTGCGGCCGGGATCTCCGACGGGGATGAACGGCCCGTGCATGGGTTCGACGGTGTACGCGAACTGCCCGAGCGCGGCCCCGGTCGATTCGTCGAGTTCGAGCAAACGCACGACCGTGGCAAGCGAGGGGGTGGCGGTGGGCCCGTCGACGGTGAGGGCTTCCTCGTTGGCGGTCCAGAGCGAGGCGCCCGCGCGGGTGAGGGATTCGAAGCCGCGGTTGGCACGCTTGCTTGAGAAGACCGCGGGGATGGTGAAGCGTCGCGTGCGCACGCCGGTGGTCATGGAGAACTCGGCGACGCCCGGGCTGTTCTCTTCGCTGAGCAGGATGGTGCCGCCGTCTCCCGGGGCGATGCCCTCGAAGTCGAGGATGCGGTCGAGGGAGAGTCCTTGGATGTCGGAGATCGAGGCGACGGTGTCGTCGGGGTTGAGCGTGAGGGTGAAGAGGAAGACCTTGCCCCCGCCGTCGAGCACGGCGGCGTAACGAGAGTCACCGAGGTATGTCACGCCGCTGGCTTCGGCGATGGCGAATGGCGCGCCCGATTGATCGATCGCCGACGACGGGAGCGGTGCGGTGTCGACCAGCGAGATCGACAGCGGCTGGGCGCCCGAGGCGAGCGCGCAGAGGGTCAGCGCGGGCGAGACGCGGGCGAAGCTCATGGGGCGCTCTCCGGAGCCGGCGGGCGGCGGGTGGATGGTTACGGGCAGCCGGCGACGAAGAGATCGAGATAGAAGAAGAAGTCGTCGGCGTCGCAGTCGTTGTCGGGGTTGCCGTAGGTCGGGTCGTTGGGATCGCTCGAGCCGGTGAAGTCGCAGGTGCCGAGGTCCTGGGCGACGAAGGCGTCGAGGTAGAAGAAGAAGTCGTCCGCGTCGGCGTCGCCGTCGGGCTGGGCGTAGGACGGGTCGTTGGGATCGGAAGAGCCGGTGAGGTCGGCGTCGCAGGTGAGAGGGATGGCGTAGAAGACGCGGATGGAGGTGTCGCCGGAGTATCCGGTGACGAGGTCGGCCCAGCCGTCGCCGTTGATGTCGCCGAAGGCGAGCGCGGTGCCGACCTGGGATGCGTCGTAGGTCCACGCGGGGAGGGTGTCGATGACGCCGTTGCGGTTGAGGTAGATGTGAGCCTTGCCGTCGCCGAAGTGGATTTCGGCGACATCGAGGTCGCCGTCCTGATCGACATCGAAGAGCTTGAAGTCCTGCGGGCCCTGGAAGGGCGTCTGGGCCTGCCAGACCTGGGTGAAGGAGTCGCCGTCGTTGCTCCACCAGGTGGCGGGGTCGCCGCCGATCGCGATGTCGACCGTGCCGTTGCCGTCGAGGTCGCCCAGCGCGGTGCCGCGGTCGGTGTCGAGCCCGTCGTCGCCGCCGCCGAGGTCGGGGCGCTCCCAGCCGGGGACGGTCTCGAGGGAGCCCGAGCCGGTGTTGTGGTAGATGGCGCTGCGGAAGTTGACCCACTTGGAGACCGAGACATCCATCCAGCCGTCGTTGTTGACATCGGCGGCGAAGGCGCCGTTCTGGATGGACTGCTCGGCCGACTGCCACGAGGGCGAGGTGGCCATGGTGCCGTTGAGATTCTCGAACTGGTACATCGGGCGGTAGGGGTCGTTCTGCCCGAGGCCCTGGTTGGTGGTGACCAGGTCGAGGTCGTTGTCGTTGTCCAGATCGACGAGGACGCCCGAAGTGCCCCAGGAGTTCTGCGGCGTGACGCTGACATAGCCCGCGTTCACGGGGGGCCCGCCCGCGGCACCGAAGTAGATGCGGACATTGTCCGAGCGGAGCGAACCGCCGTGGATGGTGACGATGTCGAGGAAGCCGTCCTTGTTGACATCGCCGACCTGGACATCGCCGGTGTGCGTCTCGGGGTTGGCGAGCCAACTGGGGGTGGTCTCGATCTGCCCGCCGATGTTGCGGAAGATCATGTCCTGCCATTCCTCGTAGGGGGGGAAGCTGTTGGAGATGTAGCAGACGGCGATGACATCGTTGTCGCCGTCGTCGTCGATGTCGGCGATCTGGAGCCCGCCGATCTGGCGACGCAGGTTGACCTGTTGATCCGGGACCAGCGGGTAGGGGATCGCGTCGGACTCGGTCGCCCAGCCGGTGTCGTCGGTGGGCGAGGGAATCACCTCGACGGTGATGAGTCCATCCTCTGATACTTCGATCACCGGCGGAGCGGCGAGGGCGAGCGAACTGGCGGCCCCGGCGAGGGCGGCGAGGGACAGGCAGCGGGTCGAAACGGTCATGGCATCCTCCAGAGAGCCGACGGGCGGGGTCGGCCGAGGCGTGAAGGGAGCGTCGGCGCCCGCGGTAAGTCGGGCCCGCCCATTGGTTTCCAACTTCAGGTTACGGGTGGACGAGCCCAGATCCAACGCCGGGGACGGAGTTTGCGTGGTTTTCGGGCCCGGCGATGGCCTCGGGCGGGTCCGAGGGGCGGTCGTGGGCGCGGCATCGCCAGGCTTCGACGGCGGCGACGACTTCGTCCGGGGTGCTCGCCGAACGCACGCCGTCCTTGAGCGCCCGGCAATGGCTCCCGTTGATGGTCTTGCCGAGCCAACTGATCTTCTGCCCGATGACATGGATCGCCTTGGCTTGGCCTCGGAATTCGAGCAGGCGGGCGAAGTAGGCGAGGATGAAATCGAGCTTGGCGTCTTCGCTGGGTTCGAGGTCGCGTGGCGGGCGTGATTCGACGGCCGCGAGTTGGTGCTCCCACGCCTGGGTGAAGACCCACGGGCAGGCGAAGGCGCCGCGCCCGATCATCACGCCGGCGGCCCCGGTTTGGCGGAGCATGTCCATCGCGTCGTCGGCGGTGCGCACATCGCCGTTGGCGACGACCGGGATACCCGTGCCCGGGCCGGTGCAAGGGCCGGTGTGGGCCGCGACGCGTTCGACGACGCGTCGGATGCCGAGTCGGCTGCAGTGTCCTTTGAAGTGCTGCTCGGTCGTGCGTCCGTGGACGGTGATGAGCGCCGCGCCCGCGTCGATGAGCCGGCACGCCAGTTCGCCCGCGGCGTTGCGGTCGGCGTCGGCCTGGGTCCATCCGAGGCGCATCTTGCACGTCATGGGGACCGACTCGGGCAGCGCCGCGCGGACGGCCGCCGCGATGCGCACCGCGGTGTCGGGGATGCACATCAGCTTCGACCCGCCGTCCTTCTTGCAGACCTTGTCGACCGGGCAGCCCATGTTGATGTCGACGACCGCGGCGCCGCGGTCGGCGCACCAGCGGGCGCCTTCGGCGAGGATGGCGGGATCGGAGCCGTAGAGCTGCATCCCGACGGGGCGGTCGAGGTCGCTGGTGCGGGCGAGGTCGCGCGAGGTCTCGGTGCCCATCAGCAGCCCCTTGGGGCTGAGCAGGTCGGTCGAGGCGAGCCCGAGCCCGGCGTTGCCCGCGTTGATGGCGCGGCAGGTGACCCGCCAGGAGAGATCGCACCACCCCGCGATGGGGGCGAGCATGAGGTTCGAGGAGAGCCGCAGCGGGCCGATCTGGAGCGGGAGGCCGATCACGGGGGGATCGTATTCGCCGAGGAGCGGCGGATCGGTGCCGAGCGCGTCAGCGGCGCGCTGAGCGTGCGGGCTCGGGAATCGGCGTCGGACCACCCCCGGTATAGTCCCCCCGCGTGTACCAGTCCCTTCTTTCCCGCCGATACCTGACCCGCAAGGTCATGCCGCTGCTCGCGGCGGTCGCGGTGGCTCTCTCGACGGCGATGGTGCTGATCACCTGGAGCGTGATGGGGGGCTTCCTCAAGACCCTGCTCGAATCCGGGCGCGAGGTCATCGGGGACGTGAAGATCGACTGGGCGGGCGCCGGCTTCCCGTACTACGACGAACTCGTCGAGCGGCTGGAGGCCGATGAGCTGATCGCCGCCGCGGCGCCGCGGCTCGAGACCTTTGGCATGATCGGGCTCCCGGGCGACCGGGCCGAGCCCGCGGCGATCGTGGGGATCGAGCCCGAGAGTTTCTCGCGGGTCACGGGCTACGAGGGCTGGCTGTACTGGAAACCGATCGACGAGCCGACCTCCAAGGACGCCGAGGGTGAGGACCGGAGGCTGGCGCCGCTGTTCGAGCTCGCCCAGTTGCTGGATTGGCCCTTCGAGCTCAACGAGCAGACGATCGGGCGGCTCCGGCGGAGCTGGGACGATGTGCTCGAAGCCGGGCGCACGCTGACGGCTCCGAACCCGCGCACGGGCGAGCCCGTTGCGGCGGCTGTCATCGGCATCGAACTCTCGGGCTTCAATCGCCGCAAGGTGTCGTGGTACGACATCGGGCTCCCGATTCGTGTCCGGCCCGACGGCACGCAGGAGGTCATCCGGACCGTGCTGCCGATCAACGGCACGATCACGCTCAACACCGCGGTGTTCGACGGGAGCGGCAAGGGGGTCGACCAGGTCACGCGGATCGTGCCTGTCGCCAACGAGTTCCAGACCGGCGTGCACGAGATCGACAAGCGGACGGTGTTCGTGCGCATGGACCTTCTGCAGGAGATGATGAACATGGACCGGGCCGAGCGCCTGGTCGAGCCCGACGACCCGTTCGCGATCGAGATCGACCCGGTGACGGGCGAGGAGCGCTTCGCGCAGCCGACGACCGTGGTCGATCCGGCGCGGGTGACGACGGTGCTGGTGCGGGCGGGCGAGGGCGCGTCGGTGGATGAAGTGGTCGAGCGCTGCCGGGCGATCTTCGCCGAGTTCGCCGCCGCTCACCCGGGCGAGGTGCCCCCCGCCAACGCCGTGACGATCGAGACCTGGGAGGACATCAACCGGACGCTCATCGAGGCGGTCAAGAAGGAGACGGGGCTGGTGCTGTTCGTCTTCAGCTTCATCTCGCTGACGGCGGTGTTCCTGGTCTGGGCGATTTTCTGGTCGATGGTGTCGGAGAAGACCCGCGACATCGGGATCCTGCGGTCGCTGGGCGCGAGCCGGTCGGGAGTGGCGTGGCTGTGGCTGCGGTACGCGATCGTCATCGGGCTGGTGGGCGCGATCGCCGGTGGGCTGATCGCGTATGCGATCGTCGTGAACATCAACCCGATCCACGAGTGGCTGGGCGAGGCGTTCGGGTTCCAGATCTGGGATCCGAGCGTGTACTACTTCACGCGCATCCCCAGCGAGGTGAACCCGAGGCACGCGACGATCGTGCTGGTGGGCGGGATCGCCGCGGCGGTCGCGGGGTCGGCGCTCCCGGCGATGCGGGCGGCGCGGATGCACCCGGTCAAGGCCCTGCGTTTCGAGTAACTCCGGACAAGGAACCCTCGCTTGCCGCTGATCTCCGCGACCAATGTGCACAAGACCTACCGCCTGGGGCGGGTGGATGTGCCCGTGCTGCGCGGAGCGGACCTGGAGGTCGAGAAGGGCGAGTTCGTCGCGATCCTCGGCGCGTCGGGGTCGGGCAAGAGCACGCTGCTGCAGATCCTCGGCTGCCTCGACGTGCCGACGTCGGGCTCGTACCGGCTGGCCGGCGAGGAGGTCGCGAGCCTCGACGAGGACGCGCTGTCGACCATCCGCAACCGACGCATCGGCTTCGTGTTCCAGGCGTACAACCTGCTGGGGCGCGCCACCGCCCTCGACAACGTGGCGCTGCCGCTCCTCTACCGCG
>JBICIG010000036.1:0-15113 GCA_043101605.1 Phycisphaerales bacterium JB037
TGTGCTCTTCCGATCTTCGAGTTCGAGCAGGCGGGTGCAGCTTGCCGAGAAGTCGAGGACGACGGCGGTGTTGGTGCACTGCCCGGCGAGGCTGGTGCCCCCGCCGCGGGGCAGGACCGGGGCCCTGAATTGGGCGCACACGCGGAGGGCTTCGAGGGCGTCGTCGATGGAGGCGGGGAGGACCACGCCGACGGGCTCGACCTGGTAGTTCGAGGCGTCGGTCGCGTAGAGCATGCGGTCGTGGAGACCGAAGCGGACGCCGCCGCGGACGCGTTGGCGGAGGGCGACTTCAAGTGGCGAGGGCTCGGTGGAGGGGTGCGACGGGCGGGTCTGGTAGGGACCCGGGAGGGTTGGCAGGGGGATTCGGCGGGTCACAGAGGACTCTATCGGCGCGCGGGGCAGGACGGGGCAGCGCGCGGGTCGGGAAACGCGGGGTGGATGGTCACGGTCGGGTAACGGAGGATTGAACATGTCACGGGCGGCGGCGTCCGATGAGTAGCCTGAGAGAATCTCTCTTGGGCATCCGAAATGAACCTGCCGCATCACGGAGGAAGACCATGAACGCTCGAACGACCGCTCTTGCCCGCACGGCCCGGCTGACGCTGGCGGCGGGGCTGTGCCTGCCGGCGTCGCTGGCGACGCTCTCGCAGGCCCAGGAGGACCAGGACCTGCCGGTGACCGAGATCACGCTCTATCGATCCGGCGTGGGGCACTTCCTGCGGACGGGGAACATCGAGGGGGACGCGACGATCCAGCTTCGGTTCAAGACCGAGCAGATCAACGACATCCTCAAGTCGATGTACCTGCTGGATCTGGGGGGAGGGAAGATCGAGGGCGTGAACTACGCGAGCCGGGAGCCGCTCGGGAAGCGGCTGGCGAGCTTTGCGGTGGACATCTCCGACTCACCGGACCTGCCGACGCTGATCGAGCGGCTGCGGGGGGCGCCGCTGGCGGTCGAGACATTCGAGGGCGTGGTCCGCGGGACGGTGATGGGCGTGGAGAAGCGGGCGAAGGTGGTGGGCGAGACGGCGATCACGGTGCCGTTTGTCAGCCTTCTGACGCCGGGCGGGATCAAGGCGGTGGACCTGACGGCGGTGCTGTCGTTTGACATCATGGACGAGCAGCTTGCGCGGGAGCTTGAGCGGGCCCTGGCGGCGCTGGCCGAGCACCGGGCCGACACGGTCAAGACAGTCGGGCTGGGCTTCAGCGGGAACGGGACGCGGCAGGTCGTGGTCGGGTATGTCCACGAGATGCCGGTGTGGAAGACGAGCTATCGGCTGATCCTGCCGGACGACGGCGGCGGGTCGCCGCTGATCCAGGGCTGGGCGATCGTGGAGAACACGACCGACGAGGACTGGGAGGATGTGGAGCTTTCGCTGGTGGCGGGGCAACCCGTCGGGTTCACGATGGATCTGTACCAGCCGCTGTTCGTGCCGAGGCCGGAGATTCCGGTGCCGGTGCTGGCGGGGATCGCGCCGCAGGTGTATGCGGGCGCGATGATGAAGGCGGGCGAGGCGGCGGATGAGGCGTACTTCTCTCGCGGAGGCGGCGGGCGAGTGCTGGAAAGCGAGATGATGGATGCGGCCCCGGCCCCGGCGTCGGCGATGCGTCGCGGGATCACCAGTTCGGACATGTTCTCGGCGGGCGCGCAGGCCCAGGCGACGGCCGGGGAGATGGGCGAGGTCTTCCAGTACACGCTCGACACGCCGGTGACGCTCGAGCGGCAGCAGTCGGCGATGCTGCCGATTCTGTCGAGCCCGATCGAGGGCGAGCGGGTGAGCATCTACAACGCGTCGAGCTTCGGGGAGCACCCGATGCGGGGCGTCAAGCTCACGAACACGGCGGATCTGCAGCTCATGCCGGGCCCGCTGGCGGTGTTCGACGGGACGGCGTACGCGGGCGACGCGCAGATCGGGCATGTCTCACAGGGCGACGAGCGGCTGATCTCGTACGCGGTGGACCTGGATGTCGAGGCATCGACCGAGACGAGCGGCGACTCGCGGGTGCAGTCGATCCGGATCATCAACGGCGTGATCGAGCAGTCGAGCCGGATGGAATCGACGACCAAGTACACCTTCCGCAACAAGGACACGCGCGACGGGCGGGACATCCTCGTCGAGCACGCCAAGCGCGGCGGGTGGGACCTGGTGACACCCAAGGAGCCGAGCGAAGAAACCGACGCCCAGTATCGTTTCAAGGTGGGCGTCGGGGCGGGCAAGGCTTCGACGCTGAGCGTGACGCAGGAGCGGATCGATCGGCAGCGGTTCGAGATCACCAACTACAACATCGAGTCGCTGCTGGCGTATCAGCGGCAGGGACGGGCGTCGCAGGCGGTCGTGGACGCGTTCCGTGAAGCGGCGCGGCTGCGGGATCTGGTCGCCCAGAGCGAGCAGCGGATCGAGGCGCTCGAGCAGGAGCGGCGTGAGATCGCCCAGGACCAGGAACGCATCCGCTCGAACATGAGTCGGATCGATCAGCAGTCCGAGCTCTACCGGCGGTACATCACCAAGCTGACCGAGCAGGAGACACGGCTCGAGCAGATCGTCGGGGAGATCGAGGCGGCCCGGGCGCAGCGGCAGGAACGGCAGCGGGCGCTGATGGACTACCTGCGGAATCTGACGGTGAGTTGATCGGATCGCCTGTCCCCGGAGGCGGGTGGACATAGGAACGGGCGCACGAAGAAGGCCCGCGACCGGAGATCCGGCCGCGGGCCCTTGTTCTTGAGGGTTCAGGCTGATTCCCGGTCAACGCACGGGGTCAGCGAGAGGTCCCGCGAGAATCAGTCGTGGAAGACATTGATCGAGACGGTCAGGCCGCTGGCGCCGGCGCTGCCGGTGATGTTCTCGGCGTAGGAGCGGAGGTAGTTGTTGCGGTTGTTCTGGCTGCTGCCGACGATGTTGTGGGGGTTGCTCGGGCTGTCGTCGACGCGGGTGCGGTCATCCTCGTTGACGAAGAGGTTGTCGGGCTGCGAGCGCTTCTCGGCCGGGTTGAGGCCGGTGAAGACATAGACGATGTCCTCGGGGTCGGGCTGGGTCTCGAAGTCGACATGGTTGTCGTTGTAGGCGATGTTGCCCTCCCACTTCACGCGCGAGCCGTGGATGAGCAGGGTGTTGGAGTTGACACCGACCGGGGTGTTGTAGTTGTTCGAGACGGTGGCGCTGTCGCCGACCAGGTCCCACTCGCCGTCGGCGCCGCCGCCGTTGAGAACCCACGAGGCACCGCGGTTGCCGATGACGGCGTCCTGGGCCTTGAAGGAGTTGTTCCAGTAGGTGTTCTTGCGAGCACCGAAGGGCGGGGTGTGGGCGTAGGAGAAGTTGCCGCTGCCGGTGGTGGCGCGGTTGGCGTCGTAGGCGGCGTCAGCCGAGGTGGAGGGGTGGACGCGGAATACCGGGTCCCAGAGAGCCTCGTCGGGCTGGCTGGCGCCGGTGGGCTCGTCGGTCATGAGGTCGTCGAACTCCTCGATCGGACCGGCCTCGGCGGGGCTGACATAGATCTCGGCGGTGGTCGAGCCGTTGAACAGCAGCAGCGAGAAGATCGCGCGGGTGCTGTCGAGCTTGAAGAGGTCGGCGGGGCTGGAGATGCCGCCCGCGGCGACGGTGATGTTGCGGGGGTCGACCTCGCTGGGGAGCGGGTAGTCGCCGTCGTTGTTGCCGGCCCAGGTGACCATGGCGGTGTGGATCTGCTTGACCTGGTTGGCGTCGGTCAGCTGACGAGCAGCCTGGCGAGCCTTGCCCAGAGCCGGGAGCAGGATGCCGATGAGCAGCGCGATGATCGCAATGACCACGAGCAGCTCGATGAGCGTAAAGCCACGCTTCTTCATTTCGAACTCCTTTGACTATCTGATGGCGGTCGTGCACGCTGCACGCCGCACCCTCTGCGTACCGAACGGGACAAGCTTCGATGGGTCCCTGCAGGGAGCACCGGACGCGGATCCTCGACGCAAGCGTCTGTGGATGCGGTCCGCAACGCGTGACCCGGGCAGGAGGCCCGATCCTGGTGACCCGGAGACGGATCTTCGGAGCACCAGCCCGCTGGTCGGCATGCCACAAGCGTGCCGCAGCGGAGTCGAATTGTCGGTTCGGGAGTGGGTGCCGGAGGCATCAGGTTCGGCGGCGAAAGCCGGCCGACGAGAACGGTCGATCAAGATTCCGTACCCACCCGCGATCCCATGCTCGCGAGCATGACGCATAGCGTTGCAACTTCCGATACGGTTGTCAAGAGGGGCGGTTCCGCGGAATCCAAGTTCGTGCTTGGTTTGGTCCGGGGCTCGGAACCCGAACATGGCCCTGATGAGGGCCAGAGGAGCATCGGAGATGGATCAGCCGCATTCGCCGGAGGAAGCGCTGCGTCGTTTGGGGCACGAGTTGCCGGAGGCTCCCAAGCCGGTGGCGGCGTATGTGCCGGCGGTGCGGTCGGGGTCGCTGCTGTTCGTGGCGGGGCAGATCCCGATGAGCGGGGGTCGGCTGATGATGACCGGCTCGGTGCCGGGGGCGGTGAGCCTGGAGGACGCCCAGCGGTGCGCGCGGCAGTGCGCGCTCAACGGGCTGGCGGTCGCGAAAGCGGCGCTGGGGAGCCTGGACGCGATCGCCAGGGTGGTGCGGCTGGGCTGCTTCGTGGCGAGCGAGGCGTCGTTCACCGATCAGCCGAAGGTGGCGAACGCGGCGAGCGAGCTGATGCTCGAGGTGTTCGGGGAGTCGGGTCGGCACGCGCGGGCGGCGGTCGGGAGCATCAGCCTGCCGCTGGGGGCCCCGGTTGAAATCGAGTTCATCTTCGAGGTGCGTGACTGACGCCGGGGTTCGGCCGGGCTTCAGCCGAAGGCCTTGTTGTAGTCGGCGAGGAACTTCTCGAGGCCGCTCTCGGTGAGCGGGTGCTTGAGGAGTTGCTTGATGACGCTGAAGGGCACGGTGGCGACATCGGCGCCGGCGAGGGCGCAGTCGACCATGTGCTTGGGGTGGCGGATGGAGGCGGCGAGGAGCTTGGTGGGGTAGGCGTAGTTGTCGTAGATCTGTCGGATCTGGCTGATGAGCTCCATGCCGTCCATGGAGATGTCGTCGAGGCGGCCGAGGAAGGGGCTGATGAGGAAGGCGCCGGCCTTGGCGGCGAGCATCGCCTGCATGGGCTGGAAGCAGAGGGTCATGTTGACCTTGGTGCCTTCGTCGGACAGGGCCTTGCAGGCGGTGATGCCGGCTTCGGTGCAGGGGAGCTTGACGACGATGTTGGGGGCGATCTTCGCGCGTTCGCGTCCCTCGGCGAGCATGCCTTGGACATCGGTTGCGATGACCTCGGCCGAGACGGGCCCCTCCACCACTCTGCAGATCTCGGCGAGGCGCTGCCCGTAGTCGATGCCTTCCTTCGCGATGAGGCTGGGGTTGGTGGTGACGCCGTCGAGCACGCCCATCGCGTGGGCCTGCTTGATCTCGTCGAGGTTGGCGGTGTCGATGTACAGCTCCATGGGCGGCCTCCGCGGTCGGTCGGGTGAGGGGGACCGGAGTGTACGACGGGCGCAGGGTCAGGGGCGATCGGGGGGGAGCAGGTCTGCGAGCTTTCGGCGGAGGACCTTGCCGGTCGGGCCCCGGGGGAGTTCTTTCACGACGATGATGTCGCGCGGGACCTTGTAGCCCGCGAGCGACTGGCGGCAGTGGGTCCGCAGGGCGGGCTCGTCGAACTCGGCGTCTTCCTCGAGTTCGATGAACGCGACGGGGAGCTCGCCGCGGACGGGGTCGCGCACGCCGCAGACGCCCGAGGCGTGGACGCTGGGATGGCGGTTGAGAACCTCCTCGATCTCGCGGGGGAAGACATTTTCGCCGCCGACGATCATCATCTCCTTGAGGCGGCCGGTGATGGAGAGGTATCCCTCCGGGTCGACGCGTCCGATGTCGCCGGTGCGGAAGAAGCCCTCGCGGTCGAAGGCGGCGGCGGTGTCCTCGGGGCGATGCCAATAGCCGGTGAAGATGTTGGGCCCGCGCATGCGGACCTCGCCGTCGACCCCCGGGAGGCACTCGACCTCGTGATCGGGGTTGATGATGCGCTGCTCGAGGCGGGGTACGGGGCGGCCGACGGTGCCGGGCTTGTGCTCGCCCGGAAGATTGACATGGGAGACGGGGGAGGTCTCGGTGAGCCCGTATCCCTCCTGGATGGACTTGCCGAAGCGCTGCTCGAAGCGGTCGGCGATGTCGCGGGGAAGGGGCTCGCCGCCGGAGATGAGCTGACGGCAGGAGGCGAAGTCCTCGGGGGTGGCGGACTTGACGCTGAGCAGGGCGCCGTACATCGAGGGGATGCCGATGAAGAAGGTCGGGCGGTGCTCGCGGAAGAGGCGGATGATCTGCTGGGGGACGAAGCGGGCGGCGTAGACGGCCTTGAAGCCGAGCGTGAGCGGCGCGAGGGTGAGAGCGGTGAAGCCGAAGGAATGGAACTGCGGCAGGACGCCCATGAGAACATCGCGGCGGTTGAACTCGACCTTCTCGACGAGTTGGTTGATGTTGGCCGAGAGATTGCCGTGGCTGAGCATGACTCCCTTGGGCTTGCCGCTGGTGCCCGAAGTGTAGAGAAGGGCGGCGAGATCGCCCGCGGAAGCGCTCGCGGGCCAGCGGGGTTCGGGGAAGGACCTGAAGTCGAGTTCCTCGAGCTTGATGACCGGTCGCGGCGGGGTGTAGCCCAGAAAGTCGAGCATCAGGCCGACGGAGATGACGGTGTCGAGCCCGGAGTCGTCGATGACGAACTCGAGTTCCTCTTGGGAGAGGAGGTAGTTGAGCGGCACGACGGTGCGGCCGAGCGACCACGCGGCGAGGGCGGCGATGGGGAAGGCGCCGCTGGTGGGCAGGAGCAGGCCGACGGTCTGCGACTCGGACCGCTTCTCGATCGCCGAGGCGACATGCAGGGCGGCGACGAGCATCTCAGCGGCGCGGTAGCTGCGTCGGTCGTCCACGAGGGCGATTCGGGAGGGGGAGGACGCGAGGCGGCGGATGATGGGCCAGTGAACGCTCATGGCTGGGCTCTGATCGGGAAGGGGCGGATCGCCGCATAGACTAGCGGGATCGGGCGAGTCCGGGGAACTTTCGGGTGCGGGGATCGTCCTATCTGGAGAGAGCGGCCGGCGAATCGGCCGCCGATGGGAGGCAGTCATGCCGGTTTCCAGTCTTGCGCTCCGCCCCTCCCGCCGCTTGGTGCAGCCCGCGGCGCTGGCCGTGCTGCTGGTGCTGTCGGGCTCGGCGTTGGGTCAGTCGACGACGACGCGTGCGACGCCGGTGGATGTGGACATCCCGTCGTGGGTGGCGCTCGAGATGCTCGAGAACGACGCCGACGCGGTGCGGCGTTACAAGTCGCTGCAGGGTCGTCAGGCGCGCCTGGAGAAGGACCTCCGCAAACTCCGGGCGACCTACTTCCGCACGGGCAACACGGAGATGCGCCAGATCGGCATCTCGAAGCTGCGGAAGTACACCGATCCCGGCGTGTACCCGCTGCTGCTGGAAGTATTCGAGAAGGACTCGCTCGATGTGCGCACGGCGATCCTCGACATGCTGGTCGATCAGCAGACCGACGACGCGGACACGACGCTCGCGTGGTCGGCGGTGTTCGACCGAGACGAGGCATACCGGGAGGCGGCGCTGGCCCGCCTTGAGCAGCGGATCGAGGAAGCGGGCGAGGTGCCCGACCGCATCACCTACATCGTTGCCCAGGGGCTCGCCAAGCAGAATCACGACGAGGCGGCGGCGGCGGCACAAGTGGCCGACAATCTGAACATCGTCAAGCTCATCCCGAACCTGATCAACGCACAGGTAGGCGGCACAGGGGCTTCGGGCGAACGGCAGGGTGCTCTCGGGTGGATCATGATCGGCAAGCAGACCGCGTTCGTGAGCGATCTTCAGCCCGTGGTCGCCGACAGCGCCGTGGCGTTCGACCCGCAACTCTCGGTGGTGACCGACGGCGTGGTGATCCGGGCGCTCGACGCGGTCGTGGTGACCTACCGCACGGAAGTTCACACCTCGCTGCTGGGGCTGGCGCAGCGTGCGTCGGGGCAGGACCTCGGGAGCCTCGGCTGGGACCAGCGAGCGTGGTGGGATTGGTACACGCGGGAAATGGAGCCGGAACTGGCGCGTCGGCGGGCGCAGGGGCTGCCGATGATCCCCGAGAATCCGTCTGATCCGCAAGAAGGCGGCTGAGGCTCAGCCCAGCGCGATGACAGACGCCATCGCCGCGCGATCGGTGTGGGTCAGCGAGATCAGCCACGAGCGGACGCCGAGTGATTCGGCGCGGCTTTGGGCGACGCCGGAGAGGCGCACTCCCGGGGCACCGGCGCCGTCGCGCGTCACTTCGATGTCGGTCCAAGAGATGCCGTGGCGGAGCCCGGTGCCGAGGGCCTTCATCACGGCTTCCTTGGCGGCAAAGCGTGCGGCGTAGTGCTCGGGTCGGCGGCGGCCCCGGTCATCGCAGTACGCCCGTTCGGCTTCGGTGAAGCATCGCTCCGGGAAGCGGTCCTCGTGGCGGACGAGCAGGTCGGCGATGCGCTCGACTTCGACGAGATCGATGCCGTGCGCGAGCATGACTCAGTTCTTTTTGGCCGGCGCGGGCTTGCCGGCCTTGGAGGCCTTGGGATCGCCCGAGGGCTTCGCGCCCGCATCGGGCTTGGCGTTCTTGGAAGAACCCTTGTCCGAGCCCTTCTCTCCCCCGCTGCTGCCGGCGTCGGACGAGGGCGCGTCGGCCTTGGCGCCCTTCTTGTACGACTCGGAGCGGTAGTCGGTCTGGTAGAAGCCCGAGCCCTTGAAGAGCACGGCGGCGCCGGTGCCGATGAGGCGTTCGAGCGCCATACGCCCGCAGGAGGGGCACTTCCGCTTGGGCTTGGCGGTGATGGACTGGAAGACTTCGAGTTCCTCGCCGCATTCCTTGCAGCGGTAGTCGTAGGTGGGCATGGGTCAGTGCTCCCGTTCCGGCTCGGTGTCGGATTCCGGGTCGGTCTCGGCTTCGGTTGGCGGCGTGTCCGCGATGGACTCGGCCGGGCCGGTCGAGACGGCGACCTTGGCCGGGCGGACGACGCGATCGCCCAGCGTGTAGCCGACCTGGTAGGTCTCGATGACCTGGTTGGGTTCGATCGCGTCATCGGGGCGGGAGGCGAGGGCCTCGTGGCGGCCCGGGTCGAACTCCTCGCCCGGCGCGGGCTCGATGAGCCCCACGCCGTGCTTGCCGAGCGTGCGGATGAGTTCGGCGCGGATGACGCGGACACCGTCCATGACCTGGGACGCCGAGGCGGTCTCGGGATCCTGCAGGAGCGCGAGGTCGAAGTGATCGAGCGCGGTGATGACATCGCGGGCGACGGCGGTGACCGACTGGCGGCGTGCCTCGGCGACTTCCTGGCGGGCGATGCGTTCGGCGTTCCGCGCATCGGCCACGGCTCGGAGCAGGTTGTTGCGCTCCTCTTCGAGTTTGGCCCGCTCGCTCTCGAAGCTCTGGAGATCGGACCACATGCGGTCGAGCTCTTCGGGGTCCATGTCGTCGATGGAGGGGAGCGGCGCGTCATCGGCGCGCGGCTCGGGCCCGGCGTGCTCGCGCGGGGTGTCCTCGTCGCTTCGGTGGGCGTTCCGATCGGTGTTGGGGTCGTGCATGTCGGTCCCCTGCTGGCGGGTGGTCAGCCGCCCAGAAAGTCGCGGATGCGCTGAAAGAAGCCGTGGCTCTCGGGGAGGACGCGGGCGTCCTCGGTCTCGGCGAACGCGCGCAGCAACTCTTCCTGCTTGGCGGTGAGTTTCTTGGGAATCTCGATTCGGCAGCCGACGATCAGGTCGCCCCGTCGCCCGCTGCGGAGGTTGGGCAGGCCCTCGCCGGCGATGCGGAAGATCGCGCCGTGCTGGGTGCCCTTGGGAATCTTCAGTTCGTGCGAGCCTTCGAGGGTTGGGACCTCGATCTCGGCGCCGAGGGCGGCCTGCGAGAAGCCCAGGGGCATCTCGAGGAGCAGGTGGTCGCCGTCGCGCTCGAACATCTCGTGCTTCTTGATGCGGGCGACGACATGGAGCGAGCCGCGCACGCCCTGCCCGCTCGGCGAGACATCGGGGCCCGGCGGCTCGCCCTCGCCCTGCACACGGACGGCCTGGCCGTCGTGGATGCCGGGGGGAATCTTGACCGTCAGCGAGCGCTTGCGCGGGACACGGCCCGAGCCGCGGCAATCCTCGCAGCGTTCCTCGACGATGGTGCCTCGCCCCTGGCAGTGCGGGCAGGCGACGACCATGCGGAACATGCCGCCGAGCCCAGCCTGCTGGACCTTGCCGCGCCCTTCGCAGGTGGTGCAGGTCTTGGGCGTGGTGCCGGGCTTGGCGCCCGAGCCGGTGCAGGTCTCGCAGACATCCATGCGCGTGAACTCGATGTCGCGCTCGGTGCCTTCGAGGACTTCCTTGAGGGTGAGGGCGACCTCGGTTTCGAGGTCGTAGCCGCGGGGTTGCGAGCGGCCGCGCGGCCCGCGTCCGCCCGCGCCCCCGCCGCCGAAGATGTCCTGGAACATCGAGAAGATGTCCGAGACATCCATGCGCGAGAAGTCGTGGGCGGCCGAGCCCGCG
Organism: Phycisphaerales bacterium JB037; assembly: GCA_043101605.1. GTDB lineage: Bacteria > Planctomycetota > Phycisphaerae > Phycisphaerales > UBA1924 > JBICIG01. Next base: position 10,539 of record JBICIG010000036.1, read on the forward strand.
CCGCGGAGCCCTTCGTGCCCGTACTGGTCGTAGCGCTGGCGCTTGGCGGAGTCGGAGAGGACCTCGTACGCCTCGGCGGCTTCCTTGAACGCGGCCTCGGCTTCGGCATCGCCCGGGTTGCGGTCCGGGTGGTGCTTCATCGCGAGCCGGCGGTAGGCGCGCTTGATCTCCTCGGCGTCGGCGGATTTCTCGACGCCGAGGATTTCGTAGTAGTCACGGGTCGTTGGCACTCAGCGGCCTTTCTCTTCGGCTCCGCAGGTGGTCCTGTCCGATGCCTGTGCGGCGACCGGCTCAGCTCACCGCGCCGGTTTCGACCTCATCCTCATCCTTCAGATCGGTCACCAGCACATCGGTCGTCAGCATCAGCCCCGCGACCGAGCAGGCGTTGGTCAGCGCGGTCTTGGCGACCAGGGCCGGGTCGATGATGCCGGCCTTGACGAGGTCGACATACTCGCCGGTCGCGGCGTTGAAGCCGACGGACTGGTCTTCCTTGATGGTCTCGACGACGAGGTCGCCGTCGTAGCCGGCGTTCTCGGCGATCTGGCGGGCGGGGTACTCGACGGCGGCGGCGACGATGTCGAAGCCCTGCTTCTCGTCGCCCTTGGCCTTCTTCTTGCCCGCTTCGATGGCGGCCTGGGTGCGGAGGAGCGCGACGCCGCCGCCGGGGACATAGCCCTCCGTGGCCGCGGCACGGGTTGCGTGGAGCGCGTCGTCGACCATGTCCTTGCGCTCCTTCATGGCGATCTCGGTCGCGCCGCCGACATGGATGATCGCGACGCCGCCGGTGAGCTTGGCGTGGCGTTCCATGAGCTTCTCGCGGTCGTAGTCGCTCGTGGACTTCTCGTGCTGGGCGAGGATCTGATCGGCGCGGGCGGTGATGTCCTTCTTCTTGCCGCCGCCTTCGATGATGGTGGTGTCGTCCTTGGTGATGACGAGCTTCTTGGCGGTGCCGAGCTCGCTGAGCTCGATGGACTCGAGGCTGCGGCCGAGGTCCTCGGAGAAGTAGGTGCCGCCGGTGAGGATCGCGATGTCCTGGAGCATGGCCTTGCGGCGGTCGCCGAAGCCGGGTGCCTTGACGGCGGCGATCTTGAGCACGCCGCGGAGCCGGTTGACGACGAGCGCGGCGAGGGCCTCGTTCTCGACATCCTCGGCGATCAGGAGGAGGGGCTTGCCGCTGGTCGCGGCCTTGTTGAGCAGGGGGAGCAGGTCGGCGAGGTTGGCGATCTTCTTCTCGTGGATGAGGATCAATGCATCTTCGAGGACGCACTCGGCGGTCTTGGGGCTGGTCATGAAGTAGGGCGAGAGGTAGCCCTTGTCGAACTGCATGCCCTCGACATACTCGAGCGTGGTGTCGGCCGACTTGCCGTCCTCGACCTCAACGACGCCGTCGGGGCCGACCTTGGCGATCGCCTCGGCGATCAGCTCGCCGATCTCTTCGTCGTGGTTGGCGCTGACGGTTGCGATCTTCTTGTAGTCGGCCTTGCCCTTGCACTGGACGGCCATCTTGTCGATGGCTTCGGCAGCGGCTTCGGCGGCGGCGTTGATGCCACGCTGCAGTTCGACGGGGTTGGCGCCAGCGGCAACATGCTTGAGGCCCTCTTCAAAGATCGCCTGGGCGAGCACGGTGGCGCAAGTCGTGCCGTCGCCCGCCTTGTCGGCGGTCCGCTTGGCGACCTGGTGGACCATCTTGGCGCCCATGGACTCGAATCGCTCGGCGAGTTCGACTTCCTTGGCGACGCTGACGCCGTCCTTGGTGACCGAGGGCCCGCCGTAGGATTTCTCGATGACGACATGACGCCCGCTGGGGCCCATCGTGCACTTGACGGCATTGGCGAGGCGTTCGACGCCCTTGCGGAACTCGACCCGGCCGTCCACCCCGAACATCATCTGCTTGCTGCCCATAGCGCTTCCTCGCGATTGGTGATTGGTCTGCCCGAGCCTCGCTCAACGCGCCGCGTGCGCGACGGCTCCGGTCGTGTCGGTCTGATACCCAAGCCCTTCGAGCACATCGCCCGCGGCTTCCATGAAGACCTTCTCGGTGCGATCCGAGAAGTAATTGCGCCAGTCTCCCACCTGGCCCTTCCTTCGATACTCGCCCGGCTGCTCCTTCTCAAGCCCCGGGCGTGTGTCCTCTCCCTCTTCCACCGGGGCGGCTTCCGCGGGGTCGAGCCCCAGAAAGCGGTAGAGCTGCGAGCGCACACGCTCGACATCGGCGTGGAGATCCTCGTACCGGAGCACCGCGACGCGGTCCCCGTCCTTCGAGCCGTGAAGTCGGCGGGCGGCCTCGAGATCGTGCAACGCCCGCGTCGCCCAACGATCGGCGACGAACCGCACCCAACTCTCATCGGCGAGCAGTTCCCCGGGGTGCTGGCGGAAGTAGTCCGGGTCGGCGAGGAACCGATCGCGCATCGGCGTGAACGACTTCTTGAATCTGTCCTGCTTCCACAACTCGCCGTTCTTGAACTGGTGGAAGGTGAAACTCACCAGCACATCCCGTCCGTCGCGGAGGATGACGATCTGCCTCGCCCCGGGGAGCACGCGGCGGAGCGGCGTGGGCGAGCGATCACCCAGCCAGATCGCGTCGGGCTTCTCCGTGCCGATCGCACCGAGGCACTGGCGGATGCTCTGCCGGAGCATCTTCCGCGCGGCGTCACGCACGGGGGGCTTGGCGCCCATGTAGTGCGTCTTGCTCATGAAGCGGGCGAAGGCGTCCTGGAGATGCTCGAAGTGGAACTCGCCGCGTGTGTGGACCCGCGGGTGCAGGTTGAGCACGCGTCCCAGCCAGTTGGTGCCCGAACGAGGATGCCCGCGGATGAACAGGAACCGCCGGCGCAGACGACCCTCGGCATCGACCGCCAGCGGCTCGGGGATCGGGCCGGGCGTCTCGATCTCTGGGATCGGCGGGATGGTGCGGTGACTGGTCATGCGGATTCCGCGTCGCGGGGGGTGCTCGTCTCAGCCCTGCAGGATGCCGAGCAGTTCGCTCTCGCGGAGGATCAGGTGCTTGGCGCCTTTGATCTCAACTTCGGTGCCGGCGTACTTGCCGTAAACCACGGTGTCGCCCTTGGAAACGCTGAGCGAAGCGCGGTGACCGTTCTGGAGCAGGCGCCCAGGTCCGGTCGCGACGACGGTGCCGCGGACGGGCTTCTCCTTGGCCGACTCGGGCAGGTAGATCCCGCCGGCGGTCATCGCCTCGGCTTCGATGGGCTTGACGAGAATGCGATCTTCGAGTGGTTTGACTGCCATGTGATTGCTCCGATTCGCGCACGACTGCGGCCGCGCGTTGTGTGCTCAGTTGCTTGAACAGTTCCTCAGCGGATGGGCTCAGAACCCCATCCCACCCATCCCCGGCATGCCACCCATGCCGCCCATTCCGCCCATGCCGCCCATCGGGTCGCCGCCGTGGGCGTGCCCGTGGTCGTCCTTCTCCTGGGGGATCTCGGTGACGAGGCAGTCGGCGGCGAGCAGGATCGTCGCGACGCTCGCGGCGTTCTGGAGGGCCGAGCGATCGACCTTGGCGGGGGTGAGCACGCCGTCGGCGACGAGGTCGCCGTAGGTCCCGGTCAGGGCGTTGTAGCCGAAGTTCGGTTCGGTCGACTCGGCGACCTTGGCGACGACGACCGAGCCCTTGACGCCGGCGTTGTCGGCGATGGTGCGGAGCGGGACGGCCAGGGCCGAGTGAACGACCTGCATGCCGACGGCGAGGTCGTAGGCGGCGTGCCCGATGTCGTCGGCGGTGACTTCCTTGGCCTTGCCGAAGACGGCCTTGTACGCCTTGAGCTTCTCGATCGCGCCCTGGGCGCGGATGAAGCTGGTCCCGCCGCCCGGGACGATGCCCTCGGCGAGCGCGGCCCGGGTGGCGTGGAGGGCGTCCTCGACGCGGGCCTTCTTCTCCTTGAGCTCGGCTTCGGACGCGGCGCCGACCTCGACCTGCGCCACGCCGCCGGCGAGCTTGGCGAGGCGCTCCTGGAGCTTCTCGCGGTCGTAGTCGCTGGTGGCGTTCTCGATCTCGGCACGGATCTGCTCGATGCGGGCCTTGATGTCGTCGTTGGAGCCGGCGCCCTAGATGATGGTGGTGTTGTCGGCGTCGACCTCGATCTTCTTGGCCATGCCGAGCTGCGAGAGCTCGACCTCGTCGAGGCTGATGCCCAGGTCCTTCATGATCGCGGTGCCTCCGGTGAGGATCGCGATGTCCTGGAGCATGGCCTTGCGGCGGTCGCCGTAGCCCGGGGCCTTGACGGCCGCGACCTGGAGCGTCCCGCGGAGCTTGTTGATGACGAGGGTGGACAGGGCCTCGCCGGTGATGTCCTCGGCGATGATGAGCAGGGGCTTCTTGGCCTTCATCACCTTCTCGAGGACGGGGACGAGCTTGCCGACGCTCTCGATCTTGTCCTCGCAGACGAGGACGAGGCACTTGTCGAGCGTGACCTTCATCGCCTCGGGATCGGTGACGAAGTTGGGCGAGAGGTAGCCGCGATCGAACTGCATGCCCTCGACGACGGTGACGACGGTCTCGAGGCTCTTGCCCTCCTCGACGGTGATGACACCGTCCTTGCCGACGCGCTTGAACGCGTC
>JBICIG010000037.1:0-20638 GCA_043101605.1 Phycisphaerales bacterium JB037
TGTGCTCTTCCGATCTAGCGCGATCAGCAGGATCGCCAGCACCCCCAGCCACCCCGCGTTGTCGGGCAGCAGCCAGACGCCCGCGGGCCAGACATAGAGCGACGCGAGCACCGGTGCGCACAGCGCCAGCGCCATCGTCGGCGGGGCCCGTGTCCCGACCGCCCACCCGAGCACGCCCAGCAGCGCGATCGTGAAGAGGCTGCCGAGGATCTGGAGCGTGACGCGCGAGTCGCCGACGACCCGCGCGGCCGCGGCGACGACGAAGTGGTAGCCCGGCGTGGTCGCCGAGCGATAGTCCGAGAAGTCCGGGCGGGGAAAATCGGCCAGGAACTGGCGGACGACCAGCTCGTGATAGTCGATCTGGTCGGCGGCCATGCGCCCCCGCTGCGACCCCGAGAGGATCACGGGCCAGGCGGTCAGGATGAACACCAGCACCAGCACGCCCGCGACCAGCCAAGGTCGCCGGGCGGCCGGGCGGAGAGGGGATTCAGGATGGGTCGATGTTGGATCGGGCATGGTTCCCTGAATCGTTGCGCGGGTGTTGGGCGGCCGGGCTCCCGCCCGTAGGATCGGTCCGATGCGTCGCGTGCTTGCAACCTCTCTGGTGGGACTCGCCCTGGCGGGGTCGGCGGCCGGGTCTCCCCCGATGCCGATGTCCGAGCCGGTGGAGATCGACCGGACCGAGTACGCCGATCGCTTGCGGGCGATGTGGCTCGCCGAGTCGATCGCGAACTGGACCGGGCTGCGGGGCGAGGGGCAGCGGATCGTGCCCCCCTTCCCCACCGACGCGGACTGGGGGACGGACCTGGGGCGGGGGGTGCTGACCTTCGTGCGGCGCAACCCCTGGCCGGCCGACGACGACACCGACATTGAATATGTCTATGCGCACCTGATCGACCAGGCGGGCTCGCCGAGCTTGACGAGCGGGGAGATCCGCGACGGGTGGATCGCGCACATCAACCGGTTCATCTGGGTGTCGAATGAGCGGGCGCGGGAGCTGATGGACCGGGGCGTCGCGCCCCCGGCGACCTCGCTGCCCGTCGCGAATGCCCAGTGGCTGCAGATCGATGCGCAGTTGACGACGGAGTTCTTCGGGGCGCTGGCGCCCGGGATGCCGCGCACGGCTCTGGAACTGGCGGACCTTCCGATCGCGACGACGGCCCGGGGTCACGCGGCGCACGCGTCGCAGTTCCATGTCGTGCTGTATGCGCTCGCGCCGGTGGTGCCCGAGCACCTGACGCCGGGCGAGCGGGTGCTGTGGCTGATCGACGAGGCGCGGCGGTGGATCCCGGGGGACTCGAAGGCGGCGGACATCGTCGACTTCGTGCGTGCCGATTACCTCGCCAACCCGGATGTGAACGACTGGGAGTCGACGCGCGACCGGATCTACCAGCGGTACCAGCTCAATGCCGCGTCCAACGGGTTCGTCTACCGCGGCTGGACCGAGTCGAGCGTCAACTTCGCGACGGGGATCATGGCGCTGCTCTATGGAGAGGGCGATTTTCTGCGCACGGTGCAGATCGCGACGCTCTCGGGATGGGACGCGGACAACCCGGCGGCGACGATGGGCGGGCTGCTCGGGCTCATGTACGGGACGCAGGCGATCCAGGACGCGATGGGCCCGCCGACGCTTTCGGATCGGTACTGGTCGCTGCGCACGCGGGACAACCTTCCCGACTACCTGCCGGGTGATACCGGGGCCGAGGACACCTTCACGATGCTCGCCGACCGGCTGCTCGATCGGGTCGATGACGCGGTGGGGAGTGGCGGCGGGCGGGTCTCGCCGGTCGGCACGGGGTGGCTGGTGCCGGGGCTGCCGATCGATGAGCCGCTGGCGCTCAACCCGCTGGTGCGCGCGCGGGATGCGAGCGGGCTGTTTGCGCTGCGCGAGAACGGGGCGACGATCGTCGCGTCGTCGTCGGTCGTCGCGTCGCCGCCGGGCGGCCTGGGCGTGACGGGGGATGTGTCGTTCATCGCCAACGGCGTGCAGACGGACGCCTCGGGGCGTGAGGTTGGGGATGACGCGTCGGCGCGCGCCTACTCGTCGCAGGGAGGCGGGAGCTTCGCGGGCGACTGGGTGAGCCTTTCGGTCGCGTTCGATCAGACGCTCGAGATCGTCGGCGTGCGATTCGTGGAGGGGGACCGTTTCGAAGAGCCGGGTGCCGTCGGAGGGTGGTTCACGGAGATGACGCTCGAGGTGCGGTCGGCGGCGGGGGTGTGGTCGGCGGTGCCCGGGGCGGTGCCGAGCGAGCCGCTCGACGCGGGCGTGCCTTTTCAGGTGATCGATTTCGCGTTGCCCGGGCCGATGGTGGTGACGGGCGTGCGGGTGGTCGGGCGTGTCGGAGGCGGCGTGGGGGGGATCGACGCGTTCGTGACCTGCGCCGAACTGGACCCGCTTCTGGGGGAAGCCGATCCGGGACCGGCGGGGCTCGATCTGAACCGCGATGGGCTCGTTGGCGTCGAAGACCTGTACAGGTGGCATAGGGATCCGGTCGATCTGACCGGCGACGCGGCGGCGGACGGCGCGGACCTCGATCGACTCATGCGGGCGGTGCGATGGCAGGAACTGGAGGACATGACGGCGGGGAGGCGATAGCCGACGAGCCGCGCACCCCGTCCGCCCCCGGATCCGGGGAGTCCTCCGACGGGACCGGAGCGGCCGCGGTCGGGCGACCCTCGGCGTGGGACTTCATCCGCCTGGCGCGTCCGAGGCAGTGGTCCAAGGGCGTGTTCGTGCTGATCGGGCCGATGTACGGCGCGTTCGATGGGCACGAGATCTCATGGATCGCGGTCCTCGCGGCGTTCATCGTCTTCGGGCTGGTTTCGAGCGGGGGGTATGTCGTCAACGACATCCGCGACCGTGAGGCCGACCGGAAGCATCCTCGCAAGCGAAAGCGGCCGATTGCTTCCGGCGCGATCGGGGTTGCGACGGCGCGGGTGTACGCCGCGGTGCTGTTCGCCGGGGCTCTGGCGCTGGCGGTGCCGGTGTGGGTGTTCAGCGGGGGTGAGGCGGCGTGGTGGATGCTGCTGGCGGCGGGCCTGTACGCGGGCAATGTCCTGGCGTACAGCCTGCGGTTCAAGCGGGTGGTCATTCTGGATGTCATGAGCCTGTCGCTGGGGTTCGTGCTGCGGGTGCTGGGCGGGTGCGCGGCGGTCGCGATCGTGCCCTCGACCTGGCTGCTCAACTGCACGCTCTTCCTGGCGATGTTCCTGGCGTTCGGGAAGCGCTTGGGCGAACGCCGGGTGATGGGCGACCAGGCCGACCAGACGCGGTCGGTGCAGCTCGAATACACGGACCATCTGCTCCGGATGGTGGTGGTGATGACGGCGGTCGCGACGCTGATCACCTACGCGGGGTATGTCGAGGCCAAGGCCGAGGACTACACGCGGGGTTTCAACCTGCTGTGGCTGACGATGCTGCCGGCAACCTTTGCGCTGCTGCGTTGTATCGTGCTGGTGGAGCGGGGGGAGTACGACGACCCGACCGAGCTCGCCTCGCGGGACCTCCCGTTCCAGATCGCGGCGGGGGTGTTCGGGCTGGTGACGCTGGGCGTGATGCTCAGCTGACGGGCCCGGCGCGATCGATGGCGTGATCGGGCGGGGCGAACCCGGGGTTGGCCCGGTTCGTACCGGCCGGCGGAGCGCAGGCAGAAACTGCGCGTCGGTCGGTCTCGGAGGTTGATCGGGACCGCCATCTTCGGAAGATGGTCAGAAGCGGCCGGACGGGCCGAGACCAGTACGCGAGCCGATCCCGGGTGCCGGGGTGGGCGTTGGCGTCTCCCGCGAGTCGGGGGGTCGGCAGAGGGCTCAGACGGGGATCGGCGAGGGACGCCGACACCACCGGCCGCGAGCGGACAAGCAAGCCAGGAGTGCAACGGATGAAGACGGATACCACGACCGGTCGCTGGAAGATCGGTGCGCTCGTCGCGGCGGCGGGCGCGGGGCTGACGCTCGCGTCGATCGAGCCCGCGTCGGCGGGGTACGACCCGACCGACCCGCCGATCGACCTGCCCGGCGCCAACGAGGACGGCACGATCTCCCTGACGCCGGCGCAGATTGCGCAGATGATGGCCGCCCGCGGCGGCGGCGGTGGGGGCGGGGGCGCCAAGCAGGGCGACTTCCCCGCGTTCAGCGAGGTGAGCGACGGGTACGAGCAGGTGGTCTCGACCGCCGACGGGCAGAGCTACTTCAACATCTGGACGCGTGACAAGGACGCGCAGATGCTCGCCGAGCTCCCCCGGGGGTACGAGAACAAGAAGATGTTCATCGCGACGACGGTGGGCTCGGGCGAGACCTACGCCGGGCTCCAGGTATCGGACATGTATGTCTACTGGCGCCGGTACAACGATCGTCTGGCGCTGATCATGCCCAATGTGCAGGACCGCTCGACGGGCGATCCCGAGAGCCAGCAGAGCGTCAAGCGGATCTTCACCGACCGCGTGCTGCTGGATGTGCCGATCGTTTCGATGGGCCCGAACAACCAGCCGGTGATCGACATGGACGAGCTGCTGCTGGGCTCGGCGCGGCTGTTCTTCGGGAATCAGGCGGCGGGGATGAACGCGCGCCTGGCGAAGATCTCCAAGGCCAAGGCGTTCCCGCAGAATGTGGAGCTGGCGTTCGAGGTGCCCGCCGCGGGCGGCGTGCTGCGGACCTTCCACTACTCGATCAGTGACATCCCCGCGCGCACGGGGTACAAGCCGCGTGAAGCCGACGAGCGCGTCGGGTACTTCACGACGGTCTACCGCGACCTGGGCCAGTTCGACAACCGCGAGGTGTGGACGCGGTACATCAACCGCTGGAACCTCGAGAAGCGCGACCCGAGCCTGAAGGTCAGCCCGCCGAAGGAGCCGATCGTGTTCTATGTGGACGCGGCGGCCCCGGTGCGGTACCGGCGCTGGATCAAGCAGGGCGTGGAGTACTGGAACCGCGCGTTCCTGAATGTGGGGATCGACGGCGCGATCGAGGTCCGCTTCCAGGACGCCCAGACCGGCGCGCACATGGACAAGGACCCCGAGGATGTGCGTTACAACTTCATCCGCTGGCTGAGCAACGCGCAGGGGACGGCGATCGGCCCGAGCCGCGTCCACCCCGAGACGGGCCAGATCCTCGACGCGGACATCGTGCTCACCGACGGGTTCATCCGCTCGTACTTCACGGTCTACAACGAGTACATCCCCGAGGCCGCGACAGAGAACTTCGGGCCCGACACGCTCGCGTGGCTCGAGGAGAACCCGAACTGGGATCCGCGCCTGCGGGCGGTTTCCCCCGCCGAGGCGCGCGACCTCCAGGCGCAGCGTCAGGCGCGGGGCGTGCTCCGCTACGGCGGGCACCCGGCGGCGCAGGTCGACGGGTCGGCGCTGGGCGATGATCTTTATGACGGGCTGGCCGACCGGCTCAGCCAGACCAACGGGCTGTGCATGGTCGGGCACGGCAAGTCGGTGCAGATGGCGATGTTCCGCATGCACCGCGACATCGCCGACTCGTTCCTGAACGACCTCGCGTCGGGTGAGCAGCCCGAGGTGCCCGAGGACCTCCCGCCGGAGGTGCTCGAGATGATCCGCAAGCGCGTCGAGCGCAACCCGGAACTGCTCGATCAGCTTCCCGAGCACATCAAGGCCAAGCTCGGCTACGGGCAGCCCGAAAAGGACGAGGACGAGGCCGAAGACGGGGAGGCCCACGACCAGGCCGCCGACGAGGGCGCCGGCGGGACGGGATCCGACGACGACTCGCAGTTGCTCGACGGGATCCCCGAGGAGTTCGCCGGTCCGATGCTTGCCGACCTGGTCGCGCACGAGGTCGGGCACACGCTTGGGCTGCGGCACAACTTCCGTGCCTCGAGCGCCTACACGATCGACGAGATCAACTCCGAGGGCTTCGCGGGCAACAAGACCATCACCGGCTCGGTGATGGACTACACGGGCATCAACATCCGCATGGAGTCGGGCGATCAGCAGGGCGACTACGCGATGATCGACATCGGTCCCTACGACATGTGGGCGATCGAGTACGGGTACACCTTCGGCGACCCGGCGAAGGTCCTCGAGCGCGTCAACGAGCCCGAGCTCACCTACGCGACCGACGAGGACACCTGGGGCCCCGACCCGCTCGCGACGCGCTGGGACCTGGGCGCCGACCCGATCAACTACGCCCGCGAGTATGTCCGCCTGAGCGAGTGGGTCCGCGGGCGCATCCTCGATGATTTCGTCGAGGAAGGCGAGAGCTGGAGCCGCGCCCGCCGCGGGTACGAGCTGAGCCTCGGGCTGCAGACGCGGACGCTCGGGTTCATGTCGCGCTGGGTCGGCGGGTCGTACATTCTGCGTGACAAGAAGGGGGATGCGGGCGACCGCGTGCCGGTGATGCCCGTCGAGGCCGAGAAGCAGCGCGAGGCGCTGAGCTTCGTGATCGAGCACTCGTTCTACGACGACGCGTTCGGGCTCGACCCCGAGATCCTGCGCTACATGACCAACGATCGCTGGTGGGACGCCGGCGGGATGAGCCAGATCTTCAACGACCCGGCGTGGCCCGTCCACGACCGCATCATGGGCATCCAGGCGTCCGTCCTGACGATGCTCATGAACCCGACGACGCTCCAGCGAGTCTTCGACAACGAGATCCGCTCGGCCGACATCGAGGAGAACCCGGTCACGCTGCCCGAGGTCTTCGGCGTCATCAAGGACGCGGCGTGGTCGGAACTCGACCAGCCCAGCAACGGGCGCTTCACCGCCACCGATCCGATGATCTCCAGCCTCCGCCGGAACCTCCAGCGCGAGCACCTGACCCGCCTGATCGACCTGAGCTTCATGGGCGGCTCGGGCGGGGCGGCGATGAACGCCGTGGCCAACCTGGCGACCATGCAGCTCCGAGACTTGCACGGCAACATCGGCAAGCTCCTCGAGGGACGCCAGGCCGCCAACCTCGATCCCTACTCCCGCGCCCACCTCACCGAGGCGCACATCCGCATCGCCAAGGCGCTCGACGCGCAGTACATCTACAACGCCGGCTCGATGGGCGGCGGCGTCACCAACATCATCATCGGGCAGCCCGCCAACGAGCGCAACGCCCGCTGATCTCCTGATCCTCCAACACTGATGCACCGGCGGGCCGTCCTTCTTGAGGGGCGGCCCGCTTTCTCTCTGCACTCGATCATCAACGCGCCGCGACCGTGAGGGAGCGGTCTTTGACCCCCCCGAATCCTGTTCCCGCGCCCTCCCGGTCGCGGCTCGTCCATGCACCGAGGCACGGATCCGGCGAACGGGGTCAGAGCGATTCCTCGACGAGCCGGCGCGTGCGCGCATCGGCGTCGAGAATCGCGTCGAGCGTCCCCGCGTCGGCTTGGGCATCGACGCGGTCCAGGGCCGACTCGATCGCCCGCGCGATCCCGCCGAACGGCAGCCGCCCTTCCAGGAACGCCCGCACCGCCACCTCGTTGGCGGCGTTCAGAACCGCGCCCGCGACCCCGCCGGCCCGCATCGCCCGCTGCGCGAGCGCGACGCCCGGGAACCGATCGCCGTCGATCGCCTCGAACGCCAGCGGCCCGCACGCGAGCAGGTCGATCGGCGGCGCGGGCGACGGCGCGATCGCCGGGTGCGTCAGCGCCGCCTGGATCGGGAGCATCATGTCGGGGCTCGAGAGCTGTGCAATCACCGATCCGCCCGGCGTGCGCACCAGCGCGTGAACGATCGAGGTCGGGTGGATGACCGCATCAAGCCGATCGGGCGCGAGCCCGAAGAGCCAGTGCGCCTCGATCAGCTCGAGCCCCTTGTTGACCAGCGTCGCCGAATCGATGGTGTTCTTGGGGCCCATGCGCCAGGTCGGGTGCTCGAGCGCCTGCTCGGGGCTCGCGTGTTCGATGCGTTCGCGGTCCCAGGTGCGGAAGGGCCCGCCCGAGGCGGTGATCGTCAGGTGCGCGACCGTCGGCGGCGTCGGCATCGGGGGCGACCAGTCCGGCCCGGCGAGCGCCGCGATGCACTGCCACGCCCCGGCGTGCTCGGAATCGATCGGGAGCAGGCGCGCGCCGGTTCGCCGGGCGATCGCCATGACCAGTTCGCCCGCGGCGACGAGGGATTCCTTGTTCGCCAGCGCCACGCGCCGCCCGAGTTCAGCCGCCGCGAGCGTGGGCGCGAGCCCGGCGATGCCGACGATCGCCGCGACGACCAGATCGGCGTCGACCTCGCGCACCAGGCGCTCGGCGGCATCGTCTCCGACGCGCGCGCCGCCCCGGCCGTCATCGCGCGACAGCGCGAGTTCGGAAACGCCCAGGCGCGCCGACTGCTCGCGCAGCAGCGTGCCGTCGTGCCCGGCGGCAAGCCCGACGACCTCAAAGCGCACGCCAAGCTCGCCCGCGAGCGCGCTGAGGTGCTCGATGACGCGGAGCGTCTGCGTGCCGATGGACCCGGTCGAGCCGAGCACGATCACGCGTTGGACAGTCGGCTCGGTCATCGGGGGGTCACGGGTTCAGGGTTGGCGGCGCGAACGCCCCTCGGTTCATCGGTCGCGCGACGGGCCCTTGCCGATCTCGCTCGGCGCGAGCTTGCGTCGGCTGGCGCCGTAGAGCGAACGCTTGGGCTTGGCGGGCGAGCCGTTGTCGCCCTTGCCCGCGGGCTTGGCTTCGGTGCTGGCGGACGCCTTCGCGTCGGTCTTGGCGTCGGCCTTGGCGGCCGTCTTCTTCGAGCTTCGGCGGCGGGATTTCTTCTTCGTTGCTCCGGATTCCTCCGACGGCTCGGCGGCCGCAGCGGCCGGCGCGTCGCTCCCGGTTTCGCGCTCCCCGCTGGCTTCGACCTCGGCCTTGGTCATCCGCTTGCTCCGCGTCTTCTTGCGCGCGGGCTTCTTCGCGGGTGCGTGGTCCGACGCTTCGTCCGAGGCGGGCTTGCCTTCCGACCTGATGTCGGGGCCGCCCTCGGCCTTGTCTTCGGCTTTGCCCTCGGGGTTGCGCCGGGCGGCGGAGTCGGCGTCGTGCGAGGCCTCGGCGGCTTCGCCCGCAACGCCCTCGCCCGAGCCCTTGCCGCGGCGACGCCGACGACGCCGACGCTTCTTGCGCGGCTGGCCCTCGCCCGATTCGCCCTCGCCCTCACCCCGCGCATCGGATTCCCCTTCGGCGGGCTTGGACTCGTCGTCGGGGGCAGCATCGCCTCTGCTGTCGCCGTCGGACTCGCGCGAATCGGCGTTCTCGCCCGAGGCCTCGTCGCTCCCGGACTTCCGCCGCCGGCGACGCCGACGACGCTTCTTCTTGGTCCCGCCCTCGTCGGCGCCCGATTCCTCGGGCGACGGCTCGAGTTCCTCGGCGATGCTCGCGAGCGCCTCGGCGGCGGCTTCCTGCTCGTGAGCGCGCACCTCGGCGGCTTCGGCCGCCGGGTCCACCGCCCAGTCCTCGGGATCGGTCTCGGCGGTGTACGCCTCGATGCTCGGCTTGCCCCGGGTCCCGGGCAGCTTCTCGATGTTGATGTCCGCCCCGGCGTCGTCGTACGCGTACATCGTCACGCGGTCGAGCGGGATCTGGTCGCTCACGCGCACCTCGATCGTCTTGCTCGTCGCCGTCTCGATGCGCGTCAGAGATCGCCGGTTGCTCGAGAGCAGCGCCCCGGCGACGCGCGGCGACACGACGACCTCCACGCGGTGGATCCGGTCGTGCGCCAGCAACGCCGACAGCTCGCGCAGCGCGTCGGCGGCGACCGACTGCGAGCGCTGCAGCAGCCCGCGACCGCGGCAGGTGGGGCACTCGGCAAAGTGGGCCCGCTCGTGGCTGGCGCGCATCCGCTGGCGCGTCATCTCGAGGATCCCGAAGTTGCTGATCGGGAGGATCGTCGACTTGGCGCGGTCGCGCTTGAGCCGCTCGCGCACGCGCTGCTCGATCGCCTTTCGGTTCTTGGCCGACCGCATGTCGATGAAGTCGTTGATGACCAGCCCGCCCAGGTCGCGCAGTCGGAGCTGGCGGCAGATCTCGTCGGCCGCCTCGAGATTGGTCTGGTACGCGTTGGTCTCCGCGTCGCGCGCCCCCCGGCTGCGACCGGAGTTGACATCGATCGCCACCAGCGCCTCGGTCTCGTCGATCACCAGCCGCCCGCCCGAGGGCAGCGGCACCTCGCGGGCGTGCATCGCGAGGATCTGCTCCTCGATGCCGAACGCGTGGAAGAGCGGCGCGTCGCCGGTGTAGCGCATCAGCTTGGCCTGGGCGCGGGGCGAGACGATCTTCATGAACCGGGCCGCCCGGCGCAGCGCCGCCGGGTGGTCGATCACGATCTCGTCGACCTCGCTGGTCACCATGTCGCGCAGCGCGCGCACCAGCAGGTCGCTCTCGGTGTAGAGCAGGCGCGGCTTCTTGCCCTTGCCGCGCCGGTCCTCCATGTCCTTCCACAGGCGCATCAGGTACGCCAGGTCGCGCTTGAGGTCGGTCTTGGTCCGGTCGAAGCCGGCGGTGCGGAGGATGAACCCGAACCCGTCGGGGAGCTCGAGCTGCGAGAGGATGTCGCGCATCTTCTTGCGCACCTCCTCGTCCTCGACCTTCCGGCTCACGCCGACCTTGTCCATGTTCGGCATCATCACGAGGAAGCGCCCGGGGATGCTCAGGTAGCTCGTCAGCGTCGGGCCCTTGGTGCCCACGCCCTCCTTGAGCACCTGGACGATGATCTCCTGCCCCTTCTTGAGCGCCTCCTGGATCGGCGGGCGGTCGCGGCGGGGGGTCTTGCGTCCGACGCGTTCGACCGCGTCGGGCTCGTCGCCGAAGTACTGCGGGTGCAGATCCGAGACATGCAGGAACCCGCTGACCCCGATCCCGAAGTCGACGAACGCCGCCTGGATCGCGGGCTCCACATTCACCACGCGCCCGACATAGACATTGTTCACGCGGCTGACATTCTCGGTGGGCTCGGCGTGGTACTCCTCGACCTTGCCGTCCTCGACCATCGCGATCCGGCAGTCCTCGCCGGGCTGGTAGTTGATGAGCATCATGCTCTTGGACATGGTGTTCCCTCTGTGCGTCGTGCGCACCGGGCGTCCCGATGAAGCCGCGCGTCGGCCCGTCCTCCGATCGGGCGCGCAGAGAGCGCCCGCCGGGCGGTGGTTCCGATTCGTTGGTCGCGGTGCGTCATCGGGCGGGGCCCGCAGACTCGGGGCAGGCGCTGCTCGCACGCCGGGAGCGGCCCGGACCCGATCCCGCCCGCGCGTCGACCGGGGCCGACGCGCACACGGGAGATCCTCGGGTCCCGGGCCGGCGAGCCTTCCCCGGGGGGTCGGCCGCATCGGCTCGAGCGGGCGAACATCGCGTCCGGCAGGCGGAGCAGCGCGTCGCGCCGAGTGTTCTTCGCCTTACACCTCTTCGACGGAACGACCGCCGAGGGCTTCGGGCATGGCTCTTCGGGCCTGGTCTCGCAGATACGACGAGACTTCGGCCGCGGAATCGAACGTGAGCGCCTTGCGGGCGATCCGCTCGCACTGGGTCCGGGTGACCGATCGGATCACCCGCTTGAGCAGCGGCAGGGAGCTCGCTGATGCAGACAGGGTACGCACTCCCAGCCCGATCAGCAAAAGCGCGTACTCCGGGTCGCCGGCGGTCTCCCCGCAGCAGGACACGGGCACCGAGCGATGCCGACCCGCCTTGACCACCTCCCGGATCAGGCGGATCACCGCCGGGTGGGTCGGCTGATACAGATCGGCGACCTGCTCATTGGTTCGGTCCACCGCGAGGGTGTACTGCACCAGATCGTTCGTCCCGATCGAGAAAAAATCCGCCTCGCGGGCGAAGCGGTCGGCCAGAACCGCCGCCGAGGGCACCTCCACCATCATCCCGATCGGGAGGTCCGCGTCGAACGCCAGCCCTTCCTCGGCCATGTCCTCCATCACATCCCGCACATACAGCCGCGCCTGGCGGAACTCACCGATCGAGGTGATCAAAGGGAACATCATCTTCACCGGGCCCAACGCCGACGCCCTCAGAATCGCCCGGATCTGGGCCCTGAACATCGGCAGCCGACGGAGCGAGTACCGGATGCTCCGGCAACCCAGGAACGGGTTCCGTTCCTGCGCTTCGGCCTTCTGCTGCGTGTACTTGTCGGCCCCGAGATCGAGCGTTCGGATCGTCAGCGGCTGGCCGCCCAGCAACTCCACGCACCGCCGATAACTCTCGAACTGCTCCTCCTCGCTCGGCTCGTGGTCGCTGGTCAGGAACAGGAACTCAGTCCGGAACAGCCCGACCCCCTCGCCGCCCGATTCGAGCACCGCCTCGGCTTCGTCGGCGAACTCGATGTTGCCCAGAAGCTCGACGCGGACGCCGTCGGCCGTCTCCGAGACCAGCGACGCCTCGTCGCGCAGACTCCGCCGGGCCTCACGCCGGGACTCGGCCACCTCGCGGTACCGGGCCAGGGTCGGCTCGTTGGGCTCGAGGATCACCCGCCCCCGCCGTCCGTCCAACGCGATCATCGCGTCATCGGTCGCCTCGTCGAAGAGCGTTCGGCAGCCCAGCACGGCGGGGAGCTGCACCGCCCGCGCCACGATCGCGGTGTGGCTGGTCGTCCCGCCGGTGTCCAGCGCGATCGCGCCCACGCCGATCTTCGCCAGTTCGACGACCTGCGTCGGCGTCAGTTCGCGGGCAATGACGATCGCCCCGGGCTCGGCCTGGCTCAGCGCCGTCCGACGAGCCCCGATCAACTCGGTCAGGATCCGGTCGGTCAGGTCGGCGATGTCGTCGGCCTTGGTGCTGATCGCCGTGTCGGGCATCGACGCGAACCGGTCGCGCCACGCCCCGAGCACCCGCGACACCGCCCACTCGGCGCACACCCGCTCATCACGGATCGAGACCCGGATCGGGTCGATCAGCGTTCGGTCGTGCAGCATGCCCTGGTGGAAGAGGAAGATCTTGGCGGCCTCGTCGCCGATCTCCCGCCCGGCGGCCTCGGCGACGCGCTGCAGGTCGGCGATCGATGCCTGGCGGGCCCGTTCGAATCGGTCCAGCTCCGCCTCGACCCCCGCCTCGCCGACGACCCGCTGGGCGACGCGCCGGTGGACCTGGTCGATCAGAAATGCGCGCCCGATGACCACGCCGTCCGAGACCGGGATGCCGTCGAAGATCTTCATGAGCCGTTCGCACGCGTCCCGCGGGCCCCGGTGCTCCGGTGCCCGCCGCGACCCCCACGGGCGATCGCCCGCCGCGGGTGCGATCATAGCGGGTCCGATCCGCCCGCCCCGGGGAAGGGCCCGGGGAGCGGCGCCCGGCTCAAGTCCGGGCCCCTGTCGGGCCGATGGCGAGCGGGGCCGGTTGTTCCAAGCTCCTTGACTTGGACCCCGGGCCCGTCTCTGATAGACCGCGGAACATGAGCGGACGGGGCGGACCCCCGGCCCCTCGCGACGCCGACGAAACGGAGCCCGCGGGCAATCTCCCGGCTCCCCGGCGTGAGCACCGGACAATCGAGCCCCCCGGATGACGACGCTGACAGGCATCCTGGAGTGGCCTTCGCGCGCCGAAGGTCGCATCCGACAGCTGGCCGACGCCTACCTCGTGGAGAGCGCCGACGACCCGTTCGTCCCGATCTCCTTCGGGGAGCAGTTCCGACTGCGCCACGGGCTGGAGGTGACCGTCGAGGTCGTCCAGCGCAAGCCCCGCCGACGCCGCCGGGGCAAGCAGTCCGGCCCACGCAACTCCCGCCCCGTCGTCGACCAGATCCTCGCGATCGAAGGGCTCGATCCGCGCGACTACTCCGACCGCAAGCCCTTCGAGGAACTCACCTCCATCGACCCCGAGCCCCGGCTCGACCTCGAGTTCCCCGGCTGCCCCGTCGCGAACCGACTCATCGACCTGTTCTGCCCCATCGGCAAGGGGCAGCGCGGGCTGATCGTCAGCCCCCCCAAGGCGGGCAAGACCACCCTGCTCAAGAACATGGCCGAGGGCATCCTCCGCAACCACCCCGAGGTCGAACTGTTCGTCCTGCTCGTCGATGAGCGGCCCGAGGAAGTCACCGACTTCCGCCGGGCGTTCGAGCCCCGCGAGGGCGTCGCCCGACCCTGGGCCCACCCCGAGCGCGTCCGCGTCATCGCGTCGAGCAACGACCACGAGGTCGAGAGGCACATCGCCGTCAGCACCCTCTGCATCGAGCGCGCCAAACGCATGGTCGAAGCCGGCAAGGATGTCGTCGTCGTCCTCGACTCGCTCACCCGCCTCGGACGCGCCTTCAACCGCTCCAACAAGCACGCCTCCAGCGGACGCACCATGTCCGGCGGCATCGACTCCAAAGCCCTCGAGATCCCCAAGCAACTCTTCGGCGCCGCCCGCAACACCGAAGAGGGCGGCAGCCTGACCATCCTCGCGACCTGCCTCGTCGACACCGGCAGCCAGGGCGATCAGCTCATCTTCGAGGAGTTCAAGGGCACCGGGAACATGGAGCTCATCCTCGACCGCAAGATCGCCGAGCGCCGCGTCTTCCCCGCGATCAACCTCGCCGCCAGCGGCACCCGCAAGGACGAGAAACTCCTCGACCCCAAGACCCACGCGACCGTCACCGCCCTCCGCCGACGCATGCTCAACATGCCCGGCCCGCAGCAGATGGAACAGCTCCTGGCCGCCCTGAGCCGCTTCGAGACCAACGAGCAACTCATCGGCACCGCCGGCGGGGGGGGCTGAGTCCCCAAGGCTTCCCGCCCCTCCCGGGACCGCCCGACCCCCTCAGATTCATGAGGCGACAGTATTGAGACTCAGTCTCAGTTGTCGTAGCATGTTGCGTCCTCTGGGGAGCTTGCCGCGATGCCGCAGTCCGAGACCAGGGTTTCAACCAACGACCAGCCCGCGCGTGATGCCGCGAGTCCGCCCGCCGGCCGTCGCCTGACGACGCTGGCGCGGGGCCATTCGGCGTACTTCGTGGGGGTCGAGGGCGATCCCGCCGATGCCGCCAGCCTGCGGGCCCTCGGGCTGCGACCCAACTGCAAGATCGTCGTCCGTCGGCTGGGCGAGCCGAGCATCATCGAGGTGGGGGGCTGCTGCTGCGGCTCGGGTCGGCGTCTGGGCATCGCCCGCCCGCTGGCCGACCGCGTGCTCGTCGCCGATGCGCCACTCTCTGCCGACCGCTGCGACCCGGCGTAACCCGAGCCCGATCATGCCCGCCGCGACCGAGCCCGCACCCCACGATCCTCCGCGCGGCCAGGCCGATCGTCCGCTCGACGCCGACGCCCGCCGCATCGCGTTCGTCGGGAATCCCAATGTCGGCAAGACCACGCTCTTCAACAAACTCGCCGGTCTGCGCGCCCAGACCTCCAACTTCCCGGGCACCACGCAGGAAGCACGCCTCGCCCTCGACCGCACCGGCACCCTCCCGCCCGGCTCGCGGTTCATCGACCTGCCCGGCACCTATTCGCTGACCCTCGACACCGGCGAGGCCCGCGTCACCCGCGGCACGCTCGACGGCTCGACCGCGCCCCGCGGCGAGCAGGTCGAGGCCCCCAGCGCCGTCTGCGTCGTCCTCGACGCCTGCGACCTGCCCCGCGGCTTCCTGCTCCTCGGCGAGGTCCTCCGCACGCGCCTGCCCATGGTCGTCGCGATCAACATGGTCGACTCGGCCCGCCGACGCGGCATCCGGGGCGATGAGGAAGAACTCGCCCGCCGACTCGGGTGCGAGGTCGTCGTCTGCTCCGGCCGCTCCGGCGAGGGCGTCGAAGCCCTGCGCGCGGCGCTGGGGCGCGCCCGCATCCCCATCGACGGGCCGCGCGGCAGCCAGGAAGCCCTCGAGCAGTGGGCCGACGAACTCGCGATCGACATCTTCGCCGCTCCCGAGAGCGACGCCCGCCAATCCCTCACCGATCGATTCGACCGCGCCTTCACGCATCCGCTCTCGGGGCTGACCATCTTCGCGGCGGTCATGACGCTCCTGTTCTGGAGCATCTTCAAGCTCGCGACCTATCCCATGGACTGGATCGACGGCGCGTTCGGCTGGCTCGCCGGAGCCGTGGGCGGCGCGCTGGGCGACGGCTTGATCTCGCAACTCCTCGCCGACGGCATCATCGCCGGCGTCGGCGCGACCGCGGTCTTCCTCCCCCAGATCGTCCTGCTCTTCCTGCTGATCGCGCTGATCGAGGACACCGGCTATCTCGCGCGGGCCGCGTTCGTGATGGACCGCGTCATGCGCCCCTTCGGGCTCAACGGGCACGCGTTCGTCCCGCTGCTCAGTTCCCACGCGTGCGCGCTCCCGGGCATCATGGCCTGCCGGGGCATCCCGGATCGGCGCGACCGGCTCGCGGCGATCCTCGTCGCGCCCTTCATGAGCTGCACCGCGCGCATCCCCGTCTATGTCCTGCTCGTCTCGCTGCTCTTCCCGGGACGCCCCGGCGTGCAGGCGCTCGCGTTCACCGGGTGCTACGCGATCGGCGCGATCGCCGGGCTGCTCAGCTCGCTGGTCATCCGCCGAACCATCCTCCGCGGGCGCAGCCGGCCCATGCTCCTCGAACTCCCCGAGTACCGCCCGCCGCAGCTCGGCAAGTCCATCCGGCTCGCGCTCGAGCGTGGCATGGTCTTCCTCAAGAAAGCCGGCACCGTCATCCTTGCGATCTCCATCGTCCTGTGGTGGCTCGGTTCCTTCCCGCAAGGGAGCGACGCTCCATCGCCCGACGCGCCCACCACCCAGACCGCGCCCGCCGAGACCCTCGCCCAGGACGCTCCGACCGACAGTGACGATATCGCCCCGGCACCGGCGACCTACCTCGAGCGCCTCGGCTCGATCGCCCAGCCGATCTTCGCGCCGCTCGGCTACGACCGCCAGCTCACCGTCGGCGTGCTCGCCAGCTTCGCGGCCCGCGAGGTCTTCGTCACGACCATGGCCGTCACCGTCCTGGGCGATGAAGACGCCGACATCGCCGACGAGGGCGTGCTCCGCGCCCTCTCCTCGGCCGATCGCGCCGACGGCTCGCCGCTCTTCGACACGCCCACCACCTGGTCGCTGCTGGTCTACTTCATCCTCGCGATGCAATGCCTGCCCACACTCGCCGTTACCGCGCGCGAGGCCGGCGGCGTGCGCTGGGCGTTCGTCCAGCTCGGCTGGATGAGCGGGCTCGCGTGGGTGCTCGCGGCGGTCACCTACCAGTCGCTGTCGCTGATCGGAGCCTCGTGATGCCCGTGCACGATCCCGAATTCTGGGTCGTCACCGCCGCCGCTCTCGCCGCGTTCGTGTGGCTCTGCTGGCGCATCACGCCGATCCGGCGGCTGCTCCGCCGCAAGCGCACGCCGCGAGGGCGCCGCGCGACACTGACCGTCGGCGGGCGCCCGATCGAGTAACCCCCGCCGCGTCCGCCCCCGAACACAGTACAGTGCACGATGCGAAAGGAGGCGACATGCGCCGATCCATTCTCGCGGCACTCATCACACTCATCTTCGTTCCCGCGCTGCACGCCCAGCCGACGGGCGACACGCCCGAGACCTGGCGCGTCATCATCAAGCCCGCGCCGCCGTTTGTGATCGAGCGATCGCGGCAGCCCGACGCCGCGCCCGCCGGCATCGCGATCGAACTCTGGGACCGCATCGCCGCCCGCCTCGGCGTCGAGTCCTCCTACGAATCGCGGGACATGCCAGACCTGCTCGCGGGCATCGCCGCGGGCGAGGGCGACATCGGCATCGGCGCCATCAGCGTCACCGCCGACCGCGAGCAGTCGCTCGACTTCACGCACCCGTTCTTCGTGTCGTCGCTGGCGATCGCCGTCCCGGTCGAGGAGCGCAGCCCCTGGGTAAGCGTGCTGCGCCGGCTGTTCTCGCCGACCTTCGCGCAGGTCGTCGCCGCGCTGGTGCTGCTGCTGTTCGTGGTCGGGGCGATCGTGTGGCTCGTCGAGCGACGCCGAAACCCCGAGCAATTCCACGCGGACCCCGTCCGCGGCCTGGGCGACGGGCTGTGGTTCAGCGCCGTCACCATGACCACCGTCGGCTACGGCGACAAGGCCCCGAGCACGCCCATCGGGCGCGTCGTCACGCTCGTCTGGATGTTCGCCGGCATCATCGTCATCTCCAGTTTCACCGCCGCCATCGCCTCGGCGTTGACCGTCTCCTCCCTCGACACCGACATCCAGAGCGCCGACGACCTGCCCGGGCGCACCGTCGCGACCGTCGAGGGCACGACCAGCGACGCGTACCTGCTCCGCCGCGGCATCCGACGCAAGATCGCCGAGTCCCCCGCCGCCGCCCTCGAGATGGTCGCGCAGGGAGAGGCCGACGCCGCCGTCTACGACCGCCCCGTCCTCGAGTACCTCCTCTCGCAGCGCTCGCCGACAGAGGAATCGGGCTCGATCCGCCTGCTGCCCGGCGGCTTCGAGGAACAGTTCTACGCGCTGGCGCTCCCCCCCGATGCCGCGCGCCGCGAAGAGGTCAACCGCGCCATCCTCGAGATCACCGGCGATCCCTCGTGGAGCGCCGTGGTGGCGCGCTACCTCGCCGGCTCCTGACGCTCGGAGCATCCGCCCATGCTCGCCCTCGTCTCGTTCTTCCTCGTGCTCGTCCTCTCGCTGCTGGTGGTCCGTATCGTCACTGTCGCCCTCACGCTCACCGGCATGAGCCAGCACGCCGCCCGCTTCCAGGCCCGCAGCGTCTGGACCGGCACGGGCTTCACCACCCACGAGAGCGAGCAGGTCATGCAGCACCCGGTCCGCCGACGCATCGTCAGCACGCTCATGCTCGTCCGCGGGGCGGGTCTGCTCACGGGCATCACGGCACTGGTCCTCTCCTTCGCGACCGCCGGCGGCGAGACCGAATCGGTCGCGCGCCTCGCCTGGCTCGTCGGCGGGGTGCTGCTGCTCTGGTTCATTGCCTCGAGCCACTGGATCGATCAGTGGATGCAGCGTTGGATCCGCCGCGCCCTCGAGCGCTATACCGATCTCGAGGTCCGCGACTTCGCCCAACTCCTCCACCTCCGCCAGAGCTACGCCGTCCTCGAACTCAGCGTCGAGGAGGGCGACTGGCTCGCCGGGCGCACGCTCCAGGAGCTCGCGCTCCCCGAGGAAGGCGTGCTGGTGCTGGGCATCGAGCGGGGCGAGGGCGAGTTCCTCGGCGCCCCGCGCGGCCGCACGCGTGTCGAGCCGGGCGATACCCTCACCCTCTACGGGCGGCGCAAACTGCTCCGCCAGATCGACCAGCGCCGCGCCGACCTCGATGGGCAGCGCGAGCACTACCGGGCCGCCCGCGTGCAGCGACGCGTCGAGGAGCGCCAGACCGACGACCCCGAGCCCGCCTGATGCACCCCGCTCTCGCGCAACTCGAGCACCGCCCCTACGCGCTCAAGCGCTCGCCCTGGCTCATCTCCATGCAGTGGCTCGACCTGCTCTTTGCGCACTGGCGCGTCGACAAAGCGGCGCTGCGCGCCCTCCTGCCGACGGGGCTCGCGCTCGACACTTTCGACGGTTCCGCGTGGATCGGGATCGTCCCCTTCACGATGCGGGGCATCCGGGCCCGAGGCACGCCCCCGATGCCGCTGGTCAGCGCGTTCCACGAGCTCAATGTCCGCACCTATGTGCGCAGCACGCGCGACGATCGCCCGGGCGTCTGGTTCTTCTCGCTCGACGCCGCGAGCCGACTCGCCGTCCGCGCCGCTCGCGCCTCGTTCAGCCTGCCCTACTTCGATGCGCGCATGACCCTGTCACGCCGAGGCGAGCGCATCGACTACACCAGCGAGCGCACGCACCGCGGCGTGCCGCCCGCATCGTTCGACGCGAGCTACCACCCGACCGGACCCGTCCTCCCGCCGAGCGAGCCCGGCACGCTCGAGCACTTCCTCACCGAGCGGTACTGCCTGTACGCCGCCACGCGTCGCGGGCGCGTGCTGCGGGGTGAGATCCATCACGCGCCGTGGCCGCTCCAGCCGGCCGAGTGCGAGTTCCGCGTCAACGCGATGACCGAACAGATCGGGCTGGGCTTACCGGACGAGCCGCCGCTGCTGCACTTTGCGCGCCGGATCGAGGTCGTCGCGTGGCCGGCGCGTCGCGTGTAACGCCGCAAATGGTTCGGCCCGATGCGGTTGCGCCGCCGGCGGACGCGCATAACCAAAGAACGGACCCGCCCGGGTTCCGCCGGCCGCGCGTTCCTCCCCGATCCAGGGCGAAACCCCGCGCGCGCGTCGTGTCGGGTTCAGCCCGCGACGGATCGGCCCGACGACCTATCCGGACCATGACCGGGATCTCGCTCAACTTCAACAGCGCCGCGTCGGTGGCGCGCTCCGCGTTCGGCCGGGCGACCGACGCCGTCGACCGCTCCATGGAGCGCCTCGCGACGGGCAAGAAGATCAACCGCGCTTCGGACGATCCGGCGGGGCTGGTCGCGGCCGAGGACTTCCGCGCCACGCTCTACAGGATCGAGAAGAGCATCACCGGACTCGAGCGCACGAACCTGTCGCTCGCGGCCCGCGAGGGGCACCTCTCGGTGATCAACGAGATGGCCGCCGAACTCGTCGGCGTCGTCACCGCCGCGGCCAACCGCGACGCGCTGGGCGAGGGCGAACTCGAGGCGCTGCAGATCCAGGCCGCCGGCGTGATCGACGGCATCCAGTTCCTCGCCCAGACCTCACGGTTCCAGGGTCAGCAGACCATCGCCGGCGTCGGCAGCGGGCTCGATGTCCTCCGCGCCGGCGGGGAGTTCAACCTCGTCGACGGCGATCTCGAAGGGTCGCAGGGGTTCATCGAGGGGTTCCTCGATGGG
>JBICIG010000038.1:0-11200 GCA_043101605.1 Phycisphaerales bacterium JB037
GCGGCCCTGGAGGCACCCGCGGAGATCGCGGGCGTCGAACGGGGCTGAAGGCAGTCACTCGTCCCCGAGTGTTTGCGCGGCACGGGGAACATTCCCGCTTCGCTTCCGGTTGCGCCCTGACACGGAGAGCGATCCGCGGAAACGCCGCGGCGTCGGGCCCCGGCAGATCGGGGGTTGACGAGCGTAGGGCGTCCCGCGCGATCGCCGGGCAATCTCGGTATCTCAACGAAGGGACACACCATGACGACGCGTTTGAAGGACAAAACGATCGCGGTGCTCGCAACGCACGGCTTCGAGCAGAGCGAACTGACCCGGCCCGTGGATTCGCTGCGCGAGGAGGGTGCGACGGTGCATGTCATCGCGCCCGAGAGCGGCAGCATCCGCGGCTGGAACCACGGCGAGTGGGGCGACTCGGTGAAGGTCGACAAGACGATCGCCGACGCGAGCGCGGAGGACTACGACGCGCTGGTGCTTCCCGGCGGGGTGATGAACCCCGACAGCCTGCGCATGCGGCAGGACGCGACGAGCCTCGTGCGCGACTTCTTCAAGGCGGGCAAGCCGGTCTCGGCGATCTGCCACGGGCCGCAGATCCTGATCGACTGCGGCGTGCTGGACGGGCGCGAGGTGACGAGCTATCCGTCGATCAAGATGGATCTGAAGAACGCGGGGGCGCGATGGGTCGACCGCGAGGTGGTGACGGACGCGGGGCTGACCACCAGCCGAACGCCCGATGACCTCGACGCGTTCATCCGCAAGACGACCGAGGAAGTGCTCGAGGGGGTGCACGCGGGACAGGCAACGGCGTGACGAGGGGTTGACGCTTGAGCCTGAGAGGCGTGTCACGGGGAACGCGGGGTGCTCCGGCGGGATCACGCCGATGCGGCCTGCGTCCCATCGCCGAGACGGAGCACCGCGCCTTCGCAGGCGAGCCCGGGCCCGAACGCCAGCGCGATGACGCTGCGCGGTCGGACGCCGGGCGTTTCGCTGCGCTTCAGGCGGTCGAGGATAAACAGGGTCGTCACCGACGACATGTTGCCCAGGTCCCGGAGAACGGCGCGGGAGGCGTCCATAGCGTCGGGGCGGAGCGTAAGGCTCTGCTCGACCTCTTCGAGCACGCGGGGCCCGCCCGGGTGAACGCACCAGAGGGCGTGGTCGCGGAGCCGATCGGGCGGCTCGCCGGCACCTCGGGTCATCTGCGGCCAGAGCGACGGCGCGGCTTGCCCGATGAGGTCCGGCACCGCTTCGCCGAGCGTCATCTCGAAGGCGTGGGACCCGATGCTCCAGCCCATCTGAGCCGACGAGTCCGGGATGATTCGGGAGAAGGTGTCGATGAGTTCGAAGCGGGCGGGCCCGGCCGAGAGCACGACCGCCGCGGCCCCATCGCCGAACATGCACGACGCCACGAGTTGGTCGCGGCGGTCGGTTCGGAGCAGGTGCAGCGAGGAGAGCTCAACCCCGGCCACGAGAACGGTCGCGCCCAAATCGGCGGCGATGATGGCGCGCGCGACGCGCAGGGCATTGATCGCCGCGTGACAGCCCATGAATCCGATGTGGATGCGTTCGACCGCGTGACTCAACCCGAGGTCCGCGATGAGCCGCTGGTCGATGCCGGGAGCGTTGAAGCCCGTGCAGGAGAAGGTGACGAGGTGGGTGATGCTTGAAGGGGAGAGGGCGGTGCCAGATGACGCGTCGTCGATGGCGCGGTGCGCCGCGGTCCGCGCGAGCGGACCGGCGTGCTCCGCGTATGCCAGCATGCGGTCGCCGAGCCCGGGCTCGGGCAGATGAGGCGCTGGGTAGAGGTCCTGGGAAAGCGGACGGTCGTCGGGGTTGGTTGAGTTGAGGATGCAGGCGTGGCGGCGGAGGATGCCGCTCTTGCGTGAGATCAGCCGCACGAAGCGGGCGTCGTGTGCTTTGAGTGCGAGTCGCTCGATGAAGAACTCGGCGAACTGCTGCTGCGTCGCCGAGTGCGCCGGCAGGGCCAGGCCCGTGCCACGGATCGCGATCGGCGGCGGTGATGCTCTGGATGCAGTGCTCACGGTGCACCGGCGGCTTTGGAGTGAAACGGGGTGGGGTAGGGCCGGGCGGATCGGCGAACCCACGACTCGATCGCGGATCGCGTGAGTGCCGGCGGTCCTCGCATCGCGAGGGAGAGGAGAGCCGGACGACGGACGCCGCGTTGCACGAAGCGTGACCATCGCTGCCTCGGTCGGATGGCGCGGTGCTGGAAACCGCTCCATCGATCAGCGAGGAGTTCGAGGTCCGCGAGGGAGGGCTGCGCGGGCGCGTCGGCGATGAGCGACGCGACGGTGGAGGCACCGGCGAGCGACCATGTCATCCCCTCGCCGCTGAAGGGCTCGGTGTAGCCGGCGGCATCGCCCACGACGAACAAGCCAGGCGCGGAGACCCGGGCGAGTCGGCGGGTCAGCCGCGGCGTCCCGCGGAGGGAAGTGAGCGCATCGGCGTCGATGGGCGAACCGGCCTCCTGCATCGTGGTCGCGATCGCGGCGCGCGGGCCGCCGGCACGCCGGGTCCGCTCCGGATCGAGGGCGGCCGCGACAGCGCGCACCCTCCCCGGCAGGTCGACGAGGCCGACGTACCCCGCGCGACCGACGAACATGTCGATCCTGCGGGTGGGTGGGCCTTCAGCCGGCAATCGGGCTCCGAGGCCGAAGCGGCTGCGCGGGTGGATCGTCGGCTTGAACCCGGGCGAGCCGAGCGGTTCGAGGCACTTTCCGTCGAGGCCGTCAGCGACGATGACCCACCGGGCGAGAAGCTCGTGCGTGGCTGCGGGGCTGGCGACGGAGAGGCGCCAGGCTTGGCCTCGGTTGCCGAGGACGGCGCCGCGGACGCCGCTGATGAACTGTGCGCCGCGCGACTCGGCGAGCCGGACGAGTCGATCATCGAAGTCGGCGCGGTCGATCGCGAGTCCGCCCGGATGAGCGAAGCGTCGGACGCGTCCCCGGCAGGTGATCTGGACCTCGTCGACGGGCAACGCTCGCGCGGCGGGTGACGCGTGCGAAGTTCCGGGTTGATCGAAGTGCACGCCCAGTTGGCGGGCGAGCGCGACGCCGGCGGGGTTGAGGCAGCCGCCGCACACCTTGTCGCGCGGCCAGGAACGCTTGTCGATGAGCAGCACGCGCAGGTCGGGGCGATGGTGGAGGATCCCGGCCGCGGCCGCGGCACCGGCAACGCCGGCGCCGAGGACGGCGACATCGACCCGAGCGGGGAAGGGTGGGGTGCCGGTCACGGTGCGTCCCCGACGCATGTCCAGGTCGCGAGCCATCGGAACGGGAAGCACGCGTGAACCCGGCAGCCGTGGATGCCGGCGTCTCGTGCGAAGCGTTCGATCTCGGGCTTGGTGAGCGCGGCCCGGACCGATTGGGGTGCGTCGAAGCGCACCACGCGCGAACCGCTGACCGCGCCGGCGACCGACGCGGCCCAGAGCCCGGCTCGGCTGCGCGAGAGATCGGAGATGACGACGACGCCGCGGGTCACGCGGTTGAGTTCGGCGAGGAACCCGACCAGATTCCGGTCGGGAATGTGATGGACGAACAGCGAGCACATCGCCGCATCCACCGAGCGGTCGTCGAGGGGGAGCCCGTCGGCGAGGATGTCCGCGCAGCGCGGTTCGGCGTCGATGCCGAGGGCGGCGGCCCGGCGGGAGGCGTGCTCGAGCGCGCGCGGGCTCAGGTCGCAGAGAATCAGTCGGACGCGGAACCCGCGACGCGTGAGCCGCCGCACGACCTCGCACGCGACATCGCCCGACCCCGTCGCCGCGTCGAGCAGCGAGAGATCACCGCGGTTGGGGAGGCGGGCGGCGATCGCCCGCGCGATCGGGCCCGCGGCACCGCTCACGCGGTTGATCCGCTCCAGCACGCGGAGGGCCCGGTCGTGCTCGGCGGGTTCGAGCGTCGGGTCGTCCATGATCTCGGGCTGGAGGTCTCGTGATCTGATGCCGGAGCCTCGGGGAAGGGGTCGCGCACCGGCTCGTCGCCCGGTGCGCCGGGGTGCGAGCGTGAGCCCGAGATGGTACGCGCCGCGCTCGGATTGACCGGGGGCGTCGGGCGGATCGTGCGCGGAGGGTGCGACCGGTGTCGGAGGGCTATTCTGAGGGTCCTGAATCGGGGCGGGCCCCATCGGATCGGGCTGGCCCGGCGGCGAAGCAGTTCCAGGAAAGCGAGGAGGAGCCGATGGCGGGCCAGACTCTTGAGATTCCGGCGAATGTCACCAACGAGGAACTGCGCGCGTGGTTCGCCGAGATGCGCGGCCTGCTCAAGCCCGACGCGGTGCACTGGTGCGACGGCTCGCAGGAGGAGTACGACCGGCTCTGCGCGGAGATGGTCGAGAGCGGGACCTTCATCAAGCTCAACGACAAGAAGCGGCCGGGCTGCTTCCTGGCGCGGAGCCACCCGAGCGATGTGGCACGCGTCGAGGACCGGACTTATATCTGCTCGCTGGGCAAGGGCGACGCCGGCCCGACCAACAACTGGATGCACCCGCGCGAGATGAAGGGCATCCTGACCGAGAAGTTCGACGGCGCGATGAAGGGGCGCACGCTGTATGTGATCCCGTTCTCGATGGGCCCGATCGGCTCGCCGATCTCGCACATCGGCGTGCAGATCACCGACTCGCCGTATGTGGTCGTGAACATGCGCATCATGACGCGCATGGGCACGCGGGTGCTTGACGCGCTGGGCGACGGGGAGTTCATCAAGTGTTTGCACTCGGTGGGCATGCCGCTCGGGCCGGGTCAGGCCGATGTGCCGTGGCCCTGCAGCCCGGACCCCAAGGACAAGTACATCGTCCACTTCCCCGAGGAGCGCTCGATCTGGAGCTACGGCTCGGGGTACGGGGGCAACGCGCTGCTGGGCAAGAAGTGCTTCGCGCTCCGCATCGCGTCGGTGCTGGCGCGGGAGCAGGGCTGGCTCGCCGAGCACATGCTGATCACGGGCGTGAAGGACCCGCAGGGTCAGACGACCTATGTCGCCGCCGCGTTCCCCAGCGCCTGCGGCAAGACCAACTTCGCGATGCTCGTCCCGCCCGATCATTTCCGGGAGGAGGGATGGGAGGTGACCTGCGTCGGCGACGACATCGCGTGGATCAAACCCGGGGCCGACGGACGGATCTACGCGATCAACCCCGAGGCGGGGTTCTTCGGCGTCGCGCCGGGCACCAACTACAAGACCAACCCGAACGCGATGCGGTCGATCGAGAGCAACACCATCTTCACCAATGTCGCGCTCACCGACGACGGCGATGTCTGGTGGGAGGGCATGGACGGCGACCCGCCCGCCCACGCGATCGACTGGCAGGGCAACGACTGGACCCCGCAGAGCGGCACCAAGGCCGCCCACCCCAACTCGCGCTTCACCGCGCCGCTGGGCCAGTGCCCGGCGGTCGATCCGGCGTACGACGATCCGCGGGGCGTGCCGATCTCGGCGTTCATCTTCGGCGGGCGGCGCAGCACGACCGTGCCGCTGGTCATGCAGGCGTTCAACTGGTCCTTCGGCGTGTACACCGCGGCGACGATGGGCTCGGAGATGACCGCCGCGGCGTTCGGGCAGATCGGCAAGGTGCGCCGCGATCCGCTGGCGATGCTGCCGTTCATCGGCTACCACATGGGCGATTACCTGGGGCACTGGCTCGACTTCGGGCGGAACATCCCCAACCCGCCGCGCATCTTCAGCGTCAACTGGTTCCGCAAGGACGAGGAGGGCAACTTCCTGTGGCCGGGCTTCGGCGAGAACATGCGCATCCTCAAGTGGATCGTCGGGCGTGCCAAGGGCCGGGCCGCGGCGACCGAGGCCCCGCTGGGCTGGATGCCGCAGTACGAGGACATCGACTGGCGCGGGCTCGACTTCAGCCACGATCAGTACGACGCCCTGATGGGGCTCGACCGCGACGAGTGGCTGCAGGAGATCGCGTCGCACGACGAGCTGTTCTTCCAGCTCTACGACCGGCTGCCGAAGGAACTGACCTTCATCCGCGAGTTGCTGGTCAGCGCCCTGTGGCGTTCGCCCGAGCACTGGGAACTGTCCTGAGACCGGAGCCGGGGTCCGAAGTGCATGCAGACGGCCGGGAGCCGCCGTGGCAGGTTGCCGCCTGCTCGGCTGAGCCCTGCGCTGCTACCGCCCGGCGTCGATCCGCTCGACGCACTCGAGCAGTTTCCCGATTCCCGCCGGCGGCTCGTCGGCGATGAGCCACTCCATGAAGTTCAGGTCGTGGTCGTGGTCCGCGAACACATGGGCTTCGAGGTTGGTCTTGCCGACGGCGCGGAAGCGAGCCTCTAGGTCCCGGACGGACTCGGCCGGGACATGGGCGTCGTTCTCGCCGTGGAGCACATAAATCGGCAGGTCCAGGCGGAGCAGGCGAGTCTTGTTGGCTTCGAGGGCAAAGTGCGCTCGCAGCCACTCGATGGAGATCCGGAAATAGTTGTTCCAGATCCACTCCTCGTTCCCGGTCTCCACCGCGTGGAGCAGCATGTTGTGCAGGATTCGCTGGCGAATCGCGAAGTCCGCCGCATCGAGCACGCCATCGGCGTTGGCGTCGAGGACCTCGAATGTCGCGGCTCCCATCACGGCGGCCCGGTACCGTGCCACCTCCTCCCGTTCGGAACCGTACTCCTCTCGGCTGATGACACCGTCCGCGTCGGCATCGAACACGGGGCCGAGGACCAGCATCGAGCCGTGGCCCTGAAACTGGTACGCGATGACATCGTACATGTTGTCGTGGCAATACCCCGTCAGGATGATCGCATCGATCAGGTCGGGGTGACGCTCCGCGGCGAGGGCGGCGACAATCGTGCCTTCGCTGGCGCCCAGCAGCACGACGCGCGCATCGGCGAGGCGTTCGTGCCGCTTCAACGCGAGCACCATCGACGCCAGATCATCGGCCTCGGCGATCGGCACGGCTGTTCGGAAGATCTCGCGATCAACCGCATCGAACCAGGGCGGCTCCTGGGCGTTCGTCACACCTCGCTTGTTGTATGAGAAGAATCCGATGCGCCGCTCGGTGAACGCCTCGGCGAAGACATCGAAGTAGTTGAAGGTCCTGCCGGCGCCGAGCGGTCGCTTGGTGAGATAGGAACCCGGGCCGGTGCCGTGCACAAAGACAACGAGCGTGCGCACGATGGCGGACTCGGGCGTGTCGGCGTCCGCGGGCGGCAGCGTCAGACGCCCCTCGGTCCGCACGCCATCGGCGAGTTGAACCTCGACCACCGTGGCCTGGCCGATCGCCCGCGCGTCGCCCGAGCCCGCGGGCTGCTGCGCGGCGTCCTGAGCGGTCGCCGCCGGGGACAAGGTCAGGCAGGCGATCAGGATGACGCACGGAGTGGCTCGTCTCTTGGTCATGATGTCGCGGGCTCCGGTGCGGTCAGGCGCCGCGATGCTACCGCGCCCGGCTCGACGCGCCGAGTGCCCGTGCCGCCGGGGCTTGGCGGATCCGGAGGGGGCGGATTCGTGGGCCTTGACAGGCAAGTGATCACTTGCCTATTCTGACAACGTGTCTCCATGGACGACCTGTACCGCGCCATTGCCGACTCCACGAGACGGGCGATCCTTGACGAACTGGTCGAGCGGGACGGGCAGTCGCTCTTTGAACTCTGCGGTCGATTGACCTTGAAGCACGGCATCAGTTCGTCCCGGCAGGCGATCTCGCAGCACCTGGAAGTGCTCGAAGCCGCCGGGCTGGTCAAGGCGAGGCGCGAGGGTCGGTACAAGTTCCACTGGTTCAATGGCAAACCGCTCGAGGCGATCACGAGACGCTGGCCCGCAAAGCGCCAGCAGAAGGAGGGGCAATGAGAATCAACCTGTGCAGCGTGACAGTCGACGATCAAGAGAAGGCGCTCCGCTTCTATACCGAGGTGCTGGGATTCCGCAAGAAGCACGACATCCCGATGGGCAAGCACCGCTGGATCACGCTGGTCTCGCCGGAGGATCCCGACGGCACCGAACTCTGCCTCGAGCCCGATGAGCACCCCGCGGTCAAGCGGTTCAAGGATGCGCTCGTCGAGGATGGCATCCCGTTTACTTCGTTCGCGGTGGAGGACATCGCCGCCGAGCACAAGCGGCTCGAATCGCTCGGCGTCCGCTTCACGCAGCCGCCGGTGAACTACGGCCCGGTGACCGCTGCCGTGTTCGATGACACCTGCGGGAATCTCATCCAGATCGCAGAGGGAGACATGGAATGAGACGCTCCTCATCGTTGGTCCGGATCGCGGTGTTTCTTTCGCCGCTGGCGCTGCTCGGCGCAGCCGCGGGATTCCAGCCGGCCGATCGACTCGTGCAGGCGGAGCCCGAGCAAGCGCCCACCGCCGCCCGGGGCTCGCTGCAAGTGCAGTACCTCGAGATCGTCACGCCCGCGGTCGCCGAGACCTGCGAAGCACTGTCCGAGATGCACGGCGTGGAGTTCAGCGAGCCGATCGCCGAACTGGGCAACGCCCGGACGGCAGAGCTCAAGGGCGGCGGCCGCCTGGGCGTGCGGGCGCCGATGAGGGACAACGAGCAGCCGGTCGTGCGGCCTTATCTTCTGGTCGACGACATCCGCGCCGCGGTGGCTGCAGCCGAGGCCGAGGGCGCCGCGGTCGCCGTCCCCCCTATGGAGATCCCGGGGCAGGGCACTTTCGCCATCTACTTTCTGGGCGGCATCCAGCACGGGTTGTGGGAACGCTGAACGCTCGAGTTCCCGTTGCGTCCCGGCTCGGACAGAGGGCGTGCTGCTTCCGCGACCACATCCAACCGGCCGCACGACACCGCCCGAATCTGCGCACGAAGAAGCGGAAGCCTTGATCGCCAGAGACTTCCGCTTGAATCGGGGCGACAGAACTCCAGTTGAACTCTTCGAAGCTCAGATCGGCCTCTGGAGCATGGAGATGCGGTTTCTGCTGCGACGAGGAGTGGCCTATGCAAGGCTCAGGATGCGGCGAATCAGTCGTCGTGGGTCTCGAGTGACCGACGATGGCTGAAGTCGAGGACGAGGGTGCGATCGTCGCCATCGATGGACCATTCGCGAGTCCGGAGTGTTCCATCGGGTGCGAAGTCGAAACGAACGAGCCGACGATCGCTCGCATCGCCCTCGTACCGTGTCAGGTCGAGTTCCAGGTCGCGGTCTTCGAGCACGGTCACACCGCCCTCGTAGACCTCCCCCGAAGCCGACATCGCCAGGCATCGCAACTCATCAAGCCCAACATGATGGTAGAAGTAGGCCTCAAGCAAATGCTCGGGCTTTTCGGCGTTGGATGCCCCCTCGACCCTCAGAGCGACCACATCCAGGTGCTCCATCCACTGGAAGTTCGAGAGGACGAGTTCCGCACTGCCGTCTTCCCGGCCCTCCCCCTGACCCAAGAGCTGTACGAATGCTCGGATGTACTTTGATGGTGCCGGCGCCCGACCGGCCGCGGGCGGCGGACTGCGTTCCATAGAACGGGCGTACTCCCACTCCGCGAGGGTTGCCAGGCCGCGTCCGCTGTCTTCGAAGAGAGCGTCGCGATACTTGTCCGGGCCGTCGAAGGCCCAGCGAGCCTCCAGCTTCCGCCGAGAGCTTGGCTGGTGGAGTTCGAGGGAGGTCGCGGCGGTGTCACCATCAAACCGGATCGTGCCCTCCCCGACGCCGCGACCGATGCCGGGGATGTCGGGATGAAAGCTCAGCAGGTGGATCTGCTCGCGACCCGGGTGCCAGTAGTAGATCACCAGTTCACGCCAAGGGTTGCCGTCGACGTCTGACCCCACCCGATGTGCGCGAATGGAGTGACGGCCCGGTCCCCATCGCCATGTGGTGGCGTGGACCGTGCCGAGGCGCCATTCGCCGGCCAGCATGCGCGCGAAGGCGGCCATCGGCGAGGACTCCGCAGCGGGCTCGCTCGTTGGCGTCGGTTGCGGGTTCAGGCCTCGGGCCGAGGTATCAAGCACCTGGACGCCGAAGAGCAGGATGAGCAGCAGCAGAGAGCAAAATCGGCACCCGGAGCACGGGGACCGACCGGCAAGAATCCGGATTTGCATACATCCGTGTACCCGGCATCATGGCGGTCGTTGCGGTCCGCGCTCCGGGCATGCGAGAGATCGTGAAGAACACATTCCTTCGCTTGAAATCGGGGTGAGAGGATTCGAACCTCCGACCTTCTCGTCCCGAACGAGACGCGCTACCAAGCTGCGCTACACCCCGGATGTGCTCCGATGGTACCCGCTGCATCGCCCGCGGCAAGCGGGGCCGACCGCCCATCTCGCCCCGGGTTCGGGCTGGGAGGGCTCGGCACTCCGGGCATGCCCCCTCCGCTCGGGGTCCGCGAATGCTTCACGGACCGCCCCGACGGGCCGATGAGCCCCGGCCCGTCCGGCCGGCCCGGTCGACTGAGCCCGAATCGCTCAGCCCGACACGCCCGCGGGCTTGGTCGTGTAGACATTGTCCTTGTTGAAGTCCTCGAGAACCGTGCCCGAATTGCTCGTCTCGCCGCCCGCCTTGCCGTCGGCACCCGTTGAGTAGAAGTACGGCTGCTGCCCGGCGCACTGCCCGCCGTCGGAATCGGTCAGCGTCCCCGAGCCCTGCTCGACGAACGCGTTGCGGCGGATGCTCGAGAAGGTCCACGACTTGCCGGTGCCCGGGGCCGTTCCGAAGAGATTCGCGTCGTCGACCATCACCGGCGAGGCAGCGCTCCGGCTCGGCGGATCGCCCGGGTCCCCCACCGCCGACTGCAGCAGCCCGTCGGCCCGCGGATGCACAAACCGGATCGGGTTCCCCCACGCATCGAGTGGCGTGACGAGTTCGGGCACCACGGTCGCATCGTCGGCGGCACTCTCGGTGTAGGGCGTGTAGCGCACGAGCAGCTTGGGGCTGATGCCCTCGATCGACTCCGACGCGAACCCGCTGCGGCGTGCCTGCAGCAGGAACAGCCCGCCCGAGTTGATCATCCGCTCCTCGCCGGTCATGTTCCGCCCGTCGATGATGGGCAGCCACAGGTCGCGGTCGCGCGGGTCCTGCACCCACGGATCGGGCAGGCGGCCTTCGGTCTCAATGACATCGACCAGCAGCGTGTCGAGCACGCGGATCGTGTTCGCGGTCGACGATTCCTTGCCCGAGCCGATCACCCTCGTCCCGACGACGACCGCCAGCCCGAGAAGGAAGACGATGATGCCCATCACGACGATCAGTTCGATCAGCGTGAACCCGCTGTGGGCGCCCCGGCTCGGAGTCCGCCCGCGGGCGGGCC
>JBICIG010000039.1:0-36299 GCA_043101605.1 Phycisphaerales bacterium JB037
CCAGCACAAAGTCCGGGTTCTCCAGGTCCTCACGCATCCGCCCGAACCGCTCGATGCTCTCCGCACACTCGCGCAGGTCTCGATTGCTGGTTGCCGCCCAGGGTAACCAGGGCAGCAATACCTCCCGGCTGCTCGCGACCGCATCGAGCAGTCCCTCGGCATCGCCCACCTCATAAGGACGCAACTCCAGCCGCTCGGTCACGATCGGCACCGGCAATCTCGCGGGTGCCCTCCACGCCTCCGGCTTCGACGACCCCGCCATCCTCGTCCTCCCGTCAGGTACCCGCCCGACAATCCCCGGTTCGGGGCAGCAACTCTCGCGCCCGGGCCGACGCCGACCCCCGCCCGGGCCAATCATCTCAGAGATGCCCGATCCGTCCAGTCCACCCGATCCATCCCCGACCGACCCGACCGCGGGTGATCCCCGCTACGCCCGCCAGCGCCGGCTCCCCGGAATCGGCGAGCCCGGGCAGGCCCGGCTCGCGCGTGCCCAAGCCGTCATCGTCGGGTGCGGGGCGCTCGGCTGCGTCACCGCCGACCACCTCGCCCGCGCCGGCGTCGGTCGCCTCCGCCTGATCGACCGCGACCTCGTCGAGCGCACGAACCTGCAGCGACAGTCCCTGTTCACCGAAGCCGACGCCGCCGAGTCGCGTCCCAAAGCCGCCGCCGCCGCCGCCCGTCTCGCCGCCGTCAACTCCGGCATCGAGCTGAGCCCAGAGATCGCCCACCTCGACGCGACCAACGCCGACCGCCTGCTCGCGCCCGCCGACCCCGCCGCCCCCTTCGCCCTGATCGATGCCACCGACAACTTCCAGACCCGCTACCTCCTCAACGACTTCGCGGTGCGCGCCGGCATCGCGTGGATCCACGCCGGCGTCATCGCCCGGCACGGCTCCGTCGCCGCGTTCGTTCCCGGATCGGCCTGCCTCCGGTGCTTCGCCCCCGACGCTCCGCCGCCCGGCTCGATCGAGACCTGCGAGACCGCCGGTGTGCTCGCCCCGGCCGTCGGCGTTGCCGCGTCGCTCCAGTCCGCCCTCGCCCTGGACTGGCTGCTCGGCCGCCTCGACACCCACGCCGCACCCTCGATCAGCTTCGACCTCGATGCCCCCTCGTTCGGCAGTTTCCACCGAACCCGCTTGCAACCCCTGCGCGATCCCGGCTGTCCCTGCTGCGCCGCCGCCCGCTACGAGTTCCTCGACGCCGACCTCGCCGAGCCCACGCTCAGCCTCTGCGGCACCGACGCCGTCCAGATCCTCCCCGCGCCCGGATCACCCCCACCGAACCCGGACCACCTCGCCGACCGCCTCGCAGGGGTGGGGGAGGTCCGCCGCAGCCCCTTGTACATCCGCGCGACCCTCCCGGCCGAACCATCGCCCGTCGAACTGACCATCTTCCGCGACGGCCGGGCCATTCTCCGGGGCGTGCGCGAACCCGCCCGGGCCCGGGCGCTGTATGACCGGTACCTGGGCTGAACCCGCCCGCCCGTCGGGTGTCCATCCCGATGCCGCCGCGGGCCCCGCCCGAGCAAAGTCCACCCAACCGAGAGGAGCCAACATGTCCGAGACCCAGACCGCCACCGCCTCGTTCGCTTCCACCATCGCCCGGGGCTGCAAGGTCTCCATGGGGCTCGCCGAGATGCTGCTCAAGGATGTCCACCCGGGCACCTTCGCACGCAGCATCAAGCTCGACGGCACCCGCATCGACGCCAACCACCCCGCCTTCGTCTACGGGCATCTCTCGCTCTACCCCGCCCGCATCGTCAGCATGCTCGGCGGCGATGCCTCGGACATCACCCCCTCCGAGCACCTCAAGGAACTCTTCGAAGCCGGCAAGGACTCCGTCGACGACGCCGACGGCACCATCTACCCCAGCATGGGCGAGATCACCGGCGCCTTCTTCCGGGGCTACGAGCGCGCCATGGAAACCGTCAGCGCCCTCGACGACGCCCGCCTCGCCGAGCCCAACCCCGTCGAGGGTCGCCTGCGCGAGATGTTCCCCACCCTCGGCGGGGCGCTCCTCTTCGTGCTCAACGACCACCCGATGTTCCACCTCGGGCAGGTCAGCACCTGGCGCCGCTGCATGGGACTCGGCCCGGTCATGTGACGCGACTCGGCCAGCGCGCCGTGTGCCCGCCATCGGCCGAAGCGCTCAGCCGCGCCCGCGCGTCAGTTCCAGAATCTCATCGAGCACCACGCCGTTGCTGGAGATGCCGTGGCGCTGGTCGTGCCGCGCGCGCCCGTTCCAGTCGGTGTAGACCCCGCCCGCCTCGCGCATGATCACCGGCATCGGGGCGATGTCCCACAGCCCGATGCCCGGCTCAACCGCCGCCTCGGCACGCCCCGTCGCGACCAGCAGGTGCGCGTAACAGTCGCTCCATCCGCGCAGCAGCCCCGCACGCTTCGAAAGCTCGGCGAACACCTCGCCGAAGCCCGCATCATCAAAGTACCCCAGGGAAGTCGTGCAGACGCACGCCTCTGCAAGCGCCCCGATCTTCGAGACGCGCGCCCGCACCGGCTCGCCCGCTCCCCGCTGCCACCACGCCCCGCCCCCCGCCGACGCGTACACCACCTCCTCCAGCGCCGGCATGCGGATCACGCCCGCGACGATCTCGCCGCGCCGCTCGATCCCGATCAGCGTGCCATACAACGGCACGCCGTGCACGAACGACTTGGTCCCGTCGATCGGGTCCAGGATCCATCGGCAACCCTCGGGGTCCGCCGCCAGGGTCTCGCCGAACTCCTCGCCCAGCACGCCGTCGCCCGGGAATCGGCGCACGATCTCGTCCCGGATGAACCGCTCGCACGCGCGATCCGCGACCGTCACCGGCGTCCCGTCGCGCTTCTTCTCGACCTCGAGCGCGCCCGTGTTGAAGTGCTCGAGCGTGATCTCGCCGCCGGCTTGCGCGAGTTCGAGCGCCGCCTCCAGGCGCGCCGCGATCTCCGCCGAGACTCCCGAATCACCCCCGGCTCGCGTGGCATCCGTCAAGGCCCGACCTCCACGACGCGATCGCACGCCCCGAACAGCAGCCGCGTATGCACCCGATCGGGCTCCAGCCCGAACATCGCGCACGCCGCCGCCCGGTAGCTCCGCATCTGCGCACCATAGCCCTCGGCCGCATGCTCGGCTTCGTCCGCCTCCACCGAGTCGCTCTTGAGATCCAGCACCCACGCCTCGACGACGCGTCCGCCGCGCTCGGCGAGCACGACGCGATCGAACCGCCCCGAGACCAGGGCCGTCCGCCCCAGCCCGTCGGCCGCGCGTGCCGCGAAGGGCAGTTCACGCTCCAGCCGGAGCGTCGCATCCGATCGCTCGAACGCCGTGCGACGAAGCTGCGCGCCGATCTGGGCTCCTTCGAGCCACCCCCGGAACAACGCCGCGAGCGCCGCGTCGGCTTCAAGGCCCTCCGCGCGGGCGCGAGCGAGCAACTCCGCTTCGCCCGGCATGCCCTCGTCGAGCCAGCCGACCTCCTCGAACATCGCGTGCAGCGCCGAGCCGCGCGACCGCGCCCCGGACCCCACCGCGGTGAACAGTTCGGCCGCGCGCTGGGGATGCCCCGCGCCGCTCGGTGCCGATCGCTCGAGCCTGTGCGTCGGCGCTCGCTCACGCCGCGCCAGCGACAGCGTGATCGTCTTCGGCGTCGCGATTGATGATTCCCCGCGACGATCGCCCGCCTCGTCACCCGCCCACGCCTCGGTGCCCGATTCGAACAGCACGCCCGCGTCGTCTCCCGCCTCCAGCCCGGCGCGAACGATGTCCGATGCGTAGATCCGCCGGCCGGTGTCGTCTTTCTCCTGGGCCCTGGTCCTGGGGGGCAGGATCAGGTCGAGGCTGCGCCCCGCCCGCGTCATCGCGACATACAGCACGCACAGGCTCTGGGTCACCTCGCGCTCGTCGCACCGCTCGAACACGCTGCGCAGCATCGGGCTGAGCACGCGCAGCAACTCGCTCGGGTAGATCGTCACCGCGTCGACCGGCTCGCGGTACGACGGACGATCCATCAGCACCGATCCGCTCGAGAGCCCGAGATCCCAGTGCAGATCGGGCAGCGCTACGGCGTCGAACTCGAGCCCCTTGCTCGCGTGGATCGTCATGACCCGCACCGCCGAAGGATCCTCGTCCGTCTCGCGGTAGCGGGCGACCATCTCCACGAACGCGCCGGGGGTCATGCGGAGGTCGGCGTCGGCCTCGCACGCCAGCCGTTCGAGTCGGCTCAAGCGGTGCGCCGCCGCCGCGTCCAGCGCCGGCAGCACGGAATCGCGCAGGTGCGCGACCGTCGCGCCCAGCCCGTCGCGTGCGATCCGCGCGCGCAGCGCATCGCCCGCCCGCCGCCGCGTGCCGTGATACGAGGACGGATCAAAGGGCTGTTGCGCGTCCACCGCCGACCCGAGCGCCCGACCCAGCGGCGACTGGGCCGCGTGCAGCGCCGCGACGCTGTCACCCGGGTGGTCCGCCGCCCACACCGCCGCGAGCACCGTCGCCACCGCCGGGCAGTCGGTCAGCGGCGTGCCTCCCTCGCGGCTGACGGTCAACCCCGCGTGCTTCAGCCAGCGCACCGCCACGGGGATCGACTTGTTGGTGCGCACCAGCACCGCGCAGGTCGCCGCCGGGTGCGTCGCCCGGACGCGTGCGATCCGCTCGGCCGCGAGCGCCATCGGACCCTGCGACGACTCCCGCGATGACTCGGGCGCCTCGCGCAGCGTCACATGCCCCAAACGATCCGCGTGCTGCGCTTCGTGCTGCTTGAACCACGCTCTCCAGGTCGCGCGAACGCCATCGCTCACCGGTGCAGACCCGTCGGCGACCGCGCCGAACACGCGGTTGACCGCATCGAGCACCGTCGGCGACGAACGCCAACTCCGGTCCATCGGCTCGACCGTCAGCGTCGACCACCGCTCGGGCAGCGAGGGCAGGATCGCCGGCTCGGCCTGCCGCCACGCGTACAGCGACTGCTTCACATCGCCGACGACGAACACCGACCGCCGCCCTTCCGGGTCGCTGATCATCTCGTCGAGGATCGGATCGAGCAGTTCGAACTGCTGGATCGAGGTGTCCTGAAACTCATCAAGCAGCGCGTGGTCGTAGCGGCCGTCGAGGCGATAGTAGATCTCCGCCAGGTCGCCTCGCAGGTCCGCTTCCGCGAGCGATCGAGTCACATCCTCGAACGCCAGGGCGTGCTCCTCACGCAGCCGCCGGCGGTACGCGGCGTCGAACCGGCTCACCAGTTCGTGCGTTGCCTCGTTGCGGTGGGCAAACCGCGCGATGATCTCGTGCCGCGCGATCCCCATCACCGGCTCAAGCGACGATTGCACGCCCTCGGGCAGCGGGATGCCGTAGTAGGTGCGCTCCTCGGTCAGCATCGCCTTGCCGAGGCCCGCGGTGCAGAGCCGGTCCCAGTCGCGCAGCGTCAGCGCTCCGAGCGTCGCCTCGCGCGCCTTGACGAAGTTCTTGTTGGGCGTGCCGTTTTTGGTCAGCGGCAGCGTCGCGACCCGCAGATCGGCGGCGCTCTGTTCGACGACGCGATCGATGTCCTCTGGCGTCCTCGCGGGTCCGAGTTCTTCCCGCAGGCGCGCCCACGCGTGCCCCGCGCCCCCGGTCGCAAGGAACGCCGCGTGCGCTTGATTGATCGCGCGCAGCATCGTCTCCTGCACCGATCGAGCGTGACCCGGCCCGCGCAGGCGAGTCACGAGGTCCGCCAGATCGTCGACGCCCTCCCCGCCCATTTCCTCGATCGCATCATCGAGCGCCTCGGCCCGGAGCCGCTCGTCCTCGAGGTCGTCGACGATGCGCCACCCCGATCCGATGCCAAGCTCCCACGCCGCCCCGCGCGCGACC
Source organism: Phycisphaerales bacterium JB037 (assembly GCA_043101605.1). Classification (GTDB taxonomy): domain Bacteria; phylum Planctomycetota; class Phycisphaerae; order Phycisphaerales; family UBA1924; genus JBICIG01. Next base: position 5,833 of record JBICIG010000039.1, read on the forward strand.
TTGCCGAAGAACGCATCGAGCGTCGAGACGCCGCTGCGATGCCCCGAACGCAGCACCCGCTCGAGCAGGCGCGACACGCCCTCCCGTCCGACGGGCCGGTTGAGTCGCTCATCGAGCGCCTGTGCCGCCGCGTCGCTCAGGCTCGCGTCGGCAAGCTCGGCCAGGATCCGCTGAAGAATCTCGCCGGCCGCCTTGCGCGTGAAGGTCGACGCCAGGATCCGCTCGGGAGGTACGCCCAGCGCCAGCAGCGTGAGGTAGCGCGTTGTGAGCTGATAAGTCTTGCCGGTGCCGGCGCTGGCGAGGATCACCCGGTTGTCGAGGCGGTCGCTCACGCGTCGTCCTCCTCGTCGTTTGCATCGGGCGCGAGCCCCAGCCCGGCGATCGCCGCGACCGAGCCGCGCGCCCACTTCGGATCACCCATCTCGAAGCGCCGAGCGCGGATGTCGCGGACGACTCTCGCCGCTTCCTCGTCCGCCTCACGGAGCAGGGCGTCATCCCACGGCGCCGGGTGGAAGCCGCACGCCTCGGGCTTGCTCGGCAGCGCGATGTACCCCAGCGTCACGGGCGCCTCCCCGATCAGCTCGCTCGCGACATGCCGGTACAGCGGGAGCTGCAGGTCAACCCAGCGCTTCGGGCCCTTGACGGGCCCCCTGCGGTGTACCTTGTCCGGCTCGTGCCCGGATTCACTCGTCTTGTAGTCGAAGATCGCCAGCGCACCGGTTGCCTCGTGACGATCGATGCGATCGATGCGCCCGCTCAACCCCATCGGCACCCCATCGACCACGATCGACGCGGGCTGTGTCGGCTTCCACTCCTGATGAACAATGACCCATCCCTCGTCGCGCCGCCGCGCCTGTGCCCGGGCGAGCACCTCCAGCCGCTGATGCAGGAACGCTTCCTGCACGCGCACCGCCGCGACCGGGTGCAGCCCCAGCCGCTTCCGCGCCTCGTCGGCGAGCATGTCCAGGAGCGCCTCGCGGATCTCCTGCTCACGCGACGAGCCCCTCGCATCCGACAGCGCGAACCGGTTGAGCGCATCGTGCGCCAGCGATCCGAACGATGCCGCATCCATCTCTCGCGGCGGCGGATCGACCGGTTCCACCCGTGCCACATACCGCAGATGGAACAGATAGGGCGACTCCAGGTACACCTTGAAGCTCGTCACCGGAAGCATCGTCGGCAGCGGCGCCTCGAACACGGGTGCGGCGTCGAACGCATTCCGCGCCCCCAGTGCCCGGTCGCGCGCCACTCGCACCGGCTCCTCGCCCGCCACCCGGGCAAACGCGCGGGCACGCTCGGCATTGGCGTCCGCGTCCGGATCCAGAAACAGCAGCCGGCTCGGAAACCGCGGATCGCCCTCGGGCCCGCGACGCGGGCACAGCAGCGTCACCCGCTCGTGCGATCGGCACAACGCCGTCAGGCGGTACGCATCGAACGCCAGCCGCGCCCGATCCGACACCAGCCCGAGTTCGGCCCGCAGCGCGTCAGGAAGAAAGGAGTCGGCGACCGAGCCGCCCGGCACGACGCCTTCGATCAGCCCCGTCGCGATCACCACCCGCGCCGGATCCAGCCACGCGTCCAGCCAGCCGATCATCTCGACCGCCTCGGGCCCGTGATGGATCGGGGCGGCGTCGCGATCGGTCGCATCGGCGAGCAGGCCCAGCACCTCGTCCACGCTCAGCCGCTCGGTCGGATCCGCCCGCTCCAGCCGTGAGATCTCATCGAGCACGCCCGCGAGCCGCTCGCACGAGGCTCGATCCCACGCATCGGCCGCATCGCCTGCGTCGAATGCGACCTCTTCAAAGACCTCCGCGAGCAACGAACGGACCGCCTCGCCCACCGACGCGGCTCGATCCTCGACCGAAAGCAGCGACCGGACGCGATCCAGCGCCGCACGGACCGCCGCGTCGGCCCTTGCGTCCGTCTCGGCGTTGTGGTCTCGAGTCACCTTTCCCTTGGCCGACACGATCGCCGCGCAGGATTCTTCATCGAGCGCCGCCCCGGGGCGATCCCGGTCGAATCGATCGAGCCGCTCGAGCAGGTCGGCTTCGTGCGCTTCGCCCGACCCATGCCACAACCACGCCCGCGCCGAGCGCAGATGAATCAGCGGGCGGATCTCGGCGACGCGCCCGGTCCGCCGGATCGCGGCGATCGCGCGCACCAGCCGCGCCGGCCCCGTCATCGACATCGCCCGTCCCGCCGCCGCGTGCACCTCGATCGTCCCGACCCGCCGCGCCAACCGTTCGACCGCCGACGCGGCCTCGGCCTCGGGCGTCACCAGCGTCACTTCGTCGGGATACAGGGGCCCGTCCGACTCGGCGATCGCCGACAGGGCGAGCTCGGCCTGATCCTCATCGTCCCGCGCGAACCGCACCGCGTCGGGCCCGAGCGACACCGTCGCCCGCTCCCACGCCTCGACCCGCACGCATCCGAACGCATCGAATCGGTCGGCTTCGCTCGTCGGAGCCGCGATGAGCGACGCGAGCCCGCCGCCGCAATGCCCGAGCAGCGCGCGGGCCACGACGCTCAATTCAGCGCAAGCTGCGAGCACGGTGCGCCGCGTGCGGCCGTCCGCCGAGTCGTTGATCGAGTCCCACGCCGCGTCCATCGGCTCGGCGAGCCCCCAGGAATCGAGGATCGACCGTGCTTCGGCGCGCACGCCTCCCATTGCCACCCAGCGCTCCGCCTCGCCCGGCGGCAGCAGCGAGCCCGCCAGCGCCGGAACCTCGCCCGGGTCGATCCCACTCCCGACCAGTTCAGCACAGACCCGGGCGAGTTCATCCCCCAGCGAGTCGAGCAGCCGATCGCTCGGCGTCTTGCTCGGAACCAGCGCTCCGAGCGCCGCCGCCGGCACCCTCCGCACCGCCCGTCGCCACGCGAGCGCCCGCGTGACCTCGCCCGCGACCGGGCGACCCCTCCGGGCGGCCGCGTCACGCGCGCACGCATCCACGAACTCGTGGACGGTCTGCAGCGTCGGTGGTCGCAGGGCCGCGCCCATCGCCTCGGCGCGGTCGACCAGCATCGCCAGCAGGTGCCGCCGCGCCCGCCGACCGGGGACGACGATCCGCCATTCGCTCAGGTCGACCAACAATCCCTGCCGCGCCCGCTCGGCGATCCACGCCGCCGCCGCGGGAAGAATCGGGGCGTCCCACCCGAGGAAGACGCGTTCGATCTGTTCAGCTCGCCCGTCCATGCCCGCTGTCCCCGGTTCAACCGCCGCGACACTCCCGGATACCTTACCTTGACCCGTTCCCGGAGACGCCCGTGGCCGACCAACCGCGACCCCCAAAGCCCACGGACCTCTCGGCGCTCGCGTGGGGCGACGCCCCGGAGATGGGCGAGCGCCCGGGCGATCGCGTCGGTCCTTACCGGCTCGAGCACCTGCTGGGCGAGGGCGGATTCGGCATGGTCTGGCTCGCCGAGCGGACCGCGCCGATCCACCAGCGTGTCGCGGTCAAGCTCATCAAGCCCGGGATGGACTCGCGCCGCGTGCTCCGCCGCTTCGACGACGAACGCCGCGCGATGGAGCGGCTCGAGCACCCCGGCATCGCCCGCATCCTCGACGCGGGCGTCACTCCCGACGCGCGCCCGTTCGTCGTCATGGAGTTCGTCGACGGCATGCCCATCGACACCGCCGCCGACGCCCTGACCCTCGACCTCTCCGATCGGCTCCGCTTGTTCCTCCGCGTCTGCTCGGCCGTCCAGCACGCCCACCAGCGCGGGATCATCCACCGCGACCTCAAGCCCTCCAATGTCCTCGTCGCGACCAACGCCGACGGACCCTCGCCCAAGGTCATCGACTTCGGCATCGCCCGCGCCCTCGAAGAAGACCTCTCGCCCGACCGCTCGCTGGTGACCGAAGAAGGGCGCTTCGTCGGCACGCCCGAGTACATGAGCCCCGAGCAGGCGCTGGGCCCGAGCGCCGATGTCGACACACGGGCCGACATCTACGCCCTGGGCGTGATCCTCTACAAACTCCTCTCGGGCGAATTGCCATTCGACCTCGCCGGGGCCCGCAAACTCGGGCACGCGGCGGTGCGCGAGGCGATCCGGCACGCCCGCTTTGTCCAGCCCAGCGCCCGCGTCGAACGCGCCGCAGACGACGGCGCCGAAGCCGCCCGCGCCCGTCGCACCGACCCGCGATCACTCGCCCGCCAACTCCGCGGCGACCTCGACTGGATCGTCACCAAAGCCATGCACCCCGAGCGTGAGCAGCGCTACGCGTCGGCATCCGAACTCGCCGCCGACATCTCGCGCCACCTATCGAGCCTCCCCGTCAGCGCCGGCCCGCTCTCGAAGCGCTACCGCCTGGGCAAGTTCGTCGAGCGTCACCGCGCGGGCGTCGCCGTTGCGTTCGCGTTCGCCGTGCTCGTGCTCGCCGGGCTCGGGCTGTTCGCGGCCCAGGCGTTCGAGATCGCCCGCCAGCGCGATCGGGCGGAGGGGGCCCTGCGCATCGCCGAGCGCCGGCTGGTTCATCGCGACGCGGTCGCCGCCCACGAGGCGCTGCTGCGTCTCGAGCCCGCCGCGGCCGACGCACCTCTCGCGCGCGTGCTCGCATCGTCGGCAGGCTTCGAGCGCGCGCTGCTCGCCGGCCTTGCCGATCAGAGCCAGCCGATCGAAGGCACCGACCGGGCGCACCAACCCGTCGCGCTCGACGGCTCGCGCCTCGCCCTGCTCCTCAACGGCCAACCCTTCCTGATGCCCTCCGGACTGCCCGCCGCGCTCACGCGGCTCTGGCCCGCCTGGACGCACGATGAACCCTGCATCGAGATCACTCCGGCGTTCGGCGGCGTCGCGGCCCGATCGCTCGATGGCTCGCTCTGGTTCGCCGGCATCGACGCACCACGCCCCGAGCCCTTCGGCCCGCCCGCCGAGCCCGCGCGGGCGCTCGTCGCGATCGCGCCGGATCTCCTGCTCTCGGCGCACACCGATGCACGCGGCACCGGATCGCTCCGGCTCTGGACGCGCCCGCTCGACGCCGCCGGCCCGTCCGAGTCGCGCCTCCTCGCGGCATCCGACCCGTCCCCCGTCGCGATCGCCGGCACGCCCGACGCATCGATCATCGCCGCCGCGGGCTTCGATGGTCGCGTGCTGATCTGGGAAGACACGCGTTCGCGCCCCGCTCGCGCGCTCGTCCATCCCGCGCCCGTCCGGGCACTGGCCGTCTCCGAGAGCGGCACGGTCGCGGTGGGGGATGAGTCCGGCACCATCACGCTGTGGGACGGGCGCACCGGCGTGCGCACGCTCTCGATCGCCGCCCATCGCGGCCCGGTCACCGCGCTCGCGTTCGCTGGGTCCGATGCGGTTCTGCTCAGCGGGTCGGCCGACCGCGTCCTGCGATCGTGGGATCCATCGTCGGGGGCGCCCACGGGCTCGGCGCTCGGGCACCGCGCCCCGCCGACGACGATCATGCTGCCCGGCGACGCGTTCGGCGGCGGGCGGGGAACGCTCTTCTCGGCCGACGGGATCGGGCCGTTGCGGCTCTGGCATCCCGACTCGAGCTTCCTCGCCGGTCGCCAGCCCGCGCACGCGGCACGCATCGAGCGGATCGAGCCCGCCCCGAGCGGCGCGACGCTCATCAGCAAGGCCGCCGACGGCTCGGCGCGATCATGGCGGCTGGGGGACCTCGGGCTTGCGCCCGCCGCGCCGATCACCGACACGAATCTCTACGCCTCGGAGCACGAGGCGCCGATCACCGCCGCGCTGCGCTCGCCCGACGGGGTCTGCCTCGTCACCGCCGATGCCGACGGACGGCTGGTCCTCTGGGATCAGGAACTCTCCGAACCGATTCTCACGCTCCAGCAGGCGGGGGCGCCGATCGCCGCGCTGGCGTTCCTCGCCGACGGCTCGACGCTCGTGGTCGGCTCAGCCGACGGCACGCTGGCGACCTTCCCGCCGCGCGCGTCCGAGCCGGTCGAAACGACGCCGCTCCCCGCCGCGGCCTGGGTGATGGATGCGCGAGCCGTCGACGCCGAGGGGCGGGCGATCGAGCCCGCGCGCCTGCACGAGGAACCGGTCTGGATCGAGCTCGCGTGGGCGTCGAGCGGCGGCGGGGTCCGCCCGGCGTCGGCGCTCGTTCGGCTCGTCGATGACGAGGGAGTGATCTCCGAGGAACTCTCCGTCCCGCTGCAGACCGATCAGCCGATGAGCCTCGTGCGGCTCGGGCCGATCGCCGTGTCGGCGGGGCTTCGCGTGCGAGTGTCGGTCGTGTCGCTCGACGGGCGGGAATCGCCCGGGCTCATCGCGTGGCCCTTCGCCGATTGACCGACCCGGTCGCGCGTGCGGGTCACTCCCCGGTCAGACGCATCGCGCCCCGCGCGACCATCCCGCTCCAAGGGGCCGGGAGCACCGACGCCAGATCGAGCAGAGCATCGCTCAGGTCGTGCGGCGGACGGCTGGAGATGTTGGTGCGGTGGTGCGCCAGCGCCGCCGACACCGCCAGGAAGTACGCCGCCAGCCCCGCCAGGCGCTCGCGCTCGGCCACGCCCGAAGCGAGCAGCCGCTTGCCCTCGTTCTTGAGCGATTCGAGTTCATCGAGCGACGCACCCCCTTCGATCAAGCGCCGATGGCTCCGGTCGACCCCGCCGAACGGCTCGCTCTCGAGCGTGCCGGCAAACCACGACGACCCGTCCGCCGCCGACAGCCGATCGATCAGCGCATCGAGCGGTCGGCGTGGCCCGGCGATCCCGAGTTCGAGCAGCCGGGTGACGGTCGTCTCGGCGAGCGTCGGGTGTTCCTGGTCACTCATTGCACATTCTCCACCAGGGCGCGGATCTGTTCATCGAGTCGTTCGTCCCCGCCGTCGCGCGCGAGCACCTCGCGCACCGCAGTGCGGAAGCGTCGCGAGGCGGTGCGGGCCATCACCGCCGCCCGCGCCGCGTCGACCCCGTGCTCGGGGCCGAGTTCGGCGTACGCGCGGTCGTGGCAGAAGTGATCCGTGAAGACCTCCCAGTGCTCGCCGAGCCCGTCGGCTTCGCACGATTCCCGGGCCAGTTCCATCGCCCGCTGCACGACCGACGCGACGAACGCGCGGTCGAAGTCGCGCTCGGCGTTGCCCTCGTACACCACGGGGTCGTCGGGAAGCGTCCCCGAGCGATCGTCGCGCCAGCGGCGACGCCGGAGTTCCTTGAGGTAGAAGCAGAACGCGTTGATCAGCCACCGCCGCAGCGGCATGTCCGCCTGCTGCCAGTCGGCAAAGAAGCGGGGGCGGTCGAGGCGGTCGGCAAAGAACCCCTGGACGACCTCATCGGCCTCGCCCAGCCAGCGGTCGCCCGTACCCAGGAAGTAAGTGCGCAGCGGCATCGCATAGACCGACATCACATGCCGGTTGACCTCGGCCCGCCCGCCGTCGCCCTCGTCGAGCCGCCGGTCGATCCAGGTGTTGAGGGTGGATGGGAAGACATCTCGCTTCACGCCTTCGGCCTCGCCGCGGAAAGTGGTCAACAAGCCGCCCCCGAACGGGCGCCCCGCGTCGCCGAGTCTCGCCGACGACGAGGAAGACGACCCGTCCGGAGGGCGCCCTCTCCTATTGAGGAGCAAGACGCGCCCCGGACAGACCGGCGCGCCGGGCCGCGATTCCCGGCGTGCGGGCCTCTGCTCAGACCGATTGTCACGATTTCCCGCGCCTCACGCCACCCGGATCACCCCGCGTTGGGGGTCGCCGCCCGGGACTGCTCCCAGCGCTCGTTGAGCGTCTGTGCCTCGGCCACGGCCGCCTGGCGGCTGTCGCAGCGATGATGCGTCGCCCACGCCGAAGCGCTCACGCGTCGCCAGACATACCACTCGCCCGCTTGATCAGTGTCCGCACGGAACACGGGCTTGAGGTCCACGGTGAGGAGCGAATCCGCCCCAGACCAGCGATGGCTCATGGCGTGTTCTCCAGATCGCCCGCTGCCAAGGACCGAGAACCGACCCCCGGCTCAACCGCTGTATTAGGAATCAATGAGCATCCCGAGTCAAGGGTTGGGCCGGGATGTGGATGAACCGGGATTCGCCCGCCCGGACCGGCGCCGGGCGCCTCGCAAACCGATGAAACACAAAAGTTTGGAACCAGACGGCCCGGCCGGGCATCGCCGGGGAGCCCGCTCCGGGCGATCAAGCCCGCGCAAACCACGCGTGATCCGGGGGTTCACCGGGATCGGGCCGCACCGCTGGACGCCCGCCCCCGTTCCCACCACAATGCACCCCAACCGCGTGCGAACGACCGCGTCCGGCGCGGCCTGTGTAAATCCCGTACTCAAAGGGAGATGGATCCCATGAAGCCGTCCCTTGCCGCCTCCCTGGCCGCCGCCCGACTCCCGGTCCGAATCCCCGCCCTGCTCGCGGGCCTGATGCTCGCCGCCGCCCCGGCCTCCCTCGCGGCCGATTCCCCGGCCGACCCGGTCGCCCACGCCATCGGCACCATCCCCTTCGACTACTTCGAGGGCGACCTCGACTTCATGGATTCCATCCCCCACCCCGAGGACTTCCTCGGCCACGCCATCGGCGAGCGCTTCACCCGACACCACGACCAGACCCGCTACCTCGAAGCCCTCGCCGCCGCGTCCGACCGCGTGCAGATCGAACGCTACGGGTTCACGCACCAGCGTCGCCCGCTGCACCTGGTGACCATCTCGTCGCCGAGCAACCTCGATCGCCTCGATGAGATCCTCGCCGACAACCTCCGCCTGGCCGACCCGGCCACTTCCAGCGCCCAGGCCCGCCGCATCATCGATCGCAACCCGGTGATTGTCTGGCTGAGCTTCGGCGTGCACGGCAACGAGACCTCCCCCGCCGAGGCGGCGATGATGGTCGCGTACACCCTCGCCGCCGGCCAGGGCGAGCCGCTCGCGCAATGGCTCGAAAACACGGTCGTCGTCATCGATCCGTTGCTCAACCCCGACGGGCACGAGCGTTACCTCGCGTGGTTCCAGAACACGCGGGGCGTCACGCCCGATGCACGCCGCGACGCGGCCGAGCACGACGAGCCCTGGCCCGGCGGGCGCACCAACCACTACCTCTTCGACCTCAACCGCGACTGGGTCTGGGGCGTCCACCCCGAGTCCCGCTCCCGTGTCGAGGCCTACCGCCGTGTCCTGCCGCACCTGCACATCGACAACCACGAGCAGGGCTACCGAAGCCCCTATTTCTTCGGGCTCGGCGACGACCCATACAACACCAACATCCCCCAGGAGACCAAGGACTGGGTCGCGAAGTACGGCGACCACAACGCCGAGGTCTTCGACCGCTACGGGCTCGTCTACGCCACCAAGGAGCGGTTCGACTACCTCTACCCGGGCTACGGCAAGGTCACGCCCGTCTACCACGGCGCCGTCGGCATGCTCACCGAGCAGGCCGGGCACGGCTTCGCGGGGCTGGCGGTCGAAGTGGGGGGCGACTATGTCCTGACCCTCCGCGAGCGCGCCCGCAACCACTACCTCACCAACATGAGCTACATCGAGACCAGCGCCACCAACCGTGCCGCCCAACTCGAGCGATTCCGCCGGTACTTCACCGGCTCGGTCGAGCGAGGCCGCGAAGACCCCATGTCCTTCTACTTCTCGAAGGACAACGACCCGCACCTGCTCGCCAAGCTCGCCGACCTCTGCGCATTGCACGGCATCGAGATCGAGGCCCTCGTGGGCGACACCCCCGTCGCCGGGCTCCGCTCCTACCGCGACGGCGGCGAGGCGGACATCGAGACGCTCCCGGCCGGCACACTCGTCATCCGCACCGATCAGCGCATGGGCCGTTTCGCCCGCGCCCTGATGGAGCCCGTCACCGAGGTCACCGATCGCGACACCTACGACATCACCGCGTGGTCGGTCCCGGTCTGCTTCGGGCTCCATGCGTGGTACGCCGCCGCTCCGGTCGACGCCGAACTCGAGCAAGCCGACATCGCCGTCCCCGCCGGCTCGATCACCGGCGACGACCCCGTCGCGGTCATGGTCGACGCGGGGCAGCACCCGTTCCCGGCCGCCGTCGGCATCGCCAGCCGCCTCGAACTCTTCGCCCGCATGGCCGGCGAGCCGATCACCAACGCCGGCGAGGACTTCGCGTCCGGGTCGCTCATCGTCCATGTCATCCGCAACGACGAGGACAAGCTCGACGCGTTCGTCGACGAGGTGCAGGCCCTGGGCATGACCGTCCACTTCGCGCCCACCGGCATGACCGAAGCCGGGCCCGTCCTGGGCACCAACGCCAACGCGATCATGGACCTGCCGCGCGTCGCCCTGGTGCGAGGCGAGCCGACGAGTTCCTACAGCTTCGGGCAGCACTGGCACCTGCTCGACATCGCCTCACCCATCCCGCACACGCTCATCAACGCCGACGCGATCACCCGCGCCAGCCTCGACGACTTCAATGTCATCGTGCTGCCCGAAGGCGCCCGCTTCAGCGGGTCGTCGCTCGACCGACTCAAGGAGTGGATCCGCGCCGGAGGCACGGTCGTCGCGTCGGGCTCGGCCGCGTCCTGGGCCGACTCGGCCCTGCTCGAACTCAAATCGCCCGAGGACCCCGACGACCTGCCCGAGCGCCCCGACGCCAACGAACTCACCTACGCCGAACGCGAGGAGCGAGGCGTCGAGGACCGCGTCCCGGGCGCGCTGCTCCGCGTCGAGATCGACACCACCCACCCCCTCGCCTCGGGCTGCCCGGAATGGACGGGCGTGGTCAAGTCGGGAACGCGCCGCCTCGGGCTGGGCGAGAGCGGCTACGCCGTCGCCCGATACGCGCCCGAGAACCCCGCGATCGGCGGCGTCATCTCCGACCGCAACGAGCAGCGCCTCGCCGGCTCCCCCTTCATGACCGTCCATCGCATGGGCCGCGGCAAGGTCATCTCCATCGCCGACGATGTCACCATGCGAGGCTTCATGCACGGCCCGATGCGTCTGCTCCTCAACGCCATCACCCTCGGCCCGAGCATGTGACCCGCGACGGCCGCGCACGCGATCGTCCGAACATGTGACCCGCAGCGATGTGCCAAGGCTTGACCCGAAAGGCAAGCCGTGCGCCGCGCACCGCCCGCGCCGTTACCCCACCAACTCCGAGTCCAGCCGCACGCCCCCCGCGCGAAGATCATCGAGCACCTTCGCCCCCACGCGCACCCGCAGCACCACCCGGTCGGCTCCATACTCCCGCTCGATCACCTCGCCCAGCCGCTCGAGCGTGCTGATCGCCCGGCTCGCCGACATCGGCAGCTCGATGCGGTACACCCCGTCGCGCCCGAGCACACGCTCGCGCACCGCCGCGGTCAGCTCATCGAGCCCGCGCCCGTCGCCGCCCTTCTCGGGCGCCAGTGCGCTGATCGCGATCGAGCCCGGCACTCGCTGCTGCCAGACCAGAATCTCGCGCGCGTCCTCCAGCCGGTCCACCTTGTTGAGCAGCACCAGCCGCTCCGGCGGGGGTCGCGTTGCGTCCACCTTCCGGAACGCCGGATCCACCCGCGGCTCGTGCCCCGGCTCCGGCGGCGGGCCCAGCAGATCGTCCAGCGTCCGCTGCACCGTGCGATACCGCAGCTCCGCCCCGGGCGTCGAGATGTCCAGCACGATCAGCAGCAGGTCCGCGTGGATCGTCTGCTCCAGCGTCGCCCGGAACGACGCCACAAGGTGGTGCGGCAGGTCGCGCACGAAACCGACCGTGTCCGACAGCATCGCTTCGGCCCCGTTGCCCAGGTTCCACCCGCGCGTCCGCGTCATCAGCGTCGCGAACAGCCGGTCGTCGGCGTACGCCCCGCCAGCCGTCAGCGTGTTGAACAGCGTGCTCTTGCCCGCGTTGGTGTACCCCACCAGCCCGACGGTGAAGTGCCGGTCCGTGCGATCGGCGACCTCGCGCTCGCGCCGCTCCTGGATCTGCCGCAACTCGCGTTGGAGCATGTTCTTCCGCCGCTGCACCAGCCGACGGTCGATCTCGAGCTGCTGCTCGCCCGGCCCGCGCGTCCCCACGCCCTGCGGCGAGCCGCCCACCACGCGCTCCAGGTGCGACCACATCGCCCGCAGCCGCGGGTAGGTGTACTCGAGCTGCGCCAGCTCCACCTGCAGCTTGGCTTCGTGCGTCGTCGCACGCGACGCGAAGATGTCCAGGATCAGCTCCGACCGGTCGATCACCTTCCGCTCGGTCTTCTCCTCGATCTTCCCGATCTGCTTAGGGCTCAGCTCGTGATCGAACACGATCACCTCGGCCTCGAGCCGGTCGCACAGCCCGCGCAGCTCATCGAGCTTCCCACGCCCCATATAGGTGCCCGCCTCCGGGCGATCGCGGAACTGCTCGATCTCCCCGACCGGCAGCGCCCCCGCCTGCTCGCACAGCGATCGCAGTTCGCCGAACGGATCCCCCGCGTCGAACTCGTCGTTGGGCAGCCGCACCGCCGCGAGCACCGCCCGCTCGGCCTGCACCTTGATCGTCTGACGGTCCTTGGATGGTGGCATGAAGCTCGGATCTCTGGGGTGGACCCGCCCGCGTCAGCACGGGCCCGCCCGCATCACCCGACGCGGAGCGGGCGAACAGACAACTGTACGGCCGCCCGACTCCCCACGCCGCCCAAACCGATCACCCCCCCGGGCCGTACCATCCCCGGGACGGGCAACCCGCCCGAACGCACACCCGAAGGAGTGACCCGCGTGAAACGATCCCGGATGATCCTCGACGGCGCGATCGTCGGCACGCTGCTGGTCGCGGTCCTCGGCGCGACGATGGCCCTGTCGTCAACCCGCCGCGACCTGGAGTTCTTCGATCCCATCATCGACATCAAACATCTCCTCGACACCCGCTATGTCGAGCAGTTCGACGCCGAGGCCCTCCAGGAGGGCGCCATCGAGGGCATGCTCGAAACCCTCGACGATCCGTACACCGTCTATGTCCCCGGCCGCGCCCGCGAGGACTTCCAGAAAGACCTCACCGGCGAGTATGTCGGCATCGGTGCCCAGATCACCATCGAGGACGGCTGGCTCGAAATCGTCTCCCCCCTCGAGGACTCCCCCGCCTACCGCTCGGGCATCATGGCCGGCGACCGCATCGTCGCCATCGAGGGCATGAGCACCTTCAACAAGACCGTCGACGAGTGCGCCGAGGTCCTCATGGGCGACCCCGGCACCCCCGTCACCATCACCATCGAGCGCGACGCCCGCCGCTTCGACCTCACCATCATCCGCGACCACATCAAGACCCGCTCGGTCAAGGGCTTCCACCGCGATCCCGACGACCCCGAGCAGTGGCAGTTCGTCATCGATCCCCAGCGCAAGATCGCGTTCGTGCGTGTCATCCAGTTCACCCCCGCCGTCGCCGACGAACTCGCCCGCTCCCTCGCGCTGGCGCGCAACGAGCACGGGCCGCTCGGCGGGCTCATCCTCGACTTCCGCTACAACCCGGGCGGCGTCCTCGACGAAGCCATCCAGATCGCCGACCTCTTCCTCGAGTCCGGCATCATCGTCTCGACCAACGGCCGCGCTCACGAGGAGTTCGTCGCCCGCGCCTCCTCCCCCGGCACCCTTCCCGATTTCCCCATCGTCGTCATGATCAACGGCTCGAGCGCCTCGGCGAGCGAGGTCGTCGCCGGCGCCCTCGTCGAGAACGACCGTGCCATCGCCCTGGGCACCCGCAGCTTCGGCAAGGGCAGCGTCCAGGGCGTCATCCCGCTCTCGTCCTCCCCCGACGGCGCCGAACTGAAGATGACCGAGCAGTACTACTACCTGCCCTCGGGGCGGCTGCTCCACCGCCGACCCGACTCGGCCGTCTGGGGTGTCGACCCGACCGACGGCTTCTATGTCCCGCTCACCTTCGAGGAGGAGCGCGACATGTTCATCGCCCGACAGCAGCAGGACATCATCGACGCCAGCGGCGACGCCGACGACGAGAACTGGTCCGACCCCGAGTGGATCCTCGAAGCTCTCAAGGACAAGCAGCTCGCCGCCGCCGTCCGAGCCCTCCAGCAGCGCATCGACACCGGCGCCTGGGTGCCCACCGGGCGCGAGGGCAAGTCGGGCGAAGCCCTCGCCGCGGAGGAACTCGCCTCGCTCAGCCTGACGCGCGAGCGCCTGCTCCGCGAACTCCAGCGGATCGACCGGCGCACCGAGTCCCTCCGTCTCGCCGCCGCCGACGAGGCCGAGGAGGACCCCTACGACCTCTGGCCCGACGATCTCGACCTCGAGGGCGGCACGCTGATCGTCCGCGACGCCCAGGGCCAGCCCGTGCGCACCATGCGCATCACCGGCAACCGCCTCGAACGCTGGCTCATCGACGCCGACCTCGAACCGCTCGACGAGGCGACCGGCGACGACGCCGAAACAGCGCCGGCCGACGAGCCCGAGGCGAGCCCGACGCCCGCCGGCGGCAACTAGCCATGCGCATCCTCGGGCTCGAGTCATCCTGCGACGAAACCGCCGCCGCCGTCGTCGAAGACGGCGTCCGCGTGCGCTCCAGCATCGTCTCCTCGCAGGCCGACCTGCACGAGCCCTACGGCGGGGTCGTCCCCGAGATCGCCAGCCGTGCGCATGTCGAACGCATCATCCCCACCCTTCGCGCCGCGATGCACGAAGCCGGGCTGACCTGGAGCTATCTCGACGCCATCGCCGTCGGGCACCGCCCGGGGCTCATCGGCTCGCTGCTGATCGGGCTGACCGCGGCCAAGTCGCTCGCGTGGGCCGGCGGGCTGCCGATCGTCGGGATCGACCATGTCCACGCGCACCTCTACGCGGGATGCCTCGAAACCCAACCCGCGGCCTTCCCGGCGCTCGGGCTGGTCGTCAGCGGCGGGCACACCGCGACTTACCTGCTCGAATCCCCCACGCGTCTGCAGCGCCTCGGTGCGACCATCGACGACGCCGTAGGAGAGGCGTTCGACAAGGCCGCCACCATGCTCGGGCTCGACTACCCCGGCGGCCCGGAACTCGATCGGCTCGCCGAGGCCGCCCACCACCTGGGCCGCGACGAGCGCGCGCACACATTCCCGATCTCGAGACTCAAGCCCGGCTCGCTCGACTTCTCGTTCTCGGGTCTCAAGACCGCCATGCTGTATGCCGTGCGGGGTCGCCCCGGGCCCGGGGGTTCGTTCGAACGCGACCACGCTTCGCTCACTGTTCAAGCAAAGCAAGACCTGGCCCTGGGCTTCCGGCGCGCCGCGATCGACGCGATTCTGCTCAAACTCGACCGCGCCCGCAAGAAACTTCTTCGCGACGGGCGCGAGCCCCGCTCGTTGCTCGTCGGCGGGGGGGTCAGCGCCAACTCGCTCCTCCGCCGCGAACTCGCCTCGCTCGCCGACCGCTGGCACATCGACCTCCGCCTGCCCCCGATGGAGTGGTGCGTGGACAACGCCGCCATGATCGCCGGGCTCGCCCACCACCAACTCGCCGCGGGCGTCGCCGACGACCTCACCCTCGCCGCGGTGCCCACCACCGCCTGCTGACCCCCGGAGCCCCCATGCCCGCCGGTAGACTGCACCGCATGATCGGACGCGACCTCGGATGCTCAGCGAGTTGCCTGGTGATGGTTCTCGGCGCGGGGGCGTTGGCATCCGCCGCGTGGGCCCAGCCCTCGGCCCCCGCAGCAAACGAGCCGGTTGCGCCCGCCGACCCAGGGACCATGCCCGTCGCCGTCCCGCTCAAGGAATACCGGGCGATCGAGCTGGCGGGCTTCCGCGTGCTCGTCGAGCCCGCCGAATTCGATGCCGGCTCGATGCGCTGGCGTCGCACGCGCGCCGCCATGCTCTCCGACCTCGAGCGCATCGCCCAGGTCCTCCCCGCCGATGCGCTGCGCGTCGTGCGCACGGTGCCGATCGTCGTGACGAGCGAGACGCCCGATCGTCCCGATTGGTCCGCCGCCGCGGCGGTCTACCACGCCAGCGCCGGGTGGCTCACGACGCACGGGTTCGACGCGGCCCGCGAGGGCGTTGTTGAGATCTGCTGGATGGACAAGTACCTGCTCTGGCGGGCCGAGCAGCCCTCGATGCTGCTGCACGAACTCGCCCACGCCTACCACGCGATCCTCGGCTTCGAGCGGGAGGACATCAAGCGGGCCTACCAGGCCGCGGTCGCGTCGGAGATGTACGAGCAGGTCGGGCATGTGCTCCATCCGGGCGAGCCCCGCCGGGCCTACGCGTTGAGCAACGAGCGCGAGTACTTCGCCGAACTGACCGAGGCGTACTTCGGGCGCAACGACTTCTTCCCCTTCACGCGTGAGGATCTGCGGGGCTTCGATCCCGAGGGCTTCGCGCTCGTCCGCCGCCTGTGGGGGGACGCCGAACGCCCCGCCGCGGTCATCATCGATTCGCCGTGACCGATCCTCGCCCGAGCTTCGACCCGCTCGCCCCGGACCGCCCCCCCGCGCCGCGCGCGACCCATCCCGCGGCGCTCCCCGAGCCGGCGCTGCTCAGGGATTGCACCATCACCCGCGGACGCTCGGGCGGGCCCGGCGGGCAGCACCGCAACAAGACCGAGACCCACATCACCATCACCCACACGCCCACGGGGCTGGTCGGGCAGGCAGGCGAACGCCGCAGCGCCGAGGTCAACCGCAAGGTCGCGGTGCGCCGGCTGCGGCTGGAACTGGCGACGCGGCACCGGCTGGGCGTCCCGCCGGGCGAAGCGCGGACCGAACTCTGGCTCCGCCGATGCCGGGGCGGGCGCATCGCGTGCAACCCGCGCCATGCCGACTTCCCGGCGATGCTGGCGCTGGCGCTCGATGTTCTCGACGCCTGCCGACTCGATCACAAGAAGGCGGCGATCCGGCTGGGGTGCACGCCCAGCCAACTCGTCAAGTTCCTCAAGGACCACCCGCCGGCGTGGGGACTGGTCAACGAGCAGCGGGGCGGGCGCGGGATGCCGGCGCTCAAGTGACACACCGCGTGCGCGCGAAGACGGGATGTGTTCCACGTGGAACATGGTTGCGGGGGTCGTGCGCGCGCCCCGGCAGAAAGGCAGCACCCGCCCCGTGCGTGGGGGGCGGGTGCCGAGAGACTTCGTTCGTTCGCATTGCCGGGGTGTGAAACGCTCACCAGTCCCGGCAGGTCGGCGTGGATCGGGTCAGGATCACGCCGAAGCGAATCAGATCAGGGTCGATCGCCAAATCAGCGGCGACGACGGGCCGCGGCCAAGCCGCCGAGGCCGAGGAGCGCGAGGCTGCTGGGGGCGGGGCTGACCTGGAGGTCGACCTGCCAGCCGCTCCAGCCGAGGCCGGCGCCGCTGCCGAGGCCGATGCCGGTGAAGCCGTCCCAGGTGCCGTCGCCGATGTCGAGGAACGAGGTGATGTTGAACGGACCGGCGGCGACCCCGCCAGCGGCATCGAAGAAGGTGAGCTGCGCGAAGTCGACGATGTTGTTCACGCCGAGGTCGAGCGGGTCGTTGATGCCGATGAACATGGTGGCGCGGGTCAGCGGGATACCGCCGCCGCTGAAGCCGCTCGGCCACATGTCGAGGCCGTTGGTCGTGAACTGAGCGATCGAGAAGTCAAACGAGCCGTTGGGGGCCAACTCGGCGATCGCGGTGGTCGCGCCGTTGGTCGTGTGGGTGGTGCCCGCCTCAGAGATGCCGTCGAAGGTGACGACATTGGTGGTGGGGGTGTTGGAGTACTGGAAGAACGCGCTGCTCGTGCCCTGCTGCCCGAGGAGGGAGTGGGCGTCGTAGGTGCTGCCGTTGGCGGGCGTCTCGGGGAAGATGTAGGGGGTGCCGTCGGCGTTGAAGAGCTCCGAGCGGTCGATCTTGTAGAGCTGGAACTCCTCAGCGGCGGCGGTCCCGGCGAAGCCGGCGATGACCATGATGCACAGGGTCTTCTTCATCTTGTCTCTCCTGAATCTCTCTTTGGCCCCGGCACACGCCGGACGCCTGTTCTCTCGCCCGGTTTCCCGGGAACCACGAGCGAAGGAAGCACGCCTCCCCCCGCAAGAAACACGGCACGCGCCCTTTCGGGCGAGCCCGCGGAACGCAACGGATTGCGGTGCGATCTCTCGTCTCTCTCTCGATCGCTCGTTGCCGCGGGGCGCCTCTCAAACGCTCGGCGGCTCTCTCCTCTGACCCGGCCGACCTTGGATCCCCGGAATCGGGGTTGATGGGTCGATGCTCGGTATCTTGACAAAGCCGAGGGCCTGCGTCAATGTGAAAAGTTCGAAAGTTCGTCGAACCGGCTTGCCTTTGGCGATGTTCTTAATGTGCTAGGTACTGTTTTGTGAACTTGGGGGGTTCCCCGGGCGAGGCGCAAGAAATGCCCCCGTCCGGGAAGTCCGAACGGGGGCGAAGCGGTGCATGGGGAGGGTCGCGCCGAGGCGACCCGGCCGGTGCGGCTCAGCGGCGACGACGGGTCGCGGCGAGCCCGCCGAGCCCGAGGAGCGCGAGGCTGCCCGGGGCGGGCGTCTGAGCGACGACGAAGAAGCGGAAGCGGTCGCTGGTGGAGGTGATGCTGTCGACCGAGTCGGCCAGGAGGGAGACGCCGCGGAGGGTGAAGTCGCCGCGGGGCCCGGCGAGGGTGTGGAAGTTGGTGTAGAAGCCGTTGCCGGTGTAGGTGGCGTTGGCGGAGGGGACGGCGGCGAAGCCCGACCCGCCGTCGAACTCGACGCCGCTGAAGGTGACCGAGTGCTCGGCATCGACGATGCGGGCGCCGATGTTGAGGTTGACGAGGCTGTTGCCGCCGAGGCTGAGCGAGCGGGAGATGGAGTCGGCGAGGTTGGTGTAGGCGTTGTCGGAGTAGATGTTGAAGGTGACGGTCTCGGTCGAGTCATCCCAGACGACCTCCCAGGAGCGTTCGGTGTTGACCCACCACTGTGTGGAGATGGTGTTCCCCTGGAGGCGGGTGCTGAGCCCGTCGGCGTCCTCGAGATAGCTCTTGTAGTTGCCGCGCTGCTCGGAGCCGACGGCGTTGAAGGCGGTCAGGCCCGTGTCGGTCGCGCCCGGGACCAGCGTGATCTGGGCGGCGGCGGGCGCGGCGATGGCGGCGAGCACGAGTGCTTGGATCGGCTTCATGGCAAAAACTTCCTGTCTGTGACCTGTCTCTCTCGCGATCCCAAACGGCTCGGGATCGATCTCTCTCATGCCCGGTTTCCCGGGCAGGTGCGGCGGGGCGAGGCCCGCGGCACTTGTTTCTACGGGCGCGGCTTCGAGAGGAATCGAAGTTGGCAGGGATTCCACGGGCGATCGTGCTCGGGCGTGTCGAGTTTCACAATTCCTGCGCCCGATAACGGGGCGATCGGCGTTTGGAATCGCCCGCGTCTGACTCTCGTCGGACGCGGGCGGGTGGCGGCGGATGGCCGCGGGGGGGAATCACGGATGCTGCCGCGAGGAACTCAGCGGCGGCGGCGGGCGGCGGCGAGGCCGCCGAGGCCCAGGAGCGCCATGCTCGCGGGTGCGGGCACGACTTCCATGGTCATGCGGTGGACATCGCCGGTGGTCGAGCCGACGGCGGGGGCGACATCCTTGAAGCGCCACGCGAAGAGCGTGGGGAGCCCGTCGGGGTTGTTGGTGCCGTCGTCGGCGATCATGTCGACGAAGCCGGCGGCGGGGACGGCGGTCGCGTTGGGATCGGTGAGGGTGATCGTCCAGATGCTGGTGAAGCTGGCGCTGGGCAGGCGGACACCGAAGCTGGAGACGGGGACGCCGCCGGTGTCGCGGAACTGGAAGAAGACGACCTCGTTGACGCTCTCGACGCCGCCGACGAAGCGGAAGACCGAGAGGGTGCTGGGGCTGGAGATGGTGGAGACATAGTCATCGGAGATGCTGGTGGTGCTCATGGGGGTCTGGACATTGCCCTCGAAGGCGAGCGAGTCGTAGACGATGCCGATGTCCTCGGCGGAGGTGGAGTTGGCGGGGGTGTCGGCCGACAGCTCGGTGATCGTCACGCCGTTGCCGTGGCTGAAGATCGGCGTGTTGTGGAAATCGATCGGGCCGGCGACGGCCAGGCCGGCGCACGAGGCGACGGCGACGGCGGCAAAAGCGCGCTTCATCTCTGTTCTCCTGTTTGGGATCCAACGGGTCACTCGAACGCCGCGAACGACGCGGGGGTCAGGTCCGAGGGTGATCGGGGCGCGAACGCCGCGCCGCCGTGTGGACCATGCCGCGCCCCGTGGGGTTTGACGAGCAGCGAGCGAGAAAGACCGCCGGGCCGCGTGCGCAGAGGCGGCGCGATCGCTACAGACTGCCGAGGTTGCCGGTGATCGGGCGGGGTCGTTTCGGGACGCGTCGATCGCGAAGCCGGCGTGGCGGCTGGCGCGTGGGGCGTCGCCGCGGGGGTTACCAGCGTTCGTCGTCGGTTTGCGGACCGAGCGGCCAGCGGTCGGTCGATTCGCCGTTGACCGTGGTGCCGTTCTGGATGCCCGTTCGCACGCCGATGAGGAAGTCGTGGGGGAAGTTGAGCGCGGGCTGGCTGAGTTCGTCGAGCGTGGCGCGGTGGGCGTCGGTGAGGTTGATGTCGAGGGCGCCGAGGTTGGCCTGCAGTTGGCTCATGGTGCGCGCGCCGATGATGGTCGAGGTGACGCCGGGTCGGTCCTGCACCCACTTGAGCGCGACCTGGGCGGGGGTGGCGCTGGTTTCCTCGGCGATCGCGGCGAGGGCGTCGACGATCTTGAAGGTCTTCTCGGTCAGGTGCTTGGAGTCTTCCTTGTAGCGCCCGTCGCCTTCGTCGGGCATCTTGTCGCGGGTGTACTTGCCGGTGAGGATGCCGCCCTTGAGGGGGGACCAGGGCGTGACGCCCATGCCCAGGTGCCTCGCCATCGGGAGGAGTTCGCCCTCGACGGTGCGCTCCAGGAGCGAGTACTCGATCTGGAGGGCGATCGCGGGGGACCAGTCGCGGAAGATGGCTTCGTATTGGGCGGCGGCGCAGACCCACGCCGGGTGATCGCTGAACCCGATGTAGCGGACCTTGCCGGAGCGGACGAGGTCGTCGAGCGCGCGCATCATCTCGTCCCACGGCGTGGACTTGTCCCAGAAGTGCGCCCAGTAGAGGTCGATGTGGTCGGTCTGGAGACGGCGGAGGGATTCCTCGCACGCGTTCATGAGGGACTTGCGGTTGGCCCCGCCGCCGTTGGGATCGCCCGGGAACATGTTGCCCATGAACTTGGTGGCGATGACGACGCGGTCGCGCTTGGCGGGGTGGCGTCCGAGGTGGTCGCCGATGATCTTCTCGGAGTGCCCCTTGGTGTAGATGTTGGCGGTGTCGAGGAAGTTGCCGCCGCGGTCGAGGTAGGCGTCGATGATCGCGACGGAATCCTCGACGGTGGAACCCCAACCCCATTCCTTTCCGAAGGTCATGGTTCCGAGACAGAGCGGGCTGACGCGGAGCCCGGATCGGCCGAGCGTGACATAATGGTTGAGCGGCATGAGCGGATCTCCTTCCAAACCTCGGCGGAGCGTAGGGCGGGGCAAGGCCCGGCGGGCTCCGTGCCGATATGATCGGATCTACGACGATCGGGAATGTCTGCGTGTGATTCGATCGTGGCGGGCGCTTCGGCAACTGGGTCGAATGGGTCTCCGCAAGGACGTGATCAAGCGGGCACGCGCCGTTGATCGTCGACTTTGCGCCCAATCGGGTTCGTTTCGAGCCGAACGGACAAGAACGCGCTGGCTGGGAGCGCTCGGAATCACTCTCCTCTGGACCGTCCTGATCATGCGCTGGTCGGATTTTGATGCGCCTGGCCTGTTCACTCTGATGGGGCTTCCCGGCGTCTGGTTGCTGATTCGAGCATCTCGGTTTGAGTCGCGCGTCGACCGAGCTGTTGGGGCCGTCGCGTACCTGCGTCATGGCGTGTGCCCATGCGACAGCGAGTCACTGACGGAACGCTTGCCCGAGGCCGACGGCTGCGTCGTCTGCCCCGAGTGCGAGGCGGCGTGGCGGTTGCCCCGCAGGGTTCGGCGCCCGAAGGGCCCGGAGAATCAACTCTTGAACCCGGGGAACTCCGGCCCCGCTCACCGGTAGAACGCGGTTGGTCGGCTCCGGTCGGCCGGGCCGGGTTTCGTGCGGCCGTGGGGTCACGCGTGGGGGCTGCCGTGTTCGGGTACCAGGAGCGGGGCGAAAGAGGAAATCACGTATGAAACGGATCGTTCATCGGATGGTGTGGTCGTCGGCGTGTGCGCTGGCGGCCGCGGTCGGGTCGCCGGCCTCGGCGGGTGTGCTCACGGGCACGGAAGCCGCCTCGGCTCCGACGCTCGCACAGCCGAGCACCGCGGCGCAGGACGCCCAGCGGGCGTGGCAGGCGCAGGACTACGAAGGCGCGATCGAGCCGCTGCGGCAGGTCGTCAAGGAGCAGCCGGGCAACGGGCAGGCGTGGTTCCAGCTCGGGTACGCGCTGCACGTGACGGGCGAGTACGAGCAAGCGATCCCGATCCACAAAAAGGCGGCCGAGTTCCCGCAGGCGCGGCCGACAGCGCTCTACAACCTCGCGTGCGCCTATGCGCTGACCGACAAGGCCGACAAGGCGTTCAAGACGCTGCACAGCGCGGCGAAGTTCGGCATGCGCGACGTCCAGCTCATCGAGCAGGACTCTGACCTTGAGTCGCTCCGCGGCGACGAGCGCTGGGACGAATTTCTGGGCACGGTGCGCGGGTACGCGGCCAACCCACCGGAGGACGCGCTGGGCTTCTGGGTCGGTTCGTGGGATTGCTACGGCGCGATGTCGGGAAAAAAGGCGGGGACCAACACGCTCGCGTGGCGCTCGGGCAGCCGGGCGATCCATGAGTCATGGGCTTCGGGCGGCGGGTTCACGGGCGAGAGCTGGAACTGGTTCGACACCAACAAGGGCGTGTGGAGGCAGGTGTGGGTGGACCAGGGTGGCAACCCGGTCGAGTTCACCGGCACCGCGAAGGACGACGGGATTCTCTTTGAGGCCAAGACGCCCATGGTCACCGGCGGCACGCAGTGGACACGCATGTACGTGCGTCCGATCGGGGAGAACTGGGTGCGTCAGACCGGGACCGTCTCGACCGATCAGGGCGAGACGTGGCAGCCGCGCTACGACCTGGTCTATGTCCCCAGCGGCGAGGCGTACAGCGCCGAGAAGCTCGCCGAGATGACCGAGCCCGGCGAGCTGTGAGACGCTGAGTTACTTTGTTGATTCGTTCTTCTTCGCGCGGTCGGGGTCGTCCCCGGCCGCGTTGTCTTTGAGCCGGCGCAGCAGATCGAACGCTTCGAGCGGGCTGAGCGTCTCGAGCTTGAGCTCGCGGAGTTCCTCGACGACCGGGTGGGGTTCGGGCTCGGCGAACAGGGCGAGCTGGCTCGCGGGCGCGGGGCGATGGGTGTGGTTCGTGCGCGCGGGGCGTGGGGTGGCGCCCGCGGCGTCGAGGCCTTCTTCCTGGTGAACGCGGAGTGAGTCGAGGACCTGCTTCGCGCGCGCGATCACGGGGGAGGGGATGCCCGCGAGGCGCGCGACCTGGATGCCGTAGGACTGGTCGGCTCTGCCCGGGGCGATCGCGTGGAGGAAGACGATCTCGTCGTCCCACTCGCGGACGAGAACGCGGAGCGTGCGCACGCGTTGGGGCAGACGCGTCGCGAGGTCGGTGAGTTCGTGGTAGTGGGTCGCGAAGAGGGATCGGCAGCCGATCTCGGCGAGGCGTTCGGCGATCGCCCACGCGAGGCTGAGCCCGTCGAGGGTGCTGGTGCCGCGCCCGATCTCATCGAGAATGACGAGGCTGCGCGCGCTCGCGTGGTTGAGGATGTTCGCGGTCTCGGTCATCTCGACCATGAAGGTCGATTGTCCCTCGTGGAGCGCATCGTCGGCACCGACGCGGGTGAAGAGGCGGTCGCAGGGGGAGAGCCGCATGGCGCGGGCGGGAACGAAGCTGCCTGCCTGGGCGAGCAGCACGAGCAGCGCGGTCTGGCGGATGTAGGTGCTCTTGCCGGCCATGTTGGGGCCGGTGATGAGGGCGAGGCCCGGGGTGGTGTGGGGGGCGGCGTGGGGGTCGGAGTCGGGATCTGAGCTGGAGTCGGCCTCGAGCGCGGTGCCTGTCTGACTGAGCGATTCCTCGGCGTGGGTCGGGCGGTCGGCGAGGATGGTGTCGTTGGGGACGAACGAATCGCCGAGGGTCTCGTCGAGCACGGGGTGACGACCGGCGATGATGACGAGCCCGGCGTCGTCGTCGATGTCCGGGCGGACCCAGCCGCGCGCGTGCGCGACATCGGCGAGCGCCGATTCGGCGTCGAGGGCGGCGACGGCTTCGGCGAGGGTGCGGATGGAGTCGGCGAACGGGAGGACGGCGGCGCAGAGCGCGTCGAAGAGCCTCTGTTCGCGGTCGATGGCTCGGGCACCCGCGCCGAGCACCTTGTCCTCGAACTCCTTGAGCTCGGGTGTGATGTACCGCTCGGCGTTCTTGAGGGTCTGTTTGCGGGTCAGGCGGTCGGGGGCGCGGCGGGCCTGGGCGGCGGGGAGTTCGATGTAGTAGCCGAAGACCTTGTTGAACCCGACCTTGAGGCTCGGGAGGTCGAACTCGGCGATCAGGTCGGCCTGGTAGCGGGCGAGCCACTCGCCCGCGTCGCGTTGCAGGCTGCGCGCTTCGTCGAGGTCGGCGTCGATGCCGTCGCGGAAGAGCCCGCCCTCGCGGAGGTGCGCGGGGGCTTCTTCGACGCACTCGCGGGTGATGCGTGCGCCGATCGGGGCGAGGATCTCGGCGAGGTCGGCGAGTTGAGCGCGGCGGTCGGCGAAGGCGTCGGCGCCGGTCAGGTCATCGGGCAGGACCGCTGCGGCGGTGAGGGAGCGACCGAGCGCGACAAGGTCGCGGGGGGTGGCGCGGCCGAGGGCGAGGCGTCCGCCGATGCGGGCGATGTCGCGGATCTCGTCGAGGCGTTCGGCGAGGTCGGACGCGAGTCGGCGGTCCTCGACAAGGGTCGCGATCCTTGCCTGTCGCGCGCGGATCGCGTCGCTGGTGGCAAGCGGCGCGCAGAGCCATTCGCGGAGGAGGCGCTTGCCCATCGGCGTTCGGCAGGCGCTGCGTTTGGCGAGGAAGACGCCCAGCAGCGAGCCTTCGAGGCGCGAGCCGCGGATCGTCTGTTCGACTTCGAGCGCACGCAGGCTGACGGTGTCGAGTCGGCAGTGGCCCGTGTCGTCGGCGCGGGTCGGCGGGGCGAGGTGGGCGAGGGGTTCGTGGGGGCTGGATCGTCCGGGCTGGGTCTCGCGGAAGTAGCGGAGGAGGACACCGATCGCGGGGATCTCGGGGTCGTCGTCGCGGAGCCCGAAGCCGGCGAGCGTGCGCACGCGGTACTGCTCGCGGATGGCTTCGAGGGCTTCGTCGCGGCGGAAGTGCCAGCCGGGGCGCGGGGTGAGGCTGACATTGAGCGCGCGCGCGAGGCGGGTGAGTCTCGGCGGCGGGTCGCCGTGGGTTTCGACGCAGAGGAGTTCGGCGGGTCGTCGGGCCGAGAGGCGGGTTTCGAGTTCAGCGGCGTCGCAGGCGAAGATTTCGAGGGCGCCGGTGCTGGGCTCGGCGATCGCGACGCCGACGGTCCCGGCATCGCCGGAGTCAAGGAACGCGACGGCGGCGAGGCGAACGGGGGTGGCTTCGTCGACGAGGTCGTCATCGAGGAGCGTGCCGGGCGTGAGCAGGCGGGTGACGGCTCGCTCGACGACGCCCTTGGCTTCCTTGGCGTCCTGAACCTGTTCGACGACGGCGACGCGTTAGCCGAGTTCGATCGCGCGGCGGATGTAGGTGTGCCCCTGCACGATGGGGACGCCGGCCATGGGGACGCCCTTGGTGCGCTGGGCGAGGGTGAGCCCGAGTGCGCGGCTCATCTCCTCGGCCTGGGAATCGAAGAGTTCGAAGAAGTCCCCCATCTGGAAGAAGACGATGCAGTCCGGGTGCTCCTTGCGGAACGCGTGGTACTGCTGCATCGCCGGGCTTTGGCGGGGGTCTGGCATGAGGTGTCTGGTGGGGTGGTGGGGTGGTGGGCTCGTGGGGTGGTGGGGTCGTGAGAAGGGGATCAGTCGACGGCGGGGACGAAGGGGTTGGTTTTGCGTTCGCGGTCGATGGTGGTCGCGGGGCCGTGGCCCGGGAGGACGCGGGTGTCGGGGGGGAGGGTGTAGAGCTTGTCGCGGATGGAGTTGGCGAGGGTGTCGAAGTCGCTGTGGGGGAAGTCGGTGCGGCCGATGGAGCCGTTGAAGAGCGCGTCGCCGACGATCGCGATGCGTGCGGGCTCGTTGATGAGCGAGATGCTCCCCGGTGAGTGACCGGGCGTGTGCGCGATGCGCCACGGCTGGCCGGCGAGCGTGAGCGTGTCGGCGTCGTTCAGGTCGCGAACCTCGGTGTGGCGGATGGATCGGCAGACGACGGGGACGCCCATGCCGGCGCTGAGGTTGGCGTGGGGGTCGGTGAGCCACTCGCGTTCGGCGGGGTGGATGTGGATGGGCAGGTTCGGACAGGCTTCGAGGACGGTGTCGACGCCGGCGATGTGGTCGGCGTGGGCGTGGGTGAGAATGAGTGCCTCGGGTCGGAGGGATTGTGAGCGCACGAAGTCGATGAGTTCGGCGGGGTCGAAGCCGGCGTCGACGATCCACGCGGCGTGGGAGTCGGGTTCGTGGACGATGTAGCAGTTGGTCTGGAAGGGCCCGAGGGCAAAGGCGGCGATGCGCGGGGAGCGGTCGGTGTCGGGGCCCGGCCGATCGGTCTGGGCGTCGTGCATGGCTCAATCTCCCGGGGTTGGAGGGGTCTGCGCCCGCCCGGGCGGGGCAGCCGGGCAGTGTATCATCGCCCGGGGCGAAGCCGACCGAGGCGGTTCGAAGGAGGCGCGGCATGGTGATCCGCAACATCGATGAAGTCGAGATGACGCCCGTGAAGATGGAGGGTGTGTCGGGGGCGACGATGGCGGTCATGGTGGGGCGGGCGGACGCGGCGCCGAACTTTGCGATGCGTCAGTTTCGCGTCGAGCCCGGGGGGCACACGCCGCGGCATGCGCACGATTACGAGCACGAGGTGTTCGTGATCGAAGGCGGGGGGACGGTGCTGCTGGACGGGGCCGAGCGTTCGATCCGGGCGGGGGACGCGATCCTCGTGCCGGCGAACGAGGAGCATCAGTTCAAGAGTGATCCGGAGAAGGGGTTGCGGTTCCTGTGCTTCGTGCCGATGGAGCGGGACTGCGGCGGGCCGACGCCGGGCAGTTGAGCGAAGGGCGTGCAGGCGTGAAGGAGCGGCACCGGGCCGGATGGGAAGGGGTTCAAGGGTGATGAGCGGATCGGGTTCTCAAGGCGTGTCGGATCGGACGCTGGCGGGTTGGTCGTTGTCGGCGGCGGCGATCGGCGCGATTGGGCTGATCGCGTGGGGCGTGTGGGAGCAGGACCTCGGGCTCGTCGCGTTCGGGATGCTGGGGCTGATCGCGGTGGGGGCGGCGGCGCCGGTGGCGCTCAAGGGCGGCTCGGGCGGGGGGGGCGACGGGCTCGCGCTGCGGGAGCTTGCCGACGCGGTGCGGCATCTGCAGGAAGAGCAGGCGCTGTCGGACGATGCGCGGCGGGTGCTCAATCGTCGGCGGGAGCGGGAGCTGTTGTGTCAGGCGATCGAGGAGGACATCGCGGCCGAGGACTGGGACGCGGCGCTGGTGCTGGTGCGTGAGTTGGCCGAGAGCTTCGGGTATCGGGCGGATGCCGAGGAGTTTCGGACGCGGATCGATTCGGCGCGGTACGAGACGCTGGAGCGGCGGGTGGGGGCGGCGGTGCGTGGTCTGGACCGTGTGATCGCCGAGCAACGGTGGGAGGCGGCCGACGCGGAGGCGGCGCGGATCGCGCGCTTGTACCCGGATTCGCCGCGCGTCGATGGGCTGCGTCACCGGGTGGAGGAAGCTCGGCTGGCGTACAAGCACGACCTCGAGCGGCGCTTTCTGCAAGCGGCGCAGGGTGAGCGGATCGACGAGGCGATGGAGCTTCTCAAGGAGCTGGATGCGTACCTGACCGAGCAGGAGGGGGCTCGGTTTCAGGAGCTGGCGCGCGGCGTGATCGGCAAGGCGCGGGAGAATCTCGGGGCGCAGTTCAAGCTCGCGGTGCACGATCGGCGGTGGCGTCACGCGGCGCAGTTGGGCGAGCGGATTATCGATGAGTTTCCCAATTCGCGGATGGCCGAGGAAGTGCGCGGGCTCATCGACGGGATCCGGAGCAAGTCGGCGGCGATGTCGGGGTGAGCGGGCGCGGCGGTTGGACCTCGGCACCGGGCAGAGATTCACCACACCGCGAGCACGGAGTGTTTCTGGTGGGGCGCGGTGGGCGCGGGTTCGTGGCCTTCGCTTCGCTCAGACCACGGCACCGGGTGTGGACCACGGCACCGGGCATTGTTTGCGGCATCGGGGTGGAGGCGCGGGCCTGGAATCAGGCGTCTGCGTTGGCTTCGGGAGTCTGGGGTTCTTCGGTTTCGGGTTTGCGCCAGCTGTAGACGAGCAGGCCGAGGATCGCGACGATGAGGATCGCGTCGGCGATGTTGGAGACATAAGGCCAGAGTGGTCGGCCGCCCGAGAACGGCATGGTGGCGTGGGGGAGCGGGTGAAGGAAGTCGCGGACGCAGGCGTAGACGACGCGGTCGTAGAGGTTGCCGATCCCGCCGCCGATGAGCATGCCGGCGCAGGCGTGGGCGAACCAGTCGCGCGGGCGGGTCCAGGATGCGAAAAGCCAGGTGACGAAGGCGACGGCGACGAGGGTGAAGCCGACGAAGAACCAGCGCGCGCCGGCGCCGATGCCGAAGACGGCCCCCGGGTTGAGCACGAGGGTGAGTTCGAGCACCTGGGGGATGACGACGACGGGCTGGTGCTGGGGGATCAGGTCGCTCCAGCCGGGTTGGGATTGCAGCCGGGCGAGGTCGAGGCGGAGTTCGTCGATGCGCCGCTCGATGGTGGCGTCGGCGGTCGGGCCGGCCGGGGCGGAGTGCTCGAGCGACGCGAGGTCCTCGGCAACGCGGGCGAGGGCGCGGTCGCGGGCGAAGGCGTCGAGGACGCGTTCACGCTCGACGATGACGGGATCGGGCGCGATCGTCGCGAACGCAGTCTGCTTGGAGATCAGGTCGAGCGCGAGGGCGGCGGTGATCGAGACGAGGAAGACGATCCACGCGCGGCGGGAGCGCCAGGTGCGCGGAGCGGGCGGCTGACCTGGGAGCGGGTGGGCGGTCATTCGCGCGGCGCGTGGCGCTCGAGCTGGCGCGCGGCGGCGATGGAGTACCGGGCCCACGGGAGTTCCTCGAGACGCTCGGGGCTGATGGGCTCCGCGGTGAGCAGGCAGAGCCCATAGGTCTTGTTCTCGATGCGGTCGAGGGCGTCGTCGATCTCGCGGATCAGCTTGCGCTCGGCGGCGGCGAGATCGAGCGAGAGCGACTGGTCGGCGGCGTCGGAGCCCTGGTCGGCCATGTGCTGGGAGACATGGCTGAGCGAGCCGGAGTTGCCGCGGAGTGCTTCGGATTCGAGCCCGGACACGCCGCCGATGAGCTCGCGCTTCTTCTCGAGCAGGATGCGTCGGTACTTGTCGAGCTGGCGAGCGTTAAAGGGCGACTTGCGCGTGCCCGCGTCGGCGGCGGCCTCGGCGGGGGCGACGGGGCCGGCGGCCTTGGGGCCCGAGGGGATCAGCGGCTTGCGCCGGCTGAGCGAGGAGAGGCTCGAGGAACCGGCCGACGACATCATCGCGGTCGAGGGCTTGGGGCGCTCCGAGCGGGGACGCTTCTTGGAGACGATCGTGATGCCCTTGCGGTTGGTCTTGGAATCGGCGGCGGCCTTGTCGGCGGATTTCTTGGAGGTCTTGGACTCGGCGGGCTTGGTTGGCTTGTCGGCGGCGGGCTTCTTCGACGCGGGCTTTGCGTTCGAGGCCTTCGACGCCGACTTGGCGGCGTTCTTGGCGGGCTTCTTGCCCGCGGACTTGTTCGATGCCGACGGCTTGCTGGTCGACTTGGTGGCGGTGGTCTTCTTGGTCGACTTCTTTGCCGAGGGCTTCTTCGATGCCGACGACTTGCCGGTGGTCGACTTCTTCGAGGTCGTCTTCTTGGCCGCGGTCTTCTTGGTCGCGGTTTTCTTGGTCGTCGACTTCTTGGCGGTCGTCTTCTTGGTCGGGGACGACTTGGGCGTCGACTTGCGCGTGGTTCGCTTCTTTGAGGTCTTGGAGGCGACCTTGCGAGCCGACGACTTGCCGGACGACGAGCCCGAGGCGGATCGCGCCTTGGAAGCTGCACCGGCTTTGGACGCCTTCTTGGCCATGATTGTGCACCGAACGGGGACCGTTCAGAGCGGCCGAGACCATCGGCCGGACCCCTACGAAGCCGCCAACAGTAGGGAAACCGGGCAATCCGGTCAAATCGGGGGCCGGCGGGCGGGTGGTCGTCGGGGCGTGGGGAGAGGCCGGGCTCAGCGGGCGGCCGAGGGATCCCGCGGCGGCGCGGTTTGGGCTTGGGCGTCGGCGGGGGCCGGGGAGGGCGGGAGCTCTTCGAACTGGCCCATGCGGCGGAAGCGGTCGTACCGCTGATCGACGAGCACCTCGGGGTCGATCTCGCCCAGATCGTTGAGCTGGGCGAGATCGACCCCGAGGTGCTCGTCGATCAGCGGTACGACCGCTTCCGCCGCATGGGCCAGTTCGAAGAGCTCCC
>JBICIG010000040.1:0-37564 GCA_043101605.1 Phycisphaerales bacterium JB037
CCCGGGCCGCGTGCGGTCGCGCTGCCGAACCGCCTCGGCGAGTTGGTCGGTCGACATGTTGTCGAGCAGCACGATGTCGATCGCTTCGATCGGCAGGAGGGCTGTGAACTGATCGAGCGTGTCGACCTCGACCTCGACGAACGAGACCCTCTCGGGCGCCTGTTCGATCGCGCTCCGCACGAGTTCGGCGAGCGGCCGACCGGGGTCGCGACGGGCCATCGCGGCGAGGTGGTTGTCCTTGATGAGCATCGCGTCGTGGAGC
This sequence comes from Phycisphaerales bacterium JB037, assembly GCA_043101605.1. Classification (GTDB taxonomy): domain Bacteria; phylum Planctomycetota; class Phycisphaerae; order Phycisphaerales; family UBA1924; genus JBICIG01. Next base: position 263 of record JBICIG010000040.1, read on the forward strand.
CCGAGCCGATGACAATGCCCCCCGCCGCAGCGCACGGCGTACTTCTCGAGCCCGCGCCAACCCGGGGTCATCTTGCGCGTGTCGAGCAACCGCGGGCGGCGACCGCTCTCTCCCACCGCGTCGACGAACGCCGCGGTCCGCGTCGCGATCCCGGTGAGCCGCCCGAGCAGGTTCAGCAGTGTGCGCTCGGCTCCGAGCACTTCGATCGCGGGGCCCTCGAGGGTCGCGAGGGTGGTGCCGGGGCGGGCCCGGTCGCCGTCGGCGGCGTGGAGTTCGAGGGTCGAGTCCGGCGCGAAGCGTTCGAGGACGCGTCCGGCGGCGGCGAGCCCCGCGACGACGCCCGGCTCGCGCAGCACGACGCTCGCCCGGGCCCGGTCGGGCTCGGCGAAGCAGGCGAGGCTCGTGACATCGCCGCCGTCGACATCCTCCTCGAACGCGAGGTCGAGCAGGCGGTCGAGCCGATCGCCCGCTCCGCCCGTGACGCAGAGCCGATCGAAGAGCTTGGGCAGGGCCAGGGCGTTGAGGTCGTCGCGGATGGGCATGGCGACGCGATCCTATGCGCCGACGCGTACACTGACCCTTCGCTCCGGGCCGACGGGGACCGGCCCCGGGGCCCGCAACGCTCAGGAGGCTTCGATGGGTCTGCTCGATGGGAAGGTCGGTCTGGTCGTCGGCATCGCCAACGATCGCTCGTACGCCTACTACATCGCCGAGGCGATCACGCAGCACGGCGGGAAGTGCGCCTACACCCACCTGCCCGGGGAGAAGAACGAACGCCGCACGCGCAAGGCGGTCGAGAAGCTGGGGGATGCCGACCCGTGGCTCTTCCCCCTCGACGCCAGCGATGACGGGCAGCTCGACGCCGCGTTCGACGCGTACGCCAAGGCCCACGACCGGCTCGACTTCGTCGTCCACTCGATCGCGTTCGCCGATCGTGAATGGCTCACGCCCGGGCGTTTCCACGAGACGCCGCGCCAGTCATACCTTTCGGCGATCGACATCTCGGCGTACACGCTCGTCGCGATGGCGCACCGCGCCCGACCGCTGATGACCGACTCCGGGGGCGGCTCGATCCTCGCGATGAGCTACTACGGGGCCGAGAAGGTCGTCCCGGGTTACAATGTCATGGGCATCGCCAAGTCGTGCCTGGAGTCGAGCGCACGCTACCTCGCGTGGGAGCTCGGCGAGCACAACATCCGCGTGAATACGATCTCGGGCGGGTACCTCCGCACGCTCGCTTCGAGCGCCGTCTCGGGGGCCGAGAAGATCGCAGAGCACAACCACATCCGTGCGCCGCTGCGGCGGAATGTCGAGGGGCACGAGGTCGGGGGGACGGCGGTGTATCTCGTCTCCGAACTCGCCTCGGGCGTCACGGGCGAGAACATCTATGTTGACTGCGGCGTGAACACCATGGGGCTCTGACGCGCCCCCGCTCGTTCCCGGACCGGGCCCGACCATCGACGCAACCCCTCCAGGCCCCCGCATGCGGGGGCGTTTCGTTGCATCCGGCTTCTCCGATCAAGCCGACGCGCAAGCCTTGCCGATGACCGGAGCATGAGCTCGATCGGGACCTCCGTCGCCCAGTCGGTCGCCGGGTTGCATCAGTCCGAAAGGACGAGCGCCAAGGAAGCCAAGCGCGCCGAGAAGCCCCGCGACCCGAAGCGGACGCGGTCGGCAGAGGACCAGCTCGAGATCAGTCACGCCGAGTCGATCGAAGCGGTCCGCCACCTCGGGGACAACACCGAGGAGGAGACGCGGGAGGACCGCCAGGAGCGGCCGCTCCCAGAGCACCCGCCCGGCGAGAAGCCCGGTCGGCGGATCGACCTCGAAGGCTGATCGGCCCGGGCGGGCTCAGGCCGCCCACGCACCGCCGGCGGCGCTCGCCCCGCACCACGATTCCAGCTCCCGCAGCACGCGGAGCAGCAGCGCGCGGTCCTGGTCGCGCCCGAGCAGCCACGGCGCGTAGCGGAGGTCGTCGGCGAAGTCGTCGCCGAGGTACGCCACGCCCGACGCCGGGGTCAGGGCCGCGCACAGGCACATGCCCGCGGCGATCCGCCCCACCGCCATCGGATCGTTCGCCATCGCGTGCTCGAGCTCGCTGTGCACGAACGGAACCTGATCGATCGTCAGCGCCTCATCGCCCTGCGAGCGGCGGCGCAGCTCAAGTTGCTCGAACGCCAGGCGCAGAGCAGACAGCGCCGCGTCGTCCTCGGCGGCACCGAAGCGGGCGGCGGCGAGGCGGAGTTGCACGCCCGACTCCTCGCCCAGCACGCGCCCGGCGGCTTCGATCGCGTCGAGCCGTGCGTGGATGTCGAGCGAGCCGGTCGTCGTCGCCGCCCACGCCGAGACCACGCGAGCCGCGGGGATCGCAGACGCGGGGAACTCGCTGCGGGCGGCCGAACGGACGAGCAGGTCGCTCAATCGCGTCATCGCAGACCACGCCTGCGATGACATGCCCGTCGCGCCGGTGTCGAGCCCGGCCGAGCGGTGGAGCAGGACGGCCGACTCGATCAGGGCGCGGGTCAGTGTCGGGTCGATCGGGATCGCGTCGCCGGGCGTTGCGAGGGTCACACGCTGCGGCTCGAGGCGAGCACGGAACACCGCGGGGTACGCCGCCCCGAGTTCATCGCGCCAATCGGGCCACGCGTCCTCGGCGGGGTCGCTCAGGGTGAGCCGCACCGAACCCTCGTGATCGGTGGAGAGCACCGCGTCGTAGCCGTGCTCGCGGGCGGCCCGCTCGGAGGCTTGATCGACCAGCGCGATCCACTCGACGCCGTGCGTCGCCGGGCCCCGAAGCAGTTCGCGGGCGGCGGGCAGAGACAGCGAGACGCCCACGCGGGCGGGTCCGCGGCGGCGGGGGGTCGCGTGAACGATGTGCCGGACGGGCTCGGAAGAGGCGCTCTCGTTGAAGTCCGCGTCGGTGTGCTCGTCGGCCCGCTCGACGCCGCCCATCCGCGCCCGGCCGGGGTGGTAGCTGGCGACTTCGAGCTCCTCGGGCGAAGGCCCGATCCAGAAGGCCTGATCGTTCCACGCCGCGGCGAACGCTCCGCCGGCCGCGGCGACGGCTCGCCAGAGGCGGCCCAGGAACCGGCTGCCCGGCGGATTGGCGAGCATCGCCCGCCAGAGACCGGCGATCCCCGAGCCCGCCCGCTCGACGCGAATCTGCCCGCCCCAGTGCGCGAGGGCGAACGCGATCGGGAGGAACCAGATGCCCAGCGGGACGCCCAGGACCGGGTCGGTCAGCCAGGTCGCGCCGAGCACATACGCGGTCACGACGACCGCGCAGGTGCCCAGGAGCACCGGGAACATCGGGACGGTTCGCAGGGGCTCGGCCCCGTGACGGCTCTGGGTGGTGTGATCCATGGCACCGGCAGCATCGGCCCGCCCGCACCGGGCCCTGAGCGGGCGACCCGGCTTGCCCACTCGGATCGGCCGGTTGTGCCGCCGGCGTGGACCAGCCCGGCGTTCTCGGACCGATGCGTTACTTGCCCATGAAGAAGCGGACGAAGCCGTGGATCGTCGTCGCCCGCCCGATCGCGGCGATGGACTCGGTCAGCGGGATGTGCTTGGGGCAGACCTTGACGCAGTTCTGGGCGTTGCCGCAGTCGTTGATCCCGCCCGGCCCGAACATGGCGTCCAGCCGCTCCTTCTTGAGCTGCTTGCCGGTTTCGTGCAGGTTGAACAGGCGGGCCTGGCTGATCGCCGCGGGCCCGATGAACGCGGCGTCCCACTTGCTCTCGTCGGGCTCGAGGTTGTACTGCGGGCACGCCTCGACGCAGCAGCCGCAGCTCATGCACTCGCTGAGCGAGTACCGGGTCGCCTGCGTCTCGGGCGACTCCTTGGGCCCGGCGCCCAGGGAGTAGGTCCCGTCGATCGGCACCCACGCCTTGACGCGCTTGAGACCCGCGAACATGCGCTCGCGATCGACCCAGAGGTCTCGGATGACCGGGAACTTGGTCATGGGCTCGAGGGTGATCTCGTCGCCCTCGTTGGGGGCGTACTCATCGACGAGGCACGAGCACGACTGGCGCACCGAGCCGTTGATCAGCATCGTGCACGCGCCGCAGACTTCCTCGAGACAGCCCGAATCCCACGCGACGGGCGTGGTCTGCCGACCGTCAACGGTCTTCGGCGTGCGGGCGATCTGCTGCAGGCAGCTGATGACATTCGCCCCCGGCTCGGGCTTGACGCTGAAGGTCTCCCAGCGGACGGGCTTGCCCGGACCCTCGCACCGCTTGATGCGGAAGCGGATGGTCCGCCCGGGGACCGGCGCTCCGCGTCCGGAAGAAGAAGACGCGTTGATCGCGGCCTGCGAACCGGCGACTGCGGCGGCGGAGCTTCCCGCGGCGGCGGCGGCGATCGTTGCGGCGTTGCTGCTCATCCTGATCCTCGTCCTTCAGACAGTGCCTTCCAACACGAACTCATGAACCGGCGGCGACCGGCTGCTTGTCGTCGGCCTTGGCGTCGACGCGCCCATAGGTCCGCGGGCGCGGCTTGACCAGGCGCGTGTCGACCTCGCGGTAGAAGATGTGGTGCGGCTCGGACGCGCCGGGCTTGAACTCCGCCACGGTCGTCTTGAGGAACCGCTCGTCGTCGCGCTCGGGGAAGTCCAGGCGGTAGTGCGAGCCCCGGCTCTCCTCGCGGAGCAGGCTGCCCCGCGCGATCGCCTGCGCGAGCACGATCATGTCCCCCACCGAGCGCGTGTAGCTGAGGCTCTGGTTCGACCACGCCGCCGCATCGGGCAGGCGGACGCGCTTGAACCGATCGGCCAGTTCGTCGAGCTTGGCCAGGCACTTCTCCAGCCGCTCGCCCGTCTTGACCACGGTGCACGCAGCGTTCATCTCCACGCCCAGCTCGCGCCCGATCGTGTACGGGTTGATCTCGTCGGCGATCTCGCTCCCGTTGTCGGGCACGGTCGCCAGCAGCTTCTCGGCCTTGCTCTGCTCGCTCCGGGCGGCTTCCTCGAAGAGCGAGGCGGGGAGCGACTCGGCCGGTGCCTCGCTCGCTTCCTGCTTGAGGAAGTTGACCACCGAGGGCCCGCAGAACAAGCCGTCGAAGATGCAGCTCAGGAGCGCGTTGGCGCCGAGACGCGTCGCACCGTGATACGCGAAGTTGACCTCGCCGAACGCGTACAGCCCGCGGATGTTGGTCATCATGTTGTCGATGGCGCCGGGCTGCATGCCCCGCCCGATCTGCGCATCGACCGGCGGGATCATGCCGGGCTTGTGCTCGCCCGCCCGCTGCTCGGGGTCGTAGCTGCCGTGCGTGTAGCGCGTCCACATCCCGCCCATGGAGTAGTGGACCGCCGGGAAGATCCGCATGGGGTTGAATCGCGGGTCCTCGCCCACGAACTTCTGGTAGATGTCCATGATCCCGCCGAGCTTGCGGGTCAGGTATTCGGGGTCCTTGTGCGTCAGGTCGAGGTAGACCTGGTTCTCGCCGCTGACGCCCATGCCCTGGTTGACGCAGACATCGAAGATCTCCCGCGTCGCGATGTCGCGCGGCACGAGGTTGCCGTAACCCGGGTACTTCTCCTCGAGGAAGTACCAGCGCTCGGCTTCGGGGATCTGCTTGGGCGGGCGGGTGTCGCCCTTCTTGCGGGGCACCCACACGCGCCCGCCCTCGCCACGCGCCGACTCGCTCATCAGGCGGCACTTGTCGGCCCCCGGGATCGCGGTCGGATGGACCTGGATCATCTCCGGGTTGCCGTACCACGCCCCCGCCTGATAGCAGCGGCTGGCGGCGCCGCCGGTGCAGATGATCGAGTTGGTGCTCTTGCCGAAGACCAGCCCGCACCCGCCGGTCGCCATCACGACGGCGTCGGCGCGGAAGCTGCGGATCTGCATCGTCCGCATGTCCTGCGCAACGATGCCGACGCAGCGCTGACCGGTGTCCACCTCGCCTCCAACGCCCGGCGAATCGACCAGAATCGGCCACAGGAATTCCCAGAATTCATACTTCCGGACCGTGCCCTCGGCCTCCCACCGCCGCGTCTGCTCGTCGAGCGCGTAGAGCAGTTGCTGACCGGTCGTCGCGCCGGCAAAGTGCGTCCGCTTGAAGAGCGACCCGCCGAACAGCCGAAGGTCGCGGTTGCCCTCGCCGGTGCGGTTGAAGGGCACGCCCATGCGGTCGAGCAGGTCGATGACCTTGGGCGCGAAGTTCGCCATCTCGAGGACGGCACCCTGGTCGGCGAGGTAGTCCCCGCCGTAGATCGTCTCATCGAAGTGCTGATACTCCGAATAGCCCTGCTGCCGGGCGACCTCGTTGCAGGCGTTGATGCCGCCCTGGGCGCACACCGAGTGCGAGCGCTTCACCGGCACCATGCTGAAGAGGTCGACGGGGACGCCCGCCTCGGCGATCCGAACCGCCGCCGCGAGCCCCGCGAGCCCGCCTCCGACCACGATCACGCGCTGATTGCTCATGCGTTCCTCATCAAGTAATCGGCTTCAGCCGCCGTTCCCGCCGTCCGAGCCGCCGTTCGATTCATCACCATTCGATTCGTCGCCGCCCGCGTTGCGGATGTTCCCGCCGTCGTCGTTGCCGTTGAGTTCCCCCGCCGGATCGGGCTCGATCAGCGCCTCCTTGCCGAGCAGACGATCCTCGACCTTCCGAGCCTCGGCCGGATCGAGCAGCACGAACCCGATGAGCGCTCCCCACGCCATCGCCATCATCCCCGCGCCGATCGCCGCGCACGCGTACCCCCACCGCCGCTGCGCCCCGGCCGAGATCGTCAGCCCCCAGGTGATCGCCGCGGTCCAGAGCCCGTTGGCAAAGTGGAAGACGCTGGAGGTGATGCCAACGAAGTAGAACAGGCTGACGACGAGCCCGCCGATCGTGATGCCCTCAGCCCCGCCTCGCAGCGCCATCGCGAGCGTCGAAGCCGCGTAGTGGTGCGACCAGGTCGCCCCGCCCGGCACCAGGAACGACCACCCCCACCGCAGCGTCGCCAGGTGGTAGAAGATGAAGAAGATCGCGATGTACCCGGTGATCCGCTGGAGCGAGTAGCGCCAGTTGTCCTGATACGCGTACCGCTGGTTGTTGAACTTGCCCGTCCGCGCGTAATAGACGCCCAGGACCGCGTGGAACGCGATGGACACCCACAGCGTGATCTCGATGATCAGAAGCAGCGGCAGTTCGTTGAGCCAGGTGACCTCTTCCTGGAAGGTCGCCACGCCCGTGCCCAGCGGGCCCGCCCCTTCGCCGTACTCCCGGGCGCGCGTATTGAACACGCCCCACAGGATGGAGGAGTTCGTGAGCAGGTGGTTGATGAGGAAGACGCCGATCGGCACGATGCCGGTGAGCGAGTGCAGCCGGCGGAACAGGAAGTAGTGATCGTCGAGGAACTTCAATCGCGCTGCCACGGACATCCTCCCGTCAGGCCTCGGCGGGCCGAGTGGCCGCATCATACGGACCCGCCCGCCGCTCCGGGCCCGATCAGGAGCGCCGGCGTCTCAGCCCATCGGCCCGGGCATGCCCCCGCCGGGCATCCCCCCGCCCAGGCCGCCCCCGCCGAGCCCTCCACCGCCCATCTGCTGCGGCTTGATCTTGCCCTCGGCGATCGCCTGCTCAACCGCCTTGTTGATCTCGACATACTGAAGTCGCAGATCGTGCAGGATGCCCTTGAGCGCCTGCGATTCCTCATCGGTCAGATTGCCCTCGGTCTTCTCGTCGAGCACGCCGAGCATGTCGATCGAGATCCGGGCCATCTCCGGCGCCAGCACCGCCTTGCCCGTCTCCGGGTCGGGGAACGCGCCCAGGTACATCAGCGCCTGCGTCGCGAGCATCCGGATGATGTCGTCCATCCCGATCGGACGCTGGTCCTCGTCGCCGGGCTTGGCGGCCTGCTCGGCCTCGGCGAGCTTGGCCTTCTCCTTCTGGGCCTGCTGCTTCCAGTCCGAATCGATGATGATCTTGGGTTCGGGCTCGCTCCCGCCGTCCTGCTCGGGATGCCTGCGCGGCTCGTTCATGACTCGCTCCAATCTGCTCATGCCTGCTCGAAGCCGCACCCGCTCGGGCCCGGAAAGACTCCGATAGACTAGGCGCATGACCCTTCCCGAGCCCCCGTTCCGCCCCGCAGGCAACCCCGCTCGACCCGTGATCAGACGCGTGCTGAGCGCCGGATACGCCGCGATCCTCGCCGCCGCCGTCGGCTGCGCCTCGGACGCGACGCCCACGCCCGCCGGGCCCCGGCTGTCGGCAGCGGACTTCGGCTCACCCGACGCCGCCCCGCCCCGCCTCGTCGAGCCCCAGACCGTCCCACCCCTCGCGCGCATCCGCGACGAGCAAGTCGTTTCGCTGGGCGATCCGCTGCCGACGACGCCGACATCCGCCCCGGACGCCGCGCCGACCGACCAGACCAGCCCCCCAGCCAACCCCAACGCCAACCCGGGCGTGCGGGCGGCACCGACCGGCTCGCCGACGCGCCCCGGCATCACTCCGCCGAGGGGCCTGCCCCCGCGCCCGACGCCGACCGACCTGGCGCGCACGCCGACGCCCGACACGGTGCAGGTCCGGATCGGCGAACCCTCGTTCGCGGCGGTCTCCGACGAGCCCGTCCAGACCGTGCTCGCCGACGCGATGGTCGGGGACATCAACGGCCGCCCGGTCTACGCCTCGGTCTTCTTTGCCGACCTCGACGCGCGCTTCCGCGCCGACGCCGCCCGCCTGCCCCGCGATGAGTTCCTCGCCCAGGCAGAGCAGGAAATCCGCCGCCAGCTCACCGAGGAAATCGAACGCGAACTCCTCCGCGCCGAGGCGATTGCGAACCTGCCCCAGGCCACGCGGGAATACGGCGTCAGCGCGTTCCTCGGGAACCTGCGCGGGCGCATCTCCGACGCCGCCCTCCGCCAGCAGGGAGGCAGCCAGGCCCAACTCGAGCAGTATCTCCGCGACTCACGCGGGCAGACCCTCGAGGACTACCTGCAGGAGCAGACCGAGCAGGAACTGATCATCTTCCAGTTCAAGAACCGCATCGAGAGCCGGGTCAATGTCACCTGGCGCGAGATCCGGGCCGAGTACGAGCGCCGCTTCGGCGAGTTCAACCCCCGCCCCGTCGCCGTCTTCCGCTGGATCCGCGTGCGCTCCGGAGATGCCGACGCGATCAACACCATTCAATCCGCCCTCGACGCGGGGCGCCCCTTCCCCGAGGTGGCGGCGATGCCCGCCAACGCCTATTCGCCCGAGCTCGGCGGGCTCTTCTCTCGCTCCTTTGCCGACCCCATCGACGAGGCGTCGTTCTTCAACCTCGAAGAGGTCAACGCACGGGCGGTCACGCTCCAGCCCGGCGAGTGGGCCGGCCCGATCGAGAGCGGCCGCTTCACGAGTTGGGTGATGCTCGAGCGCATCGAGCGCCGCTCGAGCCCGCTCTACGATGTGCAAGCGGTCATCGCCGCGGAGCGCAAGTCCGACCTGACCAGCGAGGAGCTCGGGCGGTATGTCCGCCGGTTGCGTGAGCGCGCCAGCTTCACCGACATCGACGAGATGACCGGGCGGCTGCTCCGCATCGCCGCCGAGCGCTATCTCCCGCCGACGGGCCCGGCGGGATGAAGCGTCCCGCGCTGGGAGCACGCCTCGCGTCACTCCTGGGGCGATTCGCTTCCACCGGCGTCCGCGCCGGCGACCATCACCGCACCGGCGACCTCGGCGAACGCCTCGCGGCCCGGTTCCTCAAATCGGCGGGGTACCGCGTTCTGGCGCGCAACGCCCGCACTTCAGCCGGGGAAGCCGACCTCGTCGCGCTGGCGCCAGACCGGCGGACGATCGTCCTGATCGAGGTCAAGACCCGCACCGGAAACGCCGGCGACGCCCCGCCGCCCGAGGCGAGCATCGGGCCCGACAAGCGCCGCCGACTGCTGGCGATCGCTCGCGCCCTGCGTGCCGCCAACGGCTGGCAGGACCGACCGTTCCGCATCGACGCCGTCGCCGTCTCGATCCCCGCACGGGGCGAGCCGGCCATCCGCCACTTCGAGAACGCGGTGCGGGCCTGAGTGATCCGATGGCGAGTCTCGCGGGCTTGCCGATCAGGGCCTGGCGGCCCGCGTGTCCTTCCAGGGCGTGCCCGCGCTGAGCATCCCGCGCAGCGAGCCCTCGAGCCGCTTCTCACGCGAGCGCTGCTCGCCCGGCTCGACCGGGAGGATCAGGCTGAACATCGAGCCTCGCCCCACATCACTGACGAGTTGCAACTCCCCCTGGAGAAGGTCCGCCAGTTCCCGGCAGATCGCCAGCCCCAGCCCCACGCCCGAGTGCTCGCGCGTGTGCCCGGTGTCGAGCTGATAGAACTTCTCGAAGATCCGCTCCTGCTCGGCCCGCGAGATCCCCGGGCCGGTGTCGATCACGCTCAGGCGCACGCGGTCGGGCGATCGGTCATCGACGGGCCCCAGCCGCTCGCCCCGGATCGTGATCCGCCCGCTCCGCCCGGTCCGCTCATCGGGCTCGATGAACTTGACGGCGTTGGAGAGGAAGTTGAACAGGATCTGCTGGAGGCGCTTGGCGTCGGTGCGGACGATCGGCAGGTCCGCCGGGAGCTCGGTCACGACCTCGATGCCCTTCTTCGACGCCAGCGGGTGGATCATCGCGACCAGCGTCTCGCACGCGTCGCGCAGGCTCACCGGCTCGACCTCGACCTCCACGCGCCCTGCCTCGATCTTGGCCATCTCCAGCAGGCTCTCGATCATCTCCAGCAGCGAACGCCCCGCCTGCACGATGTGCTCGAGATACCGTGTGCGCTTCGCGAGCGCCTCGGTCCGCTCGCCCCGGTCCGCGTCGTTCCGGGCGATCTCCAGCAGCAGCTCGGCGAACCCGATGATCGAGTTCAGCGGCGTGCGCAGCTCGTGGCTGATGCTCGCGAGGAAGTCCGCCTTGAGCTTGTTCGCCTCGTACAGCGCCGAGTTCGCCTGCGCCAGTTCGGTCAGCTTCGAATCGAGCGCCCGGTTGGCGGCTTCCTGCTGGACCCGCCCCTCTTCGAGCCAGTTGAGCATCGCGTTGAACGCGCCCGAGAGTTCCTCGTACTCGTCGCCGGTCTTGATCTCGCTCCGGGTCGAGAGGTCCCCCTCGCGGACTCGCTCGGCGGTCTCTCGCAGCGTGCGCACGGGGCCCAACACCAGCTTGTGCGTCACGAGGTAGAACACCAGCAGCGCCAGCGCCAGCACCATCAGCCCCGCGCTGATGAGATACACGGTGTTGACGATCAGCAGGACGCCCGTGTCCTCGCTCCGCCGCTCCATCAGCACCAGCCCGGCGAGCTCGCCCGCGCCCTCGCCGGCCGGGCGCGCGGCGCGCACATACCGGTACAGCCTCGTCGCGCCGTCCCAGCTCGAATCGATCGCGTCGGTCTGCTTGGGATCGCCCAGGAAACGCTCGAGCGATCGGCGGATCAGCGGGTCCTCCTCGCCCAGCCGCTCGGCTTCCTCGAGCCCGATCCACCGCGCCCGCACCCCGGCGTACTCGCTGAACCCGTGCTCGTCGCGCTCGGCGGGGGAGCCGGCCTGGCGGGCCTCGGCGTCCAGACGCTGCCAGATGTCCGTCAGCCGCCGCGACACCTCGATCTGCCGCTCCTCGACCAGCGCGTTCATCCGCAGCCACGGCGCGGTCAGGGCGGCCAGAACGATCAGCACCACCGCCCCGCCGAAGAGCAACAGGCACTTGTTGGCCAGCGAGATGTTCCGCGGGACGGGCAGCCGCATCGCCCGAAGTCTATCCGGACCCGCACGGGGCTCCCGGCGAGGGTCGAACCTCCCCGCCCGCCCCCTAGAATTGCCCCATGCCCGGACGACGCGTCTACCTCGAAACCTTCGGCTGCCAGATGAACGAGCTCGACTCCGAGCTCGTCGCCGGGCGGCTCGGCTCGCTGGGATACCAGATCACCCCCGACGCAGACGCCGCCGACATCGTCCTGTACAACACCTGCTCGGTCCGCGAGCAAGCCGAGCAGAAGGTCTGGTCCCGCCTGGGCGACCTCAAGCAGCGCAAGGCGGCCGAGCCCGCGCTGGTCGTCGGCGTCCTGGGGTGCCTGGCCGAGCGCGACGGGCCCGACCTCATCAAGCGCATGCCCGTGGTCGACCTGATGTGCGGGCCGGGCGAACTCGACAAGCTCCCCGACCTGCTCGACAACGCCGTGCGCACGAAGGAGTCGCTGGCGGGCTCGGAGGGCGGCGGGCTGCGGTCGGCGTCGCAGGTCGCGCTGCAAGGCAACACCTCGCGGCGCTCGAGCACCCTCGCCGCCGCGAGCGACGACCTCGAACTGCTCGACCTCTCCCGCTCGGTCTCGCCGACCGATCACAAGGGGTCGGCGTATGTCCGCATCACGCGCGGGTGCAACAAGTTCTGCACCTACTGCGTCGTCCCCTTCACCCGCGGGGCCGAGATCCACCGCCCGCCCGAGCACATCATCGACGAGTGCAAGAAGCTCGTCGATGCCGGCGTGCGCGAGATCACGCTCCTCGGGCAGACCGTCAACCACTACCGCTTCGAGCACGGGGCGGCGGTGAGCCTCAACGGCATCACCCAGCCGCAGAAGGGCCGCACATACAAGGGCAGCCACCACCGCGATTCGTTCGCCGGCGAGCGCGTCACGACCTTCGCCGACCTGCTCGACCGCATCCACGAGGAGGTCCCCGGGCTTGCGCGGCTGCGGTTCGTCACCAGCTACCCGCGCGACTTCGGCAACGATGTGCTCGAGGTCATCCGCGACCGCCCGCGCCTCTGCCGGTACCTGCATGTCCCCGCCCAATCGGGCTCGGACCGCATGCTCAAAATGATGAACCGCGGGTACACCGTCGCGGAGTACCTCGAGTTCATCGATCGCGCGCGCCACTACCTCGATCAGCCCGAGATCGGCCGCCCGCTCATGCTCTCGGGCTACATCATCGTCGGATTCCCCACCGAGACCGACGAGGACTACGACGCGACGGTCGGGCTGCTGCGGACGGCGAGGTACAAGAACTGCTTCATCTTCAAGTACTCGCCGAGGCCCGGGACGGTCGCGTTCGACCGCATCCCCGACGATGTGCCCGAAGCCGTCAAGCGCGCACGCAACAACCACCTGCTCTCGGTGCAGGCGGAGATCTCCGACGCGATCAGCCGCGAGCAGGTCGGGCGGACCTTCGAGGTCTTCATCGAGGGGCTGAGCAAGAAGTCGCTCAAGGCGCGCGGCATGACCAAGAGCCAGATCCGCAAGGCCGGGTCGGTCGCGCTGACCGTCGGCGGGCGGGATCTGGACGCGGCGGCGGATCAGGTCGATGAAACAGAGCCATCGTCACGCGAGCCGATCCAGCTCTCAGGGCGGACCGACGGGGACCTGATCGTGTTCCTCGACTGCCCCGCCGGGCGTTCGCCCGATGACCTGATCGGCTCGATCGTGCCCGTGCGGATCACCGGGGCGGATCGGTTGAGCCTCACGGGGGAGGTGACCGACTGACCACCGCGTCAGTCTGCGCGGCGCTCGGCCCGGTACACCACACACTCATAGACGAACCTCGCCACGCCCCGCGCGTCGGCAAACCGCTCGAAGTGTGCGCGCAGTTCAGTGAAGCACGCTTCTCGTGCCGGCCCCTCGCGCGGCGTGTACGACGCGCTGGCGGCTCTTCCGAGAAACGCTTCGAGATCCATCTCCTGCGAATGCTCGAAGCTCAGCCGCTCGGGCTCGGCAAAGCTCGGCAGCGGCGGGAGGTCCTGGTCGCGTCGGCTGCGTTCGAGGACGGCCCGGTCGCCGTGGGCTTCGAGGATTTCCTGGTATCCGTTGCTGAACGCATCGGTCGTCGAGCGCAGATTCCAGACCGCCGCGATGCGCCCGCCGGGACGGACGATCCGGCGGATCTCGGCGGGCGCGCGCTCTGGGTCGAACCAGTGCATCGCCTGGGCGGCGACGCAGAGATCGACCGACTCGGCGGCGAGCCCGGTCGACTCGGCCGTGCCATCGACCCATTGCACAAGCGGATGCGGCTCGGCGGCGGATCGCATGTCGGCGTTCGGCTCGACCGCGAAGACGCGCACGCCGCGGTCGGCGAGCAAACGCGAGGAGATGCCGGTGCCCGCGCCGAGATCTGCCGCGATCAGGGACGAGCCGAGTTCGGGTAGAAGCCCTTCGAGCATCGCGTCGATCGCCGCGGGCGGATAGGTCGGGCGGAACCTGGCGTAGTCCCCGGCGAGTCCGGCAAAGCGGGTCGTGGGCGCGCGCTCGTGCAGCGATCCGGAGCCCTCCCCGGTCATCACGCGTCCTCCTCGAATCGCTGGCGCGCGCGGCGTTTGGCCGCGAGCAACCCGGATTCCTCCTTGGCCTCGCCCGGCGGCGTCGGTGGCTCGGCGCCCGTGGGCCTTGTCTTGTGGGGCTCGGGCTTCTTCTCACGCCGCTCGGGCTTGGTGCCGACGGGCGGAGCGGGAGAAGCAGGGCCCGGGGCGGGGGGCGGCTGCGGGCGGCCCGCGTCGGGCTTGGCTTGCTCGCGCGTGCGGGCGCGCGCGGTGCGGACGGCGTCGAGCCGGGCGGCGCGCTGGCGCTCGGCTTCCTTGCGCGCGATCGCGGCGGCTTCGGCTTCGGAGATCGGAGCCGCGGGCGTTGACTGTCCGCGCAGTTTCCCGCTCGCGGCCCGGAGTCCCTGCATGCTGCGCGCGACGCCCTTGGCGCGGGCGCGCTCCTCGCGGGCCTCGGCACGGGAACGCGCGCCGTACTCGGCGCTGAGCAGCCGATCCCACGCGATCCGCCGCGTCGCGATGTCGAGCAGCAGCACGATCAGCGTGATGAACAGCAGCGGCCGCCACGCGGGCACCAGCGCCCGCCTCGGCTCGACGCCCGTGCGATCGAACAGGTCGATCGCGCCCGGGTCCTGGAGGTCGAGCACGCGTCCGCCGGTGCGTTCGGCGATGTCGGCCAGCAGCGAGACATTCGAGGAGAGGGCGCGGTACTCGGGCCCGATCGGGGCCGTCGCCCCGCCGACCACCGGAGAGAGCCTCGTGCCCCCGAGCGACGGCTTGATGATCGCGATGTAGCTCCCGCTGTCGGCCGCGGGAACGGTGGCTTCGTACGCGCCGGGCCCGACCTGCGTGAGCCGGGTCTCGAGGCGTTCGCCCGCGGGGGCGTAGATGCTCGCGGGGACATCGAGCAGGTCGAGCGTGCCGCCGCGCCCGTCGAAGGCTTCGAGGCGGACGCGCATCTGCCCATCGCGGATCTCGGTGAAGAGTTCGTACTGGCTCTGCCCCTCGGCCCGGGCGGCCAGGCGCAGGATGTTGGTCCAGAGCCGACGGTACCCGGGCCACGCGAGCCAGGCGCGGCTCCAGTTGCCGTGCGCGTCGGAGGTGAACGCCACGACCCGCCCGAGTTCGACCGGCCAGTGCGCCAGCACGGGCTCCCCGAGCGGCGTGGTCATCGCGGTGGTGATCGTGGGCTCGTCGCGGCGTTGGGTGAGCACGAGCCCGCCGAGCGGCGGCGGCTGCCCGAGCCCGTCGGTCATCGGCGAGGGCTGAGCGAGCACCGGGGTGAAGGGCTGCTCGCGGACCATCGGCTTGCGCACCACCCGCACCGCGCGCACGAACACCCGTGGCAGCGAGTTGGGATTGATGACATGGTAAAACCGGCCGCCCCCGAGCCCGGCGATCTGATCGAGCATCTCCACATCGGCATCGCCCACGCCGATCGCCGTCAGCGTGATGCCCTTCTCGCGGAAACGCCGCGCGATATCCGGCAGCCGCTCGCTGTCCTGCGAGCGCCCGTCGGTCAGCAGGATGACATGGCGCGACTTGGCCTGGGTCCGCCCGAGTTCGCGTTCGGCGACCTCGAGCGCCAGCGGGATGTTGGTCCCCCCGCCCGGCGCGATCGACGCGATGCGCATGCCCGTCTGGCGCGGGTCCTCGTTCGGCCCCAACGGCACGACGACCGATGCATCGCTCGAGAAGCGGATGACCGAGACCAGGTCCTTCTCGTCGAGCGTCAGGACCGCCAGGGCCGCCGCTTCGTTGGCGATCTGCTGCTTGTTCTTGACCGACCCGCCGGCGCTGGCCGACATCGAGCCCGAACTGTCGAGCACGAACGCGACGGCCACCTCGGGCACGACCGCCCGCTCGGGAAGATCGAGCTTCACGGGCAGGATGGGCTCGACGGCGGTGCCCTTCCACCCGCCGGCGCCGAACGAGTCGTACCCCCCCACCATCACCAGTCCGCCGCCGAGTTCGCGGACGAACGAGTCGAGCAACGCCTGCTGGCTCCGCGACAGTTCGTCGGCCGGGACGCTCTGGAGGATGATCAGGTCGTAGCTCTGGAGCCCCAGGGGTGAATCGGGGAACGCATCGGGCCCGATGACCTCGACCGCCGCTCCGGCTTCCTCGAGCGCGCCCGCGAGCGTGCGTCCCGCCGGCGTGGGCGCGCCCTGCCCGACCCAGTCGACCACCAGCACGGCGCCGCGCCCGGGCGTGAGCGTGAACGCCTCGCCCCGGTTGTTGCTCGCCAGCCCGTCGCCGGCGAACGATCCGCCCGTGAGATCAGGCTCGTAGATCGCCTCGAAGCGGTGCAGCCGTCCCTCGGGCAGCGGCACCTCGACGACGAAGGTCGAGAGCCCGGGAGGGACCTCGATCCGCCGACCGCTGCCGGGTTCGCTCCCGTTGATGTCGAGTTCCTCGCCCTCCCGTCGCAGCCGCATCGTGCCGCGCGAGCCGTCGGTCGAGCGCAGCGTGACGCGCACGGCGATCGAGGCCTCGCCCGCGGCCCGCGGCGGCGCGTCGACGCGCTCGATCATCGTCTCCCGCTCGACGCGATAGGAGAGCGGGAGGACATCGACCCGCAGGCGACCGGCCCGCGTCCCCCCGGCGAGTTCCTCCGCCGCGGCGATCGCGTCCCCGGTCGTCTCGTTGCCGTCGCTGGCGAGCACGACGCGCCCGGCCGCATCAGGCGGGATGAGCCGCGACGCGAAGCGCAGGGCCGAGGCGAGGTCCGAGCCTTCGGTCGGCGTGATCTCGAACGAGCGGGCCGTCGGATCGGCGCTCGAGGGCGAAGCGACCGCGACCGACTGCCCGTCGAACAGCACGACGCCGACGAGATCGTCGGGGCCGCGGTCCTCGATCGCGCTCGCGAGCCACTGGCGGAGTTGGGCCACCGGCTCGAGCATCGTGCCATCGGGCTGCCGCTGCGCCTCGACGAACTGCCGCACCGAGCCCGAGACATCGAGCACGACGATGGTCGCGAGCTTGTCGGTGGTGCGCTGGGTGTTGGCGCCGGCGAGGAGGCTCGCGACCAGGGCGATGAGCAGCGCGCGGAGCACCGCCGCCGACCACCGCCTCGCCCGGCTCATCGAGGCGAACCAGCGCACCGCCATCCACCCGAACGGGATCGCCAGCAGTACCAGCGCGAACCACGCGGGGTGATCAAAGCGGAGCTCCATCACCCGCCGTCCCCGCCGCCCTCGCCCGCCCGGTTCTCGAGCCGGCGGAAGACCCGGCGGACGAAGTCCTCGTACCGCTTGGGCACGACCTGCTGCTCGATCGCCCGCTCGCTGGCGCGGGCTGCCTCGCGGACCTGCTCGAGCACGCGGTCATCGCGCAGCACCCGCTCGCCCGATTCATCGAGACGATCCCACTCGGCGATCACCCGCTCGTCGACGCCCCCCGCGTCGCCCGGCGGCGGTGCGAGGTCCTCGGTCGGACGCGCCGAGAGTTCGTCGGGATCAAAGGTCGGGCGCTGCGTCGGCTGCTCGCGGGCGAACTCGCGCGCCAGCCGCTCCATCTCCCGGCGATCCTCGGGCGAGGCCTCCTCGAGCAACTCGCGGGCGCGCTCGCGAAGCTCGCCGGACTGCTCGCGCAGATCACGCGAGCGACGCTGACGCTCGGCCAAATCGCGGAGTTGTTCCGACAGCCGCCGGTTTGCAGGCTGATCGCCGGGTTGATCGCCCGGCTGCATGCCCGGGTCGGACCCGGGCTCAGTCCCGGGCTGCTGACCCGGCTCGGGTTGCTGACCCGGTTCCGGCTGCTGACCCGGCTCGGGTTGCTGACCCGGTTCCGGCTGTTGACCCGGCTCGGGCTGCTGGCCCGGTTCCGGTTGTTGGCCCGGCTCCGGCTGCTGACCGGGTTCCGGCTGTTGGCCCGGCTCGGGCTGTTTGCCCGGCTCGGGCTGTTGGCCCGGCTCGGGCTGTTGGCCCGGCTCCGGCTGCTGGCCGGGCTCCGGCTGCTGACCGGGTTCCGGCTGTTGGCCCGGCTCCGGCTGTTGACCCGGCTCGGGCTGCTGGCCCGGTTCCGGCTGTTGGCCCGGCTCCGGCTGCTGGCCGGGCTCTGGCTGCTGACCGGGTTCCGGCTGTTGACCCGGTTCCGGCTGTTGGCCGGGCTGCGGCTGCTCGCCTTGATTCGGATCGCTGGGGGCGGGTGGTTCCTGCGGCTGCGGCGGGTCGCGGATTTCCTCGGCCGTCCGCTGCATGGATTCGCGCAACTGCTCGGCGTCGCGCTGGGCCTGCTCCTGCGCTTCCCGCTGACGGTTCTCCTCGGCGATCCGATCGGCCAGTTCGCGCGCGTTCGCCGGATCGACCCCCTGCTCGCGCAGCTCCTGCTCGATCTCCTGCTCATCGGTCGTCGAGCTCAGCCGCTCGGCCACTTCCTCGGGCGTCCCCTGCTCCCGCATCGAATCGAGCGTCGACGGCTCGCGGGATGCGTCCTCCCCGACCCGATCGCCGGCTTGCTCGCCGGACTGCCCACCAGGCTGTTGATCGCCCGTCTGCGGATCGCCGGGCTGCTTCTCACCCGCCTCAGCCTCCGCCGACTCGTCGAGCTTCGACGCCAGCCGTTCGAGCTGCTCGGCCAGCCGCTGGCGCTCGGCGGGCGACATCGACTCGGCCTGCTGTTCGAGGCGCTCGGCGGTCTCCGCCGCAGACTCGAAATCCCCCTCGGCAAGCTGCCGAGCCAGGTCGCCCAGGTCATCCTCGGCGGGTGTTTCATCATCCAGCGGATCGAGACGGCTGCGGAGTTGCTCGCTCGCTCGCTCGGCCTGATCGGCCTGCTGCGCGAGATCGTCGGCGAGCTCGCGCGCCGCTTCGGACGCGCGTGCCGCCGCGTCCTTCGGCGTGATCGAGCCCCGGTTGAGATCCTCCTCCAGTTCGCGGAGCGACTGGATCTGCGATCCCAGATCCTCGTTCGCGAGCGCCTGCTCGAGGCTCTCGACCGTCTGCGTCACGCGCTGGATCCGCTCGCTGGCCTGTTCCCGCTCCTGGGCGGCCAGGGCGCTCGCGGCGGGATCGTCCTGCGGCGCTTCCCGCGCCGCCCAGGGAACGAACACGGAGACCAGCACCGCCGCCGCTCCAGCGATCGGCCACGCGATCCACCATCGATCGGGCTTCCACGACACCGCCTTGCGGGCGTCGGCCTCGGCGAGCAGCGCCTCGGTGCGCGCGACTGTCCACCGCTCGAACGGGGCCGAGGGCGAATTCGAGTTGCCGGCGCGCTCCTCGAAGACCAGCGCCGAGCCGAGCCCGTCCTTCCAGCTGTGCGTGCGATCGATCTGCTCGGCCGCTCGAAGGTCGGACCAGCGTCCGCGGATCGCGATCGCGACCGCCATGCCCGCCCCGAGCCCCGCCGCTACGCCGACGACCCAGATCGGGATCCGCCAGCCGACGAGTTTGTCGATCCCGATCAGGATCGCCGCCGCGGCCAGGCCCGCCGTCAGACAGACGCCCATCCATCGGAGCGACGAGGCGACCAGCGCGCGTCGCGCGACGCGTCGGGCCAGCGCCCTGGCTCTGGAGACTCGGGACATCACCGGATTCTACGAGTTGCGGCCGCGGATGTTTCGAGCCCGTTACCCTCCCGTGAAACAACGGGCGTTCTCGCCCTCCCAATGCGGAGAAGGCCGATGGAAATCACCCAGGCGCTGGCGAGGCTGCTCGCCAAGGGCACGCTCAGCGAGGAGGAATCACGAGCCGTGTTCTCGGCCCTGCTCGACGGACGGCTCGAGCCCGCCCAGATCGGCGCCCTGCTGGCGCTCATCCAGAGCCGGGGCGTGACGGTCGACGAACTGACCGGCGCCGCCCGCGTCATGCGCGAGAAGGTCACGCCCATCCCCGCGGGCCCCGACGACGGCGTGCCCATCCTCGACACCTGCGGCACGGGCGGCGCGCCCAAGACCTTCAATGTCTCGACCGCCGCCGCGATCGTCGCCGCCGCCGCAGGGGCCGGCGGCGTCCGCGTCGCCAAGCACGGCAATCGGAGCCGCACCGGCCGCGGGTCGGCCGAGGTGCTCGCGGCGCTGGGCGTCGATGTCGACGCCTCGCCCGAGATCCAGGCGCGGTGCCTGCGCGAGGTCGGCGTGTGCTTCTGCTTTGCGATCCGCCACCATCCCGCGGCGAGGCACGCCGCCCCGGCCCGCATGGCGCTCAAGTTCCCCACCGTCTTCAATGTCCTCGGCCCGCTGACCAACCCCGCCGGCGCGACCCGCCAACTCCTGGGCATCTACGACCGATCGCTCGTCGAGCCGGTCGCGGGCGTGCTCGCGACGCTGGGGGCCGAGCGCGCCTGGGTCGTGCATTCCGAGGATGGGCTCGACGAGATCGCGATCTCCGCCCCGACCTTTGTCGCCGAGGTCTCGGGCGGCTCGGTCTCGACGCGGACGATCGACGCGCGGGAGCACGGCATCGAACGCGCTTCGCTTGCGGACCTGCAGGCCGATTCCGTCGAGCACGCCGCCGACATCATCCGCGCGATCTTCGCCGGCGAGCCCGGCCCGAAGCGGGACTTCGTGCTCATCAACGCGGCCGCGGCGCTGCTGATCTCGGGGTGCGTCGATTCGCTCGGAGCCGGGCTCAATGCCGCCCGCGAAGCGATCGACTCCGGGCACGCCGGGCGAACGCTCGAAGCCCTCGCCCGCGTCTCGCACGGGGCGGACTGACCCGCGCGCCGCTCAGTCACCCGACGGGAAGATCAACTGGCGCACCAGCCCGTTGAGCATGGCTTCGGTCATCGCGCCCGCGTCGACGCCCGTGGGCTGGCGATGAAAGAGCTGCAGCCGAGGCGAGGCGGGATCGTCCGCGTTGGGCTCGATCCACAGCACATAGTTCACGCCCTGGGTCTTCTCGATCCACGACGCCATGTCGCGGAAGAGCTCATCCTCCCGGAGGGAGCGCTGGCGGCGGACGACGATCGCCCCGGCCTGCAGTTCGCGGATCGTCCCGCCGGCATCCCCCGGTCGATCGAGCGGATCCCCCACCACCCCAAGCCCCGTCGACGCGACGCGCACGATCGCTTCGCGCACGAACCGCTCGGCATCCGGATCGAGCGGGGGCACCAGTTCGCTGATCACCAGCACGACGCGGTCGGCCAGCACCGCGTCCAGGCCCGTGCCGGTCAGGCGCGCCAGAAACGCGCTCGCCCCGGGCACCGGGCCCAGGGCCGAGGTCGCGCTCTGTGGCGGACGCGGACTCGGATTCTGCGGCGACGGCGGGAGCGAGGGACCGATCAGCGCGGCCGGGCTCTCACCGGTCGGATCGCCCGCCACCGCGAGCGTCGCTTCGGACTGCGCCTCGGGCATCGAAGCGGGGCCCTCGATCCCCGGGGCGTCGGAGACGACGACGGCCGGCTTGTCATCCCAGTTCAGCGCCACGAACGCCGCCGATCCGCCGGCGACCAGCACCAGCAGCCCGACCAGCGCAATCGCCACGCCCGAGTTCGCCTCGGGGGCCTTCCCCGGCGCGGGGCGTGAGCCCAGACGGCGCGCTTGGGCGCGCTCGCGAGCCGCCGCGGCCCGCCCGCGCGCCCGCTCGAGCTGCTCGGCCGCCGACATCCGGTGCCCCGGCTGCACGACGCGTCGCCCGGAAACGCCGGCCGCGGCGTGCTGCGCCCGGCCGCCCGGCGCGGGCCCGCTCGCGGGCTCGTCGACCTGGTACTTGCCGGTCCACCAGTTCTTGACCGTCAGCTTCGGACGCGCCCGATGCCCCGCCGCCGCCGCCCCGACCGCCTCGGGCCGCGGCGTGCGCGCAAAGCCCGACGCGATGCCGACGAACGGCCCGCTCGGCCCGAAGATCGCCTCGTCATGCTGAGGCTCGAGGTCCTCGACCTCATCCCCGCTCACGCTCGGAAGCTGCGCCGGCTTGACCGCAAACGGGTCGTCGGCCGTCATCACCACCCGCAGGTCCGCCAGCATCTCCGCGACGCTCGCGTAGCGCTTGTCGTAGTCGGTCATCGAGCGCCGGATGATCCAGCGGACGGTGTCCGGGCAGCGGCGGGTCACCTGGCTCAGCCCGCCGTGGGCGGGGAACGAGTTCTCCACCACCGAAAACAGCACCGCGCCCGCGGCATAGATATCGAACTTCGCCCCGTCGACCTGGTGCACCTTCACGCCCTTGAGCGCCATCCGCACCAGTTCCGGGTCGCGGAAGTACTCGGTGCCGTGCGTTGTGAGCGTCATCGCCGAGCGCAGGGGCGTCACGAGGCCCAGATCGACCAAGTGCGCCGAATCGCCGTCGACGATGATGTTGTCGGGCTTGACATCCTTGTGCCACAGCCCGCCCGAGTGGTACACGCTCAGCGTCTCGAGCAGGTCGCGGACGAACCCGAGGCCCTGGCGCAGGTGCCGCTCGTCGAGTCCGTCGGCCTTGCTCGTCGCGTGCAGGCGCTGCGTCACCAGCCCGAGCGAATCGCCCGGCACATAGCGCATGACATAGTAAAACCGCTCGTGCGTCAGCTCGTGATCGAGCACCAGCCCGAGTTTCTTCGCCGCGTCGAGCGCCCGGCTCTCGCGCACGATCTGCGGCAGGCTCGACCCGTCTTTCAGGCTGAACACCTTGATGACCACCCGCCCGACCTTCGCGTGCCCCTGTCGCTCGAAGCCGGCGCGGCGGACCTCGTCGGGCTCGGCGAGGTAGAGCTTGCCGCCCGAGCCCCCGCCCTTGAGCGAGCCGACGATCTCGTACCCGTCGAACTGCCCCGTGCGCTTCGTGGGCGTGTCCCGCCCCGGCGCCGCGCGGACGACCGCAGGCAGCCGCTGCCCGATCCCCTCGGCGACCGGGGTGACCATCAGAAGCTGCCCGGGCAGGGTGATCCCCATGCGGACGAGGCTCCCCCCCGCCGCCCTGACCTCGGTGGTGAGCGCGCGCCCGAAGTGCCCCGTCGCCGACCAGCGCCCGAGCACGATCGTCCCGATGACCATGGGAACAAGCACGACCGCGGTGAGCAGCGCACCGACGAGCCGGAGCGATTCGGTCACCTCGCCGACGACGAAGCGACCGAGGTGCCCGAGCACCCGTCCGATGAATCCGATTGGGCCGCCGATGCGTGCCATGGAGTCGTCCCGCGTGCGCCCGGGGCGCGGCAGGACCGCGCCCGGAGCCGGTTCCGGTCAGCCGAGCAGCGTTTCCTCGTCCCGGGCCCGGAGTTCCATCTGGCGGTGGTAGATCTCCGCCAAGCAGTCGTCGAAGTCCGTGTCGCTCGCTCGGTCGTCTCCGGATTTGGGATTCGGGGTCAGACCGTTTCGCTGAGCCTCGTCCAGTTCCTCCCTCGTGAAGCTGTAAGTCGAGACGACCTCGATGATCCGCGAGCGGAGCAGGTCGCGGATCTTCGCCAGCCGGCGCGAGACCGTCGGCTCGCTGATCCCCAGCGCCGACGCGACCTCTTTCCCGCTCTGCCCGTCGAAGACCCGCATGCGATAGATCGAGAAATCCGTGAAGTCCGCCTCACGCTCGACCATGCGGATCGCCGCTTCGATCTTCGATCGGAAGACCGCGGCTTCGTACTCCGCATCGACCGCGGCCCCACGGGCCTGGCCCATCCACGATTCATCGAGTTCGGTGTTGGCCTTCCCCCCGCCCCGTTTCAGGGCCATCCGCCGGTCCATCTCGTCGCCGAGCACATGCTTGGCGATCGCCAGCAGCCAGGTGCTGAATCGGGCGCCGCGCGACGGATCGAACCGGTGCAGCGAGTCCGAAAG
This sequence comes from Phycisphaerales bacterium JB037, assembly GCA_043101605.1. Taxonomy (GTDB): domain Bacteria; phylum Planctomycetota; class Phycisphaerae; order Phycisphaerales; family UBA1924; genus JBICIG01. Next base: position 24,138 of record JBICIG010000040.1, read on the forward strand.
GGCCGCGAGCGTTTCCTGCGAGAGGTCGCGCACGGTCTCGGGCCCGATGCGCCCCTTGCCCCAGCGCGTGAGCTGCGCCCGCAGCACCGGGCCGAAGGTCTCCCACAGCTCGAACCACGCGGACTCATCGCCCGTGCGCAGGCGGTTGACGAACGAGGTGGTCAGCTGCGTGAGCATGGGTCCTCTGGATCTGCGGGTCGGATTGACAGGCCTCGGCTCACCCGCCCGAATCGCCCGGCCGGCGCGGGCCCGGACCGGCATGCGGACGGGGGAATCCCCGGCTCGAAGGATAGCACGGGGACCCCGCCGACCCGAACACGGCGCGGCAAACTCATCCGCGTTCCCCGCTCCGAGCCCGCGGCGCCGCCCTGTTCCCCGGCGGCGCGGGTCCGGTAGCGCGCCCGGAGCGACCATGAAAGCCCGAGTCATCGGTTCCGAATGACACCCCGGGACGCTCGCGGAGCCTCACACCAGCGGAGTTCCACAAGGAGGATCGCCCATGTGCGGTATCGTCCGTTCAGCAGTCCGGTTCGGGGTCATCACGGTGCTCGTCGGCGGCGCGGCCGTCGCGATCGCGGGCCCCGATCGCATCAAGGCCCTGATCCACCAGGCGCGGCACGACATCAACCACCACCTCGACTCGCAGGTCGATGACGCGGTCGCGCTGCGCACCAAGCTGCGCAACCTCGAGCAGCGCCTCCCCCAGCGGATCGCCGAGGTCCGCGGCGACTTCGGGCAGGCGACCGATCAGATCGCCCAGCTCGAGCGTGAGCTGGCGATCAGCCAGCGCGTCGTCGAGCTCGCCAACGCCGACCTCGCCCAGCTCGGCGACCTGCTCGCCCGGGCCGAGGGCGTCGGACGCACCGACGGCAGCATCGTCCGCGTCCGCTTCGATGAGCAGGTGCTCAGCACGCGGCAGGCGAGCGCCAAGGCCGCTTCCATCGCCAAGCTGCGCGATGTCCACCAGGCCCGCACCGAGGACATCTCCCACGACCTCTCGTTCCTCCGCGATCAGCAGCAGCGCCTCGGCACCCTGCTGGCCGACCTCGAAGCCGAGCAGGCCGACCTGCAGACCCAGATCTGGCAGATCGATCGCCAGGTCGACGCGATCGAGCGCAACGAGCGCCTGATCGACACGATGGAGAAGCGCGAGCGGGCGATCGAGAAGCACCAGCGCTACCAGAGCGAGTCGCTCGACGAGTACCGCCAGCAACTCGACAGCATCCGCGCCCGACAGGAGGCCAAGCTCGAGCGCCTCGCCGGCGACCGCGCCAGCCGCGACTACGAGAACCGCGCCCGCGCCCAGATCGGCCGCGACGGAGCCCCCACCACCACCATCGCCCCCCGCACCCGTGTCCTCGATGCCGACGACGCCCACGACCGGGACGACGACCTGGTGGACTTCACCGACAACCGCGACTCGATCGACTGACCCCGGCGGGGACTTCCCCGCCGACACTCCGCCCCGGGCCGCCCGGGGTGATCAGGCTGACCCGCTCCCCGGCGGCGTTCGGAAACCGACGCCGCCGGGCTTTCGTCTCTCCCGACGCTGTGCACACAAACGACAGACCGCACGCAACCGCGGCGTTTGCTGGCGGACCGGTCTCGTTTGGGGTAGTGTGCCGGGGTTCCGGCCCGGGTGGGCGCGCCGTGCGCTCCGGGCGCGTGCTGATAGGATGTCGGCTAGGGCCGCGAAGAAGGGCGCCGTGGTTCTCGATCGCCTGCTCGGACTATTCAGCGTCGATATGGGCATCGACCTGGGGACCTGCAACACACTCGTTGCGGTCCGTGGGCAGGGCATCGTCCTGAACGAGCCCTCCGTCGTCGCCGTCCGCAAGGGAACCAATCAGGTCCTCAAGAACGGGCAGGCCGTTGGCTGGGTCGCCAAGGAAATGCTCGGCAAGACGCCCGGCTCCATCAGCGCCATCCGCCCGCTCAAGGACGGCGTGATCTCCGACTTCGAGATCACCGAGGCGATGCTCGGCTACTTCATCCGCAAGGTCAACGGGCGCGGCAAGCTCTTCGGACCCCGCGTGGTCATCAGCGTGCCCAGCGGCATCACGGCCGTCGAGAAACGCGCCGTCTTCGATTCGGCCGAACGCGCCGGCGCCCGGCGCACCTACCTCATCGAGGAACCCGTCGCCGCCGCCATCGGCGCGGGCCTCCCCTTCGCCGAGCCCACCGCGAGCATGATCGTCGACATCGGCGGCGGGACGACCGAGGTCGCGATCATGTCGCTGGCCGACATCGCCACCTGCGAATCCGTCCGCGTCGCCGGCGACGACATGGACGAGGCGATCATCAACCACATGAAGCGCACCTACAACCTGATGATCGGCGAGCAGACCGCCGAACGCATCAAGGTCGAGATCGGCTCCGCCGCCGCCGTCGGCGAGGACTCAGAGATGGATGTCCGCGGGCGCGACATGATCTCGGGCCTCCCCCGCAAGACCACCATCACCAGCGGCGAGATCCGCGAGGCGCTCCAGGAACCCATCAACGCCATCATCGACACCGTCACCCGCACCCTCGAACGCGCCGAGCCCGAACTCGCCGCGGACCTGGTCGAGAACGGCATCACACTCGCCGGCGGCGGGGCGCTCCTCCGCGGACTGCCGCAGGTCCTCCAGCGCGCCACCGGGCTCGAAGCCCGCCTCGCCGAGGACCCCATCACCTGCGTCGCCCGCGGCACCGCGATCTACCTCGAACACATCGAGGAGTGGAAAGCCACTCTCGAGAACGACCTCGACGGCTAGCCCGGCCCTCACCCCGGGCCCGGTCGCGCCCCCGGGTCCACACGCCGCGACCGGCCCGGTTCCCGCTCCCGTCACGCCCGTGGCCCGCCTCGCTCCGCTCTCATGCACCGCCCGCTGACCCATCCGCAGAATCAGCAGCGATTGCTCATCGCGTCGGCGTTCCTGGCGATCGCGCTCGCCCTCGCACCCGCACGCTTCACCGGCTGGCTCGGCTGGTTCGCCGAGGTGACGCGCAACCTCATCGCGCCCATCAGCCACCCCGTCGCCCAGTTCTCACGCTGGATCAGCCCCGCGACCGGCGACGCCGCCGCCCCCGAGCGCGTCCTCGCACTCGAGGAAGAACGCGACCGCTACCGCGCCCTCTATCTGCGCGAAGCCGATGTCTCCCGCGCTCTCCGCCGACGCATCGCCGCGCTCCAGCAGGGCCTCGCCCTCAACCCCGACCTCCCCTACCGCCTCGAGACCGCCCCGGTCATCGGCACCTCCAGCGAGCCCAGCGGCGGGACCATCACCGTCCGCCTCGGACGCCCCGCCGGCGTCGATCTCTCCACCGTCGCGACCGTCGGGGGCGACCAGATCGTCGGACGCGTCGTCCGCGTCGGTGCCCGCGATTGCCAGGTCCGTCCGATCACCGACAAGTCAGCCGGCCCGATCCTCGCCCGCGTCATCCTCACCCCCGAGGGCCTCGGCGCCGCCTGCCAACTCGAGCCCGACGGCTCGGGGCTCCTCAAGGGCCCGGTCGAGGATCTCTCGGGCGACGCCACGCTCGGGAATCTCTCGGTTCAGGAAGGGCAGACCGTCCGCCTTGCCGACGACGCCTGGCCCGCCAACGCCCAGATGCTCGTCGTCGGCCGCGTCCTCCGCGTCGAGCCCAGCCCCGAGCACCCCCTCCGCTCCATCGTCGTCGTCGAGCCCAAAGCCACGCTGGCGCGCGTCGGACAGGTTGAACTCCGCATCATCGACCGGGCCGCGGCCGACCCCTCGGCCGGTACCGGCCCCGACGGAGGGATCGGCGGATGAACTGGCTCGTCCTGGCGGTCAGCGGGTGGATCCTCTTCGGGCTCGAACTCGGGATGCGCGATCTGCTCGCGATCGGGCCGGGGCGGGTCGCTCCGAGCTTCATCGCCGCCCTCGTCGCGGTCGTGGCGCTCTCGGCACCCGCCCGCACCGCGCTCTGGGCCGGGCTCGCCCTGGGGCTCGTCGCCGACCTGACCCGCCTGGTCGATCAGCCCGACGGCGGCGTCACCACCATCGTCGGACCCTACGCCCTGGGCTTCATGCTCGGCGCGCACCTGGTCGTCACCATCCGCGGCGCCCTCATGCGCCGCAACCCGCTGACCGTCGGCTTTGCGACCATGGCCCTCGTCGCGATCGCCCAGGTCGTCGTCGTCGCGCTCACCACGCTCCGATCCTTCTACGAGCCGATCGTCTGGAGCGCCGGCTCGGAACTCCTCCTCCGCCTCGGGTCGGCGGTCTATTCCGGGCTCGCCGCGATCCTCCTTTCGCTCGTGCTCCTCCCGCTGAGCGAACTCCTCGGCTTCGCGCATGCGCCGGGGCACGCAGCCCCTCAACGCTTCCGCATCGGCATGCGCAACCGCTAATCCGCTCACCCGATCACCGCACGCTCCAACCGATACACTCGCCCGTCATGCGCCTGATCATCTTCGACGACGGCAAGGGGCTCCTCGCCCCGCTCACCGATCTCCGCCCCGCCTTCGATGTGCGCTGCGGCCCGCTCACCAACCTCGACCGCCTTGCCGCCCAACTGGGTCGCTCCCCCGATGCACTCTTCGTCCCCGAGCCCCTGGCAGACCTCGCCCGCGATACCCACGACCTGCCCATCAACCGCTTCCCGGCCGGCGACGGGGCCGTGCTGTTCATCAACGGCCGTTGCCCGCTGCTGCCCGCGTCGATCGATGCGAGCCTGCCCGTGGGCACGCGCATCGTCGAGCCCGGTTCGGGCGACACCATCGCCGCGGTCCTCGAAGAGCCCGACGCCCGCGCGTTCGCCGATGGCAAAGAGCCCCCCTCACCCCCCGCCGACCCTCCTGTCGAAGCCTCCATCGAAGCCGACCAGCCGCTGCTTCTGTCACGCCCGTGGCATGTCCGCAGCGCCCGCGATGCGGCGATCGCCTTCGATCTGGCGCACTTCCTCAAGAGCCCCGCCGGCCCCGTCCCGCCCCACGCCGAACGCTTCGGCGACCACCCGGTGTGGCTCCACCCCACGGCGACCATCCACCCGCGCGTGACGCTCAACACCGAATCGGGCCCGATCGTCCTCGCCGCGGGCGCGACGATCCGCGCCGGCGCGACGATCCTCGGCCCCGCCTTCGTCGGCCCGCGATCGACCATCAACGAGCACGCGGTGATCCGCCCCAACACCAGCATCGGCCCGGTCTGCAAGGTCGGCGGCGAGGTCGGCGGCACCGTCTTCCAGGGCTACTCCAACAAGGCCCACGACGGCTACCTCGGCGATTCATGGGTCGGCGAGTGGGTCAACCTCGGCGCCGCGACCGTCAATTCCAACCTCCTCAACACCTACGCCGAGATCGTCTGCCAGGCCGAGCCCGGCGGCAAACGCGAGAAGACCGGCGAAACCTTCCTCGGCGCCATCATCGGCGACCATGTCAAGACCTCCATCGGCACCCGCCTCATGACCGGGTGCGTCCTCCACACCGGCTCGATGTTCGCCCAGACGGCTCCCGTCTCCGGCTGCATCGCACGCTTCACCTGGGCGACCGGCGCCGAGCCCAAACCCTACCGCATCAGCAAGTTCATCGAGGTCGCCCAGGCCGTCATGGGCCGACGCGACATCGAGCCGAGCGAGGCGTATCTGGCGCGGCTGCGCCAACTCAGCGCCGAGTGATCCGGGCCCTCTCGCACCGGGCCGATAGACTCCGCCCGTGAAGACCCTCTACCTCATCGACGGCTACGCGCAGTTCTTCCGCGCCTACCACGCCATCCGCACACCCATGACCAGCCCGGTCACCAAGGAACCCACCAACCTCTCCTTCGGGTTCCTCGGGATGCTCCTCAAACTCCTCCGCGGCGAGGGCAAGGTCGGTGGGCCCCCCGACTTCGTCGCCGTCACTCTCGATGTTTCGGGCGACCGCGGCACCTTTCGCTCGCAGCTCTATCCCGAATACAAAGCCACGCGACCCCCGCCACCCGAAGACCTGCCCATCCAGGTCGACCGCTGCCTCAAGGCCCTCGAAGCGATAGGCGTCCCGATCGTCGGCTCCGAGGGCGTCGAAGCCGACGATGTCATCGCGACCATGGTGCGAAGACTGCGCGCCCAGGACCCCGACCTCCGCATCCGCATCATCAGCAAGGACAAAGACCTCAAGCAGCTCCTCGAGCCGGGCAAGGTCGAGCTCTACGACATCCACCACGACGCGGTGATCGACGCCGCATCCCTCCACGCCGAAGCCGGCATCACCCCCGCACAGGTCGTCGACATGCTCGCGCTCATGGGCGACACCGTCGACAATGTGCCCGGCGTCGAGGGCATCGGGCCCAAGACCGCCGCCCAGCTCATCGCCCAGTACGGCAGCCTCGACGAACTCCTCGCCCACGCGGGCGAGATCAAGGGCAAACGCGGCGAACGCCTCCGCGCCGCGGCCGAGTCCCTCCAGCTCTCACGCCAACTCGTCACGCTGCGCGACGATGCGCCCGTCGACTTCGATCTCCAGGCCGCCGATCCCGCCGCGTTCAAGCTCGAGCAACTCATCCCGATCCTCCGCGAGCTCGGCTTCAACCGCTACCAGGACGAGGTGAAGGCCCTGCTGGGCCAGGCCGCCCCGATCGAGGCCGAAGCAGAGGCCGCCGCCGACCGAGCCCCGGGCCGGACCGCCGCGAAGAAGTCCGCCGCCGCCGATTCCTCGGGCGGCCTGTTCGACTCGGTCGACCCCGTCACCATCGACACCGAGGGCGACTACGCCTGCATCCGCACCAAGAAGGACCTTGCCGCACTCGTCAAGCAGCTCAAGTCGGCCGACCTCTTCGCGATCGACACCGAGACCACCTCCCTCAGCCCGATGCGGGCCGATCTCTGCGGCATCTCGGTCTCCACCGAGCCAGGCGCCGGCGCCTACATCCCCGTCCGCTCGCCCGATCGCTCCAACCACCTCGACGAACAGACCGTCCTCGACGCCTTCCGCCCGCTCCTCGAAGACCCCGGTATCGCCAAGTGCGGGCACAACCTCAAGTACGACCTGCTTGTCCTCCGCCGCGCCGGCGTCGAACTCAGGGGCTTCTCCAACCCGGATTCCTGCGACTCCATGGTCGCCAGCTACCTCATCGACGCCGCCCGCTCGGGGCACTCCCTCGACGCCCTTTCCCTCGCGCTGCTCGAACACTCGACCATCCCCATCCGCGACCTCATCGGCTCGGGCAAGAACCAACGGCGCTTCGACGAGGTGCCCCTCGAACTCGCCACTCCCTACGCCGCCGAGGACGCCGACATCTCGCTTCGCCTCGCTCGGATCATGAAGCCCGAGCTGCGCTCCATGCAGCTCGACACGCTCGAACGCGAACTCGAGCTCCCCCTCGTCCCCGTGCTCGCCGAGCTGGAGTGGAACGGCATCCTCGTCGACCCCGCCGAGCTCGACGCCCAGCGCGACCGCCTCGCTTCGCGCATCGAGGAACTCAGGGACGAGATCCGCCAACACGCGATCGACGCGACCGGCCGCGCGTTCGACCCCGATTCCCCCAAGCAGCTCGCCGGCATCCTCTTCAACGCACCCGACCACGACGAGTCCCCCGGGCTCGGGCTCAAGCCGCTCAAGCGCGGCAAGACCGGGCCCTCCACCGACGCCGAGGTCCTCGAGAAACTCGCCCAGGACGCGTCGATCGACTCAACCATCCCCGAATTGATCCTCGAGTACCGCCAGCTCGCCAAGCTCGTCAGCACCTACCTCGTCGCGCTCAAGGACGAGATCAACCCCGACACTAAGCGCATCCACGCCAGCTTCAATCAGACCGTCGCCGCGACCGGCCGCCTGTCATCCTCCGATCCCAACCTCCAGAACATCCCCATCCGCACCGACCTCGGCCGCGAGATCCGAAGGGCCTTCATCGCCCCGCCCGGCCGCGTGCTCATCAGCGCCGACTACTCGCAGATCGAGCTCCGCCTGCTCGCCCATCTCTCGCGCGACCCCGCGCTCATCGAGGCCTTCGAGCGAGGCGACGACATCCACGCCGCCGTCGCCGCCCAGATCCACGGCGTCGACATCGCCGAGGTCTCCCGCGACCAACGATCGGGCGCAAAGATGGTCAACTTCGGCATCGTCTACGGCATCACGCCCTACGGGCTCGCCCGCCGACTCGGCGTCTCCAACACCGAAGCGACCGAGATCATCGACTCGTACAAGAAGCGCTTCGCCGGCATCACCACCTTCCTCGAAGAGTGCGTCGCGTTCGCCAAGGACCACGGCTATGTCGAGACGATGTCCAAACGCCGCCGACCCATCAACGACCTCGACTCGCGCAACCCCGCCCGCCGCGCCTTCGCCGAACGGATCGCGATCAATTCCGTGGTGCAGGGCAGCGCCGCCGATCTCATCAAGATCGCGATGGTCGACCTGCACGCGCGCCTGAGCCCCCACGCCGCCCACCTCCGCGAGGGGCGCGATCCAGAAGTGCCCGGCACGCTCATGCTCCTACAGATCCACGACGAACTCGTCTTCGAGGCCCCGCAGGAACACGCCGACGCCGCCCGGTCGCTCATCGTCGAGCGCATGGAGAGCGCCATGAAACTGAGCGTGCCCCTGCAGGTAGACTCGGCCGTCTCGTCGAACTGGTTCGACGGGAAGTAGCCCGGGAGCCCCGCATGCGTCCGCCCCGAATTCTCATCGCGCTCCTCGCGGCCTGCGCCGGTCCCGCGCACGCGGCCCAGGACGGCACCAGGTTCTTCACGGGCGCCAACGCCTACACGATGGACGCCACGGCACCCCGCGCCGCGAACTTCGTGACCGTTGATGGGACCTTCTGGCGAATCAATGATCTCCTCGCGCCGGATGTCATCGCCGAGAACCCCGAAACCGCCGATGTCATCGACCTCGGCGGCGCCACCGTCGTCCCGGGCATCATCGACGCCCACGGGCACATCGCCGGGCTCGGCGCCTTCGAACTCGGCGTCATCGACCTCTCGAGCGCCACCAGCGAGGAGAACATGGTCGCGATGGTCGCCGCCCGCGCGCGCATCACGCCCGAAGGGCAGTGGATCGTCGGCGGGCGCTGGGACCACGAATCCTGGCCCGAACGCCAACTCCCCACTCAGGCGATGCTCTCCGAAGCGGTCCCGAACAACCCCGTCTACCTCACCCGCGTCGACGGGCACGCCGGGCTCGCCAACGCCGCCGCCATGAAACTCGCCGGCGTCCACGCCAACACCCAGGCCCCGCCCGGCGGCGAGATCATCCGCGACCTCACCGGTGCGCCCACCGGCGTCTTCGTCGACAACGCCGAGTCGCTCATCACCCGCGCAATCAACGCCCCCACACCCAGCACCGAGGATCTCATCCTCGCCGCCCAGACCAAGCTCCTGAGCCTCGGCATCACCAGCGTCCACGACATGGGCATCTCCCTCGCCGACGCCGAGGTCTACAAAAAGCTCGACCGCGAAGGCAGGCTCAAGCTCCGCGTCTACGGCGTCCTCAGCCACGCCGCCGCCAACGAGTACCTGCCCGACGGCGAGCAATACAAAGGCGACCGCTTCACCCTCCGCGCCATCAAGCTCTACGCCGACGGCGCCATGGGCTCCCGCGGCGCCTGGCTCAAGGAGCCCTACGAGGACAACCCCACCAACGACGATGGCACGCCGCGCATCGGGCTCGCCGTCACGCCGATGTCTGAGATCGAGCGCATCTCGCGGCTTGCACACGCGAACGGCTGGCAGGTCTGCACGCACGCCATCGGCGACCGCGCCAACGCGGAGGTGCTCGAGTCCTACGCCCGCGTGATGATGACCGGTGACGACCCGATCGACGGCACCCCCCCACGCCACCGCATCGAACACGCCCAGTTGCTCGACCTCAACGACCTCCGGATGTTCGGCGACAACGACATCATCGCCTCCATGCAACCCCGCCACTGCGCCACCGATCAGCGCTGGGTCGTCGACCGCGTCGGCCCCGAACGCGCCAAGGGCGCGTACGCCTGGGCGAGCCTGCTCCGCCATGGCGTCAAGATCGCCGCCGGCAGCGACTTCCCCGTCGAGCCCCCCAACCCCATGCTCGGCTTCCACGCCGCCGTCACACGCCAGCAGCCCAACGGCACGCCCGAACGCGGCTGGTACCCCGCCGAACGCATGACCCGCGAAGAGGCCCTCCGCGCATTCACCCTCGACGCCGCCTACGCCGAGTTCGCCGAGGGAACCCGAGGCTCGATCACCCCCGGAAAGCGCGCCGACTTCGTCGTCCTCGACACCGACATCATGACCTGCGAGCCCGCCGACATCCTCAAGGCCCGCGTCCTCATGACCGTGATCGACGGCGAGATCGTCTATCAGGTCGGCTTGAACGAAGACTCCGGAACCGGCTCCGGCAAGTAAGCTCCGGGTGCACCATGCCCCCCGCCGATCAAACCTGGACCACCCGCCGCCTCCTCGCGTGGATGCACCAGGCGTTCGAGGCCCGCGAACTCGACTCGCCCCGACTCATGGCCGAACTCCTGCTCTCCCATGTCATCGGGTGCGACCGACTCCGCCTCTACATGGACACCGACCGCCCGGCGAGCCCCCTCGAGCGACAGACCCTCCGCGAACTCGTCGCCCGCGCCCTCAACAACGAACCCGTGCAATACCTCGTCGGGCAGGCGTACTTCTTCGGCATCCCCTTCAAGGTCGCCCCGGGCGTCCTCATCCCACGCCCCTCGACCGAGACCATCATCGACCATGTCCTCCACCACGCGCGCGCACGCCACACCTCCGACGCCGACACGATCCTCATCGCCGATGTCTGCACAGGATCCGGCGCGATCGCGCTGGCGCTCCTGAAGAACCTCACCGCCGGCCGCGCCATCGCGTCGGACCTCTCCCCCCAGGCCATCGCCATCGCCGCTGACAACGCCAAACGCCTCGAACTCGCCGATCGTGTCGACTTTGTCGAAGGCGACCTGCTCGACCCGGTCCGCGCACACCCGGCCGTCCGCCCCGGTTCGCTCCGATACCTCGTCAGCAACCCGCCCTATATCCCCGACGGAGAGTGGGACGCCGTCGAGCCCAATGTCCGCGACCACGAGCCCGAGATCGCCCTCCGCGCCAGCCCGGACGGGCTCACCTTCGTCCGCCCCATCCTCGAGCAGGGCCCCGAACTCCTCGAGCCGGGCGGCTTGATCCTCGTCGAGATCGCCGCCGCCACCGCCGACCACGCCCGCGCCATCGCCGAATCCAACAAACTTCTTGAAGGCGTGCGCATCCTCGACGACGGCGACGGGCTCCCGCGCGTCGTGGTCGGTCGCCGCAGAAACTGACATCTCGCCAAGCGACCGGCCCGCGTTACTTCGGATGCTCCACCGCGTCGGGAACTTCATCCTCCGCCGCGGGCTCGCGAGACAGCGCCGAACGCACCTCCTCGATCATCCGCTCGATCTGGAAGGGTTTGAACAGCACCGCGCTCAGCCCCTCCTGGCTCGCGCGCACGATCGAGTGGTGCGGGTCGTACCCGAACCCCGTCATCAGGATCACCGGGATGTCCGGGTTCACCCGCCTCGCCGCGCTGAACACCTCGTACCCGTTGCGGTCGGGCATCTTGATGTCGCTGATAATCAGGTCGAACGCCTCGATCTCGCCGCGCTCGGCCCGCTCGAGCTCGTCGATCGCCAACCGCCCGTTCTCGCACACCACCACCGTCGCCCCGCGGTGCTTGAGCACATCCCCCAGCACCCGCCGGATCTTCGCCTCGTCGTCGGCGATCAGCACGCGACGGGTCACCAGCGCCGGGTCCACCTCCCGCCGCGCCAGCGCGCGCTCGACGCCAAGCAGCGTCTGGGGACCGGCCGCCACATTCCGCACCCGACGCCGGATCGACTCCACATCGGCCTTGATCCGCTGCAGGTGCGCCACCGACTCCGGATCCCGCGCCTCGTGGCTCGCCAGAAGGGTCTCCGCCTCGGCCAGAATGTCGTCCAGCGGCTCGCTCAGCTCCCCCTCGACGCGCCCGCACGCCACCTCGTTGGTCGCGCTCCGCTCGACCACCAGCAGATCGAGGATGTGCAGCGCGATCGCCACATGCCGCGCGAAGATCTCGGCGAACTGCAGGTCCGACGCCGTGAACGCCCCCGCCTCGGTCGACTCAATATCCATCACGCCGATCACCTGGTCGTGGATCCGCAGCGGCACCGTCAGCGTCGCCTTCGCGTTGTCCACGCCCGGCAGGAACAGCGGGTCGGAATCCGGATCGGTGCAGAGATACGGCTCGCCCGTCGCCGCCACCCACCCGCAGATCCCGTTCCCCTCCTTGCTCGCGTACAGCTCCAGATCCTCGATGTCCTGCGGCAGCCCCCGGCTGATCACCACCTCCAGCCGACCCGACTTCTTGTCCAGCAGCCGGATCGAGAAGTTGTGGAAGTGCAGCAGGTCGTTCGCAAGCCGGATGACCTTCTTCTCGAGCATCCGCAGCCGCTCGACCATGTTCGCCCGCCGGATCTCCTCGGCATCCAGCCGAACCAGGTCCGCCCCGGCCCGCGCGATCGCGTCGATCTTGCGCTGGTGCTCGTACTCGGCCGTCACATCCCGGACCACCGCGACCAGCCGCGTCGGCTCCCCCTCGCCCCCCGCGAACGCCGACACCTCGACATCGGACACGCCCCCCGTCGCCGGCTCCACCCGGTAGCGCCGCGCATCGGTCCGTCCCGTCGCGTGCGCAATTTCCGCCCCCGCGTCCCGGCAGACGCCCATGACCGCCGCACGGACCTCCCCGCTGCGATCCCCGAACCAGCGGTTCGACCAGAGCTCATCTCCCCCGAGCGACGCGAGCGCCACGCCCTCGCCGATCGCCCCCAGAAGCTGGGCCGCCAGCAGCGCATCAACGCCCGCGGGCACCGGGCTCGCCGCCCCGTTGCTCCCCTCGGCAGCGCGCACTTCGATGTCGTAAGCTCCCCCGAGCGCATGCTCGATCGCCCCGACATCCAGGCCGGGTGCCTCGAGCAGAATCAGCTTCGGTCGGCTCTTCGCCATTGCGATGCCGGCCCTCATTTCACGCGGTCGCATCCCGTCCAACCCGTCCGGAGTCTAGCCTGACACGGATCCGGGGGATCGGCGGGGCAAATCGCCGAAGAAACAGTGACTCCATCGGACAAACCGATGAACCACCCCTGAACCAACCATGATTTCCGTCCGAGAAATCCACAAACACTACGGAAATGTTCGTGCGGTGCGCGGGGTCAGTTTCCAGATCCCCCCCAGAGCCGTCACCGGACTCCTCGGGCCCAACGGCGCGGGCAAGTCCACGACCATCCGCATGATCACCGGCTTCCTCCCCCCCGATGCCGGCTCCATCACCGTCGACGGTCTCGACGCCCGCACCCAGAGCCTCGCCGTCCGCCGACGCATCGGTTATCTCCCCGAATCCGCCCCCGCCTATCCGGAGATGCGGACCATCGACTTCCTCCGCTACCGCGCCAAGCTCTTCGGCGTCCCCGCCCCCCAGCGCCGCACCGCCATTGAACGCT
>JBICIG010000041.1:0-2759 GCA_043101605.1 Phycisphaerales bacterium JB037
TGGATCGCGTTGACCTCTCGGTGACTGGCGATGTGGGGGACGAGCTCGCCGCGCCGGCCGGTGAGGATGTTGAGCACGCCGGCGGGCGCGGCGAGCTCGTCCCCCACATCGCCAGTCACCGAGAGGTCAACGCGATCCACGCCGCGGGCGTGAGCGACGAGCACGCGACAGAGCTGCGTCTCGGGGCCGCCGACAACCTCAAGCGCGTCACCGCCCGCGATCTGCTCGGCGAAGGCTGGTTCGATGCCGCTGCGTGCGAGCATCCAGGCTGGCTCGAGCCATTCGTCGAGATCAAGACGCTCTGGCATCCCAGCTCGGCCTGAGCCGCGACTCAGACATCCTCAGAGCTGGCTCAGGAACCGCACATCATTCTCGAACAGCAGGCGGATGTCGGGGATCCCGTACTTGCCCATCGCGATGCGTTCGATGCCGAAACCGAACGCGAACCCGGTCCAGACCTCCGGGTCGAGCCCGCACGCGTCGAGCACCGCCGGATCCACCATCCCGCACCCGCCCAGCTCGATCCAAGCCGGCGGCGAGCCGGGCTTGAGGGCGATCTTCATGTCGAACTCGGCGCTGGGCTCGGTGAACGGGAAGAAGCTCGGTCGCAGCCGGATCTCCGCGTCCCCGCCGAAGTACGCGCGAGCAAACTGGAACAGGGTTGTCTTCAGGTCTGCCATCGTCACGCCGCGATCGACATACAGCCCCTCGATCTGATGGAACATGAACGAGTGCGTCGCGTCGACAGTGTCGGGGCGGTACACCCGCCCCGGCGAGACGATCTTGATCGGGGGCGTCCCGCCCGACTCGGCCAGCCGCTCCATCACGCGGATCTGCACCGTGCTCGTCTGCGACCGCATCATCCGGGGCGTCCCCGACGACTCGGGATCATCCACATAGAAGTTGTCGATCGGATCGCGCGCCGGGTGTTCGGGCGGGATGTTCAGCTTCACGAAGTTGTGCTCGTCGTCCTCGAGCTCCGGGCCCTCGGCGACATCGAAGCCCATCCGCGCGAACACCGCGACAAGTTCCTCACGCACGCGCGAGATGATGTGCCGACGCGCCACATGCGACGACTCCACGACCCCCGGCTCGGTCACATCGATCAGCCGCTCGCTGCCCCCGCCCGACGCCAGCCCCGCCCTGGCCGACTCGAACGCCGCCTCGAGCGTCGACTTCACCTCGTTCAACCGAGCGCCGACCGCGGGCTTGTCCTCCTTCGGCACATCCTTCAGCCCGGGCATCATGCCCCGCAGCCGACCCTTGGTGCCGAGGTAGCCGATCCGCCAGGACTCCAGCGACTCGGCGTCACGCACGCCCGAAAGCTCCGCCAGCGCCGACGATTCGAGTTCATTCAGTTCTTCGAGCATCCGCCGATGATAGCTCCGCGATCCCGCCCGCCGCCGGGAGCCCGACGCGCACAAGAAACGCCCGCCGAAACAACGGCGGGCGCTCGAAGAAGCTCAAGATGGAAGGCGGCTCAGCTCTCGGCCGACTCGTCGCCGCCCTCGCTCGCGGCGGCTTCGGGTGCGGCCGGGGCCGTCGCCTTCTCCGCGCCGCGCTCCTTGCGGAGCTTGGCCGCGTACGCCGTACGGCGGTCCGCCTGACGACGACGCGTGCTCGGCCGACCGCCGATCTCCGGGCCCTCTTCGTTCCCGACGAACTGCAGCACAACCGTCTCGGCCTGGTCGCCCAGTCGGCGGTAGCCGAGCTTCACGATGCGGGTGTACCCGCCCGCGCGATCCGCGAACCGCGGC
The DNA here is from genome assembly GCA_043101605.1 of Phycisphaerales bacterium JB037. Classification (GTDB taxonomy): domain Bacteria; phylum Planctomycetota; class Phycisphaerae; order Phycisphaerales; family UBA1924; genus JBICIG01. The sequence goes on from JBICIG010000041.1 coordinate 1,758, forward strand.
GCGACATTCTCAAAGATGTGCCGCACCAGCTTCGGCGCCTTCCGCAGCTCGCCGTAGCGATTCCGCTCGACCTCGCCCGACTCCGGAACATCGAAGAACCCGCCGGCCCGTTCGCGCAGCTTGTCCACCGCGTCACGCTCCTGGTCGGTCGCGTTCTTCGGCAGGTACAGCCACTCGAACCCCAGCCGGTCGCGGCCGAGCATCTGGATGACCCGACGCCGCGCGTGCAGGTCGCCGCGCTTGGCCTTGGTCACGATCTTCTCGACCAGCGGCTGCACCGCTTTGGCTTTCGGAAGCGTCGTGACGATCTGACCGTGCTCGAACAGGCTCGCGGCCATGTTGCGGAGCATCGCCTGCCGGTGGGCAGGGGTCCGATTCAGGTGATAGCCAGCCTTGCGGTGGCGCATGATCCACACTCCTGACGCCGCGAATCTCGCGGTCCATACTCCCCCCGGGCACGGGCCCGCGGGGCGAACACTCTAGGTCCCCCGACCGGCGATCGCCACGGATCGCACCATCGCCCCTGCCGGGCGATCGCTTTCCTGACCCGATCGGGACCCGGCTCCGAACCCAGGCCCGAGCCCGGTCCGGGCCGATCTCAGGCCCCGCCCGACTCGACCGCATACCCCTCGGGCAGCTCGATCCCGAGATCCAGCCCGTGGTCCTGCAGCTTCCGCTTGACCTCACGCAGCGAGGTCCGCCCGAAGGAACGCAGCTTGAGCAAGTCCCCGTCGCTCTGCTGCACGAGCTGCCCAACCGTCTCGATCCGGGCCGACTCCAGGCAGTTGCTCGCACGCACCGACAGGTCCAGGTCCCCGATCGGCATGTTGAGCTTGCGGATGAGCTCCTCGTCCACCCCGGCCGCGGCCGCGGCGTTCTCCGACACGCGCTCTTCGCCGATGTCGAAGTACTGGATGAACGGGTTGAGGTGCTTACGCATGATCTTCGCCGCTTCGACCATCGCCATCTCGGGCGTGGTCGTGCCGTCGGTCCAGATCTCCA
>JBICIG010000042.1:0-19874 GCA_043101605.1 Phycisphaerales bacterium JB037
CCCCCCGCTGCTGGCCCGCCGACGCGTCGTCGTGCCTGTCGCGGCTCCAGCCGGCCGGTCTGTGCGCCACGGCCATCCTCCAACTCGAGGGGACCGGGACCGTCCGGTGCATCGAGGCCTCCGGCGCCGTCGGGCCCCGCGCCCACGCCGGCGAGGTCGACACCGTTCGCGATGCGCTCCACCGCCTGCGTTCGATCGGGCTCGGCTCGAGCGGGCAGACCGTCGTCGGGCGCCTCGAGGAACTCAGCCAGCCCAACGACTGGCGGGCCACGCCCCTGGGACGCCTGGCCGCCCGCATCGGCGCGACCGGCGTGCTCGCGGCCCTGAGCCCGCTCGAGACCGGCCCCGACGCCCGCTGGCTGCTGGCGGTCATCTTCTCGATGGGGCTGCCGTTCTCCGAGGAGGACGCCAACCAGCTCCGCGCTGTGTCGCCGCTGCTCATCCGCCGCACGCGCATGGCGATCGGACAGACCCCGGCCGGGCCCGGCGGGTGGCTCACCGACCGCGAGCGCGTCGTGCTCGAGCAGCTCACGCTCGGCAAGAGCGTGCGGCAGATCGCCGATGACCTCGGTCGCAGCCCGCACACCGTGCACGATCATGTCAAGGCGCTGCACCGCAAGCTCAACGCGTCGAGCCGGGGCGAGCTGATCGCGCGGGCGCTGGGACACCTGGGCGTCCAGCCGCAGCGCGAGCAACTCCACGCCGAGCTCAAGCCGATCGCCCAGCCGATCGGCCACGCCGCCCTACCCGGGACCACGCCGACGCACCCCAACGCGCTCGAAGCCCCCATCGGGCGGGCCCAGCCCCTGCCGCGGGCGGCGGGGTAATGCGATCGAACGAGCCGCGACCGTGAGGGAGCGGTGCCCGAAGTCGCTCGATCGAAGACATCAGGAATCAGCGCCCGCCTCGGCGGGCGTTTCATTTTTCTGGGCGGGGTCCTGCTGGGAGGGTCTCTGGGCGGGCCCGCCGAGCCGATCCTCGATCGCCCGCGCCAGCCGACCGGCCAGCGCCGGGTCCTGGCGGATCGCGACGAAGTACTCCGGCGCCATCCCCCGCGAGGCGAGTTCGGGGTCGCCGAAGCGTGTGCTGCGGCGGATCGACTCGGGCTCGATGCGCCGATTGGGGCGGTGCCGACGCTCGACGACGACCTCGATGCGCCCGACCCACGGGCCCTCGCTCGACGCGACGCTGGGGGGGGGCTCGACCGGGGCGGCCGGAGCGCTCGGCCCGGGTTCATCGGCCACGCCCGGGGCTTCGAAGACGATGCGGACGGTCCGCCGCTGAACATTGACGAAGTCCTGCCACTCATCGCCCGCACCGGACTGATCGTCGTCGAACGGGGTGAGCAGCCCGGTGGTGGGCTTGGGGCGGGAGGTGACGACGCCGTTGCGCGCATCGATGCGTTCGACCTCGTACCCGCGATCGCTGAGCACCCGCGTCGCCGCGTCGATCGCGTCTGCGTAGCGACCCGAGGCGACGGTGAAGGTGACCGGCCTGGGGTCGCGCGAGGCGCAGCCCGCGGCGAGCCAAGCGAGCGCCGCCGCGGCCGGGAAGAGCAGTCGGGTGCGGACCATCGGCATGGGCGAAGCGTACCGCGCCGGCGGGCGCGACGGCGAGCCGCGGGGTGGGTCACGCGCTGGCGATCGCGTCGCCGAGCCCTTGGCGGATCAGCCGCCACAGTTCGGCGACATGCTCCGGGCCCGTGCGCACGCCGCCGATCGAGATCCGGATCGTCGACCGCGGTCCGGCGGGCGAGGGGAGCGTCGTGTGCGTCAGCAGCACCTTGCCCGAGGCGTTGAGATCGTCCAGCAGCTCCCGCGTGCGTGCGTCGGTCCGGTCGGGCGACTCGCCCGGTTGCGGCGCGCAGCGGACGCACAGGAGCGCCAGGGACCGCGGGGCGGCGAGTTCGAGCCTCGGCTCGGCGGCGATCAGCGCTTCGAGTCGGCGGGCGAGTTCGATGCCGCGTGCGATGTGCGCGCGCAGGCCCGCGAGCCCGTAGTGGCGCATCACGAACCAGAGTTTGAGGGCGCGGAAGCGCCGGCCGAGGGGGATCTGCCAGTCGCGGTAGTCGATGACCGACGAGCCCTGCCGGGTGCGCAGGTACTCGGGCGTGATCGAGAGCGCGCCGGTGAGCGTGGCGCGGTCGCGCGTCCAGAGGAGCGAGCAGTCGAAGTTGGTCAGCAGCCACTTGTGCGGGTTGAAACAGAGTGAGTCGGCGGTCTCGACGCCTTCGAGCACGCCGCGGTGCTCGGGGCAGACCAGCGCCGACCCCGCCCACGCGGCATCGACATGCACCCAGCCGGGGCGATCGCCGCGGACCGAGCCGCCCCCGAAGCCGGTGCGCTCGCAGACTTCGCGGATCTTGGCAAGGGAGTCGAACGCGCCCGAGGAAGTCGTGCCGAGCGTGGCGCAGACGAAGAACGGGACGCGACCGGCGGCGAGGTCCTGGCCGATCGCCTGTTCGAGCTTGCTCGCATCGAGCGCGTAGTTCGCGTCGGTTTCGATAAGCCGGAGATGCGTGCGGTCCTCGGCGTCGCGGGCGAGCCCCGCGATCATCGCGGCTTTGACGACCGAGGAGTGGGCCTGATCGGAGCAGTACGCGACGAGGTGCGGGTTGTTGGCGTTGCTCGCGTTGGCGTTGCTTCCCTGTTGGAGGCATTTCCAGGCGCGTGCCCGGGCGGCGAGCATGGCGACGAGGGTGGCTTCGCTGGCGGTGCCGTGGATGACCCCGCCGCCTCCGGTCGGGCCCTGCGGGCCCGTGGTCGTGTGCGTCGAGAGGTAGTGCTCGGGCAAGCCGCACGAGGTGCACAGCCAGTCGAGCATCCTGGTTTCGAGTTCGGTGCAGGCGGGGCTGGTCGCCCAGAGCATGCCCTGGACGCCGAGCCCGGCCGAGGCGATCTCGCCGAGGATCGCCGGGGCCGAGACATTGGCGGGAAAGAACGCGAACCAGCCCGGGTGCTGCCAGTGGGTCAGGCCCGGGAGGATGGTCCGTTCGAGGTCGGCGAAGATCGCGTCCCACTCGTTCGCGTCACCCGTGTTGTCCGGCGGCGCGTCGGGGATCGCGTTGAAGACATCGCCCGGCTCGGCGCGGGACTGAACAGGGAAGCGCTCGCACGATTCGAGGTAGTCGGCGATGAAGTGGACCATCCGCGTGCCGAGTTCGCGGAAGCGCTGGGGCGAGAGGTGCGGGACTTCCGGGAGGGGGTCGAAGAGGATGGCGTCGTCGGGGGGATGGGCGGGCATGCCGCGAGGATAGCGATGAAGACCGCTCCCTCACGGTCGCGGCTCGTTGCTGGCTCAGCCGAGCTTGTCGCCCGGCCTCGGCGCGCGCGAACCGTCGGGGCGCGGGGAGTCGGGCGCGATGAGGACGACGCTGTGGTCGTCGCCCGAGCTGTAGACGCCGAGGGTCAGAACCTCGCTCTTGAACCCTGCGACGCGGCGGGGTGGGAGATTGACGATGCCCATCACCAGGCGGCCGACGAGTTCGGCGGGGTCGTAGAGATCGGTGATCTGGGCGCTCGAGTCCTTCTCGCCGAGGTCGGGGCCGAAGTCGATGCGGAGGCGGTAGGCGGGCTTGCGCGCGCCAGCGAGCGGGGCGGCTTCGAGCACGCGGCCGACGCGGATGTCGAGCTTGGCGAAGTCTTCGATGGTGGGCATGGGGGAGGGTCGAGGGAGTGGGGAGTCGGGAGAAAGACAGAGGGGTGTAGCCACGGGCGGGACGCCCGTGCCACGAGGAGGGGCAGCGGCACGAGGAGCTGTGTTCAGCACAGACAGAAAAACGCCCCCTCGCGGGGGCGCCGGATGCGCCGAGGATTCGGCGGCAGGATGTCGAAGGGTGACGATCTCAGCCGTCGCAGCCGGCGGCGAAGAGGTCGAGGTAGAGGAAGAAGTCGTCGCCGTCGCAGTCGCCGTCGGGCGAGCCGTAGGACGGATCGTTCGGGTCGCTGCTGCCGGTGAGGTCGCAGATTGCCAGGTCGCCGCCGCTGAAGGCGTCAAGGTAGAAGAAGAAGTCGTCGCCGTCGGCGTCGCCGTCGGGGATGCCGTAGGTCGGATCGTTCGGGTCGCTGCTGCCGGTGAGGTCGGCGGGGCAGGGAGGAACATCGTCGTTCGTGCGCTCGATCACATCGACTTCGAGCTCGTCGATCCAGCCGTCGGGCATCTCGATGAGGACTTCCCGGACCGCGAAGCCGTCGGGCACGGGCACGATGACCTCCTGGAAGCCGCTGAGGCTCGGCTCGATGAACATCTCGAAGCTGGTGCCGTCCTCGCCGACGAGTCGCGCGACGCCTTCGGAGCCGAGGTGCTGGAACCGGACGCTGCCGAGTTGAAGGAAGGAGAGATCGACCTCCGGGCGGAGCCCGTCGGGGGGAATGTTGTCGAGGTTGGGCGCGACGCGGTAGAGGGCCTCGGTCATGCGGAGCGAGCTGCCGCCCTCGGCGAAGACATCGGTATCGATGCGGACCTCGCCGGCCGGGCCGAGTGGCAGAAAGGTCCAGTCGGTGAAGTGATCGGGGTCGAGGGTCTGGAACTCCTGGATGAGGTCGCCGGCGAAGAACATCGCGATCATGTCGGTGCCGGCTTCGATGGTCGGGGCGCTGAGGGCGTTGGCGGTGGGGACGACGGAGTAGCTCTGGTACTCGCTGCCGCAGGTCTCGACGCGGACCTTGACGCCGTAGAGCCGGAACTTGCGCGGATCGGGGTAGCAGACGCGGTCGGCGATGCCGGCGTCGAGCTGGTTGATCGTGTAGGTCCCTTCATCGAAGAGCGGGTAACCGGTTCCGGCCTGAAGGGGGAGATCGAGGTTGGTGCCGTCGGGGCAGACGAGCGGGCCGACGACGCCGTTGAGCCCGTCGAAGTTTGGCGGCATGCCCGCGCCGGCGAGGAGCTTGGGCCCGTAGAGCCCGACGAGGGCGTTGGCGTTGCCGTTGTCGCACCCGCCCAGGACATCGGCGCTGGAGAAGTCCCAGGCGAAGAGGCGTTTGCCGTCCTTGCACCAGGGCGTTGCGAGGCGGCGGGTGTTGCCCGCGCCGGTGTCGAGCCCTTCAAACCCGATGATGCAGCGCGGCTTGGGGTTGGGGGGCGGATCGCCCGGCAACAGGATGATGTTGGGATTCAGGACGCCCGGGAAATTGGGGTTGCTGCCGCCGGGCGTGAGGAGGTGGTCCTCGATCTCGCCGACCCATGCCTGGCTCGACGCGTCGACCATCGAGCCGTCCCAGAAGGTCGCGCTGCCGGGCACGGCCGGGAGGGCCTTGTTGAGTTGCCCGACGGGACGATCGGTGAGCACGAGGCGAATCCAGTGATCGGCGGTGGGATCTTCGAGGCGGATGTTGGAGATGCCGACCTCGGTCTCGTCGCCGGGGGTCAGGTGGAGTTCGAGGTCCTGCACCGCCCATTCCATGTTCCACGCGAAGAGCTGCGTGCCGACGAGGAAGCCGTCCTTCCACTGCCCGTCGCGGTTCTGGTCGATCAGAACATTGAGGTAGACCGGGTCGTTGGGGTTGTAGCTCGCGTCGGCGGAGACCTTGATCTCGAGGCGGCCGAGCGGGTTGGGGCCCATTGCCTGGAGGAAGAAGACGGGGTTGGCGTCGAGGTCGGGCGATGTGGGATTCTGCGCCGTATCGAGCTTGACGGGGGGCGCGACGGTGCCGAGGCGGAAGTTGGCGCCGGCGTCGGTCCAGGTGCCGCGGGATCGGGTGGGCTGGAAGACGGTGTTCTTGTGGGTGTAGAAGCTGACCCAGCGTGCGAGGACGCCGTTGTACGCGACGATGCCGTCGCCGTTGTTGCCGACCGGCGCGTCGCCGTAGTCGCCCGGGGGGCCGGCGAGGGCGCCCGGGGCGAGTGCGGAGAGCGCCAGGCCCGCGGCGAGCGCGGCGGCGCCGGGGGACAAGAGGTTCCTGAACGAGGGGCGATTCGGATGGGTGAGGTGTTTCGGTGTGCGTGTCATCGCGGGGCTCCTTTGGAATTCGCGAAGTGCGCGGGTTCCAATGGGCGGAGCGATGCCCGGCGGGCACCGCTCACACCAAATCCGAAGAATTTCAGACAGAATTGTCGGCGATCGCATGCCCACGCGGCGCTTGAGTTTGCCACACCGAATGGCGCGCGCCGAATGCCGACTCAGTCCTTGAGCTTGTCGAGTTCCTGCTGCGCGCGTTCGACGAGTCGCCCGACGGTCTCGGGCCCGAAGTCGAAGGGCAGGCCGCAGGCTTTGAAGAGTTCGGGCAGGGGGCGCGAGCCGCCGAGCTGGAGACCCTTGAGGTACGCCTCGATCGCGTCGGCGGGCGACTTCTCGAGGGACATGATCCAGAGCCCGAGCGCGCCGAGTTGGGCGATGCCGTATTCGATGTAGTAGAAGGGTGAGGTGAACAGGTGTCCCTGACGCTGCCAGGCGCGGGCGCGGTAGTCGGGGTTGAGCCCGTCGAAGTCGGGGCGGAACCGGCCGAGGTACCCGAAGCGGTCGTCGAGCTCGAGCCACGCGGCCCGGCGGGCGTCGTGATCGTGCGCCGGCTGTGCGTAGATCCAGTGCTGGAACGCGTCGATGGTCGCGATCCAACTGAGGATCTGCACGCCGCCCTCGATCTGCTCGCGGCGGGCGCGGGCGAGGTCCTGCGGGTCGTCGTAGAAGACGCCCCAGTGCGGCATGGTCAGGAACTCCATCGCCATCGACGCGACCTCGCAGAACTCGATCGGCGCGTGGCGGTAGTGCAGCAGCGGCTCGTCGCGGAGCACCATCGAGTGGAACGCGTGCCCGGCCTCGTGGATCATCGTGCGCACATCGCCCTGCATGCCCGCGGCGTTCATGAAGATGAACGGCACCTGCGACGCGTCGCGCATGTACTGATACCCGCCGGGCGCCTTGCCCTTGCGGGATTCGAGGTCGAGCGTGGGGCGCTCGGCGCGGCCGGTCTCGTCGAGCCCGTCGCCCAACTCGGCGAACATCGACGCCAGGCGCGGGTCGAGTTCCTCAAAGCACGCGAGGGTCTTGTCGAACAGCTCACGCCCGGTCTCAAAGGGGCGGAGGGGCGGGCGGCCCTTGGGATCGACCGCCAGGTCCCACGGGCGGAGCGCCTCGAGCCCGAGCCGACGCTCGCGCTCGCTCTGCAGGCGGCGGTTGAAGGGGACCACGACCTGAGCGCACGCGTCGTGGAAGTCGCGGCAGTCGGCGGGGGTGTAGTCGAAGCGGAGCTTGCTCTTGAACGCGTACCCGATGTAGTCGGCAAAGCCGGCGTTCTGCGCCAGCGCGTGGCGGCGGGCGACCATCTTGTCGAAGAGCCCCTCGAGCCGGTCGGCGTCCTGCAGCCGACGATCGGCGACCGCCCGCCACGCCGACTCACGCTCCTTCCGGTCGGTCGATTCCTGGAACACCGCCATCTGCGCGAGCGGGCGCTCCTTGCCCTTGTACTCGACGGTCATCGCGCCGGAGATCTGCCCGAACTCCTGGCCCAGCCGGGCGAGCTCGGTCTCGATGGGGATGTTCTCATCGCGGAACAGATCGACCTCGGAGGCGGTGTCGCGCAGGATGACCTCGTAGCGCTCTCGCTCGGGCGGGGTGGCGCCGGCGAGCTCGATGGTCCGCCGATCGAGCTCGAAGAGGCGCGGCTTGAGCCTCGGCGGGATCGACTCGACGAACGACGCGTACGCCTGCTGGGCCGCCTCGTCGTTCGTGCGGCGGGTCATGTCGATGTAGAGGTTCGCCTGCGCCTCGCTGGCGGCGGACTCGAACGCGGATCGGTCCTCGAGCCAGCGGACGAGTTCGTCGGCCGAGGTCACCGGGCGGTCGCGCAGCTCGTCGAGCACCGGTTCGATCGCGTCCCACTTCGTCGCGTCCAGCGTCACGGGCCTGGATCGGATCATCGCCTGCACCTCCGCGTTCGATTCGGGTTCGGACTCGGCATCCTAGTCGGGCGGCGGGGGGCGCACGAACGAGAAACGCCCCGGCGGGAAGCCGGGGCGCTGGGGTGAGATCGGGTGTCGTGATGCGGCACCGGGCTTTGCGACCGGTGCCGGCGCGATTACTTCATCAGGTCGCGGAGGAGCTGCTCCTGCTCCTCGACCCAGTCATCGAACTGATCGGGCGACATGTTGAACTGGAAGAGGGCGAAGTTGGGGTTGTTCTTGACCATCTTGACCATCAGGCGGAGGGCCTGGCGGGCCTTGTTGACGAACGGGCCGCGGTCTTCCCGAGGCATGCCCTGGGCCATCGCGATCGAGGTCTGGTAGCGATCGACATACTCGTTGAAGCGGGTCTGGTCCTCGTACGCCTGGGCGCGGAACTCGCGGAGGTACTTCTCGGCCTTGCTGACGGGGTAGGGCAGGCCCGGGACGCGCTCACCGACCCACTCGAGCTCGGAGTAGCCCAGGAGCGGGGTGAGTTCCTCGATGGTGTCGGCGGTGCCGCTGGAGAAGCCGAACTTCTCGGCCTGCTGCGAGTTGAAGGTGAGGATGCGGTCGGCGGGGTTGACGAGGTACTCGCCCTCCTCGGACTGGTACCAGGTGACATTGCCGCCGTCATCGACCGAGGCGCTCAGGGGCTCCATGATCTGCATGGAGCGCATGATCTTCGGGTCGTGCTTCCCGCGGGCGCTGATCTTCTCCATCATGTAGAGGACCTCTTCGAGGTCGCGGTCCTTGACGGCCGTCAGGTTCCCGAACCAGCCCGTGCAGGCGCCGTAGTTGCCGCGGGTCATGAAGTAAATGTCTTCGAGGCAGTGGGCGGTCATGGCGGCGGCGGAGATCGCCGACTGGATCCACGCGACGGTGTGGAACTCGGGCTTGAACTCGTACTCGATGGTGTCGGAGAGGGGCTGGATCTCGAGCAGCGCCCCGCCGCCGGAGTTGATCAGCATGACGACGACATCGACCTGCTCTTCCTTGAGGAGTTCTTTGGCGCGCTTGAGGCTGTTGGCGGTCATGTAGATGCCGACCATGTCCTTGCCGCCGCCCTCGCCGAGCGTGATGACCGCGGCGCGGGGGACGCCGGTGCGGCGGGGCTTGTCGGCGGCGGGCTTGGTCTCCGGGCGGGCCTGCGGCGTGCTGCCGTTGGTCGCCCCGGCGGGCGCATCGCGCTCGATGCGGTCGACTTCGGAGGGCTGGTAGAGCACCTCCTGCTCGACGCCGCCGATCTTGGTCTTGATCCAGACATACCCGTCGAGCTCGCGGACGATCGTGCCCTCGACGATCGTGCCGTCCTTGAGGACGACGCGATCCTTGGCGAGGGCGCGGCTCTCGGCGGCGGGCACGCGGGCCGTCGCGGAGCTGATCGGGAGCGCGACCGCCCCGAGCAGCGCCACGCAGGCGGCGACGCGGGCGATCAGGTTCATCGTTCGGGTTCGGGTCTTCATGTGCCGGCCTCCGGCTGGTGACTGGGCTGCGGGTGGACGGGGTTACGGACGGTCGGCGAGCTGCTCGAGCTTGATGCGCTCGATCATCGCCTGGAGCGTCGCGACATCGGGAACGCCGATCTGGCGCAGGTTGAGCGACTCCTCGTACTTGCGGATGATGCCCTGCATCTGCTCGAGCAGGCGCCGGCGCTGCCCGCGGGCGCGGGTGCGCTCGCGGTAATCGCCCTGGACCTGGATCTCGTTGAATTCCTGCATGAGCGTGCGCAGGCGGCGCTCGGCGTTCTCGACGCCCTCGGCCCAGCTCTCGAGGATCTTGCCCGAGCGGTCGTCGACGCGGACATAGTTGCGGCTGATGCCCAGCGAGAAGAGCAGGTCGTCGAGCGTCTCGACGGTGCCCTTGCTGATCGCGAGCTTGCGGGCGAGGTCGGCGTTCAGGGTCAGGACATCGTTGCCCTCGCTGCGGGCGAGCTCCTGGATGGTGTCCTCGTTCTCGCCCTGCCCGTCGTCGGTGAGGAGGACCTCGCCGTTGGCGGGGTTGGGCTCGCCCTCGATGAACACGGGCTTGCCCCCGACGAGCCGGTAGCTGTAGACGCGCTCGACCTGGGCCATGGCGCGGACGAGTTCGACGGGGTACCCGCCGTGGAGCGCGGCGCCCTCGGCGTGGCCCATGCGGAGGGAGTACTGCTTCTGGCGCACGACCTCGTCACCGGTCGAGCCGAAGAGCGTCGACAGGTTGCCGATGCCGCCCATGCGGGCGTCGGGCGCGAAGTAGATCGTGTCGCAGATCAGGGGGAGGAACGCGGCCCCGCCCATCGCCTGCTTGACCCAGAACACCACCTCGGGCTGCTTCTCCCACTCGACCGGGATCTCGTTCATGAAGATCGGGTGCATGTCCTCGGCGCGGAAGAGCTGGTCGAACGCGGCGGCGTCGTCGGGAAGCTCCTCGAACTGGTTGGCACGCCACTCGGCGTCGAGCACGAAAATCAGGTAGTCGGCCCCCTGCTTGCGGGCGTCCTCGACCGCTTCGCGGATCGGGGTCTGGGTGATCTCGCGCCCGAAGCCTCCCTCGAGTTCGACGATGTAGACGCGCGACGCCGATGAACTCGGCGTGACCGAAACCGCCGGGCGGTCCCCGCCGCTGGCCGGGGTCGCGGGCGTGGCCGGGGTCGCGGGGGACTCGACGGCGATGCCCCGCTTGATGGTGAGGATGTCGTTCTTGTCGTAGGTGGTGACGGTCGAGATGCCGTACATCTCGACACGCATCTTGATGCTGGTCGCGGTCTCCTCGAGGATCTCGCCCTCGACGATCGACCCGTTGCGGAAGGTGACGCGGTCCTTCTCGCCCATCGACACGCCCACCGACGCCGAGGGTGCGGCGGCCGAGGCGATCGGGGCGGACACCGCGCCGAGGCACAGGCCGCACGCGGCAACCGCCGGCACAGTCGCGGACCTGAGGAAACGGGCGGCGTTGCGGATGCTCGGGTTCATGACGGTGCGTCCTCCGCGAAGTCTTCGCTGTACTCGCGACCGAGCCGGGAGCCTCCCCCCTCGGGCGCGTGATCCTTCATCTGTCGTCGGGCCCGACGAATCACCGCCCGACGCTGCGTCCGGGTCGGCCGGGCTCGCATCCGATTCGTCGCCCGAACGCGACCCGTTCGCGCCAATCGCCGGATGCGCTCGGAATCGCGCAGCGCCTCAGTCCGCCACACGCCCAAGCGTGCCCGGCGCGCGGCTCTGCAAAGATCCAAGCCGCGCCGACCCGATTCTATTCCGACCAGACCCACACCGATCGGCGTGAGACGCTGCGTCGGCCCGGAAGTGCCCCTCGGGCGCACCGCGCGCGCCGAAACCGGGGCCTTCCCGTCAATTGTCTACCGCCGAGCGGCCGCCCCAGCTTACCCGGAGCGAGCAAAAATTCAGCGCCCGAGTTCCTCGAACGACCGGCGGGCGAGTTCCAGGGCTTCCTCCCGCGTCGCGATCCGGTCCTCGAGCTGCGCGTCGTACACCGCCTCGAGCACCCGTTGGAACCCCGGACCCGGCTGAAAACCGGACTGAATCAGGTCATTTCCCGAAATCAGGGGTTCGGGGGCGATTCCCGAGGGCGTTTGCCGCAGCTCTTCGACCCGGCGACGGATCCGGACCATCTCCTCGGGTGATTCGGCGGCCCGGATCTGGAGGGCGGGCCCGAACCAGGCCGACGCCGCCGCCCGCTTCTGCCGGGCGATCGGCATCCCCCCCCAGCTTCGCCCGAGCAGCCCGACGCCGGCGAGGGTGTCGCGGAGCGCACCGCGTTCATCGTTGGAGAGGTTCAGGGCGTCGCGGGCGTTGCGGACGACGCCGGCGATCTGGGTCGCCTCGACGACCTCGCCCCGGTCGAGCAGCCAGGCTGCGAGACAAGTCGGGTACGCCGCGTCGTGGACGAGCCGACCGAGCGTGCCGGGCGAGCGGGTGACATGCCGCCCCAGCACCGGCAGGTCGAGCCCGAGGTACTGCAGCGTCCACGCGGCGACGGCCCGCGAGGGGTGCGCGAACATGCGGCGGACCTCGTCGCCGATGCGCTCGCGGCTCACGCCCTTGAGTTCGTTCGCGTGCGCACGGATCGCGTCGGCGGTCGCCTCGTCGAGCTCGAAGCCGTAGCGGGCGGCGAAGCGGATGGCGCGGAGGGCGCGGAGCTGGTCCTCGCGCAGGCGGGCGTCGGGGTCCCCCACCGCTTTGATGGTCTTGGCGGCGAGATCGGCGAGGCCGCCGACGAAGTCGATGACGGTGCCGATGGGCTCGCCGCCGGAATCTGGCGTGGTGCCGTGGTGGGCCTCGTTGATCTGTGCGCCCGCGAACGCGGCGTCCCTGGAAACCTCGTCGGGCGTGCGCACGGGATCGAGGAAGAGCGCGTTGACGGTGAAGTCGCGCCGGGCGGCGTCGTTCTTCGGATCGGAGAAGTGGACCGTGTCGGGGCGGCGGCTGTCGGAATACGGCCCGTCGGAGCGGAAGGTCGCGACCTCGATGACCGCCGCGGGCATGCGGACGAGCATGACGCCGAAGGAGGCGCCGACTTCGTGCGCGCTGCCGAAGATCGCCGAGACGCGATCGGGCGTGGCGTCGGTCGCGACATCGTAATCGGTGGGATCAAAGCCGAGGAGTTCATCGCGGACGCACCCGCCGGCGAGGAGCGCGATGTGCCCGTGCGCGCGCAACTCCCGGATCACGGCGATCGCGGCGGAGCGGGCGAGGGAGGGGTCGGCGGCGCGGGGCATGGGGGAGTTTAGGGGGAGGGGGTGAACTTGCTCCGCCCGCCGTTCCAGGAAGTTCGAAAGCACTCTTCGTCGTATACCATCGCTACCGATTGAACAAGTGTTTCAGCGTCTGCCCGATGCACCCTCGGCCCCAGGAAGAGGCGCCAACCATGTCACAGCCGTCAATTGAGTACTTCAGAACATTGCTGCCACTGGTTGACGCTGCGGTTCGTCAATATACCGATTCGGATTCCCAAACGTGCCAGGCAGGGTCCGGCGTCTTCTGCTTTGGGCCAAGTCGCGCGGTAGTCGCGGATTTCATGCCAGCCTTGGCAACCTGGATGCAACAGGAAGATGATCGATATATATGGCTCGAAGCTGGGGAGTCCGAGACATTTGCGAGCGTCCTTGACCGCTTTGACGCTTGGCTTGCACCAGACACAGACGCCTTCCACCACAAGAGACAGGGAGTCATTCTCTGGCTTCCGCCACCAGATTGGATGTGCGACCGCAGTTGTCTCTCGCCCGTTGCGGAAGCCGCCGACTGGCCCGATGCACTGCCAACAGGCCTGCTGTTCGCGATGTGTCACTCGACCAACATTGATGACTTGCATTGCATTACCGTTGTTCCAGCGACATCTCTTGAGGACCCTGCCGTCATTAAGTTCTTAGCCGCTCACGGCGAAGCCGTTCTCCGCCGGTACAAGACCCTGTCCGAACGGGTTCGCGAAATTGAGGCGATCCTCGCCAAGTACCTCTCAGACGATCACACCAGCCATGACGAGACGCCCCGACCGCCTCCAGCCGAGGGATTCTCTCGCTGGCCCGGCCCGATGCCCCGCGGCGCTCCGGATCGGCTTTGGTCAGTTCGCCATCCAGACGACGCACTTGAACCACATGTCATCATCTCTTTGCTTGGGGAGCACACTTGGTTTAGACACTTAGAATCTACACAACAACGAATGCGTCCGCTCGTCCATTCAACAAATGTAGTGGCCGACTGGGTTGACACGCATTGCCACAATGCTGTTGCGGTCCTCGAGCGAGCCGAAGGAACAGGGGCCCGGACCGAAGACGATAAGTTTCCCGATCCACTGCATTTGCTAAGGTCCGGCCGATGGCTTCCTTCCGATGTCCCCGACCCGCTTCCACCAGACTTCACTCCATGGGGATTCTCTATTCTCCCATTGCGACACATCGCCTCATCGATCGAAGAGGTTTCGCGGGATGCGGACATTGCGACTGCGCCAGATGTACTCTATATCCGCTGCAGCGGGCCTGGCGCCCCAAGTGCGTTCCTGGCTGATCAGAAGGCATCAACCCACAACTCCCGACTACATGACCCCAAAGACCGCCTTGACGGCCAGTTGCCCGAGCTTCTTAGAATTGTTGCCCCCAGCCCAGATACGCTTTGCGCACTCCTGAATGACGATCGCATTCAATACTACTTGCGAGCGCAGGCGTACGGCAGCTTTCTTGAGCCGAGAATACCGCGTTCGCTTGTCGAATCGATCGAGATCCCATGGCCGTCGCCCGCGCACCGGCAAAATGCGGCTAAGGGCATTAATGAGATGCGGGCCATTGTGTCAAATCTGACTCATGAATTGAATGAATCCTTATCGCGTTTTGAAGCGCTCTCCGATCGATATGAACGTCCTTATACGGACTGGGGACTCGATGCATTATCTTCTCCCACCGTTCTCAAGAAATTGCTTGCACAAGAGCTCACTGACATTGCCACGCGAGCGGGCCTGCCACATCAAGAATCCCACTTCAGCGACACAAGCGCAGGGGAGCCCCCCTACCCACTCGCGATTCATGACCATCAACTTGCGTCACATCCACGGCCAGTCGAGAGACTCTGGATACTCCTCGATCTCGCCGAGCAGATCTTGAAGTTTGATGCGATACTTTGTCTATCCATCGGATTGCTTCGAGACGCTCGAGTGGCCCACTCTTGCTTTCGCAAGATCAACATGCCACGCACAAGACTCAACATGTCGATGGGGCACTGGGGAATAATCGGCTGGGCTGCTCATAGTGCTCTTGGCCCTGACGGATCGCACGAACATCTACCGGCGATCACTCGGTCGCAGTGGAAAAGTGCGTATTCATTGCTTGAGAGCATAACCCAACTCCGCAATGAGACGCGCGGTCATGGGGTGAAGCCTCGAGATGGAAGGGCAGAGATGCTTTGCGAAGATATTCAGAACAAGATAACCAAAGCACGGAGCATGTTGCCCTACCTCGATTCGCTTGCGCTTGTTGCCACAACTGGCCGCACGCAACTTCGATATGGGCAGGTCAGGTTGTCGCGCATTGCTCTTAATGGCTCAAATGATCGTTTTGCGGTCCAAGAAGTCATCCGGCCAGACGACCATCCACAAACCCGTGCAATAGATGGCGATGTCTATGCTGTCATCGACGACAGTGTTGTAGCGCTGTATCCATGGATTGTTCTCGGCCCGGGCAAGGACCCGGGAAGGGAGCGGTTGTGGATATTCGATGGGCTGGATCGCAAGAAGGGAACCGCTTCACTGGTCGATGTGACCGGAGAGGAATCTAAGCGAGACTCATTGGAAGTGGGTGACAGGATTGCCGAACTCCTTGGACTGTAGTGCGAAGTCCATATTATTTATTCCCGCCTCCCCCAATCCCCCACGATCGCGACCGTGATCCCCAGTGACTGGATGTTCACGAAGAGGGTCGTGCCGTCGGGGCTGAAGGTGGCGCCGGCGAATTCGGAGGAGTTGCGGGCGTTGCGGGCGAGTTGGTAGAGCTTGCCCTCGGGGGTGACGCCGATGAGGAAGTCGCCGCCGTCGCCGTCTTCGCAGACGATGAGGTCACCCCACGGCGCGACGGTGATGTTGTCGGCGTTCTCGAGCACTCCCGGGTCGTTGGGCTCGATGAAGAGTTCGATCGTGCCGGGCTTTTCCTGCTCGCCCGGCGTGCCCTCGAATTCGGAGGGAACGAGGCGCCAGATCTGCCCGACCTGTTTCGAGCCGCCGTTGGTGCAGCAGAGGTAGATGCCGTCTTGCCCGAGCCACATGCCCTCGCCGCGTGCGAAGCGGGCGCAGCCCTTGGCGTGGCCCTGGAAGCGGAGGTCGTCGCTGGGCGAATCGACATTCTCGAGATCGACCCAGCGGACGGGGAGTTTCTCGCCGACTTCGACGGTGCGGTGGCGATCCCAGTTGCGGGTGTCGAGCCCGGGCCTGCCTTCGATCGCGAGGGCCTGGAGTCGGCCGCCTTCGAGCAGTTTGTCGGGGTGGTTGGGCAGGTAGCGGTAGATCATGCCGTCGTGGCGGTCCTCGGTCTGGTAGACGGCTCCGGAGCGCGGGTCGGTGGCGCAGGCTTCGTGGTTGAAGCGGCCCATGGCGGTGATGGGCGTGGGGTCGGCGAGGTGGATGTGCTCGGTCGCGGGGACCTCGAAGTTCCAGCCGTGGTCGCGCGCACGCTTGCGGTCCTTGAGAGCGACGGTTTCCTCGCAGGTGATCCATGTGTTGCGCGGCGTGGGCCCGCCGGCGCAGTTTCGTTCGGTGCCGGCGAGGCTCATGAAGTGTCGGACGACCTTCTTCTTCTTTGTGTCGTAGACGACGGTGGTGGTGCCGCCGGGCATGGGTCGCCCGTGGGCGTCGGTGCCGGGGTCGAAGACCTTGTTGCGGTCGATCTTGGCGGCGAGCGAGCCGTCGACGCCCCATGGTCCCGGGGCCTTCATGTCGGCTTCGACCTCGTGGTTGCGGACGAGGATGGTGAGCCCGTCGGAGCCGGGGAAAGCGGCCATGCCGTCGTGGAGCGGTGGGACGACGAGCCCGTCGTCCATCGGCTCGCCCGCGGGTGAGAGGATCGAGTAGGAGAACCCGGCGGGGAGATCGAGCAGCCCGGCCGGATCGCGCACGAGCGGGCCGAAGCCCGCGGCGAGCCACGGGGAGCCGCCGCCGTGCAGGACCTCGGCGAAGGCACGCGAGCCGAGCCCGGTGCGCAGCCCGCCGAGCCCGAGGGTGATCGCCCCGGCCCGGGCGAGGAACATGCGGCGGGAGAGGTCGTTGGTCATGCCGAGAGGGTATCGCGCGTGGGCGGGGCGGCCGAAGGGGGAAAGCGTGAAAGGAGAGTGAAGAGGTGGAATGCATGAGGCAATGAGCAAGGGCCATCGATAGCGTGGCGTGTCCGGGAAGGGCGCGCAGGTCTTGGCCAAGGGTCCGCTGATTCGTACGACCACATGCCCGAGCGGTGCTTCAGCAGACCACTCTCTGCCTCCCTTGTCGGTTGCGCAGCGGGCGCTCAGACCTTTGCGTTCCTCGTGCGTCGCGCGAATCGCCCGACCGCCCATCTCACGCCGAAGCCCGCGGCGAGCGTGCCCAGTCCGGTCAGCCAGACGCCTGGATCGACCCACCACGCCAGCCCGAGGCACGCGAAGAGCCCGGTCCACGCAATCCAACGCGGGAAGAGTCGGAGTTCGGGCGCGAGGCGCAACGCCGCGAGATGGGTGATCGCGTAGTAGACGAGCACGGTGAAGGCGCTGAAGCTCCACGCGAGGCGGATCGAGCCGATGGACGCGATGATCGCGATTACGACGCCGACGGCGATGGTCGCGATCCAGGGCGTGGTGCCGCGGGCGTCGATGCGGGCCAGGGCCGCGGGCAGGTCGCCCCGGCGACCCATCGCGAGCGTGACGCGCGAAAGCCCGAGGATGAGGTTGAGCAGCACGCCGAGCATCGCGGCGATGGCGCCGAGCGCGACCACCACGCCCAGCCATGGCTGCCCGATCGCCCCGGCCGCGGCTTCGAGCGGGGCCCCGCCCGCGATCGTGGCCGATGAGAGCCCTTCGGCTCCGAGGGCCGCGATCGCCGCCGCCGCCACGCCCGCGTAAAGGACTGCCGAGACCACCAGCGTGACGATGATGGCGCGGGGGATGGTGCGGGCGGGATCGCGGACCTCCTCGCCGAGCGTCGCGATCCGGCCGTAGCCGGTGAACGCGACGAACATCAGAGCCGTTGCTTCGAGAAAGCCGGGGCCGATCGGGCGATCGAGCCCGAGCGTCGGCGCGGGTTCGGCTTGGAGGGCCCACGCGCCGGTCGTCGCGATGAACGCGACGAGCGCCGCGACCACGAGCCCGACGATGATCGCGTTGAAGAGACTCGATCGGCGCAGCCCCGAGAGGACCAGCAGCGTCAGCGCCGCCACCGCCGCGAGCGCCAGCGCGATCGTCCACGCGGGCGAACCACTGCCGTGGAGCGCGAGGGTGTAGCCCGCGAAGCCGAGGGCGGCGGTCGCGGCCGAGGCGCTCTTGGCGGCGAGAAACATCCACCCGGCCGCGAAGCCGAGCGGGGGCGAGAGCCAGCGGTACCCGTACTCATAGGTCCCGCCGCTGACCGGATGGGCCGCGGCGAGTTGGGCGCTGCTGAGCGCGTTGGCGGTCGCGACGAGACCGGCGAGGATGGTCGCGAGGACGACCCATCCTCCCGCGACGCCCGCGGCGAGCCCGATGCTGACAAAGACCCCCGTGCCGAGGATCGACCCGAGCCCCAGCAGCGTCGCGCCGGGCCAGCCGAGGGAACGGGTCAGGGAATGGTCGGGCATGGGAGCGGAGTATCGCGGCACGGGCCGGCCGGGGCCAGCGATAACGAGGGATCGTTCAACGAAGCGCCGAGCCGCGGCGGCCGAATGCCGGGTTACGCTCCCCTTGCCGCATCGAGGAACTCGACTCCCCGCCGCAGGTGGGGGATCACGATCGAGCCGCCGACGATCAGGGCGATGTCGAAGGTCTCGAACAGTTCGTCGTCGGTCGCGCCCGCCTTGATCGATTGGTCGATGTGGTAGGCGATGCAGTCGTCGCAGCGGAGCACGGCGGAGGCGGAGAGGCCGAGGAGTTCCTTGGTCTTGTCGTCGAGTGCGCCGGGCTCGTAGGCCTTGGCGTCGAGGTTGAAGAAGCGTTTGGTGACGAGGGTGGCGCCGGGGCGGGGCGTGCCGTCGGGGGCGGTGCCGCGTTGGGCGTCGTCGCCCAGGATGCGGGTGTTCATGCGTGCGCGGAACTCGACGAAGTCTTGGTAGCGGCTCATCGGAGGTTCTCCAGGGGGTCTTCCAATGGTGGCTCTTGCGGTTCGGTGTGGGGCGTGGCGGGCCGTGGTGTGGTGAGGCCTGGGCCGAGCAGGGCGTAGATCGAGGCGCAGAAGCATCCGAAGGCGAGCGCGGCGAGGGCGGTGAAGACGATCGGGGGGGCGCTCTGGACCGCGTCTGCGAGGAACCAGGCCCAGAGGAGTGTCCATGAGTTGTTCGCGGCGTGGAGGACGACGCCGGGCCAGACGGAGTCTGCCCGCCAGCTGATGACGGTCCACCACAGGCCGAGCGGGAAGATGAGGATGACGTGCTGCGGGCTGACGTGGCTGAGTGCGAAGAGGACGGAGGTGATCGCGATGGCGATCCAGGCTGGGAGGGCTGCGCCGAGGCGTCTGAGGACGAAGCCTCGGAAGATGGCCTCCTCGCCGAGCCCGGGCATGATGCCGACGGCGAGGAGTGTGAGTGCCATGGCGGGCGCGGTCTGGACGGCGTCGACCTGCTGCGTGAGGTTGTCGAGGTGCTCGCCGGGCTCCTCGAAGAGGTAGGCGAAGAGGATGGCGGTGGCGCCCCAGACGAAGAGGTTGGCGCCGAGCAGCAGGGGCCAGGCCCAGGGCCTGAGTCGGGGGCGGTTGAGGCGGAGCGCGTCCTTGATGAGGACGCGTGCGTGATGCGAGCGGACGTCTGGCGGGGGGACGACGAGGGGGAGGACGGCGCACCCGAGGACGAAGGTGGTCTGGCTGGCGAGGGCGAAGACGATGAAGACGCCGGGGTCGGCGACCAGCCCTGTGGGGTCGAGGCCGTCGAGCCCGCTGGAGGTGGCGGCGAGCCAGGCGACCTGGGCGCCGGTGCCGGCGGCCATGCCGATGAGCCAGACGAGGCCGGCGAGGTAGACGGTGACGAAGGCGAGGAGTGCGGCTGGGGGCTGGCGGAGCCTGGGCTGAGAGGTAGGAGGGGGAGGCATCGGGGAGAGGGTATGGGGGGAGGCGAGGTGGGGTATGGGACGTTCTGCTGAGCACGGGTTGCCTTCGGTCAACCCGTGGCACCCCCAGGCATGGGTGGCGTGGAGACGGCGCAGCCTTCTCCACGGTTGGGGTGCCCAACGCCCGATGAAGGCTGCGCCGTCATCGGGGCACTCTCAATACCCCCTCCGTCGCCTTCGGCGACACCTCCCCCGTCGGCGACGGGGGAGGATTTAGGGGGCGTGCTGACGCCCGCGGCTGGTAGAAACCCTCCCGTCGCTGTGCGACGG
>JBICIG010000043.1:0-49117 GCA_043101605.1 Phycisphaerales bacterium JB037
GTGGCTCCGGGAGCTGCGGCGTTGGTCACCTGCCTGCGCGCGGGGCGGGAGATCGACCGGACCGGCTCGGCCCGCGCGATCGAGCGCGGGCTCCGCGCCGCCGGGCGCGCCCGCTCGCGGATGGCGATCGGATTTGCCATCTCGGTTCTGGGGCTCGGATGGCTCGACTTGGTGCGCTCGGCGACGGGCGATCTCATTCTCCTCGACGAGGCGCTGGCGCTGGTGCCCCTGCTGGCGTGCCTGGCGTGGACTTTCTGGATCGCCGAGCCGATCGAACGCCGGCTGCGCGAGGCGTTCATCCTCCGCGCCCTCGACGAAGGCGAGCCGATCGACGAGATCCCCTCACGCCCGCGGTTCGTGTGGCTCATGACCCGCACGCACCTGCTCGCGACGGTCGTGCCCCTGTTTCTGCTGATGACCTGGATGGAACTGCTCGGGTGGGCGCAGCAGCATCATCCGGGGTGGTTCGATCGGTTGCCCGCGCCGGCCGCGTCGATCACCGCGCTCTCGCTGGCCGGGCTGCTCGCGCTCTTTGCGCTGGCGCCGCTGATGCTCAAGGCGCTCTGGGAAACGCGCCCGCTCGGCGTCGGCGAGCACCGGGAACGCATCGAGGCGGTCTGTGCGCACCACGGCGTGCGCGTCCGCGACATCCTGGTCTGGCAGATGGGACCGGGGGTGGTCAACGCGGCGGTCATGGGGCTGATCGGTCGGCTGCGGTTCGTGCTTGTCACGCCCGGGCTCCTCGATCAACTCCCGGCCGACGAGGTCGAAGCCGTCGCGGCCCACGAGATCGCCCATGTCCGCCGACGGCACATCCCGTGGCTCGCCGCGTCGGTGCTGGGGGTCGTGCTTCCGCTGACGACGCTCGGCGGGTGGGCGCTCGAACAGGCCTTCGGCACCGGCGTGCTCGAAGGCTGGCCCGGGCTCGCGGTTGCGGCGGTGGGGGTCTCCGGGGCGCTTGTGCTGTTCGGGTACATCAGCCGGCGGTTCGAGTGGCAGGCCGACGCATTCGCCGCGGCACACCTGAGCGGGGCGCGGACGACCGGGCGACCCGTTCCGGCGGTCATCACCGAGCCGGCCGCCGCCTCGATGTCCTCGGCGCTCCGACGCGTCGCGCGGCTCAACGGCATGGACCCGCACCGCCGGTCGTGGCGGCACGGGTCGATCGCGCTCCGCCGGGCCCGGCTCGCCAAACTCGTCGGGCAGCGGTCCGACGCGCTGCCGATCGATCGGGCCGTCGCCCGGCTCAAGCTCTGCGCCACCGCGGGGATCGTTGTCGCGATCACGCTGGCGCTGCTGGACTTCGCGGTCGTGCTCTGAGCGCGCGCGGGCGGGCGAGGCGCCCGCGGTAGACTCGACGGGCCGACCGGGGAGGGCCCGCGATGACCGTGCAACTCGAGACCGAACGCCTGCTGCTGCGCCCTCCGACCGAGGCGGACATCCCCGCGATGATCGAGGTGCTCGGGTCGGACGCGGTCTACCAGACAACGCTGAACATTCCGCGTCCTTACACGCCCGCCGACGCGCGGGCGTGGGTCGAGCGCACGCGCGGCAACTGGGCGAGCGGCGCGGCGGCGTCGTTCTCGATCATCCGCCGCGAAGACGGGCAACTCGTCGGCGGGATGGGGCTGCGGAACTTCGACGAACTCCACGCCAAGGCCGAGATCGGCTTCGCGATCGGGCAGCCGTTCTGGGGCATGGGCTACGCGACCGAAGCCGGGCGCGCGGTGGTGCGCTACGGCTTTGCCGAACGCGGGCTCAACCGCATCTGGGGCGGGCACTTCGAGGGCAACGAAGCGTCGGCCCGCGTGCAGCAGAAACTGGGTTTCCAGCGTGAGGGCGTTCTGCGGCAGGACCTCCGCAAGGACGGGCGGTGGATCGACTCGGTCATCTGGGCGATCACGCGGAGCGACTGGGAACCCGGGACGCCGGCCGGGTCGGCCGCGCTCGCGGAGATCGAGACCGAGCGGCTCCGGCTGCGCGCGCCGCGTCACGCCGACGCGGGAGCGATCGAACGCATCCACGGGCACCGGAGCTTTGCCGAGGGCGGGATCTCGATCCCGCACCCGTGCCCGGCGGGCTACGGCGAGTCGTGGATCCGCAAGGTGCGGCGGAGCATCGAGGAGGGCGACGCGGTCTGGGTCATCGAACTCCGCGAGACCGGCGAGGTCGTCGGCGACGCGGGGCTGGGGATCAAGCGAGCCCACGACCGCGCGATGCTGGGCTACGGGGTGTCGCACGAGCACCGCGGGCGCGGGTTCGCGACCGAGGCGGTGTCGGGGATCGTGCGCTGGGGGTTCGAGGGGTGCGAACCCCCGCTGCGCACGATCTTCGCGGACATCTGGATCTCCAACGAGCCATCCCGGCGCGTGCTCGAGAAGGCCGGGTTCGTGCGCGAGGGCGTGCTGCGCGACCACTACCGAAAGGGTGCGGTGTACATGACCGCCGAGCGGTACGCGATCGTGCGCGGCGGGTGACGGTTCGAGCGTGTTGCAAGCAAACCGATAAGTTCTGCGTGCGAGAAACGAGATTTTTGCGCGCGCTGGTTGCGCGTTTGCGCGAAGTTTTTGGCGCGGCGCGAATCCGGCGCGGCGGGTCCGCTGCGCGCGGGAGAAACATCTGATTTTGTGGACCGGCGTGGATCAACGGCGCGTCGCGCGTCGAAGCCGTGAGCATCCCATGACCGTGGGAGGAGAGACGCGAGACAGGTTTTGCATTCGGGGATGCGCCGGCGCACCGGCGCGCTTTGATCCGGGAGAAACGCAGATGAAGAACCTGTTTGGAATCGTTGCCCTGTCCGCTGCCGCGGGTCTCGCCGCCGCCGATGTGCGGATCATCCACGCCTCGCCCGACACGGGCGCGGTCGACCTGTACGTGAACGAGGCGCCCGACGGCAGCCCGTTCCTCTCGGGACTGACCTTCCCCAACGACACGGGGTATGTCGACCTGGCGACCGGGACCTACGACTTCTTCGTGACCCCTGCCGGGCAGACCGCGCCGATCGCGATCGACCTGAGCGGCACGGCGATCGACGAGAATGTCGACATCTCGGTGTTCGCGATCGACTTCTTCGCGAACATTCGCGCGGGGGTGTATGTGGATGACCGAGTGTCCGTCGCCGACAAGTCGAAGGTGCGGTTCATCCACCTCTCGCCGGATGCGGGGACGGTCGATGTGCAGTTCGACAACGCCGGTGGGGTCGTGTTCGATGACTATGTCTTCGAGCAGGCGAGCGGGTATCTCGAGCTCGACCCGGGGACGCTGGACCTCGAAGCGGTCGCGCTCGACCTGGGCGGGGCGGTGATCGATCTGGACCCGATCAATCTTCAGGCCGGGTTCAACTACACCGTCGCGGCACTCGGGTCGGTCAACCAGGGCAACTTCCAGGTGAAGGTGCTCGTCGACGCGACGCCCGCGCCGGGCAGCCTCGGGCTGTTGGCGCTGGGCGGGCTCGCCGCGACCCGTCGCCGCCGCTGATCGACTCCGATCCCAGTCCGATCCGCGATGACCCGCGGAGGAGAGCCGAGAACAGCGCGACGCCCCCGTTTCCTCACGGCGGGGGCGTCGCTGTGCGCGCCCCGGGGGTCACAGGCCCGGCTGCGGTCCGAAGCGGCGGTTGCGGCCGCGCTGGCGGTGCGTGCCGTGCCAAGGCAGCACGATCGCGAGCGAGAAATAGACCAGCCCGGGCAGCGCGTATCGGGTCATCGGGAGCAGGATCGCCGTCAGCATGGAAGCGCCGGCGACGCAGGCGGTGAGCAGCAGCGACTGGATCTCGGTGACGGTGTCGAAGCGTTCGAGGTCGTTAAGCGCGAGCTCCTCGCGCAGGGCGAGCGCATGGTGATACATCGCCGCCAGCAGCAGGCAGACGACGGCAAAGCCCGCGCCGTAGACCACGAAGAGTTCGGCGAGTTGGGCGGCGTTGATCTGCACCGGGTTGGCGCTGGTGACGCCGAAGAGCAGGTTGGTCGCCCAGTCCTGGAAGCCCTTCATCAGAAACTTGAGCGGGACGACATAGACGAGGATGATGAACACGAGCAGGCAGCTGTAGAAGATGGTCAGCGCGTCCTCGAGCCCGTAGCGCCGGCTGAAGCGCCAGTGCGTCGCCCAGAACTGCATGAGGATCGCGAAACTGGCCGCGAAGGCTGGCGCGCCGATGAGCGCCTCGCGCAGCTCGGTAAACGCCTGGGGCACTTCCAGAGACACAACCAGCAGCGTGACGGCGAACGCGAACGCCGCGTCGGTGAAGGTTTCGATGCGGGTCATGTTGGTCCCGCGCAGGCGGAAGCCCTTGCTGACGGGGAGCGCGGCGAGTTCGGGCTCGGTCGGGGGCATGGGCGTGGAGTCTACCGCGAGCGACGATCGGCGCTCGCGGGCAATCAGCGCCGGCGGGCGATCCGCAACGCGGCCCTTCGGGCGATCGGGACGACGACCGGCCGCAGCGGGCCCAGCGCGCGCCCCGCGCTCGATGCGGCGCGGAGCCATGGCGCGGGTGATCGGCGGTCGTCGCGGGGCTTGTTCGCTTCGGCAAGGAGCTTGCGATCGAAGCCGAAGGAAACGGTCGGGCCGGTGCCCGGCTCCAGGCTGCCGGCCGATTCGTCCAGGGCGATGAACGCGCGGACGATCCTGGGCATCGCGATCCGGTGCCCCGGGAAGCGCTCGGGGCCCAGCGTGTGCCGGGGGCGGGCGATGCGCGGGTTGGTGTTGATCTCGAAGAGCTGGGGCGTGCCGTCCTTGAGCGCAAAGTCCGCGCGCCCGTACTCGACTCCCGCGCGGTCGAACATGTCGCGGAGCCAGCGTTTGTGCGGGTTGGCGCGGATGAAGTCGAGCTCGAACCGCGTGGCTTCCTCGTTGCTGTGGGTCTGAAACTTGACGACCCAGGATGGCACGAGAAATGCGTGGCGGGCGATGATGCGGTCGCCGATGCGGAACGACGAGTACTTGTGGAAGAGCCCGTCTCCGCGCGACACATCGCAGAACTCGATGATGACCAGGTCATCGAAGCGGTGTCCCCGGCGGAGGGCCTCGACGAGGTTCCGCGCCAACTCGTCGCGCGTCCGGGCCAACCCGCAGATCGGGCCCCAGTGCTCGCGCGCCTGGCGCACGAACGCGGGCAGGCGCACGCGGTCGAGCGGCGTGCGGGCCGGGTGGGCCGTGAAACTGTTGATCCCCTCGGCGCCGAGCTTCATGAGCAGATCGTCGCGCTGGACATATCGGGCGGGCTCGTTGAGCACGGTCGCGCCGGCGGCGCGGAGACGCTCGCACGCGTGCTGGGCGAGTTGCATCTCGGCGGGGTTGAGCCGATCGAGGTCGGTGAAGATCCAGACGCCGAGCGGCCCCTCGCCGCGTTCGAAGAGTTCCTCGTAGCTGGTCGGGACGATCCGCCCGCGCAGCCGACGCCCCCACGAGGCGAGGTAGGCACGCGTGAACGGGAGGTGCTGCGCTTTGGCGAGGTAGGTGATCATGCGAAGGAGCAGCCTACCGGCGGCGGGGCGGTTCAGCCGACCTCGGTGGGCGTCCGAGAACCCCGGGGGCGGCGGGCGCTCGGCCTACAGTCGTCCCATGGCTCTCTCGTCGGGCGAACAGCGGGTGTGCGATGCGATCGGGAAGCGGGCGGATGCCCTGCTCGCCGACCTGCGCCTGCATGTCTCGATCGCGACCGGCAAGGGGCACACCCCCGGGCTCGATGAGACGCGCGAGCGGTTCATCCGCCGGCTCGAAGCCCTCGGCGCCACTCCTGAACTGATCCCGGGCGATCCGAAGCCCGACTGGCTCGCCGGGCCGGGCCGGTCGGGCGACATTCCTCCGACGGCGGTCTGCCGGCGGGAGCGGCCCGGGCTCCGGCGGATCTTGATCGCCGGGCACCTCGACACCGTCCACGACCCAGCCGGATCGTTCCGCGAGCTCAACCTCGCCGCCGGCGCCAAGACCGCGACCGGGCCCGGGTGCGTCGACATGAAGGGTGGGCTGGTGATCGCGATGGCGGCCCTGGAAGCCCTGGAAGAGGTCGGCATCCCGGCGTCGTGGTCATTCCTGATGAACTCCGACGAGGAGACGGGGACCTTCCATTCTGAGCGGGCGCTGCGGGCCGAAGCCGCCCGGCACGACTTCGGGCTGGCCCTCGAGCCGGCGCTCCCCGATGGGTCGCTGGCGGTCGAGCGGATGGGTTCGGGTCAGTTCTTCATCGAGACGCGGGGGCGGGCGGCCCATGTGGGGCGCGCGTTCGCCGAGGGGGTGTCGGCGGTGACGGCTCTGGGTGAGGCGATCGTCGCGGTGGGGCGGATGCCCGACGCCGACCGGGGACGGATCCTGAATATCGGGCCTCTGGAAGGGGGGGCGGCGGCGAACGCGGTGCCCGATCGGGCCCGCGCGTGGGGGAATGTGAGGTACCCAGACCGCCAAACCGCCGATGACATCGCCGCCATGCTCGCCGAGTTGAGAACCGATCCCGACGCGATGCCCGCGACGCGGGTGGAGTGGGTGTTCAATCGCCCCGCCAAGCCGCTGATTCCCGCGACCGAGTCGCTGGCGCTCGCGGCCCGCGCGGCGGCCGAGGACCTCGGGCAGCCGCTTCCTTTTTCTAAGACCGGGGGCGTCTGCGACGGGAACACCCTCCAGGACGCGGGGCTGCCGACGATCGACACGCTCGGCGTGCGCGGCGGGGGGCTGCACACGCCCGATGAATGGATCGAGATCCCGAGCCTCGTCGAACGCTGCCAGTTGCTGGCGGTGCTGATCGCGCGGCTGAGTTCGGGCGAACAATCAAGTTGACCCGCGCGGCCCGGCCGCGGCGTTTGTAGGACACTCGTCGGGGATCCCCGACGCAAGCGAAGGACCCTGGACGCATGACGACGCAGATTTCCGATCGGGTGCAGACCGTGGGCGACGAGTTCCGCACGAGCCCGGCCGTGCGCGCGGCGGTGGACACGATCCTCGCCGAACTCCGCGCCAAGCAGGCGAAGCTGACCGACATCGCCCCGCCCAGGGGCGAACTGGTCGAGTCCTACAACCAGCTCATGGACCGCGCGTCGCAGACGCGCGGTCGCGGACTGTACTACCCCTACCTCGGGTCGGGGTTGGGCAACGGCGCACTGGTCGAACTGGCCGACGGCTCGGTCAAGTGGGACATGATCTGCGGCATCGGCGTCCACTTCTTCGGGCACTCGGACCCGGACCTGGTCGAGGCGGCCATGCTCGCCGGGCTCGACGACACGCCGCGCCACGGCAACCTGCTGAGCAACTTCGATGCCTACCGCTTCAGCGAGACGCTTCTGCACGAGGCGAAGAAGAACTCGAACCTCGCGCACTGCTTCCTGACAACCTCGGGCGCGATGGCCAACGAGAACGCGCTGAAGCTCTGCTATCAGCGGAACATGCCCGCGTCGCGTGTCATCGCGTTCCGCGACTGCTTCATGGGTCGCTCGACGACGATGGCGCAGATCGGCGACTCGGCGCCGTACCGCGTCGGCATCCCCCTGACCACGCAGGTCGATTACATGCCCTTCTACGACCATGTCGCCGTCGAGCGCATGGGCCACGGCAAGTACATCGACATGGCGGTGATGCACCTCCAGCAGTACATCGACCGCTACCCGGGTCAGCATGCCTGCTTCATCTTCGAGTTGATTCAGGGCGAGGGCGGGTTCAACACCTCCACGCGCGACTACTTCAAGGCGCTGATGGAACTCTGCAAGGCCAACAACATCGCGGTGTGGGACGACGAGATCCAGACCTTCGGGCGCACCGACCGCATGTTCGCGTACGAGCACTACGACCTCGGCGAGTATGTCGATGTCTTCTGCGTCGGCAAGATGACCCAGGTCTGCGCCACGCTCTTCACCGAGGAGTACAACCCCAAGCCCGGGCTGCTCAGCGGCACCTTCACGGGTGACTCGGCGGGCTTTGCCGTCGGCAACCGCATCATCGAGCGCCTGCGCGACGGGAACTACTACGGCGACGACGGGTTGCATGTGCAGCACCACAAGGCGTTCGCCGCCGAGGTCCGCAAGCTCATCGACAAGCACCCGGACTGGTTCCCGCCCGTGACGCCCGTCCCCGGCGCGCCGGGTGTGGCCGATCTGGTCGGGGGGGTGGGCGGCATGATGCGCTTCACGCCGTTCGCCGGGCAGGCCAAGCCGATCATCGAGGCGTGCAAGAAGATCTACGACGAGGGCGTGATCCTCTTCTACTGCGGGCACGGGCCGCACCACATCCGCATGCTTCCGCCGCTGGGGGTGATGAAGATGGAGGACTGGCCGCGCGTCTTCGAGTGTGTCGAGCGCGGGCTGGCCAGGGTCGCGGGGCACTGAACCGGACGCACGGAGGCGGTTGATGTTCCTCATCCGACGCGCGCAGCGCGACGATCTCCCGACCCTGATGAAGCTGGCCAAGATGGTTCACTTCATCAACCTCGTCGCCGATCGCGACATCATCTCGCACAAGATCGCCCACAGTCGGGCGAGCTTTCTTAAGGCGGCCGGGCTCGCCAGACGCGAGGATGCCCCGCGCCCCGTTCCGCGCGACGCCGGCCCGGGCTCGGGCGAGGGACTGGGCGACGCGGTTGCTCGCTCCGAGCTGTTCATGTTCGTGCTCGAGGACTCCGAGACGGGCAACTGCATCGGCACCTCGCAGCTCGTCTCGCGCATGGGCGGGCCGGGCCGCCCCAACGTCGCGTTCAAGCTCGAGCGGCGCGAGCTCTTCAGCACCAGCCTGCAGACCGGCACCAGCCATGTCGTCGCCCGCCTCCACCTCGACGAGTCCGCCCCGACCGAGATCGGCGGGCTCATCCTCCAGCCCTCCTTCCGCGGGCACAAGCAGCGGCTCGGCAAGCTGCTCAGCCTCGTCCGCTTTCACTATGTCGGGCTCTACCCGCACTTCTTCTCCGACCGGATCCTCGCCGAGATGATGGCCCGGATCTCTCCCGACGGCGTCAACACGCTCTGGGAGTTCCTGGGCCGGCGCTTCATCCCGCTGAGCTACACCGAGGCCGACCGGTTCTGCCAGTACTCGCGCGAGTTCATGCTCTCGCTGCTGCCCAAGGGAGACATCTACCTCTCGCTCCTGCCCCCCGAGGCACGCTCGGTGGTGGGGGAGGTCGGCCCGGAAACGGTTCCGGCGCGGCGCATGCTCGAGAAACTGGGTTTCCAGTACCGCAACATCATCGATCCGTTCGACGGCGGTCCGCACCTCGACGCGAAGACCGCCGACATCGAGCCCGTCAAGCAGACGCGCCGGCTCCCGTTGGAGGCGCTCGTCAAGGCGGGCGACTGCGACCGCCTCGGCATCGTCAGCTATGTCGATCAGGACGGCGAGTTCCGCGCCATCGGTGCGCGCTTCGCCGTGCTGCGCTCCGGCGGGCTCGGGCTCGTCCGCAAGGACGCGGCGCTGATCCAGGCCGAGCCCGGCGCCGTGCTCGGATGCACGCCGATCGACGGCGGGGCGGAACTGCCCGCGTCCGTCGCCGCCACCGGCAAGCGTCGCGCTCCGACCTCGAAGCGAACGGCCGGCTCGAAGAAAGCCGCCGCCAACAAGAACGCCCGCAGGAAGTCCCGACGAAAGGCCGGCTGAATGACGACGACCGAGTTCCCCAGCCGCGGCCCCGCGAATCTCATCGGCGACGAGGCGATCCCGATCCCCGGCGACGGCATCGCCTCGGTCGACCCCGCCGACCCCAGCCGGGTCGTCTGGTCGGGCACGCCCGAGGAGGGGCATGTCGAGCGCGCGGTCGCGGCCGCCCGCGCCGCCCAGCCCGCGTGGGCGCGCCTGCCGATCGATGAGCGGGCCCGCGTCCTCCGCCGATTCCAGGATCTCTGCAAGCAGCACGCCGCCGAGATCGCGTCGCTCATCTGCGACGAGACAGGCAAGGCGCTCTGGGATTGCCAGGCCGAAGCGGGCCTGCTCGCCGGCAAGGTCGACATCACGCTCGATGACTCGACCAACTCCGGGCTCTCCCGCGTCACCGGCTTCGAGGTCCCGATCACCGATTCACGCATCGGCCGCTGCTCGTTCCGGCCCCACGGCGTGATGGCGGTCGTCGGACCATTCAACTTCCCGGCTCACCTCCCCAACGGGCACATCGTCCCCGCCCTTCTCATGGGCAACACCATCGTCTTCAAACCCAGCGACAAGACGCCCGCGGTCGGTCAGATGCTCGGTGCCCTTTATCGCCGGGCCCTGCGCGACTGCGACCATCCCGCGGGCGTGGTCAATGTCGTGCAGGGTGCCGCCGGGCCCGCCAAGGCCCTCGTGTCGCACCCCGGCATCGACGGCATTCTCTTCACCGGGTCGTGGCCCGTCGGGCGACGCATCCTCGAAGCGAACCTCGACCGTCCGAGCCGCATCGTCGCGCTGGAAATGGGCGGCAACAACCCGGCGGTCGTCCTTCCCGACGCCAATCTGCGCCAGGCCGCGATCGAGATCGTCCGCGCCGCGTTCATCACGACTGGGCAGCGTTGCACCTGCACCCGACGCCTGATCGTCCACCGCGACGCGGCCGACCGTCTGCTCCCGGCGATCGTCAAGGCGGCTTCCACGCTCATCATCGGCGACCCGCGTGCCGACCACCCCGTCTTCATGGGCCCGATCGCCACCGCCGAGGCCCGCGACGGCGTGCAGCGCTTCCAGCAGAGCGCGATCGAACAGGGTGCGCGACCGATGCTCGAATCGACCGCGATCGACGGGCCCGCCGTGGGCGGCCGAGCCGGCGGGTGGTATGTCTCGCCCGGCATCCTGCAGGTCGAACGCTTCACGCCCGATGAGTCCAATGACGCCGGTTGCGACATCGAGGTCTTCGGCCCGCTCCTGCGCGTCGCGATCGTCGATTCCCTCGACGACGCGATCGCGCAAGCCAACGCGACGCGCTACGGGCTCGCCGCCTCGATCTTCACACGCGACCGTGACACGATCGATCGCTTCGCCATGGAGAGCCGCGCCGGCTGCATCAATGTCAACACCGGCACCGCCGGCGCTTCAAGCAAGCTCCCCTTCGGCGGGCTCGGGCTCTCGGGCAACCACCGCCCCGCGGGCGCTTTCAGCCTCGACTACTGCGCTTATCCGGTCGCGGGCCTGATCGAAACCGGCGACGCCGCGCCGCTCCCGACGGGAATGGCGTTCGATGACGACTGGATCTCGTAGCGATCGCGAGGACGCCCTAGAAACCGATCAGCTTCCGCAGCACCCGAAGCCGCTCGGCCATGCTCTGTCTCTCGGGCTTGGCGGCGTTGTGATGCAGCGACAGGATCGTCGCGTCGTCATCCAGCGGCGTGCCGCCCCGCAGTTCCATCACGCGATCCATCAGCGACGACACGACGCTCTCGGGCTTCGGCTCGGCGATCGTCGACGCGAGTTCGAGCAGCCCGCGCTCGCCCAGCATCGTTCCGTCCGCCGCGGTCGATTCGATCATCGCGTCGGTGTAGCTCAGCACGATGTCTCCACGACCCAGCGGCACGGCGAACTGGTGGAAGTCCGTCGGCTCGAGCACGCCCAGCGGCAGGTTGCGGATGCCCACCTGCGACCCCCTCGCCGTGAGCGCGTCCTCGTTCGCGTGGCTCAGCAGAGACCACTCCCGGCGATCGGCCCGGTACCACAACGGGCTCGGGTGCCCCGCGTTGCACACGATCAGGTGCTCGCTCGGCGCAAAGTAGGTCATCAGCACCGCCGT
Source organism: Phycisphaerales bacterium JB037 (assembly GCA_043101605.1). Taxonomy (GTDB): domain Bacteria; phylum Planctomycetota; class Phycisphaerae; order Phycisphaerales; family UBA1924; genus JBICIG01. The sequence goes on from JBICIG010000043.1 coordinate 11,657, forward strand.
CGCGAACCGCCCGCCCGTCGCGATCTTCTCGAACTCCGCGTTGACCTGGCGGGCGAACCGCGACTGGTTGGCGGTGTTGATGTGCCGCCGGAGAAGCCTGCGCAGCCGCAGCGCCACCTCCGACACTCCCACGCCGTGCCCCGCGACATCGGCAAGCACATACCGCGAGATCCGCCCCGACCCGCACAGCGAGACATGGTAGAGATCGCCCCCCGCCCCGCCGCCGTCGTGCGGCCGGGCGAGCACCGAAACATCCAGCCCCGGCACGCTGATCGTGTTGACCACCGGCTCATTCCCGCCCCAGATGTCCATGCACTGCAGCGCGAAGGGGGCCGCGATCGTCTCCGGCGGATCGATCAGGGCCGCATCGATCGGGGCTGACAAGGTCACGGGAATCTCCCTGGGGGTCGGCACCGCCACGCCCCGGCCTGTGGGGGCCGACCCGCGTCGGCCCACCTCGCGTCAACCCGCTTCGTCCCCGTTCTCTGCCCGATCCCGCCCGGGATCTCGCATTTTCGGCGTCGCCGCCCAGTGCAGCTTCTCCACCACTGTTGACCAGTAGTTCCTGTCCGGGTTTGCCACCAGCGGGATCGGCCGGCCGTCCCGCTCGATGACGACCCGATCGCCCGCGTGCAGATCGGCGGCGATCTTCCCGTCGAGCACCAGCGTCGTTCCGCCCTTCCCGTTGTTCTCGTTGACCCGCAGCAGGTGGATCGTGATCCGGCTCGCCGCGTCGATCACGATCGGGCGGAACGCCAGCGTATGCGGCGCCAGCGGCGTGATCGTCACCGCCTCAACCGTTGGCGCGATGATCGGCCCGCCCGCCGACAGGTTGTACGCCGTCGACCCGGTGGAGGTCGAGACGATCAGCCCGTCGCCGGCGATCGTCGGCCCGTCGTCGCGCCCGATGCCGAGCTCCAACTGGATCATGTGGAAGGGCGGGCCCGCGGTGACGACCGCCTCGTTGAGCGCCGTGCCGTCGCAGCGGAGCGTCTGCTCGCCGTTCCCGCCGCGTTGAGACATCACGCGGACGCGGAGCCGATCATGCATGCGGATCTGCAGGGGCTCGTCGCCGAACAGCCGCGGCGCCTGCTCGCGCAACGCCGCCAGGTCGAATTCGGCCATGAACCCCAGCCGCCCGAAATTGACGCCCATCAGCGGCACGCCCAGATGCGCGCACCGGTGAACCTGCGACAGGATCGTGCCGTCGCCACCGAGCACCACGATCAGGTCGGCCCCGCGGGCATCGGGCAGGGGCTCGCCCTGTTCCGCACGCTCGACCCCCACCAGTGAGCCGTGACGCTCGATGAGCCCGCGCACCTCGCCCGCCGCGGCGTTCGCGTCGGGCTTCTCGGGATTGACCAGCAGCAGCACGGCTCGGGGCATCGTGGCAGTCTACCCCCGCGCCGCCGACCGGTGCGCTCAGCGCAGCGAGGGCGAATCGGGCACCGAACGCTCCGGCCTCGGCACGGCGACCAGTTCGCGGATCGCCCGGCGGATCCCCGCCTCGTCGATCCCCGCCTCGGCAAGCTGCCGCCCGCGCCCGTCCTGGTGGATCCATCGATCCGGGATCCCGAGCCGAACGATCGGCGCACCCGCGTGACCCAACTCGGCGGCAACCTCCGCGACCGCGCTCCCGAACCCGCCGACGACCGAGTGATCCTCGACCGTCAGGATCGGCACGCCCCGCGAGCAGAGCGATTCGATCAGCCCGCGATCGACCGGCTTGGCGAACCGCGCATCCCACACGCCGATGCGGAACTCATCGCGGAGCGTCTCGCTCGCCGCCAGCGCATCGAGCGCCGGCGTGCCGAAGCCCAGCACCGCCGCGTCCAGCGTCCCCGCCTCGCCCGCCCAGAGTTCGGGCGTCAGGCAGCGGGCCCGCCCCAGTTCGAACGCCGGGCAACTCTCTCCCGCCAGCCGCTTCGACACATCCGCCCGCGGATACCGCACGGCGCTCAGCCCGTCGTCGCACCCGAGCATGAAGTCCATCGCCGCACGCAGCGAGGGCTCGTCGATCGCCGCCGTCAGCACCGCACCGGGCAGCGTCCGCAGCAGCGCGACATCACAGAACCCGTGGTGCACCGCGCCGTCGCCCCCGACCAGACCGGCCCGATCGAGGCACAGCCGAACGCCCAGACCCTGCAGCGCCACTTCCTGGAACGCCTGGTCGAACGCCCGCTGCAGGAAGGTGCAGTACACCGCAAAGAACGGCTTGCGGCCCGTCTTGGCGAGCCCCGCCATCATGTCCATCGCGTGCGACTCGCAGATACCAACATCCCACGCGCGGTCCGGGTGACGCTCGAGCACCGGCGTCAGCCCCGTGCCGTCGGGCATCGCTGCCGTGCACGCGACGACCGCCTCGTCCCGATCCATCACATCGAGCATCGCATCGCTGAAAGCCGCGGTGAACGACCGCCCGCTGGACTTGATCTCCACCCGGCAGTCGCTCGCCTCGCCACGCTCGATCCGGAAGGGCTTGGGCGAGTGGAAAGTCGTCGCGTCGCTCTCGGCGACATCCAGCCCCTTGCCCTTGACCGTCTTGACATGCAGCAGCATCGGGCGGTCGCAGTCCTTGGCCTCGGTCAGGAACTCGATCAGCGTCGGCAGATGATGCCCGTCGATCGGACCGACCGTCAGCAGCCCGAAGTGCTCGAACACCGAGCCGTCGTTCACCAGGCTCTTGGTCGCCTCGCTGAGCTTGTGATACGCCTCCTCGAGCAGCATCCCGCCCGGCACATGCCGAAGGACCTTGTGCGCCGACTTCTTGAAGTCGCCGTACAGATGGCTCAGCCGCACCCGATCGAGATACTGCGAGATCGCGCCCTGCGGCTTGGAGATCGACATCCCGTTGTCGTTCAGCACCACCAGGAACTGCCGCCTGAGCGTCCCCGCGTTGTTGAGCCCCTCGAGCGCCACGCCGTTGACGATCGACGCATCGCCGATCAGCGTGACCACCCGCCGCCCGTCGGGCCGCGACTTGCTGTCGAACGCCTCGCCGTTGAGCGTGTCGCCCCGCGCCATCCCGACCGCCGTCGAGATCCCCGTCCCCGCGTGCCCGACGCTGAACAGGTCGTAGGGGCTCTCGCTCGGCGCGGGGAACCCGGCCATCCCCTCGCGCGTCCGAAGCTTGGAGAGCAGACCCAGCCGACCCGTCAGCAGCTTGTGCGGGTAGCACTGGTGCCCGACATCAAACAGCAGCCGGTCCTGCGCAAAGTCGAACACATAGTGCATCGCGATGGTCAGTTCGACCACCCCGAGGTTTGGCGCCAGGTGACCGCCCGTCGCCGAGACCTGATCGATGATCGCAGAGCGGATCTCGCTCGCGAGTTCCTCGAGTTGTCCGATCTCGAGCGTCCGGAGGTCCGCGGGAGTCTGGATGCCGCTGAGAATCGCCATGCGTCCGCTTTCGTGCGAGCTTTCAATCAATCCTGAAAGCATTGTAGCAGTGTTCGTCCCCACCCGGGGCCCCGATTCAGCCCCGAGGCCCCGCCGTCGGATCGGCTATCGGCTGCGTACGGCAAGCGACCGGCACAGTTCGCCCAGCCCCGCAACCCGCCCCGCCCCCTCCCCGAGCCCTGCGAGCAATTCCAGGCACTCCGCTTCCAGCCGGGCGACCTCGCCCCGCGACGCCTCGACCCCGAGCAGCCCGGGAAAAGTCAGCTTGCCACGCTCGGCATCCTTTCCGGTCGCCTTACCCACCTCCTCGGGCGACCGCTCCACATCCAGAAGGTCGTCGACGATCTGGAACATCAGCCCGAGGTTCCGTCCGACCGCCTCCATCGTGCTGAGCGTCCGCGCATCGCCCCCCGCCGCGATCGCGCCCATCCGGCACGCGGCGACAATCAACGCCCCCGTCTTCTGTTCATGGATCCGGTGCAGCATCGACAGCCGATCACTCGTGACCGGCGGCTCGCGCTCAGCCGCCAGATCCAGCACCTGCCCCGCGATCATCGCCTGCGTCGCCCGCGAGAGTTCCCCGACCATCGCCGAGCGCACGCCCGCGTCCGCTTCACACCCGGCGAGCACGACGAACGCCCCGTTGAGCAGCGCATCCCCCGCCAGCAGCGCCATCGCCTCGCTGGTGTGCCGGTGCAGCGTGGCGCGTCCGCGGCGCAGGTCGTCGTTATCCAGAGCCGGCAGATCGTCGTGCACCAGGCTGAACGCATGGACCATCTCGAGCGCCACCGCCGCCGCCAGCGCGTCCTCGGGCGACCCGCCCGACGCCATCGCCGACAGCATCGCCAGCCGCGGCCGCACCCGCTTGCCCCGCTCGGTCGCGTAGCGCATCGCGTCACCCAGCGAGTCCGGCCCGGGAAGCGACCGCACCGCCCGCTCGATCGCCCGCTCGAACGCCGGCACGCCCGTCGCCAGATCCGCCAGCGCTCGCCCGTCGATCTCTCCGAATGAAGCGGTTTCCTGCGTCACGCCCGCAAGTCTAGGAATCCGAGCCCCCGCACAGGCACCCGCGGCATCCGCCGCACCCGGTGCCGGAATCTCGCCCCGGTGCCGTGGTCTGAGCAAAGCGAAGGCCACGAACCATCCCACCACCCCGCCGTTCCCCACCCCGGTACCATCCCCGCTGATGGAGCACGCCCGCGCACTCTTCGAAGCCGGCGGCTGGGCGATGTACCCGCTGCTCGCCCTGAGCGTCCTTTCGGTCGCCATGACCATCGAACGCACGCTGTTCTGGCTCCGCACACACGGCCGGGCCCGCCCGGCGTGGATCCAGCGCGTTGCCCGGGCCGCCCGCGAACGCGACGACGCGAAACTCCGCTCGCTCCTCAAGAAGGACCGCACGCTCTACGCCCGCTTCGCCTCGCCCCTGCTCGAGAGCGACGACACCACCAAGAACCCGGCGGTCCTCGACGCGCGCCTCCGCGAGGGCGTCGAACTCGTCCGATCCGGCGTCGAACGCTTCAGCGGCTCGATGAACGCCATCATCACCGGCGCCCCGATGCTCGGCATCCTCGGCACCGTCACCGGCATCATCCGCAGCTTCCGCGTGCTCGGCGACGCGACCATCCAGGATCCCACCGCGGTCGCCGGCGGCATCGCCGAGGCGCTCCTCACCACCGCCTTCGGGCTCATCATCGCCCTGGCGACCCTCTTCCCCTATGTCGTCTTCCGCGCCCAGGCGCAGCGATGCTTCGACCGCCTCGAAGTCGTCGGCTCGGCGATCATGGCATCCGGAAAGTCGCGACGAAACGAGACCGAGTCCACCGACACCTGAGCACGCGTGCCCTGTCGGGCGGCGGTCCGGCCGATCAACTCAGCTCGCCAGTTCCTGCGCCTTGAGCAACTCGAAGATCTCCTCCGAACTCGTCGCGCGGTAGATCTTCGTGCGGAAGTCCTCGAGCGTCATCAGCCGGCTGATCCGCGCCAGCGCCTGGATGTGCTCGCTCGTCCGGTCGGGAGGGCTCGCCAGCAGCACGATCAGCTTGACCGGCTGCGAATCGATCGCCTCAAACTCCATCGGCTCGGCCGGCTTGCCGATCGCCATCGCCAGCGAGGGCATCGCCGCGCACTTCCCGTGCGGGATCGCCAGCCCGTGCCCGATCCCCGTCGTCCGCGTCTGCTCACGCGTCCAGACCGCCTGCTTGAGCGCATCGGCGTCCGAGACCTTCCCGATCGCCGCGAGCAGGTCGACCAACTCGTCGATCACGCCGCGCTTGTCCGTCGCCGCCAGCGGCGCCTTGACGCACTCAGGGGTCACGATGTCCAGCAGGTTCATGCAGCCTCTCCACCCGAACAGCCGTGGCGCGGCTCGACGCGGGTCCGATTCGTCGAGCGTGGAGTGTAGTCCCCAAGCCCCCGACGCTCATCCACCCGCCGTGTCGCCGCCCTCACCGCCCGCCCCGCCGGGCCCCGGATCCGCTCCCACAGGACACGAACAAGACCGAATACCCCCCGTCAGCGTGCCCCGCCGCGGGCTCGCCCGGTCCGCCCGAGCCCAGCCGCTCGCTCTCGCGTGCCGCGTCCATGCGATGCCACCGTTGCATCCACGCCCTGTGAGCACCGTTCTCCTCCGGTTCGAGGCTGCAGGTCGCATAGAGGATCGACCCGCGCGGCGACAGCAGCGGAATCGAATCCGCCAGCAACTGCCGCTGGATCCCCGCGAGTTCCTCGACGCTCGCACCGCGGAGCCGATACTTCGCCTCCGGACGCCGCGCCAGCACCGCCGAGTTCGAGCACGGCGCATCGATCAGCACCAGGTCCGCCCACCCGATCGACGCCTCGCGCAGCGCCTCCATCGACATCGCCCGTGTCCCCTCCATCCCCGCGCACACCGACCGCAGGTCCTTGAACCGGTCGCGGTCGATATCCGTCGCGCGGATCTCCGCGTCGGGAAACACCGCACGCAACTGCCGCGTCTTCGTTCCCCGCCCCGCGCACTGGTCGATGATCCGCGAAAAGCCCATCCCTCGCACCGAATCGACCGTCGCCGAAGATCCCGGGTCCTGCACCCACACATCCCCGCGACCGCCGAGCAACCGCGACAGCGCCTCGGCCCCGCCCGTCCATACCGCGTGCCCGGGCGTCGAGTGCGGCTCGGTCAGGCCCTCGGGCAACGCCTGCGTCGCGTGCGCCACATTGAGCACGATCGGCGCCTGCACGATCGTCCGCAGCGACAGTTCCCGCGCCCGCGCGCGCCCGAACCGCTCCTGCCACCGATCGATCACCCGCGCCGGCAGGCTCAGCGCCGCCTCCACCCGCGCCCGCTCCTCCTCGGGGAGCCCGTCGCCGCCAACCCGGATCGCCCCGCCGCCCGCCAGCGGGATCTCGTCGCGCCCGCCCGACCATTGCTCGAGACGCTCCCGCTCGCCCTTCTCCTCGCCCACCCGCCGGAGCACCGCGTTGACGAGCCCGGCCGTGTTCTTCCCGCCACGCCGCTTGGTCCATTCCACCGCACCGTCCACCGCCGCGTGCGTCGGGACGCGGTCGAGCAGCAGCATCTGCGCGCCCGCGGCGAGCAGGGCGGCGCACGCCTCGGGAGCCGTGCGCTCGAACCCGTTGCGCAGCTTGGGCTCGACGATCGCCCGCAGCGTGAGCCATCGGCGGATCGCCTGGTCGTAGATCGCCGCCGCCAGCCCCGCCTCACGCGGGTCGAGCCCGCCCGTCTCGGGGCGGAGGGCGTGCAGGTCCGGGAAGCGCCGAACCTGTTTGAGGATCGCGTCGGTCGCGGCGTCCCGCCCGCTCACCGGGCCCCGGCGGGGCTCGGCCACGCGACCCTTCCTCCCGGACTTCGTACGATCGTTCTTCCTGGGCTGCACGGCCCGAGCATAGCGCCGCCCCGACCACCACCATGGCATCCACCACCCCCGACACCCCGGCCCATGACCGCACCCGGGGCGTCCTCGCGCAGATGCGCATCCGCAAGAAGCTGATGCTCCTGCACACTCTCTTCTCTCTCGCGCTGGCGCTCATCCTGCTCGTAACCATCCGCCCGGCGATCGCCCGCATCCTCGCCCACGCCGAAGCCGAAGAAGCCCGCGACCTGCTCCTCCTCCTGGCCGACCGCGAACGCGGGACCCCACCGGGCATCGAACTCCCGCAGGAATCCGCCGAGCGGGGCTTCAACATCCGCCGGGGATCCGCCGAGACGCTCGCGGTCGAGCCCGACGAACTCGAGCAGGTCCTCGAAGCCGCCGGGCAGCCGGTCATTCTCGAGCGAGGGCAGTTCAGGGGCGTCGCCGCGATGCTCGCCCCGGATCAGCCGCCCGGCATCGAATCCCCCGAACTCCTCCTCGCCGAGGTGCAACTCCCGGTCGTGCGCGAGGCCGCCCGCGGCGTCTACCTGCTGCTCATCGTCGCCGTGCTCGCGATCTACGCGCTGGTGGTGCTCGCGCTCGAGGTCTTCGTGCTCCCGCGCCAGGTCTATGCGCCCATCCGCCGCATGCTCAGCGCCGAGCAGGCGGTCATGGAAGGTCGCACCGAGGAAGAGCTCATCCCCGAATCTTCGATCCCCGCCGACGAACTCGGCGAGATCATGCGCTCCCGCAACCGTTCGATCGTCCAGATCCGCACCCACGAGCGAGCCCTCGCCGAAGCGCTCGCCAAGCTCGAACAGGTCGCCGCCGACCTCCAGCGCAAGAACCACATGCTCGAGCGGGCCCGCCAGAACCTCGCCGACGCAGACCGTCTCGCGAGCCTCGGCATGATGTCGGCCGGCATCGCCCACGAACTCAACACCCCGCTCAGCGTCCTCAAAGGACTCGTCGAGCGGCTGCACCGCGCGCCCGAACGCGGCGTGCCCGAGCCCGACGCCGCCCTCATGCTCCGCGTCGTCAAGCGCCTCGAACGCCTCGGCGAGAGCCTGCTCGATTTCGCCCGCGCCCGTCCGCCACACTCCGAGCCCGCCCGCCTGCGCGATCTCGCCGAGGACGCGATCACCCTCGTCCGCCTCGACCGCGAGGTCGGCTCGGTCGCGCTGGTCAACCGCGTCCCGGCCGAACTCGAGATCATCTGCGACCCCGACCGCCTCGTGCAGGTGCTCGTCAACCTGGTCCGCAACGCGGTCGACGCTCTTCGCGAGTCCCGCGCCGAACCCGACCGCCCCGAGGGTGGACGCGTCGAGGTCGCCGCCGAGACCATCAGTCGCGACGGCGAGCAGTGGGTCTGCCTGACCGTCGCTGACAACGGGCCCGGCATCGCGCCCGAGGCCCTCTCGACCATCTTCGAGCCCTTCGTCAGCACGCGCCTCGACGCCCGGGGCACCGGGCTCGGGCTCGCCGTCGCCGAGGGCATCATCCGCGAGCACGGCGGCGTTATGCTGGCCCGCAACGACCCCGTGCGGGGCGGGGCCGTCTTCGAAGCCATGATCCCCGCCTCGCCCAGCGTGCCATCGACGCCCGGCCCCTCCCCCGACCGGCCCGCGGAGAACGCCGATGCCTGATCCGTCCGACCGGCCCATCGCCGTGCCCCCGCTGAACATCCTCGCCCTCGACGACGACCCCGACTACCGCGAGTACCTCGCCGGTGCCCTCGAGGCCGAGGGGCACACCGTCCGCACCGCCGCCACGCCCGACGAGTTCTACGCGATGAGCGAGGCCCACCTCCCCGACCTCGTCCTGCTCGACATCAAGATGGGCCGGTTCGCCGGCGAGGAAGTCCTTGAGGAAATCCGCAAGCGCTGGCCCACCCTCTGCGTCGTCGTCGTCACGGGCTACCCCTCGCTCGACAGCATGCGCGAAACCTTCAAACGCGATGTCTTCGACTACCTCGCCAAGCCCTTCTCCATGGACGAAATGAACCGCATCCTCGCCCAGGCCGCCGAGGCCTTCGGGCTTGGCACCCGACCGCAGGATCGGCTGCGCCTCGAACTCGGGCGTCAGATCCGCCTGGCCCGCACCGAGAAAGGCTGGACCCTTCGCGACCTGAGCGATGAGTCGGGCGTCAGCGTCAGCCAGCTCAGTTCAATCGAACGCGGCGCCCACTTGCCCAGCCTCGAGTCGCTGCTCTCGATCGCGACCGCCCTGGGGCACAAGCCCTCGGCGTGGGTCGCCGCCGCCGGGTTCTGAAGCCGCCCCGCGCCGGGTCCCCGCCAATGTCGCGTTCAACCCGTCCGGGCCCGTTGACAACCCGCCCGGCGCGGTCTTGACTCGCTTCGTGACCGCAGGCGAGACCATCCCCCAGCCGCCCGCCGGAGCCCCCGCGCCCGACGACGCCATGCCCCGCTCACCCGGCATCCTCTTCACCGCCTTCGAGCCCAGCGGCGACGATCACGCCTCGATCGTCATCGCCGAAATCAAGCGACGCCGACCCGACCTGCCCATCTTCGCCTGGGGCGGACCCAAGATGGAAGCCGCCGGCGCCACCGTCATCGAACGAACCGGAGACGACGCGGTCATGGGCGTCCCGGGCCTCGAGAAGATCCGCGAGCACCGACGCATCAACAAGCGCATCGCCGACTGGCTCGACGCGAACCCCGTCGCCCTCCATGTGCCCGTCGACTCGCCCGCCGCGAACTTCCCCATCTGCAAGCTCGCGCGCAAGCGAGGCATCGGCGTCGTCCATGTCGTCGCGCCACAGCTCTGGGCGTGGGGATCGTGGCGCGTCCGCAAGCTCCGCAAACGCACCGACCTGGTCCTCTGCCTGCTCCCGTTCGAGGAGAAGTGGTTCGCCCAGCGGCAGGTCCCCGCCCGCTTCATCGGGCACCCGCTGTTCGATGTCAACCTCGACACCGCCGCCCTCGACGCCGCCGCCGCGGCCTTCCCCGAGGGCTCCCCCAGGATCACCCTTCTCCCGGGCTCGCGTCCGGGGGAGCTCAAGCAGAACTTCCCGCTGTTGCTCGAGGCGTTCTCGACCCTCCGTCGCCGCCACCCGGACATGGTCGGCGTCCTCGCCGCGACACGCCCCGAAGTCGTCGATCACCTGCGCACCCTCGCGCAGGAACTCGGCGGCTGGCCCGATGCCCTCGAGACGGTCGTCCAGCAGACCGACGCCGCGATCCGCTGGGCCGACCTCGCGCTCGCCGTCAGCGGCACCGTCACCCTCCAGGTCGCCCGCCAGCGCACGCCGATGGTCATCGTCTACAAGTCCAACCCCGTCATGTACGCGCTGCTGGGCTGGTGGATCATCGACACCGAACTCTTCGCCCTGCCCAACCTCATCGCCGGCAAGGAAGTCGTGCCCGAACTCATCCCGCACTTCGGCGACGCCAAGGCGATCATCGACGCCGCCGACCGCCTGCTCACCTCGCCCGATCTCATGCAGGCCCAGGCGCTCGCCCTCAACGACATCGTCTCGTCCTTCGAGGGACACTCGGCCGGCTCCGACGCCGCCGACGCCATCCTCGAGAAACTCGACGCGATCCGCTCCTGAGGCGCCCGTGCCGCCGACCTCGCTCCGAGGTCGGCGCCTTGCATCTCTGAGTGATCGACCTTCCTACCCGAACCGATCCGCGCGCACGCTCAGCGGGTACACCCCGGCCGCGCACCACCCGTTCCCGATCCGGTCGGGCACGGCGAACCCTTCGATCGCCGGGCTCCCGATCGGCAGGTCCTTGTCGAGGCACCGGTGCGCCAGCACCATCAGGTCGTGCCGCGCCACTTCCTCGCACTCGGCAAACAGCACCACCAGCAGAGCCCCGTGCACGATCGCTCGGTCCGCCGCCAACTTCTTCAGATCACGCGCGCAAGCGAGCAATTCCGATGAGTACGACCGGTTCGCCCCGGGCACGCCGTCGGCGTACGCAAACTGCCCGAGCGTCTTGACCTCCAGCCACAGCGCTTCCTCGGGTCGCACCAGCCCCGCGGCCGCCTCCTCCTCGATCGCCTCGGCGATCGGCGCAAACAGCGTCCCCGCCGCCCGGTCGGCCGACTTCCGCCGCTTCACCGGGTCCGCCACCCCCGCGCAAGGATTGCGCGTGACCACCAGGTCGCAACGCTCCCGCTCGGGATCCTTCGCCCGCGAGCCCTTCGGGCCCGGGAAATGGACCTCACGCAGCACGCCGAACCCCGCCCGCTCGAATCCCGCCGCCAGGATGGCGTGCAGGTCGACCTCGTCGAGCGCGTCGAGCCCGTAGACGGCGTGCTCGGCCTCACGCTCGCCCGATGCCGACGACAGCGCCTCGGTCGCCACCTCCGCGATGTCCAACGCCCCGATCACGCCCCCAGCCTACCCGGGGATCTCCCGCAGCCTTGCAAAACCGGGCCCCAGTCGCCATCATGCCAGCTTCCCTCGCCGGGCCCCGCCCGGCTCCCACCCTGGCTGTGCCCCCACCGGAGCCACCGCACGATGGAAGACCTGAACAACATCATCAACGCCATCAACGGCATCCTGTTCTCCAACTACACCGTCTACGCCCTCTTGGCCGTGGGCGTCCTCTTCACCATCTGGTCCGGCTTCGGGCAGTACCGCGCCCTGACACACGGCATCGCCGTCGTCCGGGGCAAGTACGACGACAAGAACGACCCCGGTGCCATCAACCACTTCCAGGCCCTCTCGGCCGCCCTCTCGGCGACCGTCGGCCTGGGCAACATCGGTGGCGTCGCCGTCGCGGTCGCCCTCGGCGGGCCCGGTGCCGTCCTCTGGATGTGGATCATCGGGATCCTCGGCATGGCCCTGAAGATGACCGAGGTCACCCAGTCCATGCTCTACCGCAACACCGACGACCCCGACAACCCGCACGGCGGGCCCATGTTCGTCGTCAAGAAGGGCTTCCAGAAGTGGGGGCTCGGCGGGCTCGGCACCGCGATCGGCGGCATCTTCGTCGTCACACTGCTCATCTCCGCCCTCACCGGCGGCAACATGTTCCAGGCATGGAATGTCGCCGACATCACCCACACCTACTTCCAGGTCCCCCAGGTCGCCACGGGCATCATCCTCGCGATCGTCGTCGCGCTGGTCATCATCGGCGGCATCAAGCGCATCGGAAATGTCGCCGGCCGCATCGTCCCGTTCATGTGCTTCATCTATGTCGTCGCGGCGCTCATCGTCCTCGCGCTGAACATCGCCGAGGTCCCCGCGATGTTCATGCTCATCATCAAGAGCGGGCTCCCGCCCTTCCTGGGCGGCGAGGCCCCCGATGCCACCGGCGCGTTCCTCGGCGGGACCTTCGGCTACGCCGCCATGTGGGGCGTCAAGCGGGCCCTGTTCAGCTCCGAAGCCGGCCAGGGCTCCAGCCCCATCGCCCACTCGGCCGCCAAGACCGACGAGCCCGTCCGCGAGGGCGTCGTCGCCGGGCTCGAGCCCTTTATCGACACCATCGTCGTCTGCACACTCACCGCGCTGGTCATCCTCTCCAGCGGCGCGTACAACCGCGAGGCCGAGGCCCTCTACGAGAATCCCGCCCAGGTCCGCGTCGTTCAGGCGATCGATTCCGAGACCAAAGAGCCCATCGAGAACACCTGGACCCTCGAGTCCGACCCGCTCCCGGCCATGACCGCCGACGCCCGCAAGATCCGCCAGTCCGGCGAGGGCGACGCCGGGTGGCGTAACAACGAGACCATCTTCATCGTCGTCGAGGCAGATGTCGATCCCAACACCGGGCGCGATCTGCGCAAGATCACCGGCGCCGTCTCGCTCAGCGACGACTCCAAGACATGGACCGTCAAGTGGAACACACTCGAATCCGAGATCAAGCCCTTCTTCCGGACCGATGAACAGGGCAACCCCGATCTCGGGATCTACGGCGACTACGCCGCCGCCTCCATGACCGCCTACGCCTTCGACCGCACCGTCCCCGGCCTCGGCAAGATCGTCGTCTCGATCGCGGCCTGGCTCTTCGCCATCTCCACCATGATCTCGTGGAGCTACTACGGCGAGCAGGGCATCTACTACTTCTTCGGGTCCCGAGGCGAGAAGGTCACCAGGCAGGCGGTCATGATCTACAAGTTGATCTACTGCGCGCTCATCCTGCTGACCACCGTCGCCGCCATGCCCATCATCACCCAGGCCGATGGTTCCGCCAAGCCCCTGCTCGGCACCGATACCGAACTCGACATGTGGACCACCCTCGGCCTCGGCGTCATGCTCGTCGCCAACATCCCCATCATGCTCATCTTCGGAAGCCAGGCCATGAAGGCCTACCGCGAGTACTTCAAGCGCATGGCCGCCGGCGAGGATCGACCCCACGACGCACCGCCCATCACCGAGGTCGTCGAGGGCAAGGATGTCGAGTAAACCGCTCGACTGATCACCCCCGGAAACCACAAGCCCCGCGGCCAACACCGCGGGGCTTTTCTTTTCACTTCTATCAATGGCCGACAACCGCATGCCGCCTCATCCCCATTGCCTACTGCCTATTGCCCATTGACTCCCACCCCCACAAACCCCCGCACCTTCTCGATCTGCTCCCCCGCGTGCTCCCGCGCTGCCCGCTCGCTCCGCTTGCTCAGCCCGATCCAAACCCACGGCAGCGGCAGGATCGTCAGCGGGTAGTACCACCACATCGTGTTGATCCAGCCCCACTCCCCCGGGATCAACTGATCCATGAAGTACCGCCCCGGCTCGATCGTCACCAGCAGCAGCACCGCCGCGATGATCGGCATCTTCTTCCGCCGCTCCATCGAGAACCGGATCTCGCTGCCATCGCCCTCGCCCGACACCCGCCCGATCAGGTCGTAATCGAACGGTGCCCCGAAGGCATCGACGACGAACCCGTCGCCGCCCCGCTTCTCGAAGCCCGCGAGTTTCCCCCGCCGCGCCGCCGCGTCGAGCGCCGCGATGACCTCGCCGGGCGACCCGCCGCTCGACACGCTCGGCAGCGTCGAGCCCTCGCCCGTCGGCGTTCCGATTTCCTCGATCGCTTCGCTCATCCCGACCTCGCCGCGTGAGATGCCCCGGACCCACCCCGCGGGGCCTCGGCGCGGAGTCTATCGGACCCGCCGGGGAGCCCCGGCACGCCGATTGCCATATCGTCCATCAGCCATGACGGATCGAGCCCCACCCCCATCCAGCGCCGGTCCGAAGCTGCGGCTGGTCCACGGGGGCGTTGACGCGACGCCACCGGTGTCGCCCCGGCGCGACACACCGCCGACCGTCCCGGGTCGCCGCGCCACCCCCGCCCGCCCGAACGTCCAGACTCCGCTCCCGCTTCAGCGCCTGCCGAGCCGGCCGGCGATCCGCGTCGAGCCGGAACTGAGCAGCCAGACGCCAGATCCGCGCCTCGCCGCCCTCCAACGGCTCGCCGCCGCCCAGACCGCCCGCGAGAACAAGGCATCGGCGGGGCTCGATCCGAGCGATGTCCGCTGGGCGTTCGCCGCCCGCGTCGCCGAATCGCTCGACGGCGGCCGCACCGCGATCCTCCCCCCCGAGCGCCGCCGACGACTCGTCCGCCTCGCGACGGGGCTGGGGCTGCGCGAGTTCGACGCCAACCTGATCATCGCGGTCGTGCAGGACGGCGCGCGCACGGGCGAGGGCGCCCTCTCGCGCGGCGTCGAGCATCGCCTCGAAATGATCCGCCATCCGTCGGATGCCGCCTCGCCCCCACGGACCGCGAGCCTCGGCTGGATGGTCGGCGCGAGCCTGCTCGCCGCGGGCGCGATGCTGCTGTGGCTCGTGCAGTGGGTGACGGGCGCCTGAGCCGAATCCCCCGGCACCGCGCCCTCGAATCGATGGCGACCGATGCGTGCGCGCATAGGGTGGATGTGTTCCACGTGGAACATACTTCCCCGGCCGGTGCGCGCCGCGTGCGATCATCCACGCCAGAGCTGCTTACTCATCAACAGGATCCAGGAGCCGACCATGCCGCTGATCGAGCCGGGCCGCAAGGCCCCCGCGTTCACGCTGACCGATGCCGAGGGGAACAGGCACGCGCTCAAGGACTACCTCGGAGCGCCCGTCGTCGTCTACTTCTACCCCAAGGACGACACGAGCAGTTGCACGAAGGAAGCCTGCCAGTTCCGCGACCTGCTGCCGAAGTTCGAGAAGCTGGGCGTGGCCGTCCTGGGCATCAGCCCGGATGACGAAGCCTCGCACGCGAAGTTCGCCGCCAAGCACGACCTGAACTTCACGCTGCTCGCCGACACCGCCCGCGACAAGGACGGGAACCCCAAGGTCTGCGACAAGTACGGCGTGTGGGGCGAGAAGTCGATGTACGGCAACACCTACATGGGCGTCATCCGCACGACCTACCTCATCGATGCCAAGGGCAAGGTCGCCCGGCGGTGGGACAAGGTGAAGGTGACCAAGCACGCCGAGGCGGTGCTCAAGGCGGTGGGGGAGTTGTGAGCCGCGCGGTGGTGGCACGCGGCGGATGCACCGAAGAGGTAGGCGGTTGCATCGCAGAAGGGCCATTCACCAGCCAGCGATCGAAGAGAAGTGACGCCCAGCTGTGGGTCCGGACCGCATTGGGGTGATCGATGGGCTGGTTGATTCACGATCAGGCACAGCCGGCGACGAAGAGGTCAAGATAGAAGAAGAAGTCGTCGGCGTCGCAGTCGCCGTCGGGGATACCGTAGGTCGGATCGTTGGAGTCGCTTAAACCCGTGAGGTCACAGACGCCAAGATCTCGAGCCACGAATGCGTCGAGATAAAAGAAGAAGTCGTTTGCGTCGAGGTCGCCATCCGGTTCACCGTAGCCCGGATCGTTCGGATCACTTGAACTGGTGAGATCGGCGGGGCAGGCATGAACGGTCATTGATACGAAGATGCCCGTTGCGCCACCGCTCAAGCTGGTCGTGAAGAGCACCTCGCCTCGGCTGTTCAGCCCGTAATTGCCACTGAGAATCGTGACGGTTCGCAGATCCGTGACCAGGGGGTCAGGATTCACATCGATCTGGTCTCCCTCGACGATTGCGGGACGGATGTCTCCCGATGGTGTGATAACAAAGATCCCTTCGAAGCTGGCTGAGCCTGCTGAAAGGGTAGAGAAGAACGCCGCTGAGCCAGCATTGCTCAGTTTAAGCTGGCTGAGCGACGCATAGCGAACTCCCGGAGCGAGACCCGCAGCTTGATCGCCGAGTCGGACTACGGGTTCAGGCCCGGACGCATCGAGTTCTCGGAAGATAACTTGGTTGTTGAAAGCGTTCATCCCGGGTCCGGCGAGCGTGGCGACGAATGCCAATCCACCCGCCTCATTGAGCACAAAGCCCGGAGCCCCAATGCCGGAGTAGAGAATCTCCGGATCAAATCCGGCAGCTGAATCCCCTGTCCTCGCGACCGACACAATCCCGGAGTTAGCGGCTTCGCGAAAGATCCCGGAGTTGTTGGTCGCATCGACGCCAGCACCGGTTAAGGTGCTCCAGAACACCGATCGTCCATCAGCGGCGATGTGTGCGACGCGAAACTGCTCGTACAGCACGCCGAACGGAAGATCTCCGGCCTGATCGCCGGTGCGAGCTATCGGCTCCAGACCCAATCCAGAGCCGTCGCTGAACAAGGCCTGATCGTTGGTTGGTCCCACACCGGGGCCAGCAAGATCGGCAAGAAACGCGACATGTCCAGCGTCGCTCAGCGACATCGATTCGAACGGCGGGGCTCCGAACACGATGCCCGAGGCCAATTCAGGTGCCTGCCAGCCGCCGCGTGCGATGGGACCGAGGCTCCCCGTGTCGCTCCGGCGAAACAAGCCTTCGGCGTTGCTGGGCCCGACATCGTCTCCATTCAGGTTGGCGCTGAATGCGAGTCCGCCACTGGCAGCCAGTTCCGGATTCGCGAACGCGAAGTAGCTGACATCTCCGGTCAACCCCGGCGCGGGGTCGCCCTCCCGCGCCACGGCGATTGGCAATCCGCCAGTCGGGCCGACGAGAAGCGCACTGTTGTTCGAGCCATCAACGCCCGGACCTGTCAGTGTTCCGAGGAACGCAATTTCCCCCGCATCGTTCAGTCGAACCGAAAGCCCGATGAAGCCTGAAGTGAAGACCACACCGGTGTCCAATCCGCCTGCCTGGTCTCCCGCGCGGGCCCTGGCGGTTAATTCATGGCCGACGCTGCCGCTGAACACCGCAAAGTTGTTGCTCGGGTTGACGCCCGTGCCCGCCAGCCTTGCGATGAACGCGACCTCGCCCTCGTCATTCAGTCTCAGGGAGAGTTGCTCAAAACTTGAGTAATTCACGCCCGCGGGCAAACTTGCGGCGGGTTGTCCGCTCAGCGCGACAACCCGTACGGCTAAGTCTTGCGCAGCCGAGCGAGTGCCGACAGCCACCAACCCCAGAGCACACGACGCGCTAAGACGACCCGAGACAACCAACCTTGCCACAGCTCTCTTTCCTCCTGCAAACAGGTGCTCTCAGCTGACTTCCGCCCAAAGTGCCAGCGAGGCCCCGCCCACCAGAGTAACGCCGCTCTCGCACAATGAGAACCCAATCTTGGAGCATTTTGCGTCAGACTGTTCTCGCCTGGTGCCACTGGCGGCTTGTCCGCCAGGGTCCTCTATGATCTCAGGCGGGTGGCATGGTCAAGGTCGGAGCAGAGTCGAGGGCTTGGCCATAATTGGGCGATCGGGCCACGATGAGCCGGGGGGATCCATGCCCAAGCTTCGCTTGAGCATGCCACACGGGGTCGCACTGCTTTCGGCTTCGCGAAGAACCCCGGGGGGACGGGCGGCGGTCGCGAATCGACGAGTCGGTGGTGGCTACACGCTCTTCCGCAGCCATTCCTCTTCGAGCTCGGCCATCTCCGCCTTGAGTTCGTCGCGGCGTTCGGTCAGGTCGTCGGCGCGGTCGGGCTCGCGCCAGACATCGGGGTCGGCGAGGGCCTCGTCGATCTCGGCGAGCTGGGGTTCCAGCTCGGCCATGCGGGCCTCGATCTGTTCCGAACGCATCCAGGAGAACTTGCTCTTGCGTTTGGGCTCGTCGGGAGAGGTCGATTGGGCGGGCGAGGCGGCCTTGCCTGACTGGTTCGGCGATGCGCCGGAGCCGCTCGACGCGGGCTTGCCGGGTCGCGTGTGGCTGTTCGAGCCGGAGCGGGAGCCTCGATCGGCTTCGCCGGCTTGCTTGCTCGCGACATGCTGGCGCCATTGGGTGTAGTTGCCGAAGTGGATGGTGACGCCGCCGTGCCCGTCGAGGACGAGGAGGTGGTCGCAGGTGGCGTCGATGAGCGCGCGGTCGTGGGAGATGAGGATCAGGGTGCCCTCGAAGCCCGCTTCGGTGGAGAGGGCCTGTTCGAGGCGCTCGGCGGAGGGGATGTCAAGGTGGTTGGTCGGCTCGTCGAGGACAAGGACATTCTTGGCTGACGCGAGAAGAGCCGCGAGCATGAGCCGGGCGCGCTCGCCGCCCGAGAGCACGGCGACTTCCTTTTCCTGGTCGCCGCCGCTGAACAGGAACGCGCCGGCGAGGTCGCGTGCTTCCTGCTCGTTGAGCGGGCGATCGGGGTTCTCCTTGATGATGCTCGCCTGGAGTTGGCGGATCAGCGGCTTGTCGGGGTCGAGTCCCTCGTGGGTCTGGCGGAAGTAGCCGACCTTGAGCTTGGAGCCGAGGACGACGCTGCCGGAGGTCGGCTCGATCTCGCCGAGGATCGTGCGCACGAGCGTGGTCTTGCCGGCGCCGTTGGGCCCGACGATGCCCCATCGCTCGCCGCGGCCGATGGAGACGGTCAGATCGCGGAAGAGGACCTTGTCCGAGGTGTGGCCCGCGTCGTCCCGGGCGGGGTAGATCTTGGTGAGTTCGCGCACGCTGGCGACGATGTCGCCGGTGCGTTCGGCTCTGGGGAGCGAGAGGCGGAAGGAGTCGAGTTCGAGGGGTTTCTCGAGCGTGGACTCGGACTTGGCGCGGTCGAGGCGCGACTCGCGGCCCTTGGCCTGCTTGGCGCGCTGCCCGGCTTTGTACTTGCGGATGAACGCCTCTTCGCGCTTGAACTGGTGCTGTTCCTTCTCGTAGGCGCGGAGCATGGACTCGCGGCGTTCGGCGCGGAGCTCGCGGAACTTGGAGTAGTTGCCTGGGTAGTCGATCAGGCGTCCCTGCTCGACCTCGACGATGCGGTCGACGACGCGGTCGAGGAGGTAGCGGTCGTGGGAGATCATGATGACCGCGCCCTTGAACGAGTCGGCGAGGAAGGACTCGAGCCAGAGGCGTCCCTCGATATCGAGGTGGTTGGTCGGTTCGTCAAGCAGGATGACGCCCGAGTCCTCGAGCAGCAGGCGCGCCAGCGCCACGCGGGCCCGCTGCCCGCCCGAGAGCGCGCTGACCGGCAGCGTGAACTGGGCATCGGCAAAGCCGAGCCCGTGGAGGACGGCGTCGATCTTGTGGTCGATCGCGAACCCGCCGGCGGTCTCGATGCGTTTCTCGAGGTCGGCCTGGCGCGCGAGGAGGCGCTGCAGCTCGGGCTCGGGCGCGCCGGGCATCTGGTGGAAGACCGCGTCGAGCTCGCGGTGGAGTTCGTGCAGGTCGGCGAACGCGGCTTCGGCGGCGCCGCGGAGGGTCTCGTCGGGCGGGAGCGCCGGGTCCTGGGCGAGGTAGCCGCGCTTGCTGCCGCGCTGGAGCGTGACCTCGCCCAAGTCGGGCTTGAGCATGCCGGCCAGGACGCGGAGGAAGGTGGTCTTGCCCGCGCCGTTGCGGCCGACGAGCCCGATGCGCTCGCCGGGCTCGACGGTGATCGAGCAACCCTGGAGGATCTCGCGGTGCCCGTAGGAGTGCCGGATGTTGGTGGCGCTGAGAACGGGCATGGCGGGGGAGCTTAGTCCACGATCTTGAGCAGTCGACCGTTGGCGTGATCGAGGATGTAGAGCTCGCCGGTGTTGTCTTGCCCGAAGGAACTGATCGCGAGCTGGATGGGGGCGCCCCAGCCTTGCTTATAGCGCTCGGTGAGTTCCTCGACTTCGGCCGCCCGGCCGTCGTCGCCGAGCTTGAAGGTCCAGACGCGGCCGGACATGAAGTCGGCGCAGATGTAGCGGTCCTTGAGGGACTCGACCTTCGAGCCCTCGTAGAAGTAGCCGCCGGTGATCGAGCCGCGCGGGTGGTGGGCGTAGGTGAAGACGGCGGGCTCGAGCCCGCTGGGGATGACTCGCTCGGGCTGGTTGGGCCGGGCGCGGGGCAGGCGGAACGGCTCGTTCCCTTCCATGTAGTTCCAGCCGTAGTTCTCGCCTCCCGGCGAGTCGGCCCGCTGGACATGGACTTCCTCAAAGGCGTTCTGCCCGACATCGGCGATCCACATGCGTCCCTGCGAATCGAACTCGAACTTCCAGGGGTTGCGGAGCCCGTACGCCCAGATGCGCACATCGGCGTTCTCGCGCGAGCGGAAGGGGTTGTCGCGCGGGATGGCGTAGTTCTTGCCGGGGATCGGCTCGCCGGTGACATCGACGCGGAGCATGGCGCCCAGGGGCGTGCGGAGGTCCTGCCCGTGCCCGTGGGGGTCGTTGGCGGCTCCGCCGTCGCCCATGCCGATGTAGAGCATGCCGTCGGGCCCGAAGCGGATGCATCCGCCGTTGTGGTTCCCGTAGGGCTGGTCGATGGTGAAGACGATCTCCTCGGTGTCGTTCGAGGCGTGGTGAGGGGAGTCGGCGGTGAAGCGGGAGATGTGCGTCGAGCCGTCCTTGCCCGAGTAGTTCAGGTAGAAGGTGCGGCTCTCTTCCCAGTTGGGGTCGAGCGCCATGCCGAGCAGGCCCTGCTCCCAGTTTCGGTCCGTGAAGTTGTCGGGATCGACGGTGAAGAACGGCTCGTCGAGCAGCGTGCCGTCCTCGACGATCCGGATCGCGCCCGTCTGCTCGAGGATGTAGAAGCGGGCGGGGTGGGTCGGGTCGGTCACGAAGTCGACGGGCTTCTCGAGTCCCGTGACGACGACGCGAACGGGCCCGGTCGCCGGCTCGGTCGACCCCTGCCCGCAGGCGACGGCGGCGATCCCGAGCGAGAGCGAGGCGACCGCCTGGACCAGTCGGCGCGAGATGATGGATGTCTGGGGTGCGTTCATGCCGCAACGGTAGCGGCGGGCGGAGCGAGGCGGCGGGCGAGGCCCGCTCACCCGCCTGAGATCCGGGGCGATTATCGGGGCTGGCGGGTCCGCAAAGCGGGTTCGGAGACTCCGATCCGTGGCTCGTGGCGGGGGATGTGAACGGCGTGCGGGAGCGATTCGTATACTGTCGGTTGTGTCGGTGAGCCCCGCAGCATCAGGCGACGGACCGGACCGCGACGCGGTCGATGCCGCCGCGGCCGCCCGCCGCGACGAGGCGCGTTCGCACGCTTCGGGCTCGCCCGGGGAGCATCTGCCCGCCCCTGGCGACGCGCCGCCCGAGGCCAAGCTCGAACCGGTCACGCTCCGAACACTCAACCGGATGGCCCGCCGGGGCGAGAAGTTCGCTTGCCTGACGGCGTACGACGCGACCACGGCCCGTTGGCTCGAGCGTGCGGGCGTTCACCTGCTTCTGGCGGGGGATTCGGCCGCGGAGGTGATCTTCGGTCTCGATCGAACCATTGATGTGCCCGTCGAGGCGCTGCTGGCGCTGACGGCGGCGGTCAAACGGGGCGCCCCGCGCACGGTTGTCATGGCGGACCTGCCTTTCATGACCTACCACACGGGCGTGGGCGAGGCGGTGCGCAGCGCCGGGCGTTTCCTCACCGAGGGCCTGGCGGACATCGTGAAAGTCGAGGCCGACGCGTCGTTTGCGCCCGAGGTGCGGGCGATGAGCCGGGCGGGGATCGCGGTGTGCGCCCATGTGGGGAGCAAGCCGCAGCACTCAACGCGGACGGGGGGGTACACCTCGGCCGGTCGGACGGCAGCGGGCGCGGCGCGGATCATCGAGGACGCCCGCGCGCTCGAGGAAGCCGGTGCGGTCATGCTGCTGGTCGAGGCGGTGCCCGAGGAGGTCGCGGCGCGGCTGGTGGAGCGGACGAGCGTGCCGGTGATCGGGATCGGGGCGGGCCCGGCGTGCCACGGGCAGATCCTGGTCATTCAGGACCTCCTGGGAATGACCGATCATCCCCCGCGGTTTGCTGAGCCGGTGGCGTCGATGGGCCCGGCGATCCGCGAGGCGGGTCGCGAGTGGGTCCGCCGCGTCGCGTCGGGGAGCATCGGCGGGCAGCGGTACGCGATGCAGCCCGGAGAGGACCAGAAGCTGACGGAGATGGGTCCCCGGCGCGTCCCGGAGGGCGAGCGGGCGGGGGCGAATGAAACCGAGCGGTCACGCCCTGAAACCGCCCCGCGTCCAGCCCGAACGGAAGAGGGCTGAGCCGCACGGGATCGGCGGGATTGTCGGGAAAGGACGAGCGATGCGACGGATGGTGAGCTTCGGGCCGGCTTTGGTCGTGCTCTGCACCGCGGTGCTCGGCGTCGTGCTGGTGCCGGCGCTGGTCCGCTCGGCGACCTTCGCGCGGACCGAGGCCCGGATCGAACTGGCGCGGCAGGTCCTTGACGATGACGACATCCTGCAGCGGCTCGACCGCGCGATCAGCGCCATCGCCGACGCGGTCGCGCCCTCGGTCGTCCACATCGATGTCGCCGCCCGCTCGGAGCGACCCGGCGGGGCGACGGGGTCGGGCTGGGTCTACGACCACGACGGGCACATCATCACCAACGCGCATGTCATCCGCGACGCGAACCTGATCCGCGTGCAGTTCCACGACGGGCGGATCCGCCAGGCGCGGCTGGTCGCGTTCGATCCGTTCACCGACATCGCGGTGCTCCGCGTCGGCGAGCGGGACGGGCTCTTCCCCGCGCCGCGGGCGACCGGGGAGATCCCGCGCCAGGGCCAGAGCGTCTTCGCGTTCGGCTCGCCGTTCGGGTTCAAGTTCTCGATGTCGCGCGGGATCATCTCCGGGCTCGGGCGGGAGCCGTCGAGCGCGATCGACTTCGGCGGGTACACGAACTTCATCCAGACCGACGCGGCGGTGAACCCGGGCAACTCGGGCGGGCCGCTGGTCAACTCCGGCGGGCGCGTGATCGGCATGAATGTCGCGATCGCAACGGGTCGCGACACCGACGGCACGATCGAAGGGCAGTCGGCGGGCATCAGCTTCGCGATCCCGCTGGCGACGATCGAGTCGGTGGTCGAGCAGTTGATCGAGCGGGGGACCGTGTCGCGCGGTTTCCTGGGGATCAACCTGCCCAACAGCCCGGTGATCATCGACGACGCGGCGTTCCGCGGCGCGGGGGTCCCGGTGCCGCGCGTGGTCCAGGACGGGCCGGCCGCCCGCGGCGGGCTCCGCTCGGGCGATGTGATCGTTTCCATCGACGGCGAGCCGGTACCGACCGTCGCGGCGCTGCGCTCGATCGTCTCGAATGTGCGCCCGGGCGAGGTGCTCGATCTGTCGGTGTTCCGCGAGGGAACGCTCGAGCCGGTCGAGGTGGTCGCGGGGGAGTTCACTTTCGAGGAACTCGCGGCGCAGTCGGTGCGTGGGGCGCTGCTGGTGCTCGGGCTCGACCTGAGCGAGGGCGTCGGCGTGCCGCGCGTGCAGAGCGTCGATCGCTGGTGGGCCGCGACCGCGGGCTTCAAGCCCGGGCAGACGATCCGGGCGGTGGACGGCGAGACGGTCGCGAACCTCGAGCAGTTCTTCGTCACGCTGGCCAACCGGGGCTTCCTCGCGGGCGAGCCCGTGGAGTTCACGGTCGAGTCTGAAGAGGGCGAGGAGAAGCTCGAGTTGCGACTGCCGCGCTGATGCCCGTTGTCAATCCCGGGAGTTCGGTTGGGATCGCGCGGGCTCGGCCGGTCGCAGGCGGACGGTTACCGGCGTGCCGAAGGGCGGGATCGCTGCGATGTTGGCTTTCCACTGGAGGGGCTCGACGGCCTCGGCGTGGGGAATCACGCGGCTGAGCGCGATGGTCTCGCCGCCGAAGGTCGCCAGTCCGATGAGCGTGCCCGCGAAGTCCGCGTCGTAGACCTCGCGTCCCTGCCAGGTGACCAGCCGCGACCCTGCGAAAACGAACTCGATCGGGCGTTCGGCGCCGAGGGGGAGCCCGGTGCGGGCCGAGACGACCCAGGACTCGGCGCGGTCGAGGCGCGGGTTGCCGGCGTCATCGCGCGTGATGAACTCGACGATGACGCGGTCGCCTGTGGGAGGATCGAGAACGACCCGCCACGCGCCCGACTCCTGATTCTCGGTGCGCCACGAGCCGGGCGAGCCCGACTGGAGCCCGATCGCAATGAGGGCGGCGTGGATGTGCGAGGGTCGCGCCTCGGTGACGACGAGCGATTCGTGCTCGCGCGTGTCGGGGGTGCAGACGATCTGCTCGAGCCAGACATCCGGGGCGTCTGGATCGAACGCGTCGACGGGGACGAAGCCCTCGAACTCGACGACGCGGCGTTCGAGATCGACGCGCACGCCGGGGAGCAGTTCGACCGCGTCGATCCCGACGATGGGCGCGGGATCGGGCGCGGCGGCTGTGGGGCGCTCGGCGGGCCCGCGTCCGCATGACGCAAGGCAGAGCGCGCCCAGCAGCGGGAGCGGGCGGCGCGGCGGGGTGGATCGTCGACGGGTCATGGGTTGGATTCCGCGCCGGCGGCCGCGCCGGCGAAGACTCGCCCCCGTTCCTCGTAGTTTTCGAACTGGTCCCACGAGGCGCACGCCGGGGAGAGCAGGACGATCGGCGGGGCCACGGTCTCGGGCGCGCGTACTTGGGCGCGTGCACAGGCGCGGGCGAGGTCGACCGCGGCGGCGAGCGAGTCGGCCGCATGGATGTGCTCGGGGCACGCGGCGCAGAGCGCAGCGGCGGTGGCGCCGATTGCGGTGAAGGAGCCGAGTTCGGGCGCACGTTTGGTGAGGGGCGTGAGATCGATGCCCTTGTCGTACCCGCCGGCGATGAGATGGACGCGATCGAGGGGAGTCTCGGTCGCGAGGGCTTCGAGCGCGAGCAGCGCCGAGTCGGGCGTGGTGCTCTTGGAGTCGTCGATGTAGCGCACGCCGTCGACGATTGCGACGGTGCAGAGCCGGTGGGGCAGCCCCGGGAACGCGGCGAGGGCCTCGGTGAGCGCCGCCGGGTCTGCGTGCAAAGAGCACGCGCGGGCGAGCGCTTCGCACGCCGCCAGCGCGACCGCGGCGTTCATGCGGTTGTGCGGGCCCGGAACAAGCAGTTTCGGAAGCGATGCGAGGCGGGGGTCGGTCTCGGTGACCTCGACGCGATCGACGCCGGGGCGGGTGGGCCAGCCGCGTGCGACGCCCGCGACGATCGCGGCGGCGGGGTGGTGGGCGATCAGGTGCTGCTTGCTGACGCGGTAGTGGTTGAGCGAGCCGTGCCAGTCGAGGTGATTGGGCGCAAAGCCGGTGACGACGGCGACGGCGGGCGACCACGCTCGGATCGTCGCGTCGCGCGAGCGTGAGAGCCAGTGGAGCATGGCGCTCGAGAGTTCGAGGACGACGGGGTCGCCGGGCTGGATCGTGTTGTCGGGGGCGTCGGGGTTGGTGAATGAATCGAGCAGCGAGCCGCCGATGTTGCCGCCGAGGTGGGCGCGCCGGTGCGTGGCGCGCAGGGCGTGGGCGATCATGGCGCTGGTGGTGCTCTTGCCGGCCGACCCGGTGACGCCGACGACGGGGCAGGCGGCGGGGAGGCAGGTGATGGTCAGTTCGATCTCGGTGGTGATGGGGACGCCGACGGTCTCGGCGGTGCGGAGGAAGGGGTTGTTCCAGGGTTGCCCGACGGCGGGGTTGGCGACGATGAGGTCGGCGTCTGCGAAGTCCGCGTGGTCGTGCGCGCCGAGTCGGAGGGTGAGCGTGCCCGAGGCCAGGTGCTGTGCTTCGTGCGCGCGGAGTTGGTCGAGGGCGCTGCGGAGTTGGGACTCGTCGGCGGTGTCGGTGAGCGTGACGCGCGAGCCGCGGGCGAGGAGGAAGCGCGTGACGCCGAGCCCCCCGCCGAATCGGCCCAGGCCCATGACCGTGACGCGTGTGCCGGCGAGTTCGGGGAGCGTGGGGGAGCGGGATGGGTTGGTGGCCGAGGGCATGGGAGGTGTTGGGCGCTGGTCCGCTCCCTCACGGTCGCGGGTCGTTGAGTGTCGCGACTCTACATCATCGCGACGGGATCGACATCGATCGCGATGGCGTCGCTGGCGTGCAGGCCGGTTTCGGTTCGGAGGGTGCCCAGGAGTTGCTGGAGCGTGCCGGGATCGGGGGCGATGAGTTCGGTGGAGAAGCGGAAACGGTCGGCGACGCGGGCGATGGGGCAGGGCATCGGACCATCGACGCGGATGCGTGGGAGATCGAGCTGGCGAGCGAAACGGCGGGCCTGATCGGCGATGGCGGCGGCGGCGGATTCGGCTTTGGCGGCGTCGGTGTGACGCGAAACGACTCGGGCCATTCGGGTGATCGGCGGGAGCCCCGCGTCGCGGCGGAAGGCGAGTTCGCGGCGGGCGAAGCGGTCGTAGTCGTGAGCCGCGGCGAGGGTGATCGGTTCGGCGGTGGGGTTGAAGGTCTGGACGATGACGCGGGCGCCCGTCGAGGCTCTGCCGGCGCGCCCGGCGACCTGGGAGACGAGTTGAAAGGTGCGTTCGGCGGCGCGGAAGTCGGGGAGGTTGATCGCGGTGTCGGCGCTGAGGACGCCGACGAGCGTGACGGCGGGGAAGTCGAGCCCCTTGGCGATCATCTGCGTGCCGAGCAGGACGCGGAGTTCGCGGCGGGCGAAGCGGTCGAGGACGCGGAAGTAGTCGGCGCCGGTGCGCATGGAGTCGGAGTCGACGCGTTCGAAATCGCGAGCGGGCTCGAGATCGAAGTCGCGGGCGAGTTCTTCCTCGACGCGCTGCGTGCCGGCGCCGAGTCGGACGACGGGCTTGGAGCAGAGCGGGCACCTGGGCGGGGCGAGCTGCTCGGCGAGGCAGTGGTGGCAGCGCAGGTGCTCGCGGCGGCGCGGGCCGGCCGGCTCGTGCGCGCGGCGGTGAACGACGAGCCCGGCGTCGCAATGGTCGCAGCGGAGCGACCAGCCGCAGCGGTGGTCGGAGCAGCCGAGGAAGGAGGCGAAGCCGCGGCGGTTGAGCAGGAGGATCGCCTGCTCGTTCCGGTCGAGGGCGGCGCGGAGTTCGTGCGCCAGGCGGGTGCCGATGGAGGGCGGGTGGTGTCCTTTGGCGGGGCGGGGCTCGCGGGCGAGGTCGGAGATGGTGACGGCGGGGAGTCGGCCGCCGGCGACACGCTCGGTCAGGCGCCAGAGGCGGAAGCGTGCGCCCGAGCGGGTGGCGTTGTGCCAGGACTCGAGGCTGGGGGTGGCGCTGCCGAGGACGACGGCGGCGTCTTCGAGTTGGGCACGCTTGATCGCGACATCGCGGGCGTGGTAGCGGGGGAGTTGGTCCTGCTTATAAGAGGAATCGTGCTCCTCGTCGACGATGATGAGCCCGAGGTTGGAAACGGGGCTGAAGACGGCGCTGCGCGCGCCGACGGCGACCCGACGCGAGCCGTCGGCCAAGCGGGCCCATTCGGCGTGTCGCTGTGAGGCGGTGAGCCCGGAGTGGAGGATCGCGACGGTGTCGTCGCCGAGACGGGAGCGGAAGCGTTCGGCGGTCTGGGGGGTGAGGGCGATCTCGGGGACGAGCATGATGGCGGTCTGGGCGCGCGCGAGCGCGGCTTCGATGGCGGCGAGGTAGACCTCGGTCTTGCCCGAGCCGGTGATGCCGTGGAGCAGGTGCGGGGTGAACGAGCCGAGCGAGTCGATGATGCCCTGGGCGGCGACGGACTGCTCGTGGGTGAGGTTCGGGGCGGCGGAGCGGCTCGTCGGGTGGAGCGGGAGTTCGCCGGTGGTGCGGACGGTGTCGACCCGGACCTCGCGGAGGAGGCCGGCGGCGAGAAGGCGGTTGATCGGGGCCTTGGTCTTTGAGCCGGCGAGGCGGGCGAGGTCGGCGGGAGAGGCGGGGAAGGCGGCGGCGGGGACAGCGGCGAGGGCGGTCCGGGCGGATTCGGCGGTGGGGGGGAGACGCTCGGCGGGGGGTTGGGAGAGCGCGTCGGGCGAGGCCGGTTCGAGGAGCGTGAGTTGGCGGGAGCCGATGCGCTTCTTGACCGAGGCGGGGAGCATGGTGGCCAGGACCATGCCCATGGGGCAGAGGTAGTAGCCGGCCATCCATTCGGCGAGGTGGATGAGGGTGGGGGCGACGCGGGTGCCGGTGGGCTCGGTGACGGGGCGGAGGCGGTCGGGCGTGAGGTTGGGGGGGCAACGGACTTCGGTGGTGCGCACGACGACGCCTTCGGCGGAGGTGCGGCCGAGCGGGACGCGAACGCGGTCGCCGACGGCGAGTGAGGCGGAGGGGTCTCGGTAGACGAGGGTGTCGTGGGCCGAGCGGGTGTCGAGCCCGCGTTCGACGACGACGCGGACGAGGGGTGCGTCGGGGTCGGCGTTCTGGTCGGGGCCGGTGGGGAAGAGGGGTTCGGGGGGCGGGTCGGTCATGGGGCGCTAGAATGTACGCCAATGACAGATCACACAGTTCGCGGCGCGGGAAAGGCGGAGGTTCGGGTCGGGCGGTTGGCGCTCGAGGACGGAGCCGTCTTCCGCGGGAAGGCGTTCGGTGCGCGCGGGGTGACGCGCGCGGCGGAGGTCGTGTTCAACACCGCGATGGCGGGGTACCAGGAATCGCTGACCGATCCGTCGTATCGGGATCAGGTCTTGGTCGAGACCTTCCCGCTGATCGGGAACACGGGTGTCAATGGGGAGGATCTCGAATCGCGCGGCGTGCATGTCGCGGGCTTCGTGGTGCGCGAGTTGGCGCGTCGGCACTCGAACTTCCGCGCGACGGATTCGCTCGATGCGTTCCTGGCGGGGCAGGGCGTGATGGGGCTCGAGGGCGTGGACACGCGGGCGATCACGCTGCGACTGCGGACCGCGGGGGCGATGCGCGGCGTGATCTCTGATGACGCGTCGTTGAGCGATGCGGAACTGGTCGAGCGGGCGCGCTCGGCGCCGGGGATGGCCGGGCGGAACCTGGTGGGCAAGGTTGGGTGCGCGTCGAGTGAGGCGTGGTCGGAGGATCTGGGGGCGTGGGACGCGTTCGTTTCGGGTGAGGCCGAGGGCGAGCCGTTGCGGGTGCTGGCGCTGGACTGCGGGGCGAAGCGGAACATCCTGCGGCACCTGGCCGAGCGCGGGTGCGCGGTGACGCTGGTGCCGGCGACGATTTCGGCGGACGAGGTGCTGGGGGCGTTTGAGCGGGGAGAGGCCGACGGGCTGTTCCTGTCGAACGGGCCGGGCGATCCGGCGGCGGTGTCCGGGGTGATCGAGATGATCCGTGGGGTGGTGCGGAGCGAGCGTGAGCCGGCGATGCCGGTGTTCGGGATCTGCCTCGGGCACCAGTTGCTTTCATTGGCGCTGGGGGCGAGCACCTACAAGCTGCCGTTCGGGCATCGGGGCGCGAATCAGCCGGTGCTGGAGGTTGATACGGGGCGGGTGCAGATCACGAGCCAGAACCACGGGTTCGCGGTGCGCGAGGATTTTTCGGACGCGACGGGGCTGCGCGTGACGCATCGCAATCTGAATGATGGGACGGTGGCGGGGGTGGAGATGCGAGGCAAGCCGGTGTTCGGCGTGCAGCATCACCCGGAGGCGTCGCCCGGTCCTCATGATGCGGCGGTGAGTTTCGATCGCTTCGTGACGCTGATGCGTGGCGTTCGGTCGGAACGGCGTGGCGCGGCGGTGTGAGTGAAGTTGCGGTGGTGCGTGTCCGGTGTTGCGGAGTGGCGGTTGCACGCGCTGTTGAACTGCGCAGACTGGGAAACTGGGGGATCTGCGGGGGTTTGAGAGGTTTCCGGGGTGTAGGGGGGGATGCGCGGGCGTTCTCGGTCGGGGTTGCGAGCAACTGAACGAATTTGAGTCAGAAGCCCCTTGAATCGGATAGGTGGTCGTGTATATTGCGCAAGATCCGGGCTCTGTGTCTGGATTCGTTCGGCGGCGGGGCGTAGTCGCGTCGGCCTGCTGAACGGTCAGGGAGAAGGCCCCGCGCGGAGATCTTCGCGGGGCATGTTGGAGAGGGGCGCGGGTTCGCCCGAGGCTTTGAGTCAATCGCGTTCGAAGACAGCAATGTTGAGTCCTTCGAGGCGTTTGTTTGTGTGAGGGTAGTTCACCCTTCCCTGCGTGGGAAGGCGTGACAGACTGTGGGTCTTTTGATCAGAGGAGTGTCCATATGAAGACCAAGAGCACTCTGGTGCTGGCCACCATCGCGGGTTGCGCCGCGGCCGCGACCGCGGGTCCGGCGGATGCCATCAAGTCGCGCGTCCACACGGGCGTCGTGAACGGCACGATGTCGCTGGAGACGCCGGCAATCGGCAACACGACCAAGGAGAGCCGTGTCAACTTCATGCAGCGCCACAAGACCGGCAAGATCGCTCTTTCGGGCGAGTACAACGGTCGCGTGCTGCAGAATGTCTATCAGATGTGGGAAGTCAGCCCGACTTCGCCCGGCTTCGGCGAGCTGTTCCTCAATGTGAACATGAGCGGCGCGTTCGGCGCGTGCTACGACAACAACCCGGGCACGGCATGCACGAACTCGTTCTGGACGCTCGGCAATGCTCAGAACGGCACCGGCCGCGCTGCCCCGACCTTCGATCCGGGCACCCCGACCGACCCGAACGACGACTACCGCACCACCGCGGTTG
Source organism: Phycisphaerales bacterium JB037 (assembly GCA_043101605.1). Lineage (GTDB taxonomy): Bacteria > Planctomycetota > Phycisphaerae > Phycisphaerales > UBA1924 > JBICIG01. Next base: position 42,517 of record JBICIG010000043.1, read on the forward strand.
TTGACGACTACACCGCCGCCGGCCCGATCCAGCCCGGCATCAACAACATCTCGCAGATGCGCTGGAACTACATCGCCCAGAACTTCGAGCCGTACACCACGAGCACCAACGGCACGCCGTTCACCACGACCGACGACTTCACCTTCCAGCCGAACCGCATCAACACCCTCCGCATCCTGTGGTGGGAGCTCGATGACAACGGCACCCCGACCGATCCCAACGACGACTTCCTGAACAACGGCGACGGCGTCCAGTTCAACATCACCCTCGAGGGTGGCACGGGCGGCGTGAACCCGGTCGAGTTCTTCGTCTTCACCAACCAGGACCTGACGGGCATCAACGGCGTCGACATTCCGGACGCCGGCTTCATCAGCTACGACTGGGACGACATCGCTCCCGGTTCGGTCACCAACGACGAGGGCGTCGCGCTGGCGCCCGGCGGCGGCGACCAGGGCCTCGACGCCCGTTCGCAGGTCGACAACCTCCCGATCCCGCCGTCGGCGCTGCTCGAGGATCTGGGTGACTCCGATGAGAGCTTCTGGGTCTGGCTGCCCGGCACGGCTCCCGTCGATGCCAACTACGACGGCAACCCCAACACGGTCACGATCTTCGATGTGATCTCCGGCGGTATCGCCAACGGCACCGGCGTCAACTGGACCTTCACCGGCGCCAATGTCGGCACCGACTTCACGGGTGACTCGGCTCTGACGAGCAACCTGCACATCAGCTTCGCGGTCGAAGTGCCGGACAACACCTGCCGCGCCGACCTGACCGGTTCGGCCGACCCCAATGATCCGACCTACGGCACGCCGGACGGCGACGCTGACGGTGACGACTTCTTCTTCTACCTCGACGCCTTCAGCACCGGCAACCTGGCCGTGTGCGACCTGACCGGCTCGGCCGACCCGAACGATCCCTCGTTCGATGTGCCGGACGGCGACTGCGACGGCGACGACTTCTTCCGCTACCTCGACCTCTTCCAGGCCGGCTGCCCGTAATCTACGGCACCGTCTGACTGAGACAGCTTGATCTGCCTCAAGGCGCCCGGGCTTCACGGCCCGGGCGCTTCTTTTTCTGTCCTGGCCCGAGCCTCGCGCTGGGGGAACCGGGCGGTGGGCTCGGGCGGGGAGGGCTCGCGTGCTGGACGGGGCGCGGGGGATCGGCGAGGATGCGTCGATGACGGATCCGAGGTATTCGGGACGGGCGTCGGGCGCTCGCGGCACGGCCGGGGCGATGCCCCGGCGCGGCGAGGACGCGGCTCGCGCGTGGCGGCTGGCGCTGCTGCTGACGGGGGATCCGGAGGCGGCGGAGATGATCCTGCTGCGGGTGCTGGTGCGGGATCGCGTCCCGCCGACGAAAGTGCGGCAGGGGCTGGTGATGGCGTCGCGAACGGTCGAGCGGGAGCAGGTGCCGATCTCGGCGTGGTCGTCGCTGCTGCGGCTGCCGGGTCAGTCGCGGGAGGCGTGGGTGCTGCGGCGGGTCGCGGGGCTGGGGCCCGTCGAGACGGCGCGGGCGATGGACTGCTCGCGGTCGGCGAGCGAGCGGTTCCTGGAGCGGGGCGAGGCGATGCTGGGCGAGTCCTTGGGCGGCTCGGTGTCGATGGGGCGGCTGGCGGCGGAGTTGCGGGCGTGGTCGGCGGGGGAGCCCGTGCCGGAGTCGCTGGGGGGGATGGTGCGGGCGCGGCTGCTGCGATCGCGGACAAGCGTCGCGCTGCGGTGGGTGCTGGGGGTGCTGGTCGGGCTGGGGGTGGTGTGGGCGGTGATCGCGGCGTTCGGGTGAGGCCGGCGTGGGTCGGGGCTGGATCTCGGCTGGGCGGCTGGGGGCGATCAGGACACGGTGCGGCAGCCCGAGGCGTCGCGCTCGTAGCGGGGGATGGAAGGGTCGATGTCGAGTGCCCAGAGGTCGATCCCGCCAAAGATGGAGCGGGCGCCTCGGCGGCCGCGCGCCTGAAGGGTGAGGGCGGCGGTGACGGATCGGCGGCCGTGGTGGCAGATGGTGAGGATGGGGGTGTCGCCCTCGAGGTCGTCGAGTCGCTGCTCGAGTTCGTGGAGGGGGATGTGCTCGCTGCCCGGGATGTGGCAGTGCTCCCATTCCTCGTCGGTTCGGCAGTCGAGGATGATCGCCTCGCCGCGTGCGACGAGATCGCGAGCGGCGCGTGGGGTGATCTCGAAGGCGTCGCGGATGGACTGGCCTTCGGGGATGCCTTGGTCGTTGAGCGGGCCCCACTCGATCATGATCCGGCTCCGTCGGTGGTGGGGGCGGCGGGAGTGTCGGCGGGGGGCGGGGCCGCGTCGGGCGCGGGGGACTGGATCGTCTCGATGGGGAAGCGTTTGACGACGCTGGGCGGGGGGTATCCCGGCGCGGGGGCGTCGGCGGGGGCGTAGGGGGAGCGCGAGCGGGCGAGCCAGCCCTCGGAGCGGGTGCGGGCGAAGTCGTGGTCGCGGTCGCGGGTGGTGGTCCAGAGGGGCGACAGGATGAGGGCGCGGGGGAGGAGGAGGAGAGCGTCGGCGGCGGAAACTCCGGCGACGAAGCCGGCCTCGGCGACCTGCTGGTGGATGCGGCGGTCGGAGCGGCGGGTGGCCTCGATGAGCGAGGGGAACTCGCCGCGTTCGCGGGCGGCGAAGGCGAGGTGGGTGTTGGTGGCGAGGGTGTGGTAGTGGGCGGTGCCGTCGAGTGGGATCTCGACGCGGGTGACTCGCCAGTCGGAGCGATCGAGCGGGAGCGGCTCGGGCTTGCCGGGGCCGAGGGTGCGTTCGCGTGAGAGGTGGGCGGCGGCGCCGGAATCAAAAGCGGCGAGGCGGATGTCTCCCGAGCCGAGGCTGGCGTCGCCGTTGGACTCGACCCGGCAGGCGGGGAGGAGGGCGGCGGCGAGCGCGGCGAGGGCGAGCGCACGGAGTGGTTGCTGGGGGTGTTGCATCGTGGAAGGGTATGACGCGGGGCGGTTCGTGTCGTGCCGCGGGAAGGCGGGGGCTCACTCGGCGGATGCGGAGCGGTCCCGTTCGCGGTCGGCAAGAGCGGCGTCGAGGGCGCGGCGGGCGATGTCGGCCTCGAAGCCTCGGCGGGCGAGGCTCGCAAAGACGCGGCGTTTGAGGACCTGCGGCTCGAGGTTGGGGCGGGCGATGCGGAGCTTGCGGCGGGCGAGGTCGGTCGCGTCGGCGAGTTGATCGCGCTCGGCGGCGGCGCGGCGGACGGCGTCGGTGGCGGTGGCGCGATCGATGCCCTTCTGGGCGAGCTTGGCTTCGACGAGGCGCGGGCCGGTGGGGGCGCGGGCGAGCTGGGATTCGGCGAAGCGTTCGGCGAAGGCGGCGTCGTCGATGAGGCCGCGATCGGCGCACTCGTCGGCGACGGTGCGGGCGGTGTCGCGCGGGAAGTCGGCGCGGGTGAGGCGGTCGATGAGCTGCTTGCGGGTGCGGGCGCGGTTGCGGAGCAGGCGGATCGCCTTGGCGCGGCAGGCTTCGAGGGTGGCGCGGGATTCGATGCGGCGGCGGAGGTCGTCGGTGATGGGGGTGCCGGGGACGAGACCGAGTTCGGCGCAGGCGGCGCGGCTGATGGTGGCGAGGGTTTCCCGGCCGACCATGAGGCGGACGCGATCGGGGCGGTTGGCGCTCGAACGGAGTGCGGTGAGGACGGGATGGGGGAGCGGGGGGTCGGTCACGCGAGTTCTTCTCGGTAGGCCGACAGCTCGCCGAGGGCCTTGGCGTCGCCGAGTCGGGTGGCGACGGCGATGCCGGCTTCGAGCGTTGCGGCGGCGTCGGATTCGTCGCCCATTGCTTCCTGCGAGCGGGCCTTGTGGAAGTAGGCGTAGCACTCGTCGGGGTTGGCGGCGAGGCAGCGGTCGTAGAAGGCGATGGCTTGGGCGTGTTCGCCCTGCTTGGCGTGTTCCTGGGCGATTGCGTAGAGGGTGAAGGGGTCGTGGGGGTCGGCTTCGAGGAGGCGGTGGAGTTGTTCGAGGCTGGGCATGGTGTCAGGGTATCGGAAGGGGTCGGGCCGGGAAATGGGGTCCGGCCTAGGCTTGGCTTCGGGGGCTTGGATTGGGGGCTTGGCTTCGGGCCAGCCGCGGATTTGGGAGCGCGGCGGGAGAGCGTGATTCACCCATCGACGGGAGCGAGCGGATGCACGGTGTGAAGAAGGTCGGCGTGATCGGTGCGGGGCAGATGGGCGGCGGGATCGCGCAGGTGGCGGCGGTCGCGGGGTTCGAGACGGTCGTCTTCGACGCGTTTCCCGGGGCGATCGCCAAGTGCGGCGGGCTGCACGACAAGCTGCTCGGGCGGGCGGTCGAGAAGGGGCGGATGAGCGAGGACGACGCGAAGGCCGCGAAGGGGCGGATCACTTACGCCGAGTCGATGGATGCGCTGGGCGGGTCGGACATCGTCATCGAGGCGATCATCGAGGATGTCGACGCGAAGAAGGAACTGTTCGGCAAGGTCGCGGGGCTGGTGGCGAGCGGGGGGATTCTGGCGAGCAACACGAGTTCGATCAGCATCACGGACCTGGCGACGAGCGTGGGGGACGCGGCGGATCGGTTCATCGGGATGCACTTTTTCAACCCGGTGCCGGTGATGAAGCTGGTGGAGGTGATCAAGGGGCTGGCGACAAGCGAGGAGACGACCAGGCGGACGATCGCGCTGGCTGAAGCGATGGGCAAGACGGCGGTGCCCGCGAACGACCGGGCCGGGTTCGTGAGCAACCGGATCCTGATGCCGATGATCAACGAGGCGTTCTACGCGTGGATGGAGGGCGTCGCCGAGCCCGAGCACATCGATGAGATCATGAAGCTGGGGATGGCGCACCCGATGGGCCCGCTGCGGCTGGCGGACTTCATCGGTCTGGATACCTGCGTTCACATCATGGATGTGCTGGCCGATGGGCTCAACAACGATCGCTATCGCGCGTGCCCGCTGCTCAAGCAGTTGGTCGTGGCGGGGCGTCTGGGCGACAAGACGGGGCGCGGCGTGTTCGACTACTCGGAGAAGTGATGAGCGAGGGTGGATCGGGTCAGCATGATGCGGGTCGGGCGCGGGGGCGGAATGTGCTCGGCGGGGCGCTGGCGCCCTGTTCGATGGACCCGCTGACGGGCTGGCACCGCGACGGGTGTTGCGCGACGGGGCCCGGCGATGTCGGGGTGCATGTGGTGTGCGCGGTGATGACCGACGAGTTCCTGGCGTTCAGCCGCGAGCGAGGGAACGACCTGAGCACGCCGCGGCCGGAGTACCTGTTCCCGGGGCTCAGGGCGGGGGATCGCTGGTGCCTGTGCGCGAGCCGGTGGGCCGAGGCTCGGGACGCGGGGATGGCGCCGCGCGTGGTGCTCGAGGCGACGCACATGGCGGCGTTGGAGTTCGCGACACTCGAGGAATTGCGCGAGCACAGGGCCGACTGACAGCACGCGGTTGAAGCGGGGTGCCGGTGTCCGTAGTGTCCGTGTGAGGCCCGATCGGGCCGACGCGCGGCGCGATCGCTCGGGGCCGATACCCGAAGGAGGTCGCCATGCCGCTGGCACAGATCAAGGTTGTTGAGGGCGTGTTCGATGAGGAGCAGAAGCGTCGGATCATCCGGGGGGTGACCGATGCGATCGCGGCGGTGGAGGCCGAGCCGCTGCGTGAGAAGACCTATGTGCTGCTCGAGGAGGTGCCGTCGGGCTGCTGGGGGATCGGCGGCGAAGCGGTGACGACGCAGGCCGTGCGCGGGATGTTCGGGCAGGAAGCGGTGTGACGCGTGGGTGAAGGCTTGATCGGCTTGCCGTTCGCACGGCTTGCCCTTCGGGTCAAGCCGTGGCACATGAGCAAGGCGTGTTAGAGCGTCTTCTTGGCCGGCAGCAGGACATTGGAAAAGAGGAAGCCCATCACCAGGGCGACGGCGATCAGCAGGGCGCTGAAGACGGTGTCGATGCCGGCGACGGTTTCGCGGCTGACCAGGGCGATGATGCCCTTGAGGCTCAGGGCACCCGGGACGAGGAGGATGACGCCCGGAAGGCTGGTGATCGCGGCGGGGCGGTCGGTCAGGCGCGACCACGCGTTGGAGAGGAGCCCGATGACGAGGGCGCCCGCGCCGGCGGCGAGGCCCGGGGTGGTCAGCCCGCCCAGGCTCTGGGCGGTCAGAACGCCGATGCCGCCGACGATCGCGATGGAGATCGCGCTGCGGGGCGTGGCGCGGAAGAGGACGGTGAGGCAGACGGCGGCGGCGGCGATCGCGGGCCACTGCCACCCGTGGTCGATGGGATGGGTCGGGTCGGTGAATCCGACGCCGAGCGGTTCCATGAACTGCCAGCCGATGGCGACGCCGAGCGCGAGCGAGACGAGGATGGTCGAGGCGTGGGCCATGCGTGCGGTGCCGCTGACGAGGTTGCGTGTGGCGAGTTCGTTGACCGCGAGCATGAGCGTCAGGCCCGGGAGGAGGACGAGCAGGGCGCTGAGGGTGACGATGGAGACCGAGAGTTCGGGGACGAGGCGTGCGGCGAGAACGGAGCCGGCGCCGGCGGTGATGCCGGCGCACGCCTCGAGCACGCGGGCGAGGCGTCGATTGGCGCCGAAGCAGGTGACGACGACGCCGCCTTCGCCGGGCTCATTGGCGTGCTCGTCGGCGTCATCGTCACCTGCTTCGGCGC
>JBICIG010000044.1:0-12697 GCA_043101605.1 Phycisphaerales bacterium JB037
GGGGAGCAGAGCGTGGACGAGGTGGACGAGGTAGTCGGGCTTGATGAACTCGAGGAGCCAGCGTCCGAGGAAGAGGAGCACCCCGCCGCCGGCGCCGTCGGACTTGAACCGCAGCCCGACCAACTGGTTCGACCAGAACGCGAGCGCTCCATCCTCGCGCAGCGCGACAAGCACGAACCAGGGGGCGGCGACGGCGGTGACGACCGCGAGCCCGAGCAGGGGCGCGGTCGCGCGGGCCCAGCCGCGCCACCCGCCGCAGTGAACGAGCCAGACCGTCCAGCCGCCGAGCACGAGAGCCGGGAGTTGCGGGCCCTTGGCGAGAATCGCGAGGGCGAAAGCGATCCACGCGAAGACGAGCCAGGCGGTCGAGCGCGGAAGGGGCACCGATTCGGGCGGGCGATCGACGCGGGCCGGAGCGACCCAGGCCGTCGAAGCACGCAGGAAGCCGTACAGAGAGGCGGTGGTCAGGGCGGCATAGATCATCTCGGGGCGAGCGTTGCCGCCGTAGGCGAACACGCCGACGCAGGTCGCAAAGATCCCGCCGCTGAGCAGGGCGGTGCGTCGGTCGTAGACGAGGGCGCCGATCGCGATCGCGGCCCAGGCGAGGAAGACGGTCGCGACCATGGAAGGAGCGCGGGCGACCCACGCGGGGATGTCGCGTTCGCCGGCGGCGAGCCCGAGGCCGGCGACAACCCAGTACATGAGGGGCGGCTTCTCGAGCCGGCGCTCGCCGCCAAAGGTTGGGACGAGCGGATCGCCGGTGGCGAGTTTCTCGCGGCTGGTCTGGGCGACGAAGTCCTCGTGCGTCTCGAGGGGTCGGCCCGAGAAGACATCCGCGCCGCTCATCAGCCCCGCGGCGAGCAGGATCAGAATCACCACGAGCCCGTGGTTGAAGCGCGTCATGGGGCCGATTCTATGGGAGCCCGGGGGCGCCGGTCCCCCGGGGAAAAGCCGGAGCCTGGGGGCGGTCAGCGCGTCAGCGGGCCCTCGGCGGCGAAGGGGGTGGCGACGGCTTCGACGCCCTCGCCCGAGGCCCGCTCGAAGTTGAGCGTGCCGGTGAGGCTGAGGGAACTGGCGTCGGGCGAGGCCGCGGTGCCGTCGATCAGGACCGGCAGCGTGATGCTGACGATGGAGCTGGCGGGAAGGGCGCGACTGACGCGGAAGGTGCTGTCGGCGAGCTGGGTGGTGCCGTCGGCGAGGGTGTAGTCGATCCGCTTGAGGGTGAGGGACCGGCCCGAGTTGTTGAAGACCTCGAGTTGGAGGGTGGCGACATCGTCGAAGATGACCGCGTCGGCGAGGTTGACGCCGACGCGCGGGCCGCTGCTCCCGCAGGCCGCCAAGGTGGCTCCGAGGGTGGCGATGCCCGTCGCGATGAGGCTGCGTGTGAGAGTCATGCCCGCTCCTTCCGTGTCGAATCGTGGGTGCTGCCGGGACGCGTCCGAACCATGGGAGGATAGTGGCCCGGGCCCGCGTTGGCGATGGACGCGGCGTGCGGCGATTCGTTCACGCCCCCGGGGCGGGCGGAGGGAACGGGCCGGCGGCCCGGGCGATAAAGTCGGGCGTGGCGAAGGAAGGCGGCCAGATTGACGCGACGCGCGGGGGGGCGCCCCCGCTGCTGCCGGTGATCGCCGGTCCGACCGCGGGCGGCAAGACGGGGCTGGGTGTGGCGCTGGCGCAGCGGCTGGGCGAGATCGGGCTGCCCCTCGGCGAGGTTGTCAGCGCTGATTCGATGCAGATCTACGCCGGGCTCGACATCGGATCGGCCAAGCCGACGGCTCAGGAACAGGACGGCATCCCGCATCATCTTCTGAGCATCGCCGACCCGCGCGATCGGTTCTCGGTGAGCCAGTGGCTCGACGCGGCCGAGGAGGCGATCGACTCGATCCGCGCGCGCGCGCGGACGCCGATCGTGGTCGGCGGGACGCACCTGTACATCAAGAGCCTGCTCGAAGGAATGTTCGACGGGCCCGGGGCGGACGAAGCGATCCGGGCGGAACTGGCGGCGATGGACCCGGGCGAACGCCGACGCGAACTCGAACGGGTCGATCCGCCGGCGGCGGCGCGGATCCACCCCAACGACGAGCGGCGGACGGTGCGCGCGCTCGAGGTCTACCGGCTGACCGGGCGGGCGATCTCCGAGCACCAGCAGCAATGGGATCGGGCCGCGGTCCGCCCCGGGGCGGTGCTGATCGGGCTGGATTGGGAGAGCGGGGCGATCAATCGGCGGATCAACGCGCGGGTGCGGGCGATGATCGAGCAGGGGCTGGTGGAGGAAGCTCGGGGGCTTTTCGAGCGCGGGCTGCTCGGGCCGCAGGCGATCGAGGCGCTGGGGTACAAGCAACTGGTCGCCCACTTCCGGGGGGAGTGCGGGCTGGAGGAGGCCGTCGAGCGGATCAAGATCGAGACGCGTCGGTTCGCCAAGGCGCAGCGGACCTGGCTTCGCAGGCTTCGCCCGACGCCCGGGTCGCTCTGGATCGATGCGGGGCTGGAAGAACCGAATGGATGGGTTGAGACCGTGCTCGGGCATCTGGCGGGACCGGTGAGGGCTTGATCCGAGTTTTTGATTGGGTTTTGATGGGGTTCCGCGGCGTTGGAGCGCGAACAAACGGGGGAAGCAGGGCGTTTGAGAGGGTTGAAAATCGACGCACCCGGGTCGGCTGGCCGACTCTGAGAGCGTGGGATGGGCGGTCCGGGCGGGAAGGCTCTTGACTCGGGGGCTGCCGCCCGCTTCCCTCATTCCCGCGGCCGAGGGGCCGGGAGAAGAACCCGCGGACGGCGATCCCGGGGCGAGGACCCATGGCCAAGAAGACTTCCAAGAAGAGCCCGGCGCGGAGAAAGAGCACCAAGAAGGTTGCCAAGAAGGCGCCTTCTCGCGCCGGCGGCGGGGGGCGTCGGGGGTCGGGGCTCGGGTACAAGGCGGGCGCGGCCGAGGGCAAGCAACTGGTGATCGTCGAGTCGCCGGCGAAGGCGAAGACGATCAATCGGTACCTGGGCGACGGGTTCGTGGTGCTCGCGAGCGTGGGGCATGTGCGCGACCTGCCGAGCAAGGCGCCCAAGGGGACCAAGCAGCCGGTGCCGGGCGTGGACCTCGAGAATCGGTTCGCGCCGACCTACGAGATCCTGCCGGGCAAGGACGCGGTGATCCGCGACCTCAAGCGGGCGGCCAAGGACGCGCTGGGCTCGGGCGGAGAGATCTGGTTCGCGACCGACCTCGACCGCGAGGGCGAGGCGATCGCGTGGCACCTGGCGCAGGAGCTGGGGATCCGCTCGGACCGGGCCAAGCGCGTGGTCTTCGGAGCGATCACCAAGGACGAAATCGGGCGGGCGTTCCAGCACCCGCACCCGATCGACGAGGACCGGGTCAACGCGCAGCAGGCGCGTCGGATCCTGGACCGCATCGTCGGGTACCAGGTCTCGCCGCTGCTGTGGAAGAAGGTGGCTCGGGGTCTGAGCGCGGGGCGGGTGCAGTCGGTCGCGGTGCGGCTGGTGGTCGAGCGGGAGCGGGCGATCGATGCGCATGTGCCCGATGAGTCGTGGACGATGCAGGCGAACTTCGCGCTCGATCAGAGTGTCGCGGCCAAACTCGTCGACCAGTGGCGCGGGTTCGTGACGGCCAAGGACGCCAAGGGCAACACGCCGACGATCAAGAGCCAGAACGCGTGGCTGGCCGAGCACCGGGGCGTCCGTGCGGAGTTGATCGAGGTCGCGGGCGGGAAGTTCGACATCTCGCAGGCGGGCGAGCGGGGCGACGACGCGGGGGCGGATCTCTCGCCGAGGGTCGCGGAAGTGGCGCGGCTGGCGGGGCTGGACGATCTCTCGATCGAGACCGGCGAGGACGCCGACGCCAAGGGCCCGGCCCGCCGGAAGGTCACGATCTCCGGCACGCCCGACGCGTCGGTGGAGTACCGGGTCCGCTCGATCGAGACCAAGCGGACGAAGGTCAAGCCGAGCGCGCCGTTCATCACCTCGACGCTGCAGCAGGCGGCATCGAGCCGGCTGGGCTTCGGCGCGCAGCGGACGATGCGGGCGGCGCAGTCGCTCTACGAGGGCGTGGACATCCCGGGCGAGGGACCGGTCGGTCTGATCACCTACATGCGAACCGACTCGACGCACCTGTCGGGCGAGGCGGTGTCGATGGCGCGGCGGTACATCCAGGAGTCGTTCGGCGACCGGTACCTGCCCGCCAAGCCCCAGGTGTACTCGTCTTCCAACAAGGCGGCGCAGGAAGCCCACGAGGCGATCCGCCCGACCTCGCTGGACTACCCGCCCGACCGCGTGAAGCGCTCGCTGACCAACGACCAGTACCGGCTGTACGAGATCATCTGGGAGCGATTCGTCTCGTGCCAGATGAGTCCGGCCGAGTGGGATTCGACGAGCGTGGTGCTCGAGGGCGGGCGGGACGCCGCGAGGCCGGTGGCGTTCCGCGCATCGGGTCGCGTGCTGGCGTTCGACGGGTTCTACCGCGTGTCGGGGGTGCCGACGAGTTCGGAGACCGCGACGCTCCCGCCGCTGGAGGAGAAGCAGTCGCTGCACCCGTTCTCGATCGAGCCGACGCAGCGGTTCAGCAGCCCCCCGCCTCGGTACACCGAGGCGTCGCTCATCAAGAAGCTCGAGGAGGAGGGGATCGGGCGACCCTCGACCTACGCGGCGATCATCCAGACGATCCAGGACCGGAGCTATGTCGAGCAGGTGGAGCGGCGTTTCCACGCGACGGACCTGGGCGAGGTGGTGACCGACAAACTGATCGGCGCGTTCCCGCGGCTGATGGATGTGGGGTACACGCGCGAGATGGAGACCGAGCTGGACAAGATCGAGGACGAGCACCTCGACTGGATCGACATGCTCGACCGGTTCTACAAGCGGTTCAGCGAGAACCTCGAGCGGGCGCACGAGGAGCTCAAGCACGCCAAGGCCGAGGTGCAGCCCTCGGAGCACACCTGCCCGGACTGCGGCGCGCCGCTGGTGTACCGATTCGGGAAGAACGGGCGGTTCCTGAGCTGCTCGACCTATCCCGAGTGCAAGTACGCGTGCCCGATCGATCGCCAGGGTCGGCCGAAGATGGCCGAGTTCGTGGATGTGGCGTGCCCGAAGACGGGCCGCCCGATGATCCGCAAGACCGGGCGGTTCGGGCCCTTCCTGGCAACCGTGCTCGAGGAGGGGGAGTCTCCCGAAGATGTGGGGATGATCCTGAACATCGACAAGAAGGGGCATGTGACGGCTCCCTCGCCGCCGCCTCTGGAGACCGACCTGCCCTGCCCGACCTGCGAGGCGCCGCTGAACCTGCGCAACGGCGTGCGCGGGCCGTGGCTCGGATGCAGCCGGTTCCCCAAGTGCCGCGGGCGCGGCAAGTGGACCGAGCTCCCAGAGAAGATGCGCGAGGAGCTGGAAGCGCGGCTCGAGGCGCACGAGCAGGCGAATCCGATCCCGGTGATCACGCGGCTGGACGGCACGCCGCTGACCGACGCCAAGGGCAAGCCGGTCAAGGACGCGCCGACGGTCAACGAACTGGTGCTCGACGAGGACCCGCGCCAGTCGGGGCAGCGCCGGGCGGGGTGAGCGCGCACGGGGCAACCCGGGCGCGAGGAGGCGTGGCCTTCGCGTGGCTCAGACCCCGGCACCGGGGCTCGATCGCGATCGCCGATTCCCGAATGCCCTGATCCGCTTCCCGTATAGTCCGGGCACTTCCGGATCGGGGCCCTTCGACGCATGGCCGACTCGCTGCTGACAACCCTGCGACGACTGGCGCACCGCACGGGCGTGCCGACCGAGTGGGGGATGATCCTGATCGGGGCGGTGATCGGGACGCTGACGGCGTTCGGGGCGATCGGTTTTGCCGAGACGCTGCACTGGGTCGAGGACCGGTTGCAGAGCGTGCAGCGTTCGCAGGGCGTGTGGACGATCGTGGTGTTCCCGGTGGTGGGGATGGCGCTGTCGGGGGTGCTGATTCACCTGTTCGCTTCGGAGGCGCGTGGGCACGGCGTGCCGCAGGTGATGAAGGCGCTGATCCAGCGCGGCGGACGCATCAAGGCGAGCGTGGGGATCACCAAGGTCTTCGCGTCGATCCTGACGGTCGGGAGCGGCGGGTCGGCGGGGACCGAGGGACCGATCGTGCAGATCGGCGCCACCGCCGGGAGCGTGGCGGGGCAACGGCTGAAGGTCGGGCGTGAGCAGATGGGGGTGTTCGTCGGGTGCGGGGCGGCGGCGGGGATCAGCTCGATCTTCAACGCACCCATCGCGGGCGTGTTCTTCGTGATGGAGATCCTGCTGCGCGACTTCAACCTGCGGACCTTCACGCCCATCGTCGTCGCGTCGGTGTTCAGCGCGGTGACGACGCAGGCGGTGCTGGGGGAGAACGAGGCGATCTTCGGGGTGTCGGAGCTGCTGCACCAGGCGCAGTTCACGCCACGCGAGCTGCCCAGCTATGTGCTGCTGGGGGCGATCTGCGGGGTGGTGGCGGTGGCGTTCAACCGGCTGCTGCACTGGGGCGAGGATGTGTACGACGGCATCCGGCTGCACCCGCTGCTCAAGCCGATCACCGGCGCGCTGCTGCTGGGTGTGCTGGGGATCGCGTTCGTGTACATGACGCGGTCGTACGGCGGCGAGGGGGAGTTCGCGCACACGCCGGCGATCTTCGGGAACGGATACTCGACCATCGAGGAGCTGCTCGACCCCACCTCGTACCACGCGCTGGATGTGCTGCCGATGGCGGTCTCGCTGCTGGTGCTGCTGGTGGCGTTCAAGATGGTCGCCACGACGGTGACGCTCGCGTCGGGCGGGTCGGGGGGCGTGTTCGCCCCGAGCCTGTTCCTGGGAGCGGCGGCGGGGGCGGCGCTGGGCGATGCGCTCGACTCGGCCGGGCTCCTGCCCGAGGGATCCACCCCCGCGGCGTACGCGCTGGTGGGGATGGCGGCGGTCGTCGCGGGCACCACCCACGCGCCCCTGACGGCGATCCTCATCCTCTTCGAGCTCACCCGCAATGTCTATGTCGTCCTCCCCATCATGCTCGCGGCGATCGTCGCGACCGTCGTCGCCCAGCTCATCGAGCGCGACTCGATCTACACCTACAAGCTCCGGCGCGCGGGCGTGCTCAAGAACTGGGCGACCGACGCGGCGACGCTGCGCCGCATCTCCGTCGCGAGCTGCGACCTCACCCCCATGCCCCCCGAGGCGATCTACCCCTCCGACCCGCTCAGCAAGCTGATCATGCTCCACGCGAGCCACCTGATCCCGGATTTCCCCGTCGTCGACCAGCAGACGGGCAAGTACATCGGGCTGGTGGTCGGGCGCGACCTGCGCACGGCGCTGATCGACCGCGAGGCGATCCCGCTGCTGCTGGTCGCCGAGCTGATGCGGACGGACCTGCCGACGGTCAGCCGCGACGAGTCGCTCGACCAGGTGATGGACAAGTTCGCCGGGCACGATGTCGCGAGCCTGGTGGTGGTCAGCCCGATCGACGCGGAATTGCCGATGGGGATGATCACGCGCGCCGATGTGATCAAACGCTACCGCGCCGCGCTCGACGAGGGCTGACGCGGGCACCTTGGGGAGGATGACATGCTCGACTCGTTCATGGACGCCTGGAACGACCCGCACGCCCGGCACGCGATGCTGGTCCACATCCCGATCGCTCTGGGGCTGCTCGGGGTCATCCCCGTGCTGGTGCTGCTGCTGACCAAGGGCAAGAACCCGTGGCCCCGGTGGGCGGCGATCGGGGTGTTCCTGATCGCTTCGATCGGGGCGTGGATGGCCGCCGAAGCGGGCGAGGACGCCGAGGACCGACTCGAGGAATCGCGCCTGAGCGAGCTCGAGTACGAGGCGCTCGAGGAGCACGAGGAGTTGGGCGAGGGCGGGTGGGTCTGGCCGCTGATCCCCGCGGGGCTGGTGGTGCTGACCTTCATCCCCAAGGCGCCGGTGCGGATCACCGCGAGCGTGCTGGCGCTGGTCGCGTCGCTGGGCGTGGCCGGGTGGATCGCGACGACGGCCCACCTGGGCGGCAAGCTGGTGTACGAGTACGGGATCGGCGTGCCGCAGCGCGGGCCCTGACGGCCGCCGAAGCCCGGGCGGCCGGCTGAAACCCCGGGGACCCGGTTTCCGAACGGTGCTCCGATGCCCACCTGGCTGGTCATCCTGCTGGTCGTCATCAGCCTGTTCGACCTGATCATCGTGCTGGTGGCGATCCCCGCGCTGATCCGTAACGCGACGGGCCCGCTGTCGCGCGCGTTCCCCCCGATCGACGCCTCGCCCGATGCGGTGTGGCGTCGGCGGCAGATGGTCGCGATCGGCATGATGAACCTGGGCGGGTGCTACGACCTCGGGGCCGACGACTTCGGCATCCACGCCCGGCCCACGAAGATCGGGCGGTTCTTCAAGGCCGACGGCTTCAGCGTGCCCTGGGATCAGGTCCACATCCCCGACAAGCCGAGCATCTGGGCGGGCGGGAACGCCAAGCTCGGCATGCACGGCGTCAAGCTGCCCAGATGGCTCCGCGATCTGGCAAGGCCGGGGAGTGCGGGCTAGGGCTACTCCCCCACTGTCCGCTTCCTTCGCAGAATGTGGTGGTAGTGCTGGGCGAAGCGGTGGGCCTCATCGCGGATCTGCTGGCACAGCCGCAGCCCGGGGTTGTTCCGCCCCACGCGGATCGGCTCGCCCCGCGCCTGCACAAAGATCAGCTCTTCCTTCTTGGCGAGGCTGATGACCATGGGGGGTTTGGCGTCGAGGGTGTCGAAGGCTTCCATCGCCGCGTGGAGCTGCCCCAGCCCGCCGTCGATCAGGATGACCTCCGGGTACAGCTCGTTGCCCGCGCCGGCTTCGCGGTAGCGTCGGCTGACGACCTCGCGGATCGACGCGTAATCGTCGTTGGCGGCGCTCTTGATCCGGTAGCGCCGGTACTCGTCCTTGAAGGGCCTGCCGTCGATGAAGCAGACCTTGCTGCCGACGGTCTCGCCCCCCTGCAGGTGGGCGATGTCGATGCCCTCGATGCAGCGCGGCGGGGCGTCGAGCCCGATGAGCCGCTGCAGCGACCTGGTGCCCTGCTCGGGATCGATGTAGCCGATCTCGGTCTCGGGCTGCCAGCCGTCGCGGGTGGAGGCACGCTCGTCGAGGCGTTCGATGGCGCGGATCTGGTCGCGCAGCGACGCGGCCCGCTCGAACGCGAGGTCCTTCGAGGCCTGCTCCATCTCCTGTCGCATCTCGCGGAGCACGACCGATCGCTTGGTGCCCAGGAAGCGCACGAAGCGGTGGATGTCGTCGCGGTAGGCGTCGGGGGCGATGGACTCGTTGCAGGGGGCGGTGCACTGCCCGATCGCCGCCAGCAGGCAGGGGCGGAAGCGGAGGTTCTTCGGATCGCCGTGAACGATGTCGAGCTTGCAGGTGCGGAACTTGAAGATGCGCTGGAGGATCTGGACGGCTTCGCGGAGCGCCCCGGCGTTGGTGAACGGGCCGAAGATCTTGGCCCCCTTCATCTCCGGCGCCTGCTCGCCGGTCCTGGGATCGATGCCCGAGGGATTGCGGGTGACAAAGACGCGGGGGTAGTCCTCGCGCTGGGTGACCACGAGGTAGGGGAAGGTCTTGTCGTCGACGAGCCGCTCGTTGAAGCGGGGCTTGATGTCCTTGATGAGCCGGTTCTCGGCGAGCAGCGCCTCCCATTCGCCCTCGCACAGCAGGGCGTCAAACGAATGCACCTCGTCGAGCATGCGGTGCTTCTTCGGGCCCAGGTCGGCCGAGGGAACGAAGTAGCTGCTCACGCGGTCGGGCAGGCGGGCGGCTTTCCCGACATACAGGACCACGCCCTTGTGATCCTTCATCAGGTACACGCCGGGCGCGGGGGGGAGTTCGCGGGCGGCCTTGTTCAGCCGTGCGAGGCGCTGGTCGCGCGTCTCACTGCCCCACGGGGGCGGGGTGTCGGCGGGGAGCAGACCCTCCTCGTCGACGAACGGGGTGTCCGGGTCGTCGGGCACTGGCAACTGTAGGAACGGGCGCGAACACCCAAACCGCCTGTCGTTTGCGCATCGCCTGTTGTTTTGATTTCGCCGAGCCGTAGAATCGTGCGATGCCCAAAGCCACGACCCGTTCGGCCCGGTCGCGCTCGGGGGGTTCCCAGAGCCCGCAGCAGTCCAAGCCGGCCGGCACGACGCCCAAACGCACCGCCCGGTCCCGCCCGGCGTTCTCCTCCTTCGCCGAGGCGCTGGAGTTTCTGGATCACCGCGTCAACTTCGAGAAGGTCCGCCCGACGCAGGTCGACCCGGCCGAGTTCAAGCTCGACCGGATGCGGGCGCTGCTCGACAAGCTCGACAACCCCGAGCGGGACAGCCGGTTCGTGCATGTCGCCGGCAGCAAGGGCAAGGGAAGCGTCGTGGAGATGCTCGCCTCGAGCCTCGGCGCGTGCGGGTACGCCGTCGGGGTGTTCACCAGCCCGCACCTGGTCGATGTGCGCGAACGCGTGCGCATCGGGCCGACCTGGATCGACGAGGAGTCGTTCGTGTCGCTGCTGGCCCGGACCGCCGAGGCCGACGCGTCGCTCCCGGCCAAGCTCGGGCGCTCCACCTTCTTCGAACTCATCACCGCGGTCGGGCTGCTCTACTTCGCCCAGCAGGCGGTCGACCTGGCGGTCATGGAGGTCGGGCTCGGCGGGCGGCTCGATTCGACCAATGTCATCATGCCCGAGGTCTGCGCCCTCACCGCGATCCAGCTCGAACACACCGCGATCCTAGGCGACACCCTCGCGAAGATCGCGTTCGAGAAAGCCGGGATCATGAAGCCCGGCGTCCCGGCCATCACCGTCCCCCAGCCCCCCGAGGTGCTCGAGGTCTTCAAGAGCCGCGCCGAGGAGGTGCAGGCCCCCCTGCATGTGCTCGGCGAGAGCATCGACTTCACCGACCGCTTCGAGTCCAGCCCGGACCTCGGGCCGCATGTCCGCGTCTGCGTCTCCGGGCCGGGCGGCGGGTACGAGCACCTGGCCGTCCCCCTCCAGGGGCATCATCAGGCGGCCAACTGCGGGCTCTCCCTCGCCGTGCTCGACATGCTCCGCACCCGCGGGTTCGACGCGCCCGAGCGCGATGTCGCGATCGGCCTGGCGGCGACGCCCCGGCTCGGACGGCTCGAGCAGATCTGGGAATCGCCGCGCATCTTCGTCGATGGCGCGCACACCCCCGAGAGCCTCGAGGCCCTCATCAAGTCCATCGGCTCGCACATCCGCTACGACTCGATGGTCCTCGTCTTCGGGTGCGCCGCCGACAAGAACATCGACGCCATGCTCGACCGTGTGGCGATGGGGGCCGACAAGGTGATCTTCACCAAGGCCGCCGACAACCCCCGCGCCGCCAAGCCCGAGGACCTGCAACGCCGCTTCCTGAACCGCTGCTCGAAGATGACCCAGATCGAGCCGACACTCAAGGACGCCCTCAACACCGCCTACCGGGCCGTCGGACGCGGCGACCTGATCTGCGTCACCGGATCGTTCTACCTCGCCGGCGAAGCCAAACGCCTCCTCTCGGCCGCGGCAGCGAAGCGCGAGGGGTAAATCGCACCCCCGCGAAGAAGCGTTGCGGATCAACGAGCCGCCACCGCGTGAGAACGCCGTGAACGCCCTGCCGCACAGATCCCCGGATCCGCCCATCGGCTCGGCAGCAGAGCCCGCTTGCTCACACGCGCGGCTCGTCAGGTCGCCGCGCTGAGCAAGTCGCCCAGCGCCTCCTCGAGCCTCGGGAACTCGAACTGGAAACCCTCGTTGCCCAAGCGTCTCGGGACGCAGTAACGCCCGTACAGCGCCAGGTCCGGGTCGGTCCGGAACACCAGCCGGGCGCCGAGCGCGGCGAGCCATTTCGGCGTCGGCAGCGCAATCGGCACGCGCGGCATGCCCACCGCCTTCCGCACCTCCTTCATGAACTCCCCCTGCCCCACCGGCCCGGGCGCGGCCGCGTTGTAAGTCCCCCGCATCGACGGGTCGGTGATCGCCCGCGTAAAGATGCGGTCCATGTCGCGCCGGTGGATCCAGCTCATGCCCTGCGTGCCCGAACCGACGCGCCCGCCGAGCCCCAGCCGTGCGAGCCGGATGAACCGCGGCAGCGCCCCGCCGGCCCGCGAGAGCACGAAGCCGGTGCGCAGAATCACCTGCCGCACCGACGCCGGGGCGTTGTCGCGGAACGCCTGCTCCCACGCGCGCCCGACCTCCGGCGCGAGCCCGTGCCCGGTCGCCGACAGCTCGTGCATCATCTCGCGCGGCGGGTCGCCATAGATGTGCGCGGTGCTCATCTGCACCCAGACGCGTGGCGGCGTCTCGACGCCCGTCGCCGCGACGCCGAGCGCCCGCGTCGACTCCACACGCGACCGCAGGATCTCGTCGACACGGTCGGGCGTCTTCACGCAATCCACGGATCGGCCGGCGAGATTGACCAGCGCGCTCGCGCCGTCGAGCGCGTCGGCCCAGTCGCCGACGGTGTGCCCGTCCCATTGACGAAACTCCCAGGGCGAGCCGGCCGGGGGCGACGACCGGCTGAGCACCGAGACGCGGGCCCCCAGCCCGGTCAGGTGCCGGGCGAGGCTGGTGCCCAGGCAACCCGAGCCGCCGGCGATCACGACGCGGCCGAGCGGGGAATCTGGGTCGGACGCATGCGGAAAATCGGAAAGAGCGTCGTCGGACGCGTCGGTGTTGGGAACATCGGTCATGCGTTCGATGGTAGGGGATCGTGCGGCCCGGCCC
>JBICIG010000045.1:0-41939 GCA_043101605.1 Phycisphaerales bacterium JB037
CGGTGATGAGTCTCTTTCTGAAGATGAGTTAGCTGCGCTTGCGACCGAGCGGCATCATGTCGCCGGGGAGCATGCGAAGCTGTCTGCAGAGAGCAGGCGAGAAGAGATCGCCGAACTCCTCAGTAATGGAAACCTGTCTAATGACGAGCATCAGTCACTTTTGAATGAGCTGGAAGGACTAGATAGAGACTACCCCGGCGATGATGTTTCATGGCCAGACGAGAAGATCCCTTACGGACGCGGCCACCCGGATTGGGAGCGATATGCCAGTGGTCGAATCGAGTCGCCAAGCATTCTGCTAGACCCATTTGAATGGGCCCTCGGTCTTGCCGGAGTACTTCGGACGATCGTTAAGCTGGGTGTCAGTGCGATTGCATGGCTCGTGAAGGGCGGATGGAGGCAAATACTAACGGCTGGTTTGGCGGCCATGCGTTGGCTTGGATCCATGGCGAGGCAGTCTTGGCATATAATCAAGGATTCCGTGAGGCGTGTGAAAGGCAACCGTGGTGCGGTCTCTAGAGCTCCAGCGTGGCGGACCGGCCCAGAGTATGAGAAACATGTGCGAGAATCCCTCGGAGCCGGAGATGGCTTCCGTCATGGAGGTCGCGAATTCGACGGCGCTCTTGGAGACACATGGCTGGAAGTCAAGTCGTGGTCAGAAAGGTCGGACCACTGGCTGTCCAATTGGGAGAGCTTGCAGAATCAGCTCGGCGCCGAAGCGGCACTCGCCCGTCGCGCGGGCAAGAGTTTTGCGCTTGTCACACCTGAGGCCGTACCCCCTCATGTTTCAGAGTGGCTTGCTAAAAAGGGCATTGAGCACATCATTCAACCATGAGCTGTAGCACACAAATCGTACTTGACCTGTCTGGGACCAAGCCCCGAATGCGCGGAATCCTCAGTGAGCTGGCGGCTCAGTCCCTCGTCCTTTCTGACATAGGAATGACACTCGATCCGGAGGGTGACCGCTTCGACTGGATATTCCCTTCTGATGACCAAGTCGACCCGACGCTCTGGAACCTTGAGAAGCGAGGGCTTTGGGGAGCTCAGCTCACGGATTCCTCCGCAGGCGGAGAACTCACGCTCGTCGTGAGCAGGCAGGATCTCAAGGCGTGGATCGAAGTCCTCGCAGAAGGACCACGCGATCCGCACTGGCGGCGGGCAGCAGACTCCGGGTGGGCTCTTGGGATAGCCAAGAGAGTGGCCGAGGCCTTGGCGGTGCAACCCTTGTCGGTTACCCTGACCATTCTTCAGCCCTAATGAGTCGAGTCAGTCCTGAATCATGTCGTATTGCGTCACGACAGCCTATGTTCAATGTCCCGCCGGAGATTGATCCTCCCAGACGAACCACACTGTCCCATGGACGAGGCAGAGCGGCTCCTCAGCGAGAACGAGGACACGCTCTCGCCGGGCCCGAATGTCCGCTACGAATTCGATACCGGTGCCGGAACAGACGGGCTCTGGCTCGAGAGAAAGGCAATCCTGGAAGACCGAGAGGGCTTCTGGCACGGCGAGGTCAGCGACACGACGCGCGTGACCTACAACCCGATCACGAAAAAGTACTCAATCTCCCAGAAGCGAGAGTACTGCAAGGGAACCTTCGCCAACTCCGATCGATTCTGCTCGTATGTCAAGGGCTCCGCGAACACCAAGGGAAGCTTCAATGGCGGCACCGGGTTTGCGATCAAGGCCAACGAGTACTCCGGCCATGTCGGGATTCAGAAGGCTCCCAAGAAGCCGACCGACCGCATCAAGGTCGATCAGTCCGTCAAGGGGACCACATCCGGGAAGATCAGCATCAATTGGTTGAAGTTCCTCGGACTCGAGATCGGCGGTTCAAAGAAGAAGAAGTCCGGCAAGACAAGGCTGCAGGAACCGTGATTCACGCACACCCGCCCACGAACAGGTCGAGGTAGCGGAAGAAATCGTCACCATCGCAGTCGCCGTCGGGGACATCAAACGACGCGTCGTTCGGATCGCTCGACCCCGTCAGATCGCACACGCCCAGTTCGCCGGCGCTGAAGGCATCCAGATAGAAGAAGAAGTCGTCTCCGTCCGCGTCCCCGTCGGGCTCGCCGAAGCTCGCATCGTTGGGGTCGCTCGACCCGGTCAGGTCGGCCGCGCACGCCGAGCCGAACTCGAGCCTCAGATCGATCACGATCGCGCCGCCCCCGCTCTGCCCGCCGCTGACCGTGCGACTCGCCAGCCCCTCGATCACCAGCGTGTACCCGCCCGGCTCAAGCGTGCCGGACTCACCAAAGGGCACGATCGGAAAGCTCGCCCGCTCAAGCTCGAAGACCGGCGTCACACCACGCCGAAGCTGCACGAACACCGTCGAATCAGGCCCGTTCGCCCCGATCAGCCCGCTCACCTCGAACGCAATCGGCTCGGCGACCTGCAGCGTCACCTCGAGCCCGAACTCCGTCTCGGCCCGCACGAGACCTTCGAGCCCCGAGCCCGCGTTCACGCCGCCGTCGCCGTCAAACACGATCAGCGCCGCCCCGATGTCCGAGCCCGTCAGCGTCTGCGACGAGCCGGCCGACCCGTCGAAGCCCTCGTTCGCCTCGGTCGAAAGCCCCATGAACCCGTCCTCGAAGAACTCGCGGCGATCCTCAACCTCGTTGAACCGCCCGAAGCCGCCATCGACGAACACCGTGCTCCGCGCCAGCCGGTACGCCGAGGTCACCGTCACCGGGTCGTCGCCGAGCGCCGCCGGGGCCCCCGCGAGCAGCGGCAGAGCGGCGCAAAGAATCCAGGAGTCGCAACGCATGATGCATTCCTTCCGGGCAGAGGGCCTGTCAGGCCGCTGAGTGTGCTGGCAGTGGGGGGATTCAGTCGGGGCGAGCCCGCCGCTCAATCGCAGCCGGCGCTGAACGCGTCGAGATAGAAGAAGAAGTCGTCGCCGTCGCAGTCGCCATCGGGCGTGCCGAACCCGGCGTCGTTCGGATCGCTCGATCCCGTCAGGTCACAGATCGCCAGTTCGCCCGCGCTGAACGCGTCGAGATAGAAAAAGAAGTCGTCCCCGTCCGCGTCCCCGTCGGGCTCGCCGTAGCTCGGGTCGTTCGGATCACTCGAACCCGTCAGGTCCGCCAGGCACGAAGCGTCCGTGCGGTAGGCGCGCAGGATGTTCCCCGTTCCCTGCACCACCAGCGTGCGATCGACCAGCACCGGCCCGCCCTCGCGGATCGAACCCACGAATTCCATCCACAGCATCGAGAGGTCGGGCGTCAGGCAGTAGAGCCGCACCTCCGAGTCGCTCAGGTACACCTTGCCGTCGGCGTCCACCGCCATCCGGGGCGCGCGAAAGTCCTGGTTCGGCGTGAAGCTGTGCATCACCTGCCCCGTCGCCGGGTCGAGTCGGTCCAGCCGGAACGACTGGATGAACCCCTCCGGCGCGAGCGCCCCGCCCATCACATACACGCTCCCATCGGGCCCGACCGCGTTCGTCGAGAACGCGCCCTGCGTGATCGGCACATACCGCCACTTCTCGATGAAGTCCTCGCCCGTGTCCTGCAGCGCGAACAGCCCCGCCGCCAGCCGCGGCGCGTACACCGTCCCGTCGGGCCCGACCATCACCGGCGCCTGCTGCGCGAAGTTGAAGCTCGGCTTGAGCAGCGTCAGGTCCCCGCTGGTGTACAAGGGCAACCCCGTCGCCGCATCGAGCGCCTTCACCCGCAGCGTGTCGTTGTCGAGATCCCACACATAGATCCGCTGCCCGTCCAGCGACACCACCGCGCTGTTCCCGCCCGTCCCCGGCGGGCTCCAGGTCGAGTCATCGGTCGACCACAGAATGTCGCCGTTGCTCGCGTCCACCCGGTGCAGCACCGCCGTCGTCCCGTTCCCCGCCGCCGTCGGCCCGCGACCGCTCGTGATGATGTCCCCGTTGGGAAGGAAGGTCATCGTGCCCGGCGCCGCGTTGAATCCCTGCACGCTCGATCGCCAGATCGTGCTCCCGTCGTCCGGATCCAGCGCGTACAGGTACCCGACGCGCGACACACCCGCGCGCAGCGCGTACACACGCCCCCCGTCGTACCCCACCACCCGGTTCGCCTGCGCGTCACCGATCGGCACGCCGTCCAGCGGCAGCGAGCGGTTCCACAGCTCCTGCCCCGTCTCCAGGTCGTACGCCAGCAGGATCGATCCGCCCACCGGGTTCCCCGCGTCAAAGGTACGGTCCAGAAAGACCTTCCCCTCGCCCGCCGCGAACTCGCTCGCGCCGAACTGGTTCGGATAGTCCGTTCCCTCCCACGCGAGCACCGCTTCGTCCGGCCCGACCGTGTCCACCAGTCCGTTCCGCTGCGCGTTCCCGCCCGACGCCGTGCCCCACGCGTCCTGCCCGATCGCCGCCGGCGACCACGCCGCCAGCACCGCCACGCCCACACGACGCACCAGTTCCCAGCCCGTCCATCCCTGCTTCCTGCTTCCCTGGTTCATGCTCGCTCTCCGGGTCGATCGCGGCGCCGAGATCGGCCGACGCCAAGCCTTGTCCGCGGTCCAAGCGCGGGTCGGCCGCGACTGGCAGCCGCCCGCAGGAGGGGATTGCCCGACCATCGCCGAGCAGAGGAGATTCCGTTTCAACGCCGCCGACGCACCGCGCCCAGCGCCCCGAGACCGAGCACCGCCAGCCCCGAAGGCGCCGGCGTCGGCTCCAGCGTGAACGCCGCAGCCACGCTCCCGCTCGAGTTCCCGCCCGACTCGGCGATCAGGTTCGCGATGAACTCGAACTCCTCGTCATCGGGGAGCGTGAAGACCTCGTTGATGTCGATCCGCCCCGCCGCATCGAGCGACGCCGTGAACGAGAACCCGTCGCTCCCGAGCACCATGACCTGCACTTCCGCGTAGCCGAGGTCGCCCGTGATCTCCACGAAGCCCGTCAGACGCGTCTCCTGCCCCGCCGGGAAGACCTCGGCGAACGCGTAGAAGTCCGAGCCCGCCACCACCTCGCTGAACGCGCCCGGCGCGTCCTCGGCGGTCGTCACCGTGATGTCCGACGCATACTCGAGCTTCCGATCCCCCAACACCGACGACTGCCCGAGATCCACCGACGCCAGCGCGAACTCAGACTGCGCCGCCTCGGTGAAACGCACATCGAACGGATCGAAGTTCGGCGCGGACGCATCGTTGTCGGCCGTGTCGATCGTCCCGGGCGGCGAGGCGTTCCGGCTGTCGGCGATCGCCTCGAAGTACACGCCCCGGCCCTGCTGGTTGAACGCCCACAGCGGCTGCGCGACCGCCGCGCCCGCACCCACACACAGCACCGCCGCGGCTCCGAACAATCCGATTCCCTGCTTCATCGCTGTCTCCTTCTCTCAAAGTCACGCCCGGCGATCCGGACGCCCCGGAAACCCCGGGGCCCGGGTCAATATACCGGCTCACTCGTCTTTCAAAACAGTTTTCTAGAAATATTCTGGCACAAACTTCCCCATTCCCCGCCCTCTGCGGTACCCTGTGGCACAGTCCTGAGGTGTTCCCTCAAACCGCCATGACCAGTCTCTCAAACAGCACCCGAACCGGAGACGACGCGTTTCCCGTCCACGCCCGACGCGCCATCGGCGCGATCCGCGATTCCGCCGCCGCCCTCCTCGAGTCCCTCCCGGCCGTCATCACCAAGCCGGTTGACCTCCAACGGGTGCTCCGGTTGGACGCAAAGCTCGCCTGGCAGATCCACAAACTCGCCACAGCCGACGAACCCCTCGAAGTCGGCCGCCTCACCCCGGGCACCGGCTCGTTCCGGACCTTCGTTCGCTCCGTCCAGCAAGCCGGCGTGCCCGAAGACGCCATCACCCGCTTCGAGCAAGCCGTCCGGGAGTTCTCCGAGATGGTCCGCCTGCACGCGGGCGATCGACAGACCTTCGATTCGATGATCAGCGCCTTCGAGTCGGGCGCCCAGGCCGAGCAGTCCCACCTCGAGCACCGCCGCGCCGCCTTCCGTGCCAACCGTCACATCTGGGGCGGCAGCGTCCGCGCCTGGTTCGCCACCATGATCCTCGCCCACGACGAAGACGCCCCCGATCGCGTCGATCTCGTCTCCCTCACCGGGCTCGTCGACATCAAACGCCTCCGCACCGGCGCCATCATCCCCATCCGCGCCTTCGGCAACCTCCACGACGACGGCAAGCCCAACCTCCAGCACCGACCCGAAGCCCTCGCCCCGCCCCCCGAGGGCCTGCCCCGCGACCTCGCCCTCATCCCCGACTTCTGCGCCGGCCAGATGCCCGACCTCTCCTTCAAACGCCTCTCCGACGACCTCTCCGTCGTCGAGATCTCCGGCGACACCGTCGGGCTCCAGTCCAGCACCACCGTTGTCCAGGGATTCCTCGCCCGACGCGTCGCCTCGCGCTTCCGCTCTCCCAGCGACACACAGGGCGGCTTCATCATGACCATGCGATCGCCCTGCGAAGTGCTCATCTGCGATCTCCTGGTCGCCGACCGCACCATGGGGCGCATCAAGCCCGCCGCGCGCACCTACGCCGCCAACCTCCACCAGGCCTTCACCATCCCCGCACCGCCCGAGGCCGTCCTTATGCCCGGGCCCGAGATGCGCTCGCTCGGCAGCAACCTCGACACGCTCCGCACGCCCTCCGTCCCGCGCTACGCCGAACTCATCCGTTTCGCCATCGAGCGCGCCGGCTGGGCCGACGACACCTTCCACGCCTACCGCGCCACCATCGAGTACCCCGTCATGCCCTCGGCGACCCATGTTCTCTTCGAACTGCCCGAGCCCCCCTGATCGCGTGCGCCGTCCCGGAACCAGAAACGAAGAAACGCCCCGACCTGCGGGGCGTTCTTCGTGAATGGGCGTAACAGGACTCGAACCTGTGACCTCTGCCTTGTCATGGCAGCACTCTAGCCAACTGAGCTATACGCCCTTCATCCCGTCGGCTTCCCGCCGGGCCGATCAGTATAGCGGCATCCACCCGCGTCGTCAGCGCCCCGGGGCCCTCCCCGAGCGACTGCTCTGACCCCGGGCGCGCCCGCCTCCCGCCCGCTCAAGGCAGCTCCGACGCCAGCGCCCGGGCCCGCTCGGCCAACGCGTCCACCCGCTCGGGAATCGCAAACGGATACAGCCCCAGCACCTGCCGATCCGGGCCCACCAGCACCATCTGCGTCGGGTGCTCGATGTTGCTCATCGTCCCCCCCTCGCTCGTCGGGATCTCCTGGCCCGTGTCCTCCACGCCGAACCCGATCGCCTTGGCGATCCCACGCGCTACCGCCCGCTCCCCCGTCAGAAACGACCAGGTCTCCAGGTCCGCGTCGAACTCCGCCGCCCATGCCCGCAGCCGCTCGGGTGTGTCCCGCTCCGGGTCGATCGACACGCTCAGGAACCGCACCCCCTCCACATCGCCCAGCCGCTCCTGCAGCTTCGACATCCGATAGGTCATCGCCGGGCAGATCGACGGACAGTTCGAGAACACAAAGTCCACGATCGTCACCTTCCCGTCCAGCACCGTCTCGTCCACCGGCCGCCCGCTCTGATCGATCAACGCGAACGCCGGGAACCGGATCCCCTCAAGCCCCTGGTCGGGCGTCGCCGGGTCGGGCCCGTTCGTCTCGGTCGTCGTCGGCCCGGGCTTCGACGAACTCAGCGACACC
The DNA here is from genome assembly GCA_043101605.1 of Phycisphaerales bacterium JB037. Taxonomy (GTDB): domain Bacteria; phylum Planctomycetota; class Phycisphaerae; order Phycisphaerales; family UBA1924; genus JBICIG01. Next base: position 7,591 of record JBICIG010000045.1, read on the forward strand.
ACCAGCATCGCTGCCGACCCCAGCGCGATCAGCCCCGTCACCAGCAACGCAATCAACAGACCCCTGGGCATGACCGATCCTCCGTCCCTGTTCCTCCGAGCCCCGCTCGGCGTCCTCGCGCTTGCCCGCCCCACCGGGCTTCGCCGGATTGTTCACCCCGGACTCACGCCCCGCGGCGCATCGCCCACCATGCCGCCGCCACCCCCCCGCCCGCGAACGCGACCGACCCGATCCACACCCCCGCGCCGACCGCATCACCCGTCAGCGCTCCCCGCATCGCCGTCGTCACCCACGCCAGCGGATTCACCGCCCCGAACGCCCCCAGCCACCCCGTCGCTTCCTCCAGCGGGAACAGCGCCCCGCTCAGCAGCCACGCCGGCATCAGCACCATGTTCATCACGCCGTGATACCCCGCCACGCTCCGCGTCCGCCACGCCAGCGCCAGCCCGACGCCCGCCACGCCCACCGCCATCAGCACCATCGCCACCAGCGCCAGCCCGATCCCCGCGACGCCCGGCTCCAGCCCGACCATCCACGCCGCCGGCAGCAGCACCAGCGCCTGCAACGCCGCCACCGCTCCACCCGCGCCCACCTTGCTCAGGATCACCGCGTCGATCGACGCCGGGCTCACCAGCACGCTCCGCAGATACCCCGCGTCCCGATCCTCGATCAGCGACAGCGCACTGAACACCGCGCTGAACATCACCACCATCCCGACCACGCCCGGCAGCACGAACGCCGAATAGTCCACGCTCCCCGCGAACGAGCCCGAAAACCCGCTCCCCAGAAACACCCACACGATCACGCCGATCCCAAGCGTCGCCATCACCCGCGCGGGCTGCCGCGACAGCCGGACCAACTCCCGCACCAGCAGCGCCCGCGCCGCGCTCCCGGTTCCGAGCCATCGCCCCGCCGAACGATCGACCACCACGCCCGCTTCCCCGCTCATCGCGCCACCCCCGCGGTCGCCTCGGCGTACACATCCCCGAGCGTCGGCGGCGACACCCCGAACGCCACACCCCGCGCCGTCAACAACTCCGCCGCGCGCGCCAATTCCTCATCCTGCCCCTCCTCGAACACCAACCGCCACGCCTCGGCGCCCTCCAGCGTCCCCGGCATCCGCCGACGCGCCAGCCCCGCGACCTCCGCCTCGAGCCCCTCGTCCAGCCCCCCACTCCCACGCACCAGCCGCCACCCGACCGCGGCGCACAGCGCCGCCGGCAACCCGTCGCGCACGACCCGCCCCTGGTGCAGCAGCACCACCCGGTCGGCGCGCGCGGCTTCCTCCATGTCGTGCGTGGAAGACAGGATCGTCAGCGCCCGTCCCTCCTTGGCCCGCTCCCGCCGGAGCCGATCGAGCGCCTCCCAAAGCTCCGCCCGCGCCGTCGGATCGAGCCCCGCCGACGCCTCGTCGAGAATCAGCAACTCGGGCTCGCCGACCAGCGCCCGCGCCAGGTCCACCCGCCGCGCGAGCCCGCCCGACAGCGTCTCGATCCGGTCATCGAGCCGATCCTCGACCGCCATCGCCCGCGCGAGCGTCATCGCCCGTTCCGCCGCGGCCGCCCCCCCGAGCCCGAACAGCGCTCCCTGAATCGCCAGCACCTCGCGCCCCGTCAGCAGCGGATCCAGGCTCGGCGTCTGGAAGACCACGCCCAGCCTCGATCGACACTCCCGCCGTTCCTCCGACCGCCCGCGCCCCTTCTTCCTTCCAACCTCGTGCCCGAGCACCTCCGCCGTCCCCGCCGTCGGCCGGTCCAGCGTGGACGCGATCCGCAGCAGCGTCGACTTGCCCGCGCCGTTCGGGCCCAGCAGCGCTACCCACTCCCCGCGCCCGATCGAGAGCGTCACCTCGTCGAGCGCCAGCCGCACCGGCGACCGCCGCGTGCGTGCATACGAACGCCGCACGCCCTCGAAGCGCATCGCCGCCTCTCCCCGCCCGATCTTCGATGTTTCCGAGTTCGTGCCGGTCACGCGGGCATCACCCCCCGCCGGAGCGTACCGGTCAGAGCAGCGTCCGGCCGACCGCCTCGGCGACGATCACCAGCAGCAGCACCGGCAGGTGGATGATCGACGCGAAGAACACCCGCCGCGCCGCCGGCCGCGTCCGCGAGATCGCCAGCTTCACCGCCAGCCACAGGTACGCCAGCCCCGTCAACAGCGCCACCACCAGCGTCGCGCCCCCCAGCAGCCCGGGCATCGCCCACACCGGCAGCATCGTCGCCGGCACCAGCAGCACCGCCGTCACCAGAATCGTGATCGCCGTCGCCCGACCGCTCGGGTCCACCACCGGCAGCACGCGGAAACCCCCCGCCGCATAGTCGTCCCGATACATCCACGCGATCGCGAGGAAGTGGGGGAGCTGCCAGATCGTCATCAGCGCCACCAGGCTCCAGCCTCCCGGCTCGGTGAGCGACGCCAGGCTCCCCGCCTCCGACGCCGCCGCCCAGCCGATCAGCGGCGGCAGCGCCCCGGGGATCGCGCCCACCAGCGTCGAGGTCACCGTCAGCGGCTTCAGCGGCGTGTACACCAGCACATAGCTCAGCACGCACACCAGCGCCACCAGCGCCGCGCCCGGACCGTTCACCACCAGCAGCAGACCCACGCCCGCCGCCGAACTCCCGAGCCCGAACCCGAGCACACTCGCCGCGCTCAACTCCCCCCGCGGAATCGGCCGACCCGCCGTGCGCGCCATCTTCGCGTCGCGCTCCCGTTCCCACCATTCATTCAGCGCGTTCGCCCCGAGCGAGGACAGCACCGTCCCGACCACGCACGACGCCAGTGACGCCAGCAGCCCGAAGGTCCACACCTGCCCGAGCGCCGCGAGCACGAACCCGACCACCGCCGTGATCGCCACCAGCCGCGTGATCCCGGGCTTGCCCGTCTCGATGAGCGCGCGCACCCGCGAACTCCGCAACGCCAGCGCGTTCAGCCCCATGGTCGCCGCCATCGATTCCGTCCGCGACATCCGTCGTCCGCCTCGCTCAAGCCGCGCCCGCGCAACGCCCAGTCATCCACGATTCGTCCGGTCCACTCGGAAGGATTCCTGCCAAACGAGAACCCATTGTAGTGGTCCCCACCCGCCCGCGAGGCCCCTCGCCCCCTCAATCCGCTATTGCGAACCAGTCTCAATCGCCCCCCGGCCCCCCAGACGCCCCGGGCACCGACAGATCCGCCCACACCGGAAAGTGGTCGCTCGCAAACCCGCTCGCGGACTCCGCTTTCATCCGCCGCGCCCCGGGCCCGACCCCCTCGTGCCGCCAGATCCCCGAACGCAGCACCCGGATCTCCCGCGAGGGAATCACATAATCCACCTGCTTGCCCCACAACGCCGTGTCCGTCGGCTCAAGGTCGGGCAGGTCCAGGTCGGCGACCGGTGCCTCGAACGCCCCGACCCGCCGCTGCCCCAGCAGCAGGTCCCGCATCGGATTTCCGAACCCCGTGCCCTCCCGGCTGTCGGCGTTCAGGTCGCCCACGATCACGAACAGCGCCCCCCGCCGAAGCGTCCCCCGCCCCCCCGCATCATCCACGACATAACTCGCCCCCTCCAGGTAGTCCGCCCAGAACCGGATCTCGTCGTGGTTCCGCCGCTTGTTCCGCTGCTCGGCCCCGTCGAACGCCGGCGGCGTCGGATGACTCCCCAGCACATGCACCACCGCACCGTTCGGCAGCCGCACCGGCACATCCCAGTGGCTCTTGGAACTCAGGCGCATGAACCCCAGTTCCTCCTCCGAGTACCACCCGCCGCCCTCCTCATCGGCCGACTTCGGCAGCACCGCGCCCGGCATGTACGACCACGGCAGCAACTGAAAAGTCCGCACCCCATCCTCGACGATCTCCAGCCGCGGATCGACCAGCAGCGCCATCGCGTACTGCCCCGGGAAGGTGCCAAACCCCCAGCAGTCGTTCCCGTACGCCCGCCCCGCATCGGTCTGCGCTCCCGGCCGCCCGCCCGCCTCGTTGGGCTCCGGAGCCGGGTACCGCGTCACGATCTCCCCGTCGTTGTCCAGGTCGAACCCGCTGGGCATCCCCGTGTTCGAAGGCGCCATGAACGCGGCGAACTCCATCGGCTCCAGCCCGGGCGCTTGCGATCGGCTCAGAAAGTTCTCCACGAACCGCTTCGCGTTCTGCCCCGCCTCCGCGTCGGCCGGCACGCCGGGCCCCCCCGGCAGGTCGTACGCGATCTCGTTGAGAAACAGGATGTTCGGACGGATCCGCTGGATCGTCTCGGCCAAAGCACGCAATCGCGGATGCTCCGGGTCGAGCAGGTCCGCCGTGCGCACATCCTCGAGATTGAAGGTCATCACCCGGATCGCCAGCACGCTCTCCGCGCCGCCCGAATCCGAGGGACTCGCCCCGGGCTGGATGAGACCCGACCCACCCGCGCGCACGCCGACGGTCACCAGGCCCAGCACGACGCACGCGATCAACGCTCGCAGAATCCGCTGCATGCCACGAGTCTACACGCGCCCCGCCCGCGGCTACTGCAGCAGCGATGCGTACTCGGCCACATCGCCCGGCGTCACCAGCCCGCGCTGCGTCCACGGATGGATCGCGTCGCTCCCGCCCGCCCGCAGCAGCTTGACCACCAGCGTCGCGCAGCTCGAAGCGCTCCCCTTCGCCGCCATCGGCACCAACTGGTACCCAATCGGAGGCCCGATGAAGTTCGGGTCGGCCAGGTTCGCCGCCAGCCCGACCCACGCGTCGCGGATCGCCTTCGCATCCAGCTTGCGGATCGAGATCCGCTCGCTGTGCGTCCCGCCCGCGAGTTCCAGGTCGTTCGCGTAGCTCGGCCGCGGATTCGCCCCGACCGGCCTGGTGATCGAGCCCAGCGCCTGGTCGGCCACGGGCGCCCAACTCGCGTACACATCCCTCGTCTGCAACGCCACATGACCCGTCAGGCTCTTGCTTGTGGCAAACAGCCGCGGCGACCAGTAGTGCACGATCACATCCGCCATCTCGTTGCTCCCCGAATCCAACCCTCGACCCGACGCCCATGCAGCGTACCGATCCCCTCGCTCCCCGCGCCCTCGGCAAAGACAGACCCACACCCGCCGCCCCGGCGCACCCAGCCGTCAAATCGCCGGCCATCCCCCGACCCCCAACGGCTAGACTGACCCCGTCGCCCCCGTAGCTCAACTGGACAGAGCAGCGGACTTCTAATCCGCAGGTTGCAGGTTCGAGTCCTGCCGGGGGTGCTTCGAACTGGGGAATGGCGCGAATGCTCCAGAACGGAACATCGTCGCCCTCAATTGTGCGGCGAGGTCGAATCGAGTGCAGTGGATTGGGATGGAGTTGCTGCATGAATCATTTCGAAGCGGTCCTTGCCAGATTGCTCAGGAACGATGTTCAGAGCAATTTGTTGCGGCGTATCCACAAGATCTTTGAGGAGGCTCTTCTAGAGTGCTATGAAGTCGTACTTTTGGGTGAGCCGGGCTTTGAGCGATATTGCTCCATTGAGAGAATCGTAGATCATGTGTTTGACAAGCGCGCAAATGGCGATGAGTGGCTGGAGAATGACGAGCGTATTCGTGCGGATGTCACAAGCTTGTTCATTCACGCGCGCCATACAGCATCGATGCTGATCCGTCGGGATGGTGAGATGCTCTCGTTCATAAACAAGAGCATCTTGACCCCGGCGGGAGTACATGGCCTGATAAGTGCATCGGAGGTGCGAGAGTGCGTCTCGTTATTGCTTTCGTGGACGCTATCGCCATCCAGGACCGACTGGGTTAGATTGGCGGCAGCAATAGTCTCGTTCGTGCCGCACTCGTCGATTGCGGATTCGTCGACTGGAAACATTTCGCGCACGAACGCTCGCGTGCCGGTTTTTCGGTCGATGTCGCTCGCGCCAGGGGCGAGCATCTATCTGCCGCGGGGCGACCGCGGCGCACTCCCTTCGGTGAGCTTTCGTCTCGTGGAGAATCGACTGGGGACCTCGGGCTTCGAGCTTCTGCTTGCAGCGGAAGGGTTCGTTTCTCACGGGGTGCTCGATGAGTGGGCCGGGCGTGCGGGCGATTGGTTGCCTGCACTCCTGGCAACCGGAATGGACATAGAGTCGCAGGTTCTGGACACGAGTTGGGACATCCTGGAGGCAACGGGCGGGAAAGAGAATCGTGGGCCCGCGTTTCGAAAACCGAGCTTTCAAGAGGCAATGGAGGAGCTGGAGGCGATGGCCTCTGAGCGAGCCGAAGGGGATCGGCGGCCGAAGCCCTCTGAAGCGATCGGGTCCAGATTCGATATGTCCAGGGTGCAATGTGCTGTGAATTATCTCAGCCTTGTGTCGGAGTACTTTGAAGCATATAACGATAGCAAGTGGATGCACTGCCGAATCGTGAGCGCCATGGAGTGCGTGTCAGACTCCCTTCGGGAGGACCGCCCGGGCATGGCTCTGCAATTGGCGATGTCGGCGGTGGAGACGCTGCTTGATTACGGAGGGGGAAGCGGTGGCATAGCTGAGAAACTCGCTCGAGGCGTTGGGGCGCTATTGGTGGATCAGGCGGACAAAAGGAGGTCGCAACATGGATGGGTTAAGCAACTCTACGGCCAACGAAGTAAGGTAGCTCATGGTGCTGGGCGTGAGGCGTCGCAGAGTCCGGTTGGCACGGTACGCGCGCTCGCGGCTCTCGTCTTGCGAGCCGCTCTGGAGTGGTGGAGCTTGAGGGTCAGAGCGTCGGGCGAGGTCGGCAACAGAGCAGAGCCCGTGAAATATGAAGCGTTTTTGGACGACTTGGCTGCAGCTGAGTCCGAGGCGAAAGTTGTGCCGGGTGTGACGGAGCAAACATTCGCACTGTTCCGGTCTGTTCGGGATTCGTGGCCAAGAAGCGGTGAGTGAGTTCAGCGAGATAGGTGGTTGCAGCCTGATTCATCGCAGGCGGGCGACGAGATGTTCGGGGGGATTTCGGTGTCGGAGCTCCATCGCGCTTGACCCCCCGCCCACCCCTGCCAATACTCGCTCCATCATGATCTGCACGCATCACCATCATCACCAGGGCAACCCCCGCCGGTGATGGTGCGCGATCGCTGAAGGACCCCCCCTCCAACGACCCTGCCCCCGACACCGGCCCCGCCGGTGTCGTCGCTTCTGCAAATCGCGACGGTCCCGGCTCCAAACCCCGCTGACGCTCGAACCGCACGAGCCTCACCGATTTGGGAGACCCCCATGACCGTCCCGAACGCCCAAGCCGCCGAACGCCGCCAACCCTCATCCGCCGATCCCGCCGGGATCCACCTCGCCCTCCCCAAGGGACGCATGGAAAAGGGCGTCCTCGCCCTCCTCGCCGAGGCAGGCATCCGCGTCGAGAACACCGCCCGCGGCTACCGCCCCCGCATCAACCTCCCGGGCTACGAGACCAAGGTCCTCAAGCCCCAGGCGATCGTCGAGATGCTCGCCGCCGGCTCGCGCGATGTCGGGTTCGCAGGCGCCGACTGGGTCGCCGAGATGAACGCCGACCTCGTCGAACTCCTCGACACCGGCCTCGATCGCGTGAAGATCGTCGCCGCCGCCCCGCCCGACCTCCTGGTCAACAACCGCCCCGCCAAGCCCTCCTTCGTCGTCGCGTCCGAACTCGAAAAGCTCACCCTCGACTGGATCGCCGACCGCGACCTCGACGCCCGCTTCCTCCGTTCCTACGGCGCGACCGAGGTCCTCCCCCCCGAGGACTGCGACTGCATCGTCGACATCGCGGCCTCGGGCGCGACCCTGCGCGCCAACAACCTCGTGGTCTTCGACGAACTGATGACCTCCTCGACGCGCCTCTACGCCTCCCGCGCCGCGATGGGCGACCCCGCCAAGCGCGCCCGCCTCGAGGAGCTCACCATGCTCCTCGCCTCGGTCCTCGAGGCCCGCCGGCGCGTCGTGCTCGAGGTCAATGTCGCCCCGGATCGCCTCGACGGGCTCGTCGAATCCCTGCCGTGCATGCGCGAGCCCACCATCGCCACGCTCCGAGGCGACGCGGGCTTTGCGATCAAGGTCGCCGTCCTCCGCGACCAGCTCCCCGCGCTCATCCCCCAGATCCGCGCCCTCGGCGGGACCGACATCCTCGTCACCCAGCCCTCGCAGATCGTGCCATGACCGCCCAACCGCCCAGCCCATCCGGTCGGCTTCCCGCACCCGCCGCCCGCGCGCGCACCGACGGCTACGCCGTCCCGCGCCCCGCACACGACATCGACCTGTGGCTCGATCTCAATGAAGGTCGCCTCCCCGCCGACCTTCTCGCCCGCGCGCTCGAAACAGTCGCGCCCGACGACGCCCGCCGCTACCCCAGCGACGCCGACCTCACCCGCCGCTTCGCCGAGCGCTTCGGCGTCTCGCCCGATCGCGTCCTCGTCACCGCCGGCGGCGACGACGCCCTCTACCGCGCCTGCCTCGCGTACCTCGAGCACGGACGCGACTTCATCCTCCCCAGCCCCAGCTTCGAGATGCTCGGCCGCTACGCCGAACTCGCCGGGGCCCGCGTCGTGCGCACCGACTGGTCCGCCGGGCCCTACCCGCTCGACGCCGTGCTCGAACGCATCACGCCGAGCACCGGCGCCATCGCCGTCGTCAGCCCCAACAACCCGACCGGCGGCATCATCTCCGCGGCTCAGCTCCGCGAACTCTCCGCCGCCGTTCCCCACGCCATGCTGCTGGTGGACCTCGCGTACACCGAATTCGCCGACGAAGACCTCACGCCCGTCGCCGCTGAACTCCCCAACGCCATCATCGTGCGCACGCTCAGCAAGGCGTGGGGGCTCGCGGGGCTCCGCATCGGGTGCGCGATCGCTCAACCCGAGTCGATCAACGCCCTGCGATCGGTCGGCAACCCGTTCGCCGCCTCCTCTCTCTCCCTCCGCATCGCCGGCGCTTTCCTTGACGAGCCCCGGCAGCCCTTCGCAGACATGATCGTCCGCGTGCGCACCGAACGCGCTGAACTCCGCGAACTGCTCACCACCCTCGGCGTCTGCGTCGAGCCCTCGCAGGGCAACTTCGTCCTCGCGCGATTCCCGCCGACCGCGCCCGACGCCCCGCAGCGCGTCTGGCGCGGGCTCGCCGAGCGAGGCATCGCGATCCGGCTGTTCAAGAATCGCCCGGGCCTCGAAGACGCACTCCGCATCACCTGCCCCGCCGACGAATCCGACTTCGTCCGACTGACGGACGCCCTCCGCGCCGTCATCCCCGCCGCCCTCAAGGAATCCCGCGCATGACCACCCACGCTCCCCGCACCGCGACCATCGAGCGCACGACCAGCGAGACCGACATCAAACTGTCGCTCAATCTCGACGGCTCGGGGCAGTTCACCATCAGCACCGGCATCGGCTTCCTCGACCATCTCCTCTCGGCCCTCGCCAAGCACGCCCGCTTCGATCTCTCTCTCTCCTGCTCGGGCGATCTCGAGGTCGACGATCACCACACCGCCGAGGACTGTGCGCTCGCGCTCGGCGCCGCGGTCGACCGCGCCCTGGGCGATCGCGCCGGCATCGCCCGCTTCGCCTCAGCGTACGCCCCGCTGGATGAAGCACTCGCCCGCGCCGTCGTCGATCTTTCCGGCCGCCCCTCGCCCCACATCGACCTGCAACTCCGGCGCGACACCATCGGCACCCTCGCCAGCGAGAATATCGCCCACTTCGTCGCCTCTCTCGCGACCGCCGCGCGCACGACTCTCCACCTCGATGTCCTGCGCGGCGACAACGACCACCACAAGGCCGAAGCGGCGTTCAAGGCCCTCGCCCTGGCCCTCCGAGCCGCGGTCGCCCGCGACGGCTCGTCGGGCATTCCCAGCACCAAGGGCGTGCTGTGATGCCCGCGTCCGTCCTGGTCATCCCGACCGGCAGCGCCAACATCGCCTCGATGCTCGCGGGCCTCGCCCGCATCGGCGCGGCGCCCGAACTGTCGAGCGATCCCGACCGCATCGCCGACGCACCGGCCGTCGTTCTGCCCGGCGTCGGCACGCTCGCCAGCGCGATGACCACCATTCGTGCGCACGCGCTCGAGCACGCCCTCCGCGCCCGCATCGAGCGCGATCTTCCCACCCTGTGCGTCTGCGTGGGCCTGCAGGCCCTGCTCGAAGGGAGCGAGGAATCGCCGGGCGTCGCCGGGCTCGGCATCGTCCCGGGCATCGCCGAGCGGTTTACCGGCGTGCGCTCGCCGCAGATGGGCTGGAACCGCGTCGTGTCGCCCCCCGCCGCCCGCATCCTCGCGACCGGCGACGCCTACTTCGCCAATTCCTTCCGCCTCGTTCGCCCGCCCGAGGGTTTCCTCTGCGCGACCGCCGATCACGCCGGCCCGTTCGTCGCCGCTTTCGAACGCGGCAACCTCGTCGCCTGTCAGTTCCACCCCGAACTCTCCGGCCGATACGGGCTGGGCGTGATGTCCCGCTGGCTCGCACACTCCAGGGAGACCACTCGATGCTCCTGAGCCGCGTCATCCCCTGCCTCGATGTGCGCAACGGCCGCGTCGTCAAGGGCGTGAAGTTCCAGGGCCTCCGCGACGCGGGCGACCCGGTCGAACTCGCCGCCGCCTACGAAGCCCAGGGCGCCGACGAACTGACCGTCCTCGATGTCTCGGCCACGCCCGAGGGTCGCGCCACCGCCATCGAAACCGTCGCGGCGATCCGCGCCCACATCTCCATCCCGCTGACCGTCGGCGGGGGGATCCGCGTGATCGACGACGCCGCCCGCCTCCTCGACGCCGGCGCCGACAAGGTCAGCGTCAACACCGCCGCGGTCGCGAACCCCGAACTGCTCACGATCCTCGCCGACCGCTTCGGGCGCCAGTGCGTCGTGCTTGCCGCCGACGCCGCCCGCCGCGAGCCGCCCCCCGTCACCTTCGCCCCGGCGTGGGAGGTGGTCATCAGGAGCGGCACCGAGCGCACGGGACTCGACGCGATCGAATGGTGCGCACGGGCCGAGCAGCTCGGCGCGGGCGAGGTCCTGCTGACCAGTTGGGACCGGGACGGCACACGCTCGGGATACGACCTCGAACTCATCACCGCCGTGCGCCACGCCGTCGGGATCCCGATCATCGCATCGGGCGGAGCCGCGGGCGCGCACCACCTGGTCGAGGCGATCGACGCCGGCGCCGACGCCGTCCTCGCCGCCTCCATCTTCCACGACGCCGAAATGACTGTGCGCGAGGTCAAGCGGCAGATGGCCCTCGAAGGCGTGCGCGTGCGCACGGAGGACGCGGCATGATCATCCCCTCGATCGACCTGCAATCCGGGAACGCCGTCCAACTCGTCGGCGGCAAGGAGAAGAAGCTCGACGCGGGCGACCCGCGCCCCATCGCCGAGAAGTTCGCCCGCGTCGGCGAGATCGCCGTTGTCGACCTCGACGCGGCCATGGGCACCGGTTCCAACGCCGAAGTCATGCGCGAACTGTGCGCCATCGCCGATTGCCGCGTTGGCGGCGGGATCCGCGACATCGACACCGCGATCCGCTGGCTCGACGCCGGCGCCACCAAGGTCGTCCTCGGCACCGCTGCCACCCCCGAGATCCTCCGCGAGCTCCCGCGCGATCGCGTCGTTGCCGCCCTTGACACGAATCACGATGAGGTCATGGACCACGGCTGGACGCGCGGCACCGGACGCACCATCAACGACAAACTCGCCGAGCTCCGCGAATACGCGGGCGGATTCCTCGTCACCTTCATAGAACGCGAAGGACGCATGGAGGGCATCGACCTCGAGCGGGCCGAGCGCATCCGGAACGCCGCGGGGGACTGCGAACTGACCGTCGCCGGCGGCGTGCGCGACGCCGGCGAGATCGCCACGCTCGATCGGCTCGGGATCGACGCGCAGGTCGGCATGGCGCTGTACACCGGCGCGATCGACCTGGCCGACTGCCTCTGGGCGTGCGCGCGCAGCGACCGTGCAGACGGGCTCGTGCCGACCGTCGTCGCCGATGAGCGCGGAACCTCGCTCGGGCTCGCGTATTCCAGCATCGAGAGCCTCCGGGTCGCGATCGAGAAGGGACGCGGCGCGTACCACTCGCGATCGCGCGGCGGGCTGTGGGTCAAGGGTCAGACCAGCGGCGACACGCAGCGCGTCCGCGCCGTCCGCCTCGACTGCGACCGCGACGCGTTCCTCTTCCGCGTCGAGCAGGGCGGGGGGTTCTGTCACAAGGGAACACGCACCTGTTTCGGCGCGCGCGACGCGTCCGACGGGCTCGGCGGGCTGTCACGCAGGCTCGCGGCGATCCGCGACCAATCGACCGCGGGCGATTCCGGCTCCTACACCCGCCGGCTGCTCACCGAGCCCGGGCTGCTCGAGGCCAAGCTCATCGAAGAGGCGCGGGAGCTGGGGCAGGCGACCGACCCGACCCATGTGTGCGCCGAGACCGCCGATGTGCTCTACTTCGCCCTCGCCGCGATGGCCCGCGCGGGCGTGACACTGGAGGAGGTCGAACGCGAACTCGACCGCCGCGCTCGCAAGGTCACCCGTCGCCCGGGCGATGCCAAGGAGACCGCATGAGCAAGCCCTTCCTGCGCGCGATGAAGCTGGACGAGCTGCGTTCGTCGCGCCCCGAGCCGGTGTCGCCCGAGGCGCTCGCGGTCGCGTCGGCGATCCTGGAGGATGTGCGTTCGCGCGGCGAGCCCGCCGCCCGCGAGCACGCCGAGCGATTGGGCGACCTCGAGCCCGGCGCGTCGATGTTCCTCGAGAAGCACGAGATCGCCCGCGAAGCCGAGGTGCTTGACGACGAGACGCGAGGCGTGCTCGAGCGCACCATCGCCCGCGTGCGCGCTTTCGCCGAGGCGCAGCGGGCGTCGATCCACCCGCTCGATGTCTCGGTGCCCGGCGGGCGCGCGGGGCACACCATCGCGCCCGTCGAGCGGGCCGGGTGCTACGCGCCGGGCGGGCGGTTCCCCCTTCCGTCGTCGGCGATCATGACCGCCGTCACCGCGCGGGCGGCCGGCGTGCGCACGGTCTGGGTCGCCTCGCCCCGCCCCACGCGCCAGACCCTCGCCGCAGCCGCGCTCGCCGGAGCCGACGGCGTGCTGACGATCGGCGGCGCCCAGGCGATCGCGGCGCTCGCCCACGGGCTCGGTCCCATCAAGCCCTGCGATGTGATCGTCGGCCCGGGCAACCGGTATGTCACCGCCGCCAAGCAGCTCGTCGTGGGCCGGTGCGCGATCGACATGCTCGCCGGCCCGTCCGAGCTGCTCATCATCGCCGACGACTCCGCCGATCCGGAACTCGTCGCGGCCGACCTGCTCGCCCAGGCCGAGCACGACACCGACGCGCGCCCGATCCTCGTCACGCTTGATCCGGCTCTACCCGCCAAGGTCGAAACGGCGCTGGGCGCGCAGCTCGCGTCGCTCCCGACCGCCGACACCGCCCGGGCCGCCCTCGCCAACGGCTTCGTCGTGCTCGCCGGGAGCGAGGGCGACGCGATCGCCGCGGCCGACCTCGTCGCGCCCGAGCATCTCCAGGTCATGACCCGCGACGCGCGGGCGCTGGCGGCGAGGCTCGATCATTACGGCGCGGTCTTCATCGGCTCACGCAGCGCCGAGGTGCTGGGGGACTACGGCGTGGGTCCGAACCATGTCCTCCCGACAGGCGGCACCGCCCGACACGCGGCGGGGCTGAGCGTCTTCACCTTCCTCCGCGTGCGCACCTGGCTGGCGATGGATGCCGAGCCCGCCGGGGGCGAGCGATCGCGTAGCATGATCGAGGACGCGGTCGCGCTGGGCGAGATGGAGGGGCTGATCGGTCACGCCCGTGCCGCGGCGCTCCGCCGGGACCGCTGAACTGGGAGCTGCGCGTTGAACGAACTGCCCGGATCGATCGGGATCATCGGGGCGATGCCCGACGAGGTCGCCGCCCTGAACCACTGGCTCCACGCGCGCGCCGAGCGCCGCACCGTCGCCGGGCGCGAGTTCCTGATCGCCCACCACGCCGAGCACGAAGCCGACGGCGTCGGGGCCGGGCACCGCATCGTCCTCGCCCAGTCGCGGGTGGGGAAGGTGGCGGCGGCGGTCACCGCGACGCGGATGATCGAGACCTTCGAGGTCGACGCGGTGATCTTCACCGGTCTCGCCGGGGCTCTCGACGAGTCGCTGCGGGTGGGGGACATCGTCGTCGCCAGCTCGCTCTGCCAGCACGACATGGACGCCTCGCCGCTCTTTCCGCCGCTGGAGATCCCGCTGCTCGGCACCAGTTTCTTCGAGCCCGATGCGGCGCTGACCGATCGCGTGCACGCCGCGGCCGAGCGGTTCATCGCCGCCGGGCTCGCGCCCGAGCTCACCCCCGCCCAGCGCGACGCCATGGGCATCGGATCGCCCCGGGTGATCCGCGGGGTCGTGACCAGCGGCGACCTGTTCTGTGCGAGCAACGCGCTCCGCGACCTCGTCCGCTCACGCGTTCCGACCGCCGCGTGCGTCGAGATGGAAGGGGCGGCGGTCGCGCAGGTCTGCGCCGAGCACGGCAAGCCCTTCGCGGTCGTCCGCGCGATCTCCGACGCCGCCGACGACGGCGCCGCCGATCATTTCATGCAGTCGCTCCCCGCGTTCGCCGCCGCGTACTCGCTGGGCATCGTGCGCCGGATCTTCGACGCCGACTGACCGCAAACCGGACGCCGGGCTCGGGATCGGGACCGCCCGGCGCCGCCGGAGCGTTCCCCGTCGCGGACCCGGGGATTCCCGGATAGGCTGCCTCGCCGGGAGCATCGCTCCCGACGGAGCGCGCGGGCGGGCCGCGCGCCGAGGGGAACGCCGCGCGTGATCGAGCCGCTCTACGGGTTGTCGCTGGTGATCGTCCTCGGCGTGGCGGCGCAGTGGATCGCGTGGCGCCTGCGCCTGCCCTCGATCCTCCTGCTGCTCCTGGGCGGGATGCTCATCGGGCCGCTGGCGACGCTGGTGACAAGCTCGGGCCGGCCCCTGCTCGACCCCGACTCGCTCTTCGGCGAGGTGCTGCTCCCGTTTGTGTCGCTGTCGGTCGCGCTGATCCTCTATGAAGGCGGGCTGACGCTCGAGTTCCGCGAGATCCGCGCCGTGCGCGGCGTCGTCACCGCGCTGGTGACGGTTGGGGCGGCGGTCACCTGGGTGCTCGCGTTCCTTGCCGCCCGCTTCGTCCTCGGGCTGAGCTGGGAGCTTGCCTTTCTCTTCGGGGCGATCCTGGTGGTCACCGGGCCCACGGTCATCGGCCCGCTGCTGGCGCACATCCGCCCTCGCGGCACGGTCGGCCCGATCCTCAAGTGGGAGGGCATCGTCATCGACCCCATCGGGGCGGTGCTCGCGGTCCTCGTCTACGAGGCGATCGCCGTCATGGCCCGCGTCGGCGATGTCGGGCACGCGCTGCAGGAGGTCGCGATCGACCTGGGCGTGACGGTGTTCGCCGGCGGGGCGCTCGGGTTTGTGGCCGCCCGCCTGCTGATGCTTGTCATCAAGCGCTACTGGGTGCCCGACTACCTGCAGAACCCGATCTCGCTGCTCCTGGTCGTCGCGGCGTTCGCGATCTCCAACGCGATCCAGCACGAGTCCGGGCTCGTCGCGGTGACGCTGATGGGCATCGTGCTCGCCAATCAGCGGTCGGCCGACATCAAGCACATCATCGAGTTCAAGGAGAACCTGCGGGTGCTCCTGCTCTCGGGGCTGTTCATCGTCCTGGGCGCGCGCCTGAGCATCGAGTCCATCCGCTCGATCGGGTTCGAGGAGATCGCGTTCGTCGCGATCATGGTGCTGCTGGTCCGCCCCGCGAGCATCTTCGCCGCCACTGTCAAGTCCAAGCTCTCGATGCCCGAGAAGCTGTTCCTCAGCGGGCTGGCGCCGCGCGGGATCGTCGCCGCGGCCGTCGCCAGCGTCTTCGCCCTTCGCCTGGAGCAACTCGAGGGAACCGACCTGGCCCAGGAAGCCGGGCGGCTCGTCCCGCTCACCTTCACCGTCATCATCGGCACCGTCGCGATCTACGGGCTCGGCTCGCCCCTGCTCGCCAAGCGCCTGAAGGTCTCCGACCAGAACCCCCAGGGCATCCTGTTCATCGGCGCCCAGCCCTGGGTGCGCGAGCTCGCCCTGACGCTCAAGAAGCGGGGCGTCCCGGTGCTGCTGGCCGACTCCAACCGCCAGAATGTCGCGGAGGCTCGGCTCGCCGGGCTCCCGACCTACTACGGCAATGTGCTCGCCGACTACGCTCTCCGCGAGATCGACCTCACCGGCATCGGGCGTATCTTCGCCATGACCCCCAACGACGAGGTCAACTCACTCGCGGCTCAGCGCTTCGCCAGGCTCTTCGATCGGTCGGCGATCTACAAGCTCGCGACCGCCAAGGCCGTCCGCGCCGCCGAGGACTCGGGCGATTCGGGCTTCCACGCCCGCACCCTCTTCGCCGACGACGCGACCTTCTCCTCCCTCGCCTCGCGCATGGCCAAGGGGCATGTCATCAAGTCCACCCGGATCAGCGGCGAGTTCAGTTTCGCCGACTACCGAACGCTCTACGGCACCTCGGCCACGCCGCTCTTCCTCGTCTCCGAGGGCGGGCGGATCACCACCGTCACCCCCGAGACCGCCATCGCTCCCGAGCCCGGGCAGACGATCATCAGCCTCGTCGACCCCGAGGCGCTGTTCATCGTCTGACCCGGTGCGCCTTTGCCACGCTCATCGGCGGCTCGCCCAACGGGGGTCGGCGATCGCGTCCAAAGATCGGGCCCAACGATCAGGTTGGTACACTCGCCCCCGTCATGAGCCACCCGAGCCAACAGCCCGAGACCACGCAACCCGCCGCTCCAGACGCCCGGCGGACGCGACTGCCCAACGCGCGGACCACGCCGCGCTTCGCCGGCGTGAGCACCTTCTGCCGCTACCCGCTGCTCGAGTCCATCCCCCCCGAGGAGCGCCCGGTCGACTGGGCGATCTACGGCGTCCCGTTCGACTCGGGCGTCACCTACCGCCCCGGCGCACGCTTCGGCCCGCGCGCGATCCGCGACGCGTCGCAGTATGTGAAGAACTACTCCATCGAGCACGACCTGGATGTCGCCGAGATCCTGCGCCTGGCCGATGCGGGCGACGCCCCCGTGCGCCCATACTCCTGCAAGGAGAACCTCGAGGCGGTCGCGTGGTTTGCGCGCGAACTGCCCGATCCCGGGCACACCAGGCTCATGGCGATCGGCGGGGACCACTCGATCGCT
Source organism: Phycisphaerales bacterium JB037 (assembly GCA_043101605.1). Classification (GTDB taxonomy): domain Bacteria; phylum Planctomycetota; class Phycisphaerae; order Phycisphaerales; family UBA1924; genus JBICIG01. The sequence continues at coordinate 24,685 of JBICIG010000045.1, forward strand.
TACGCGAACATCCTCGCGACCTGGGAGCGCCGCAGACGGCCCGACGGCGGGTTCGCCGTGCTCCATTTCGACAGCCACCTCGACACCGTCGACCAGACCATGGGCGAGCGCTGGTCGCACGCTTCACCCTTCATCCGCGCCGTCGAGAACGGGCTGATCGATCCCCGCCGCATGCTCTCGGTCGGCATCAAGGGCCCGCTCAACACCCGACGAGATCTCGACTACGCCCGCGACCACGGCGTCACCATCGTCACCTACGAGCGGTTCCGCCGCGAGGGCTTCGAGACGATCGACCGCTTCGTCAAGTCGCTGGGCGACGACGAGGTCTACCTCACCTTCGACATCGACTGCATCGACCCGGCGTACGCCCCGGGCACCGGCACGCCCTCGATCGGTGGGTTCACTTCCGCCGAGGCCCTCGCCCTGCTCCGCCGGCTCCGCGGCGTGAACCTGGTGGGCGCCGATGTCGTCGAGGTGCTGCCCGATCGCGATGTCGGCGACATCACCGCGCTGCTCGCCGGGCATGTCATGTTCGAGATCCTCTGCCTCGACGCCGCCCGCCGCCTTGCCCGAAGTTCAGCAGGCAGTTGAGCGAGCAGTGGGGCCCGCTCACGCCCGGCGCAGCGCCAGCATCAACTCCACCTGCCCACGGGGCTGGTTGAGCCGGCGCGCGATCTCACCGGGCTCGACCCCCTCGTCGGCCAGTTGATACACCCGCAGCCGCACCGGATCGCCCGCGTCGGTCTCCCGCGTGGGCGATTCTCCCCAGGGGCTCGCCGGAGGATGGTCGCGCGGGCCGCGCCGCGCCGCCTCGCCCCCCGTCGCCGCCCGCTCGGCCCGCAAGGCCGCGATCGCGTCATCGGCCTCGGCGAGCAACTGCTCGAGCCGCTCGGCCTTGTTGTCGAGTTGAGCCGCCAGGCGATGGGCCAGTTCGGTCGCGTCAGCCATCAGTTCGTCGAGCGGCTCGCGCCGCGCCCGCGCCTCGGAGCGGATGTCGGCCAACCGCTCGGCCGGGGGGCGGTTCATCTCACGCGCGCTCGTCGAGTTCTTCCGCCGGATGTACATCCGCACCAGCGTCCACGCCAGCACCGCGAACCCGAAACCCGCCAGCGCCATCGGCAGCCAGTCCGGACGCGCCGCCGTGGGCGGATCGTCCGGCGAGCCGAGCGGGCGCGATTCCACGCCCTCCAGCGTCAGCGGCTGCTCGATCGGCCCGGCGGCTTCGGGCGGGCGGGTTGTGTTCGTCGGCTGGGGCATCCGTGCTCCGCGCAGGCCCTGAACGGGCCCCGCAAAACCTACCATCGGGCGATGCCCGCGGCGAACCGCACCAATCCCGTGTCCCCCCCCCAACCTCCCGAGACCCGCCGGGCCCGGCGCGACATCCTCGCTCGCTGGCGTCGGCTGACCGGCGGCGGACGCGACGAGCCCGGCAAGCGACGCACGCTCATCGCCTGCTCGGGCGGCGCCGATTCGACCGCCCTGGCGATCACCCTCGCCTCGGCGACCAGCGACCTCGTGCTGGCGCACATCCGCCACGACTTCCGCCCCGCGCCCGAAACCGCGGCCGACCTCGCCGCCGTCGATCGCCTCGCCGCCACGCTCGGGCTCCCCGTCGCGCACGAGTCGATCGCGATCGCCGACGCACCCGGGAACGCCGAGGCCAACGCGCGTCGAGCGAGGTACGCGGCTCTGGAACGCCTCGCCGACCACGCCGGGTGCCCCTTCATCGCGACCGCCCACCACGCCGACGATCAACTCGAGACCCTGATCATGCGCCTGGCGCGCGGCTCGGGCGTCCGCGGGCTCTCCGGCATCGTCGAGTCACGCCCCACCGAACGCCGGACACTCATCCGCCCGATGCTCGGCATCGAGCGCGCCCTCGCCGAGGCGATCTGCACCGAGCGTGGCATCGCGTGGCGCGAGGACGCGACCAACCGCGATCTTTCACGAACCCGGGCCGCCCTCCGCGCCAATGTCCTGCCCGAACTGAAACGGATCGTTCCCGGCGCGAGCGGCCGCGCCGCCGAGACCGCCGCGGTGCTTGCCGCCACCGCCGCATGGCTCGACACCGTAGCGGCGGACGCGCTCGAACACGCCCGCGGGGAAACGGACACAGGCGGCGCCGATCTCCCGCTCGTGTGCGCCCGGCTCGCGCCCCTGCCCGAGGTCCTCCTTGGCGAGGTGATCCGGCGTGCCGCCCGGGAAGCCGCCGGCGGGCGCGGGGCCGATCGCCTCCCCCGCCGCATGATCGACCGCGTCGCCCAAGCGATCCGGGAACAGCCGGGCCCGCCCCGGAGGTTCACTTCCAGATTCGTCGAGATCCAGGTGCGCCGCGGCATCGCCCGCTTCGGCGCCCGCCCGGAGGAACAGCCATGAGCGGCACCGTCATCACACTGGTCGGACACTGCGGCCCGGACATGTTCATGCTCCGCAACGCGATCCGCAACGCCGCCCCGGACGCGACCATCGAGGTCGTCGATTCCGACGCCGCCGTCGCGTCCATCGACGCCGATGTCCTGCTCGTCAACCGCGTGCTCGACGGGTCGTTCGCCGATACCCGCGGCATCGACCTCATCGCCCGCCTGAGCGCCTCCCGCACCGGCCCGCGACCGGCGATCCTGCTCATCAGCAACTATGCTGACGCGCAGTCGGAAGCCGAAGCCGCGGGCGCCCTGCCCGGGTTCGGCAAGAGCGATCTCTACTCCGACCAGACCCGGGAACGCCTGCTCGCGGCGATCGAACACGCGCGGGCCGGCGCGACCAACTGATCCGGCGCGGGGTCCCCGCGCCCGGGCCGCACGCCCGCGCCCACAGGAGACTCCCGTGATCGATGCGCACATCCCCGTCAGCGAGTACATCAGCCGGCGCGACAAGGTCCTCAAGGGACTCGGCGGCGCGGTCGGCGTCGTCTTCGCCGGCGAGGGCGGGCCGCCTCTCTCCGGACGCTGGCTCCCGCACTACCACTTCTACTACCTCACCGGCATCCGCGCCGAGCAGGGCGCCGCGATCCTCTTCGATCCAAAGCACGAGGACCCCACCCGCCGATGCGTCCTCTTCCTGCGGCCGGCCAATCCCGAGATGGAGCAGTGGGACGGCCGCCGCGAACCGCTCGGGCAACACCTCCGCGACACGACCGGCTTCACGCGCATCATGCGCACCGGCGCGCTCGACAACTTCCTGACCCAGGCGATCCGCCGCACCAAGCGGGCCGCGTGCCTCCACCCGGCTTCGCTCCCGAGCCAGCCCGTCCCGCCCGATCTCGCCAAGTTCCGCCAGATCGCCGAGCGAGTGGTGGGGGTGTCGATCGAGGACCGGACCGGGCTCGTCCCGCACCTGCGATCGGTCAAGTCCCGGGCCGAGCAGACGCTCATGAAGCGGGCGCTGGAGATCACCAAGCACGGGTACGAGGCGCTCATCGGCGTGATGGAGCCCGGCGCGAGCGAGCGCGACCTGCACAACGCCCTCGTCGCCGCGTTCCGGGCGGGGGGATCGGAAGGCCCCGCGTACAACCCCATCATCGGCGCGGGCCTCAACGCGACGGTGCTCCACTACATGGACAACACCGCCCCGATCGCCGACGGCGACTTGATCTGCCTCGACGCGGGCGCCGAGTTCGGCGGGTACGCCGCCGACATCACCCGCAGCCTCCCCGCCAACGGCACTTTCTCCAAGCGCCAGCGCGAGATCTACGAGATCGTCCTGCGCGCCCAGGAGGCGTCCATCCGCGCCTGCAAGCCCGGGGCGTCCATGCACGAGGTCGACAAGGCCGGGCGCGACATCATCGAGAAAGCCGGGTTCGGCGACGCGTACATCCACGGCGTCGGGCACCACCTCGGGCTCGAGGTTCACGATGTCACCCCCGACGGCAAGCTCGAGCCCGGGCAGATCGTCACCATCGAGCCGGGCATCTACCTGCCCGATGAGCAGATCGGCGTGCGCATCGAGGACGACATCCTCATCACCCCGGGCGGACGCACGAACCTCAGCCGCGACATCCCCAAACACCCCGACGAGGTCGAGGCATGGATCCGCGCGGTCAGGAAGGGCGGCAAGTCGCCGGTGCCCGCGCGCAACGCGCCCAAGAAGCCCGCGAAGAAGACCGCCCCGCGCGCACGGAAGTAGGCCGTCCGGATCGTGCCGGCCAGTCCGGCATCCCTCAATCAGCACATCCCCGATGGTGCGGCATGGTCAAGCAGCGCATGACCACCCCACACCTGCAGGCGCGATCCTGGACGCGCTCCCGGTGACTGGGGCCGGCGGCCCGCTCCCTCACGGTCGCGGCTCGTTCGGAGTCACGCTCACTTCCCGAGCTTGAGCAACTCACCCACCAGCAGCGCGTGCGAGCGCGCGCCCAGGCGGAAGCAGTCGAGCTCGAACTTCTCGTTGGGGGAGTGGACGCGGTCGTCCTCGAGCCCGAAGCCCATGAAGATGGTGTCGAGCCCGAGCTCCTGCTTGAGCAGCCCGGCGACGGGGATCGACCCGCCGGTCTTGATGAGCGCCGGCTCGCCCCCGCCCGCCGCCGCGATCGCCCGCCGCGCCGCGCGCAGCGCTTCGGAATCGGTCGGCACGGTCGCCGGGTGCCCGGTGCCGTGGTCCTGGAACTCCCAGCGGAAGCCCGCCGGCGTGCGCGCCTCGCACCACGAGAAGAACGATTGCAGCACCGCCCGGGGGTCCTGGTCGGCGACCAGGCGGAAGCTCACCTTCGCCGACGCGTGCGACGGAATGACCGTCTTGGCGCCCTCGCCCGTGTACCCGCCGATGATGCCGTTGATGTCGCAGGTCGGGCGGGCCCACTCCCGCTCGATGAACGAGTAGCCCGCTTCGCCCACATCGCTCTCGGGGGGAAGCCCGATCGACCGCAGCGACCGGGCCGGGTCGATGTCGAGCTTCTTCCACGCCGCCCGCTCCTCGCCCGAAAGCTCCTGCACGCGGTCGTAGAACCCCGGGAGCGTCACGCGCCGGTGCTCGTCCCACAGCCCGCTGAGGATGCGCACGAGTTCGTTGTTCGGGTTCATCGTGCGCCCGCCCCAGAGCCCCGAGTGCAGGTCCTGGTCGGGCCCGTGCAGCGTCACCTCGGCGTACGCGAGCCCGCGCAAGCCGTAGGTGATCGCGGGCTTCCCACGCCCCAGCATGCCCGTGTCGGAGATGACGCAGACATCGCACGCGCCGAGCTGCTCGGCGTGCTCGCGCACGAACGCGGGCAGGTGCACCGAGCCCGATTCCTCCTCGCCCTCGAGCACGACGGTGTAGCGGACGCCCCCGCCCGCGACGCCGGTGGTCTCGAAGACCGCCCGCATTGCTTCGAGGAACGACGCGACCTGTCCCTTGTCGTCGCACGCGCCGCGCGCCACGATCCGCTCGCCCATCTCGCCCTGGGCCGGCTTGATGACCGGGTCGAACGGGCCCGATTCCCACAGCTTCAGCGGATCGACCGGCTGCACATCGTAATGCCCGTAGAAAAGCACATGCGGGCCGGTGTAGCCGTCCGCTCCGGGCGTCGTCGCGACGACGATCGGGTGCCCCTCGGTGCCGAGGTCGGGGTCGCTCGGCGTGACGAGTTCGGCGTCGAAGCCCGACTGCCGCAGGTGCTCGGCCGCCCACTCGGCGGCCCGCGCGGTGTCGCCGTCATGGGCCGAATCGGTCCCGATGCTCGGGATGCGGAGCCATTCGATCAGCCGGTCGATCGAGTCGCGTTCGTGGGAACGGAGCCAGTCGAGTGCGTCCTGCAAGGCGGGGTCCTCGTCGTCGCGGGGCGGTGGGGGGCGGAAATGAGAAGCGGCGACCCGATCGCCGGATCGCCGCTGGGGTCATCGAAACGAGCGGTGCGGGTCAGGGGATCTTCATGCCCGACTGGTACTTGGCGCGAACCTCGTCGGTGGGGTTCCCGCCGCCGGTGCGCTCGCTGCCGCTGGGATACCACGGGGTGGCGTTCGACCACGCCTCGGTGGACTTCATGCTCTTGACCGAGCCATCGAAACGACCGGTGTTGATCGAGCGTCCCGGGTGGCGGAAGGACAGATCGATGTTGTTCTCGTCGCCGGCCCCGCCGACGCGGGCGCCGAAGCCCCGCCCGAACTCGGTCGACTGGTCGTAGAGCGGGCTGGAGCAATGGAAAGACCCGAAGATGCTCGGGGTGGGGGAGATGTCAAAGTCGAGGATGTTGTCCCCGGGGACATAGTACCGGGTCGCGTCCGTGACGAGAACTTTCTCGGAGGACTGCAGCGCGACGAGGTCCTCCCGAGGCTTGAAGCGGTCGGGGGCCTTGAATTCGGTCACGAAGTCCCAGAACGCGGGCGTGACCGTACGCGTCGACCCGTTGATCCCCGGCACGCGGGCGGTGTTGCGCGAGGCCGCGAGCTGATCCGGGTAATAGTGGAACGAGGCCGGGGTCATGTAGCTCGTCTGGCGGATGCCCTGCTCGAGCAGGATGTTGAGCAATTCCGACTTGTCGTACGAGTTCCCGAAGAGGAGGTCGTTGTACACCACCGAGGACGGATCGGCGTACTCGTTGAGGATGTACGCGTAGCGGGCGGCGCGCCGGTTCGGGAAGCCCATCTCCTCGCCGAGGACCGGGCTGATCCAGTCCGAAACCGACACGGGCGTGGTCTGCGTCTCGATCTCGTTGCGCAGGTCAATGAGGTACTTGATTCGGTCGCGCAGGCCCGTGGTGTTCCACCCCGCGTAGTACCCGTCGTTGGCGAGCATGTAGTTCGTCTGGGCGAGCGCCAGGTCGCGCACACGGGTCTGGCAAACGAGCGACCGTGCCGCCTCACGCGCCTGACGCAGGGCCGGCAGCAGGATGCCGATCAGGATCGCGATGATCGCGATCACGACCAACAACTCGATCAGCGTGAAGCCGGCGCGTCGGGGTGTGCGGCGGATCCGTGAAGCGTCTCTAAACATCTTCGACTCCCCGCGACCCGGCGAGCGCCGGCCGCGTTCCTCTCAGCCCCCCGCGGGCACCCTCTCGAGCGCGTCCTGAATGTCCGACTTGCTGATCGTGCGGACCGGGGCGTCGGAGAGCTTGACGATTCTCGTGCTCATATCGACCGCAGGGGCCTCGATCGGGTTCGGGTTGTCCGGACCGGGCCGCATCGCCTGCACAAGGTTGGCGAAGTACCGATCCTTGATCACCCAGTTCCCGTTCTCGTCTTCCTCGATGGGCATGAGCGTGTACTCGGCCGTGTCCGGGTTGAGCTGCGGAGCCATCCCGAAGCCCTTGCCCGCGATCGAGATCTCGTACCGGTCGCCGGTCTTGACATCGGCGTAGGAAAGCTTGGTCGCAAAGTCCGGGTTCCCGTCGCCCTTGAAGGACCAGTAGAGACTCGCCCCCAGCACGATCACCGCCAAGGCCAGCACACCGATCTGCCAGGGCTTGACCGAATCCATGAACTCGACCTCCGAGCGATCGGGGACGGCCCGGGAAAAGCCGCCGACCCGGCGAGAACCAGCCCGATCCGAGCGGGCTCCAGCCCCCGCGACGGGTCCCGAACGGGCCGCGAATCGACCCTGTGGGATGGGGTCGAAGTATACCCCCGGGCCGCGGGATGTGGGACTGGCGAACCCCCTTTATGCAACCTTCAAATCCGCCTCTTGCAAACGACAGGCTCGCCTCACCGATCCACCGGCACCAGATCCACCGACACCGGATAGTGATCCGATGCGTACCCCTCCGGTGCCGGGCTCCGCCAGTCCGCTCCCGCCGGCCTCGCGATCGTCCCCAGCACGAACGCCGAACCCGGCACGACCTCCGGCAGCACCGTCGGCGACAGCAGCAGCAGATCGATCCGCCGCCCCGACGAGTGCGTGATCCGTTCGGTCTCGGCTCCCTCCCACGGGTCGAACGGATCGACGAAGCCCGCGTCGAGGTAGGGCTCGACGCTGTCGGCTCCACGCTGGGCGTTGAAGTCGCCCAGCACCACGATGTTCTCGTCCGGATCGGCCGAGAGTTCGTCGCGCAACTTGGCGACCATGTACCGCGCCTCGGCCTCACGCCAGTAGTTGTTGTATCGACCCGACTTGTGGTGCATGACAAAGAGCGTCAGGGCGTACGGGCCGTCGGCACCGGGGATCTCCACCACCGCTTTGAGCGGCGAGCGGCGCAGCAGGATCGGCTGCCCGGCGTAGTCGTTCGGCTCGTTGCCGTACATCTCCGGGTGCGTCCCGCCGAGTTCGGCCCCGGGCCAGTTCTCGACGCTCTTGATGGGGTAGCGTGACAGGACCGACTGCTCGATGCCGCGCTCGTTGCCGGCGTCGATCGACGCGACATGCTCGTAGCCCATGTCCGCGAGGAACTCGTCGCGGAACCAGAGCAGTGCTTCGAGCGACTCGACCTCCTGCAGGCAGAGAATGTCGGCGTCGACCGCTCGGATCGCCGCCGCCGCCGCCGCCCGCTCCTCCCGCGGCTTGAGGTCATCGATGTCCTCATCCCGCCCCGACAGCGTCGGGTCGTCGATGTCATCAAAGAGGTTCTCGATGTTGTAGGTGGTCAGCCGGATGGCTCCCTCGGGCTTGGCCGGGGCCTCGGGGATCCCAAAGCGGATCTCGCCGGCCGGCGGACCGCCCGCCTGCGTGCGCGTGCCCCCGTCGCGCGAGCCGGTCGTGCCCGCATCGGGGTTCTTGTTGGTCTGATCCCCGCCGCAGGCAGCGAGCAGGAACACGGCGAGCAGGGCGGACGCCGCGCCGAGGCGGCTGGATCGGGCGGGGTTCATCGGGATCGCCTCCGAATGCGGTTGGGTGGGCGTCGACGGCAATCGTCGGGGCCCGCCGGACGCGAATCCTATGATCCCCGTGGAGGGCCCGGGAAACGCCCCGCCGGGCTCGGCCCGAACCCGTCCCGGGCCGCGGACGAACCCCCAGAGATGCGACTGCTGCTGACCAACCCGAGAGGCTTCTGCGCCGGCGTCCAGATGGCCGTCGATGTCGTCGACCAGGTGCTCGACCTCTTCCCGGGCGAGACGATCTTCGTGTACCACGAGATCGTCCACAACACGCATGTGGTCGGGCGGTTCCGCGAGCGGGGGGTCGTGTTCGTCGAAGATGTCGAAGCCGTCCCCGAGGGCTCGATCGTCGTGTTCAGCGCGCACGGCATCCCCCCGAGCGTCCGCGAGCGGGCCGCCGAGCGCGGGCTGCACGCGATCGACGCGACCTGCCCGCTGGTCACCAAGGTGCATTCGGAGGCGATCCGCTACGCGCGGCAGGGCTACCAGATCCTCCTGATCGGGCACCGCGATCACCAGGAAGTCATCGGCACGCGCGGCGAAGCCCCCGGGGCGACGCAGGTCGTCGAATCTCCCGCCGACATCCCGAACCTGACCATCGAAGACCCCGACAAGCTCGTCTACCTGACCCAGACGACCCTCTCGACCGACGACGCGGCGGTCATCATCGAGGCGCTCAAGCAGGCGTTCCCGGGCATCAAGGCCCCGCCCAGCGAGGACATCTGCTACGCGACCACGAATCGCCAGCACGCGGTGCGCACGCTCGCGCCCGAGTCCGACCTGGTGCTGGTGGTCGGCTCGACCAACTCCTCGAACTCCAAGCGGCTGACGGAGATCGCGCAGAATGTCGGCACGCCGGCGCACCTGATCGACGATGCCTCTCACCTCGACTGGGGCTGGTTCGACTCGGGCGACGAGACCGTGCTCATCACCGCGGGGGCCTCGGCGCCCGAGGACCTGGTCGCCGAGGTCTGCCGGACGCTGCTCGGACGCTTCGGCGGGACGATCGAGCAGCGCGCGGTCGTCGAGGAGGACACCGAGTTCGCCCTGCCCGGCGGGCTCCGCCGCATCATGAAGGAACGCGGGCTGGACGCACGCGACCGGAAGATCCGCGTCCGCGCCCCCGAGGTGACCCGCGACCTCTACGGCGCGGTGCCGCTGACCGTCTCCGCCCCGCGATCGGGCGCGTCATGAAGCACCCGACCAGTCACATCTTCGAGCACACGCCCGACACACTCAGAGCCTGGTGCGCCGAGCGCGGCATGAAGCCCTTCCGCGCCCAGCAGATCCTCGAATGGGTCTACGCCCACGGCGAGTGCGACCCCGCGAAGATGTCCAACCTGAGCGCGCGCGACCGCGACATCCTCGCCGCCGAGATGACCTTTCTCTCGGGTCGCACGCTCGCCCACCAGGTCGCGACCGACGGCACGCAGAAGCTGCTCATCCAGTGGTCGGACGGCGATCCGGACGATGCGCGCGATGTCGCCGACCCTCTCGCGGGCACGCTCAGCCGGAGCCTGCCCGTGCTCAACGCCGGCGGGTTCGACTACGCCGCGGGCGATCCGACGCGCCAGACCGAGTGCGTCATGATCCCCGTCGATGCCGACGAGACGCGGGAGGACGGGCCGACGAGCGCCCGGCGCACCGCGTGCATCTCGAGCCAGGTCGGGTGCCCGGTCGGCTGCCGATTCTGTGCGTCGGGCTTGAGCGGGCTCGACGGCAACCTGAGCGCGGGCCGCATCGTCGAACAGGTCTGGCGCCTGGGCCGACTCGAAGGCGTCGGGCGCATTTCCAACATTGTCTTCATGGGGATGGGCGAGCCCTTGAGCAACTTCCGCCCGGTGGTCAGTGCCGTGCGCACGATCGCGGCTCCGTGGGGGCTCGGCATCGGCGCTCGGCGGATCACCATCTCGACCGTCGGCTTGCCGCAGGCGATCGAGAAGCTGGCGCGGGAACTCGAACTGCCCGTCACGCTCGCGCTCTCGCTGCACGCGCCCAACGACGAGCTCCGCCGGGAACTCATCCCCTGGGCCAACTACACGAGCATCGACGAACTCTTCCAGGCCTGCCGCGTCTGGTTCGAGAAGACCGGGCGGGAGATCACGCTCGAGTACACGCTCCTCCACGGCGTCAACGACCGCCCCGAGCACGCCCAGCAGCTCGCCGGCGTCGCGAAGAAGCTCCGCGGGAATGTCAACCTCATCCGGTACAACGAGGTCGGGGGGCTGGAGTTCAAACGCCCCGAGACCGTGGCGGTGCGGGAGTTCCAGGAGATCCTGCGCGCGCGGGGGGTGAACGCGCACATCCGCGCCAGCCGCGGGCGCGACATCGCCGCGGCGTGCGGGCAGCTCCGGCACGAGACGAGCGTCTGAGGTCGCACGCCCGAGCCGCTCTAGAATGCCCTCCGCGTGACCGACTCCCCCGAATCCCGACCACCCGGCGAACGCCGCGCCCGCCCGCGCCGTCCCAAGCCAAGCCCCCGCGCCGAGCCCGCGGGCGATGGCTCGCGGGTCGGCATCGAGGTCACGCTGCGCGCGCTCAACGAGCGCATCGGCGATGCGCCGCCCGGCGAGCAGCCTCGCTTCCGCAAGCGGGTGCGGGGGATCCAGCGGGCGATCCGCGAGCGAAAGCCCGTCGACCGCGCCCTGGCGGGGCTCGGCGAGGACCTCGAGCGGGCGATCGGCCAGCGGGACCGCCGCGCCGGGCGCGTGCCGACGATCACCTATCCGCCCGAACTCCCGATCTCCGCACGCCGGGACGAGATCGCCGCGGCGATCCGCGACCACCAGGTCGTCATCGTCTGCGGCGAGACGGGCTCGGGAAAATCCACGCAGCTCCCCAAGATCTGCCTCGACCTGGGGCGGGGGATCGACGGCTTGATCGGGCACACCCAGCCGCGGCGCCTCGCGGCGCGCACCATCGCGGCCCGCCTCGCCGAGGAGATCGGGCAGCCGCTCGGCAAGGGCGTGGGGTACAAGGTCCGGTTCAACGATCGCACCAGCCCCGAGACGCTCATCAAGGTGATGACCGACGGCGTGCTGCTCGCCGAAGCCCAGGGCGACCGCGAGTTCCGGCGCTACGACACGCTGATCATCGACGAGGCGCACGAGCGCAGCCTGAACATCGACTTCCTGCTGGGGATGCTCAAGCGCGTCCTGCCGCGCCGGCGGGACCTGAAGCTGATCGTCACCAGCGCCACGATCGACCCGGACCGGTTCAGCCGACACTTCGGCAACGCCCCGGTGATCGAGGTCTCGGGGCGGACCTACCCGGTCGAGCTTCGCTACCGCCCGCTGCACGCCGGGGACGACGGCGACGCCGAACGCGACGAAATCGAGGGCGTCGTCGAGGCGGTGGGGGAGATCGAGCGGGAGTTCCGGGGCGACATCCTCGCGTTCTTCCCGGGCGAGCGGGAGATCCGCCAGGCCGCCGAGGCGCTCCGCAAGCGGCAGGGCCCGGCGCTGGAGGTGCTGCCCCTGTTTGCGCGCCTCTCGAACGACGAGCAGCAGCGCGTGTTCAACCCCAGGGGCGGGCCGCGCCGCATCGTGCTCGCGACGAATGTCGCCGAGACGAGCGTGACGGTGCCGGGCATCCGCGCCGTGATCGACACCGGGCTGGCCCGCATCAGCCGCTTCAGCCCGCGCACCAAGACGCAGCGGCTGGAGATCGAACCGATCTCGCGCGCCAGCGCCGACCAGCGCAAGGGACGCTGCGGGCGGCTCGGGCCCGGCGTCTGCTTCCGCCTGTATTCCGAGGAGGATTTCAGCGGGCGCGAGGAGTTCACCCCGCCCGAGATTCTGCGCACCAACCTGGCCGGTGTGATTCTGCGGATGAAGTCGCTCGGGCTCGGGGAGGTCGAGGACTTTCCGTTCGTCGAGCCGCCCGACGCGAGGCAGGTCCGCGAGGGTCAGCGCACGCTGCTGGAACTCGGTGCCGTGGATGAGGCCGGGGCGCTGACCGACCTGGGGCGGGACCTGGCCCGGCTGCCGATCGATCCACGGATCGGGCGGATGGTGCTGGGCGGGGCGGAGTTCGGGTGCGAGCGCGAGGCGCTGGTGCTGGCCGCGGCACTGTCGGTGCCCGATGTGCGCGACCGCCCGTTCGAGAAGCGCGATGCCGCCGACGAGGCGCACGCCCAGTTCGCCGTCCCCGAGTCGGACTTCCTGGGCTTGCTGCGCCTCTGGGAGGCGTACCACGAGCAGGGGAAGTCGCTGAACCGTCGGCGTCTGGCGGCTTGGTGCCGAGACCGCTACCTGTCGTTCCTGCGCCTGCGCGAGTGGCACGATGTGCACGAGCAGCTCAAGGATCTCGCGGGGGAGATCGGGATCCGGGGCGAAACGGGCGGGAAGAAGCCGCGCCGGGCCGATCCGGACGCGCTGCACCGCGCGCTGCTCACCGGACTGATCTCGAATGTCGGCCGCAAGGGCGAGGGGCACGAATACCTGGGCCCGCACGGCATACGGTTCTCGCTCTTCCCCGGATCGGCGCTGTTCGGCGAGAAGCCCGAGTGGGTGATGGCGGCCGAACTCGTGCGGACGACCAAGCTGTTTGCGCGCACGGTCGCGAAGATCAAGCCCGAGTGGGTGGAGTCGGCGGCGGGCCCGCTCGTGACGCGGACCTACCACGAGCCCTACTGGGAGCCCCGGCGCGGGCGCGTCAACGCGTACGAGAAGGTTTCGCTCTACGGGCTGGAGGTCATCCCCCGCCGGCGCGTGCATTACGGGCCGATCGACCCGGAGCTGAGCCACGGGACCTTCATCCATCGCGCGCTCGTCGAGGGCGAGTACCAGACCGATGCGCCGTTCGTGCGTCACAACCGGCGGCTGTTCGAGGAGGTCGGCAAGCTCGAGGAGCGCCTGCGCCGCCGCGACATCGTCGCCGACAAGGCGGCCCAGTACGAGTTCTACGCCCAGCGCGTCCCGCGCGACATCTACACCGGCGACGCGTTCGAGCGCTGGCGCCAGCAGGCCGAGAAGAAGAACCCGAAGCTGCTGTTCATGTCCATCGAGGATGTGCAGACCGCCGAGCCCGGCGAGCGGCTCAAGGAGTTTCCCGAGCGCGTCGCGCTCGGCGGCGCCTCGGTCGAGGCGAGCTATCGCTTCGCGCCGGGCGAGCGCGACGACGGCGCCACGCTGACCGTTCCCATCGAAGCGCTCTCGCAGCTCTCGGCGGCGCGGGCCGACTGGGCCGTGCCCGGGCTTGTCCGCGAGAAGACCATCGAACTCGTCCGCTCGCTGCCCAAGGCCTACCGCCGCGCGATCGGGCCGGCGGGGGAGTTCAGCGAGTCGTTCCTGGCGAGCGAACCGCGGCGGGATGTCCCCCTCTGGCGCGCCATCAGCGAGCATGTCGCCAAACTCACCGGCACCAGCATCCCCGACTCGGTCTGGAACTTCGAGCAGCTTCCCGAGCACCTGCGCGTCAACTACCGCGTCGTCGACCAGGCCGGGGAGGTCCTCGCCGAGGGGCGCGACCTCGACTCGGTCCGGCGCGAGGCGTCGGCGTCGGCCCCCGCGACCGCGGGAGAAGTCTTTGACGAGCGTTACACCCGCGACGACCTCCAGACATGGGACTTCGGCGAACTTCCCGAGACCGTCGAGATCGATCGCGGCGGCATGCGGATGGCGATCCACCCGGCGCTGGTCGTCCGCGACGGCGCGATCGGGTTGCGCGCCTTCGACGAAGCGCACCGCGCCGGCCTCGAGCACCGACGGGGCGCGGCGGCGCTCCTCGGACGCGTCCAGCGCGACGAGATCAGGCGCATGGTCCGCGGGCTCCCCGAGGTCGACCGCATCGCGATGCTCGCCAGCCCGCTGGGGGTCGACGGCAAGCGGGTCCGATCGGCCCTGGCGCGCTGGATGAGCCAGCGCGTGATGGACGAGCACGACCCGCCTCGCTCGCGCGCGCAGTTCGAGCGGATGATCGAGGAGAGCTGGAACGATCTCGGGCGCGCCTGCCGAGAGGTGCCCGCCGCGGTGCTCGAGGTCCTCGAGCGACGCCAGCAACTGGCGATGGCGCTCGAGCGACGGTTCCCCGCGGCGTTTGAGCGATCGATCGCCGACCTGGGCGCACGCCTGGCGGCGCTCGCGCCCGAGGAACTGTTCGAATCGGTCGACTGGTGGCGCCTGCGGTTCACGCCCCGGTACCTCGCGGCGCTCCAGCGGCGGATGGAGCGGCTGGGGTCGGGCGGGCTCGACCGCGACCTGCGCGCCATGGACGAGATCGGACCCCTCGAGCGGGAGCTCGAGAACCTCCGGGTCTCGGCGACCGGTTCGCGCCTGGCGTACCGGGCCGACGAAGTGGGCGAGCAGTTGGAGGAACTCCGCGTCTCGCTCTTTGCGCACGAACTGGGCACGCGGCAGACCGTCAGCGTGACCCGGGTCCGCCGGGCGATGGAGCAGCTCGCGGCCGACCTCGCCGCCGCCCACCGCTCCTGAACGGATGTTCGGGTGGTGGGGACGGGGCGGATCGGTATAGTGAACCCCGGTTCGAGAGCGGCAGCGGCCGCGGGAGCGGGTTCATGACCGACACAAGCCAGCGGGCGTCCGGTGCGACGCAGACCGGCCAGACGCAGATTCTCGACGCGGCCGCGGGCGAGTCTCCATCGCACGAGACGCAGACCCGTCGTGCGTTCTTCGGGCACTCACTCGCGGCGAGCATCGCGGCGACGACCGCGGCGGGGCTCGCCTCCCCGACCGTCGCGGCGCTGGCCGGGGCGCGGGGATGGGCGACCAGTCGGTCCGGGCGGGCCGGACTGCGCGTCGGGGTGATCGGGTGCGGCGGGCGCGGCACGGGTGCGGCGGTCAACGCGCTCCAGGCTCACCCGGGCACCACCATCGTCGCGATGGCCGACCTCTTCCCCGATCGGCTCCAGGGCTCGCGCAACCACCTGCAGGGCATCGAAGAGTTCAAGGACCGCGTGCGGGTCGCCGAGGACCGGCTCTATGTCGGCTTCGATGCGTACCAGCGGCTGCTCGACGACGGCGGGGTCGACTATGTCGTCCTCGCCACCCCGCCTCACTTCCGACCGATCCACTTCGCCGCGGCGGTGACCGCGGGCGTGCATGTGTTCATGGAAAAGCCCGTCGCGGTCGATCCGGTGGGCGTGCGGCGGGTGATCGAAGCGGCCGCGTCGGCCGACGCGCAGTCGCTCTGCGTCGTCACGGGCACGCAGCGTCGGCACGAGGCGAGCTACCTCGCGGCGATGGAGCAGATCGCGGGCGGGGCGATCGGGGATGTGGTGTCGGCCCGCTGCTACTGGAACCAGGGCGGGCTGTGGGTGCACCAGCGGCGCGACGGCGAGACGGACATGGAGTACCAGTGCCGCAACTGGCTGTACTTCGCGTGGCTCAGCGGCGACCACATCTGCGAGCAGCACATCCACAACCTCGATGTCGTCAACTGGGCGATGGGCGGGCCCCCCGTCAAGGCGATGGGCATGGGCGGGCGCCAGGTGCGGACGGGGGCTGAATACGGCAACATCTTCGATCACTTCGCGATCGAGTACGAGTACACCGGGGGGCGCCACGCGCTGTCGATGTGCCGCCAGATCGACGGGTGCCAGAGCAGGGTCGAGGAGGCGATCACCGGCTCCAAGGGCGTGATGCGCACGCGGCCGGGCTTTGCCCAGGTCGAGGGCCCGGGCGGGTGGCGGTTCGATCAGCCCAACGAGAACCCGTATGTGCAGGAGCACCGCAACCTGATCGCCGCGATCGAGAGCGGCAGCGGGCTGAACGAAGCCAGGCGCACCGCAGAGAGCACGCTGACGGCGATCATGGGACGGATGAGCGCCTACACGGGCAAGGAAGTGACCTGGGAGCAGGCGATGAACAGCCAGCTCGACCTCGCGCCAGCGCGATACGAGTTCGGTGATCTGGAGATGCGCCCCGTCCCGACGCCCGGGCGCACGCCGCTGATCTGAACACACGCACGCGGCACGCGCCGGGCGCGTCGCCGCTTCACACCGGAGAGGGAACGCGATGACGACGGACCGCAGGGAGTTTCTCGCAGCCGCCGGGGCGGGTCTCGGGCTCGGCGCGATCGGGGCGGGGGTCGCCCGCGGCTCGACCGCGACGGGCGGGAAGAGCTCGGCGCGCGGCGAGAAGTTCTCGATGCACTTTGCACCCCACCTTGGCATGTTCCGCCACCACGCGGGCGACGACCCGATCGCGCAGCTCGAGTTCATGGCCGACGCCGGTTTCACGGCGTTCGAGGACAACGGCATGGGCGGGCGCGACCACGACCTCCAGCGACGCATGGCCCAGACGATGGAGCGCGTGGGGCTGACCATGGGCGTCTTCGTCGCCAGCGCGCACTGGGGCGAGCACACCTTCGTCAAGCCCTGGCGCGAGGTGGGCGACCGGCTGGCGGGGAACATGCGCAACGCCGTCGAGATCGCCAAGCGCGTCAACGCCAAGTGGTGCACGGTGCTGCTCGACGCGATCAACCACCGCGTCGACATGGCCTACCAGACCGCCAACGCGATCGAGTGTCTCAAGCGCTGCGCCGAGATCTGCGAGCCGGCCGGGCTGGTGATGG
>JBICIG010000046.1:0-6453 GCA_043101605.1 Phycisphaerales bacterium JB037
CCAGCGTCAGGCCAACCGACCCGACGGGCCCATCCGTCAGCATGTGCAATGTGTCCACCGCGTCTGGTCCTCGCGCTATCCACCCCGCGACGGGGGCGGCCGGGGCCTCTCGGCTTCCCGGTCAAACCCCGGTCAGCCGAGCTTCTTGAGCTTCATCTGGAGCTCGTCCACATTCGGCGACGCCTCCAGCGCCACACGCATGTGAATGTATTCCTCCTCGACCAGCTTCACAAGCGAGTCGTTGAAGTCGGTCATCCCCGACTGCCGCGCCTCGACCGTCTTGAGATACTCCCGCAGCTCGCCCTCGCGACCCTCCAGAATGTGCTTCTGGACGACCGTGTTGTTGATCAGGATCTCGATCGCCGGGATGCGGTGGATGTTCTCGTGCAGCGTCGGCAGAAGCTTCTGATACACGAACGCACGCATCTGGTACCCGAGAATCTTCCGCACCTGCTCGACTTCCTCGGCCGGGAAGAGCCCGTAGATGCGGCTGAAGGTCTGCGTCGTGCTCGACGCGTGGATCGTCCCGTACACCAGGTGCCCCGTCTCGGCCGCCATCAGCGCCGCCTCGAAGGTCTCCGAGTCACGCATCTCGCCCACCAGCACGATGTCCGGGTTCTCACGCACCAGCGCCCGCAGCGCGATCTTGAAGTCCAAGCAGTCGATCCCGATCTCTCGCTGGTTGATCGTCGCGACCTTGTCCTCGAAGATGTACTCGATCGGGTCCTCGATCGTCACGATGTGCACCGGCTTCCGCTGGTTCACATAGTCCAGCATCGACGCGATCGTCGTCGACTTGCCCGACCCCGTCACGCCGCACAGCAAAACGATCCCCTGCGGCTGCATCGCGATGTCCGCCATGATCGGCGGCAGGTACAGCCCGTCGAACGGCAGAATGTTGCTCGTGATCAGACGCGCCGCGATCGCCAGCTTCCCTCGCGCCTGGAACAGGTTCACGCGGAAGCGGTTCTTCTCGTCGTAGTCGTACGCGAAGTCCACCGACCCGAACTTGTGCAGGTCCTCGAACTGCTCGTCGGTCAGCGTCGCCTTGGCGATCTCCAGAAACTCCTCGGCCGTGATCGGCGGGGTGTCCAGAGGCTTGAGCGCGCCGCGCACGCGGAGCTTGGGCGGCTGCCCCGCTTTCATGATCAGGTCCGACGCCGAGACCTTGATGCACGCCTGCAGGAACTTCCCCAGCCGCGTCGCATGCGGGTCCCGCTTGCCGCCGGCGACGAACGCGACATGCCCCGTGTGGCTCGCGTCGGTGTGGACTTCGGTGGACAGACTCATCGTTTCGATCACCTCGCTCTGTTCCGGGCTCCGCCCGGGCCAAGGGTTGTACCCGCTCGGCCGACCGCCCGCACCCCCGGCCGCGCCAACACTAGCCTTCCCGACCCGTCCGCGGCATCGGGCGGTCACCTCGCCGAGCGCCTCGGTCCGAGAATCCGGGGACCTTCTTGGGTGTCGGCCCGAACCCTCCGATTCGCACCCCCGCGCCCCGGGGTTCCCGTGGCCGGCCCCGCTGCCCGACCCAACGAAACAGGCCCGGCGACGAGCCGGGCCTGCGGTGGTGGTGGGGGAATGTCGGGGCGCCTCAGTTCGCGCCGGCTTCGGCCGACTCCGGCGTCGAGCCTTCACGCTCGGTCCCGAGGAAGTTGTCCTCGAGCTGCAGCCGGATCTTCTCCATCGCCTTGTTCTGGATCTGACGCACCCGCTCCTTGGTCACGCCGATGATCTGCCCGACCTGCTCGAGCGTCATGGGCTTCTCATTCTCGCCGCCCGGCTCCCCGTCGTGACGCAGGTTGAAACGGTGCTCGATCACCGTCCGCTCCACATCGCTCAGGTCCGCCCGATTCTCGAGCACGATCCGCTTGACCTCTTCCGCGGCGTCCTTCTCGAAGTCCGCCCGCTTCGTCTCGAGGTAGTTCGACTTCTCGAGCTTCGGGTCGAAATCGGTCGG
The DNA here is from genome assembly GCA_043101605.1 of Phycisphaerales bacterium JB037. Taxonomy (GTDB): domain Bacteria; phylum Planctomycetota; class Phycisphaerae; order Phycisphaerales; family UBA1924; genus JBICIG01. The sequence continues at coordinate 1,961 of JBICIG010000046.1, forward strand.
GAACCGCTGGCGATACTTGCTGAGCTTCATCCCCTGGCGGCTGAACGCCTTGAGAATCGCCCGGCAGGCGTAGGTCGAGAACTTGTACCCGCGGCCGGCATCAAACTTGTCCACCGCCCGCAGCAGGGCCATGTTGCCCTCGCTGACCAGGTCGGCAAAGTCGACCTCGCTCATCCGCGTCCGCTTGGCCATCGCCAGCACCAGCGCGAGGTTCGTCTCGGCGATCTGTTCGCGGATCCGGTCGGCCAGCCGGTACCACCGGAGGATCTCCTCGGTCTGCTCGGGCGTGGGCTGCTTGCTCGCGCTCGCCCAGACTTCCTGCTGGAGCTTCCAGACCCGGTGCCGGGCGTAATTGAACTGATGGAACAGCACCCGCTCCTCGGCACCGGTCAGGATCACCTGCTGGGCCGATTTGACCGTCCGCGTCGAACGCGACGCCGACAGGTCGTCCATGACCGGGTGGTACCAGGTCGTGTCCGGCTTGGCGATGTCCGGAGCGTCCGCGTAGATCGACTGCTCGGCGTCCTTCTCGTAGAAGACCTCCGAGTCGATGTAGTCCATCTCGTGCGTGAGCAGGTGGTCCAGCAGACGCTGGTCCTCAGTGCTCAGGCGACGCATCACCGTGCGACGCCCCTCGCCCTTGGCCGCCGCCGACCCGGTCGAACCGCGCCGCCGGCCGCGCAGCCTGCTCTGCTCGAGAGGCATCGGGCTCTTGTTCTGAATATGTGCCATCACCATGTCCTGGTTGCCTTCGTCTCTAAGACCGTCCTGGATGATCGCGTAGAAACCTTTTGAACCGGCCTTGTCCGGATCTTGTTCCCCGTGATTCAACTGATCTGTGCGGGAGCCGGCCCAGCCGCCGACCCCAACCCGTCCGCCGTCACCCACCGCCGATGGGCCTTCCCACCGCCGACGGAGTCGGCACAAAACCCCGGGCAGGCCGACAAAGCTCTGCCCGATCTTCACTTGTACGCCGCACCCCGCCTTGGGTTCTGACGCCGCTCAGATGGAACTTCCGCAAGTTCGGAACGCCTGTCCGTCCGCCGCCCGCGGAGCATCCCTGCCCGACCCGATCGCCCCTCCCGGCCCTCCACAGGACCTCCGGGGCGCTCCCGTTGACCGGTCCGATCCCGGCCCTATAGTCCCGATAATGCGACAACCGCGGTCCCTTCGCGGGCTGCGCCGGGCCCACCAGCGTACATCCTGCACGCTGGAAGGCAACCCCATGCTTCGGACTTTTCGAGGCGATCGCTTGAAGGTGCCCGTTTTGACCCCTATGTCGGCCCCTGTCTCCCCCGCTCGGGTGATGATTGGGGGGTTTTGCCCACCGTCCATCCCCAATCCGCAACACCTCCAAAGCACCACAGCATCATCCGCTTTCACGCGCTCCGCCCGCGGCAACGCGGCCTGGCGCTCCTTGCAACCCGCACTCCCAACCCCCTGACCGAAGGAGAGATCCATGCCCCTGACCCTTCCCGACCTCCCGTACGCCTTCGACGCCCTCGAGCCCCACATCGACGCCCGCACCATGGAGATCCACCACGGCAAGCACCACGCCGCGTATGTCTCCAAGGCCAACGCCGCCCTTGAGGGCACGGACTGGGCGACCAAGCCCGTCGGCGAGATCATCGCCAACCTCGACAAACTCCCCGAAGCCAAGCAGACCGCCCTCCGCAACACCGCCGGCGGGCACGCCAACCACTCCCTGTTCTGGCAGGTCCTCGCCCCCAACGCCGGCGGCAAGCCCTCGGGCGATCTCGCCGCCGCCATCGACAAGGCATTCGGGTCCTTCGACGCGTTCAAGGACAAGTTCGCCGACGCCGCCGCCAATCGCTTCGGCTCGGGCTGGGCATGGCTCTGCGTCGCCCCCGACGGCTCGCTCCATGTCACCAGCACCGCCAACCAGGACAACCCGATGATGCCCGAGAAGTTCGGCGGGCTCGGCAAGGGGCACACCCCCATCCTCGGGCTCGATGTTTGGGAGCACGCCTACTACCTCAACTACCAGAACCGCCGCCCGGACTACATCTCCGCTTTCTGGAATGTCGTCAACTGGCCCCGCGTCGCCGAGCTCTACACCGACGCCCGAAGCTGAGCCCGGCCGAAGCCGGGCCCGCCCGCGAATCCAACCCGACGCCGCGGGCGTACCCTTGGGCACCCCCATGACACGCGCCCAGGATCAGAAACCCAAGCCCCCCAAGAGGGTCACCATCAGCAAGAACTGGGTGACCTTCTTTGCATTCATCCTCCCCGTCACCGGGATCTTCGCGATCCTCTGGGCGATCAATGTCTCGCTCGACAAGGGCTCGGAGATGGCCGGGGCCCCCCCCGTCGGCGCGGGCGCCGGCCGCACCGGCATGCTCAATCAGTACATGGGCGAGCCGCAGGAACCCGCCGGTCCCGAACAGGCGGATCCCACCGAGCCCGACGACCTCTCCGAGCCGCCCGACGCCGACCTCCCTCCTGAGGACTGATCCTCCGACGCACGGGACCCCCCATGCGCGTGCCCTTCACCAAGCCCTACCGCGCCCTGCCGGAGTTCGACGGCGTCAGCCTCGAGCAGTGCGAGCGCGTCCTCGATCGCGTCCGCGACGACACACCCAATCTCTACGGCGTGCGCACGATCCTCGCGTTCTCCGCCGCCGCTCTCTGGCTCGCCGCGGTCACCGCAACCCTTCTCGCGTCGGGGTCCGATCCGCTCCGCGTCGTGATTTCTCCCGCTGCCGACCTCTTCCGCTTCGGGCTGCTCGTGATCGGCCCCGTGCTCGCCGCATCGCTGGCCGACTGGCTCATCCGCGATCAGCTGCTGTGGCGGGCGATGCTCCGGGAAGTGGGGCGGGTGCGCTGCCGAAAATGCCGCCAGAGCCTGCTCGGGCTCCCGGTGGAGTCGCGCGCGATCGGCGCGCCCGATCCCGCCGACGCCCAGGTCCGCTGCCCCGAGTGCGGCCGCGTCTGGAAACTCCTCGACATCGGGCTGAGCGTGCGCGATCTGATCCCGTTCGAGCAGCGCGATGTCCGCCCGGACTTCGCGACCCCCCGCCGACCGCCCAAGCTGATCTGGGACCGCGACGAGTGACGCCCGCTGCGTGCCCGAATCCGTGCGCTCGCCGATCCTCGCTCAGCCCCGCAGGTTCAGCACCTTCGCCGGGCGGTACGACCCGCCGAGGATCTTCTTGGAGTCCGCCGCCAGCCATTCCTCGAGAATCGCCGCGTAGACCGTGCGGAAGTCGGTGTTGAACTTCAGATCCCCGTTGTCGAGGTCGGTCAGCGACGGATGCCGCCCGTGGATCCCCGCGCGGACCATCGGCCCGAAGAGGAACATCGGGGCCGCCGTCCCGTGATCGGTCCCGCCCGAGGCGTTCTGCCCGACGCGCCGCCCGAACTCGCTGAAGCTCATCGTCAGCACGCGCCCCTGGTTCTCCTGCTCGCGCAGGTCGGCGTAGAACGCGCGCACCGCCGACGCGAACTGCTCGAGCAGCCGGGCGTGGTTCCCGTACTGCCCGCCCTGCCCCGCGTGCGTGTCGAACCCGCCGTGAGACGCGTAATAGACCCGCGTCTTGAGCCCCGCGGCGATCATGCTCGCGATCATCGACATCTGCTGACCGATCGGCGTGTTGGGATACTGCACGCTCGGGCGCCGCTCGACCGCCTTGCGGATCATCTCGCTCGAAACCTGCGCGTCCATCGCCGTGCGCATCAGGAAGTCGGTGTTCGAGCCCCCCGCCAGCGGCTCGCGCTCGCGCTCGATCAGTTCGTGGTACGGCTGCGACAGCGAATCGTGCACGCCCTTTCCCGTCCAGGTGAACAACTCGGGCGTCTCGAACGCGATCGGCTTGACCTTGCTCCCCTGCATCGCCAGCGGCGCCTCGCGCCCGATCGCGATGCCCGGGTTCATCGACCCGTCGTCGGTCCCGCTCTCGCCGGCGCCGTACCCGCAGCACTGGCTGTCGAAGTACCGGCCGAGCCACCCGTCGCCCGTCGCGTCCGTGTCGGCGGTGTGCCAGATGTCCATCGACATGAAGTGCGAGCGGTTCGGGTTCGGATACCCCACCCCCTGCACGATCGTGCACATCCCGTCGTCGTAGAGCTCCTTGAGCCCCGTCATCGAAGGATGCACGCCCAGCCCCAACGGCTCCGATACGCGCAGCACCGTGTTCTCGCGCAGCCCGATCCCCGGTCTCGCCCGGTAGTACGCCGGGTCGCCGTACGGGATCACCGTGTTCAGCCCGTCGTTCCCCCCCGAGAGTTGCACCACCACGAGCACATGGTCCTCGGGCACGCCCGGAATGGAGCTCATGTCCGGCGCGGCAAAGGGCAGCCCGAAGGCCGACGCGTTCAGGAACGCCGGCACGCTCAGCGACGCCGACGCCATCGCCACGCCCCGCGAAAGAAACGCCCGCCGCGTGTACGCCCTCGGATCATGCAAAGTCATGACAGGTGCTCTCCCGTGTCCCGATTCGCCTCAAGCAGAATCCCATTGCCCATTGCCCATT
>JBICIG010000047.1:0-4311 GCA_043101605.1 Phycisphaerales bacterium JB037
GCAGCGGTTCTTCCCGGCGATCGCACGCTATCCGGATCACTTCGAGAAGTGGTTTGCGTGGGAGGCGATCCACGCCGGGCGGATTCAGTTCGAGGGCGACACCGGCGTCGCGGCGGCCCAGCGCTACCTCCGGGAGCATCAAGACGCGCTGTGTGCCGGTGCGCGGCTGCTTTGGCCCGAGCGGGAATCGTTTGAGGAACTGATGCGGCTGCGGGCGGTCCATGGCTGGGCGTGGTTCGATCGCCACCGGCAGGGCAATCCGCCCGGCGGCTGCGAGCGGACCGGATCGCGACAATCGGTCACCCTCAGCATGGATGAAGAAGACCAGAGCTGGCTCATCGATGATGCGGGGTTTCGACGCCGCGTGGACCGGGACCGGTTTCACGGACCGTGGGTCACCTTGGACCTCGACGCTCCCCAGCGGCCGGGGCGTCCCTTGCCCACGACCGCGACAGGGGGCCAATCGGCATTCTGAGGCAACGGGCCCGAGACCGTTGAAATTCTCCACAATCCGGCGGGATCCGACTTGCTCTGCCGGGCCTGTCATGGCTGTATGGGCCGTCATGAACACCCCCAGAATCGAGCCCGACAGCCTGCCCGGTCTGACCCTGCCGCGTCTGCATGCCCTGTGGCACGAACTCCGCCTGCCCGGCCGGCCGCCCACGCTCAAGCGGATCCTGCTCCGCGAGATCGCCTGGCGCATGCAGGCTCGCGAAACAGGTGGGCTCGACTCGGAAACCCGCCGACTCCTCGCCCGCGCCACACGCAGCGCCGCCAGCGACTCCCGGGCCAGACCACAGAAGCGCCGTTCAGCCACCCGGCTCCAGCCCGGCTCGACGCTCATCCGGACCTGGCGCGGCCGGGAACACCGAGTCGCCGTCACCAGCACGGGATTCCGGTACGACGATCGCGACTACGCCAGCCTTTCCGAGATCGCACGAGAGATCACCGGTGCCCGCTGGTCGGGGCCTCGCTTCTTCGGGCTCGACCGCGTGAGGGAAGCATCATGAAACCGATCCGCTGCGCGATCTACACACGCAAGAGCAGCGAAGAGGGACTGGACCAGGCCTTCAACTCGCTCGAGGCCCAGCGGCAGGCCGCGCTGGACTACATCCGGAGCCAGCGGCACGAGGGATGGCGGGCGCTCGACGATCGCTACGACGACGGCGGATACTCCGGGGGCACGATCAAACGCCCGGCGCTCGAACGGCTGATGAACGATCTCCGGCGCGGCCGGATCGATGCAGTGGTCGTCTACAAGGTCGATCGGCTCAGCCGATCGCTGAGCGACTTCGCATCCCTGATGGAGGTCTTCGATGCCTGCGGGGCCTCGTTCGTGTCGGTCACCCAGCAGTTCAACACCACGAACTCCATGGGTCGCCTCACGCTGAACATGCTGCTCAGCTTCGCACAGTTCGAGCGTGAGGTCGCCGGAGAGCGCATCCGTGACAAGATCGCCGCGACGAAGAAGCAGGGCTACTGGGTCTGCGGCCAGCCACCGCTCGGCTACCGGCTCCAGACCGAGGGCGAGCCGCGCGGCCTCTACATCATTCCAGAGGAAGCCGAGCTTGTCAGGTCGATCTTCGAGCGGTTCAGAGGCACGCCATCCTTCGTCGAGGTCGCCGAGCGTCTCAACGAACTGGGCCATTCGACCAAGAAGTGGAGGAGCAGCACCGGGCGCTGGCATGGGGGACGGAGACTCTCGCAGAAGTACATCCACTCGATCCTGACCAATCCGGTGTATCTCGGGAAGGTCACGCACACCCGGGGCGGCACCACCGAGATCTACGAAGGTCGGCACGAGCCGATCATCGATCAGGAAACATGGGATGCCGTTCGCGAGAAGATCGACTCGCGCGATCGCAAGAGCCTTCATCGCTGGACGCACCCGCACCTGCTCAAGGGCAAGCTCCGGACCGACGAGGGCCACGCGATGAGCCCGACATCCGTACACCGGCCGGCCAAGGGCGGCAAACGACTGATCCGGTACTACATCAGCCAGGGAGCGATCAGGCACGGATTCAAGACCTGCCCGATCAAGACCATCAACGCCAACCACCTCGACGACCTTGTTCGCGCGATCGTCTTTGACTACCTGGGGAACTGCGGGCTCGACTCCCAGCCCGCGGAAGTGCGCGACCACCGGTTGCGGGAGCTCATCGAGAGCGTCACGCTCGGGCTGAGTTCACTGATCGTCCGGCTGTCAGCCCGCAAGGTCGCAGAACTCCGTGAGGAGTCTCTGCAAGGGAAGACCACCCCTCCGCCGACTTCAGGACGGCACTGCGCACGCGCGCCAACCGTCGCGGAAGGGAACGGGATCATCACACTTTCGGTCGACATCGCGATCAAGAAGCTCGACGGCAAGCGGGCCATCCTCACGCCCGAAGGCAGCGATCTCGTGCTGCCCTCAGAGCCGGAACCGAAGTCCCACATCGCCCATGCGATCGGCCGGGCGTTCGCCTGGCACGAGCGACTGCTGAGTTCCGGTCAACCGCTCGAACGACTCGCCGAGGAACTCGGACTCACGACGCGGTCGATCCGCCGACTGCTGCCCCTCACCCAACTGAGCCCCGAGATCCTCCGCCGCGCCCTCACCGGCACACTCGGCACCCGCGTGTCGCTGACGACTCTGCTGGAAACCGCTGAGCATCTGGATTGGCAGAAGCAGGCCCGTTTCCTCGGCATGGGCTCTGATGTCTGAGCGGTCCGCCGGCGGCATCTCCGGAGCGGAGGACATCCGGGGTCCCGCGAGGACCCCGCACCCAGCCACGCCCCGGAGGGCGAACTGACCCTCAAAAAATCGCGCCGGAGACACCGGGCCGATCCGGCCTGGAATCCGCGGTGCTCGGTCCGTCTCCGGAGACCTCTGTCCTCGCTCAATCACCCTGAAATCGCCGGGGAATCCGCAGAAATCCGCAGCGGCGCCGACGGCACCGAAACGCATATCAATCAGGAAAGCGGAGAGGGGGGGATTCGAACCCCCGAGCCCCCGAAGGGACTACTGGTTTTCGAGACCAGCGCATTCAACCACTCTGCCACCTCTCCGGCAGGTGGGCAGGATAGCGCTTCCGGGCCGCACTCGTCCAATCCACAGCCGCCAACCCCCGCGAGCCTCCGGCGCCAACCCCGCCGAGGCCATCGCACCGCTCTCACACCCCCCGCATCCGCCCCAACCGCCCGCCCGAACCCTTCCAGGAATACCGTCCCGCCGCCCGCAGTTCCCTCAGGACTTGTTCCCGCGGCACCGGGCGATCCGTGGTCGTTCTCACCCGCGGGGCCGTGCCCCGGCAGGAGGAAGTCCTGATGTCCCTGCGAAGCATCGCTCTGGCGATCGTCCTTGCCGTCCCGGCCGCCCTCCTCGCCCTGGCCAGCCACGCCGGCTCGGCCCCGCCGCAAACCCCGGAGAACCCCGACATGGTCAAGGTCCATGTGTTCAACTCGAAGGGCGAACTGATCGGCCCGGTCGCCATGCCCCGTCTCCAACTCTCCGACAAGGAATGGCAGGCCCGCCTCACCCCCGAGCAGTACCGCATCCTCCGCAACGACGGCACCGAGCCCGCGTTCTGCGGCACCCTCCTCGACAACAAGAAGGAAGGCGTCTACGCCTGCGTCGGCTGCGGGCTCCCCCTCTTCTCCTCGGACTCCAAGTTCAACTCCGGCACCGGCTGGCCCAGCTTCTTCCAGCCCATCGCCAAGACCAATGTTGTCGAGACCATCGACCGCTCCCACGGCATGGTCCGTACCGAGATCACCTGCGCCCGCTGCGACGGCCACCTCGGGCATGTCTTCCCCGACGGCCCCCGCCCGACCGGGCTCCGCTTCTGCCTCAACAGCGAGTCCCTCGCCTTCACCGAGAACTCCGACCTCGCCTCGCTCGGCGAACTGGAGACCGCCGTCTTCGCCGGCGGGTGCTTCTGGTGCGTCGAAGCCGTCTTCGAGGAACTCGAGGGCGTCTACGAGGTCGTCTCCGGGTACACCGGAGGCTCGGGCCCTGCCGAATACAAGGCGGTCACCACCGGAACCACCGGGCACGCCGAAGCTGTCGAGATCTTCTACGACCCCCGCAAGCTCGACTACGCCACCCTCCTCCAAGTCCACTTCGCCACCCACGACCCGACCACGCTCAACCGCCAGGGTGCCGACATCGGCCCGCAGTACCGCAGCGCCATCTTCTATGCCAACGAGGAGCAGCGCCAACTCGCCGAGGCCATGATCGCCGATCTCAACGAGTCGGGCGTCTTCAACCGCCCGATCGTCACGACCCTCGAGCCGCTCAAGAAGTTCCACATCGCCGAGGCCTACCACCAGGAC
>JBICIG010000048.1:0-17043 GCA_043101605.1 Phycisphaerales bacterium JB037
TGTGAGGTGCAGGAGTGATTGCAAGGAGCGTGCCGGGGCGTGGGCCGCGTCCACAGGGCCGGGAGCGGGATCGGGCGGTGGCTCGCGGGCCAGTGCGAGCCGCGCCTGGCCGCGGGTGGCGCGGCTCGCACTGGCCCGCGAGCCACCGCCCGATCCCGCTCCCGGCCCTGTGGACGCGGCCCACGCCCCGGCACGCTCCTTGCAATCACTCCTGCACCTCACACCAGGCGGCTGACCGTCAGCCGCCAACCCTCAGTCCAAAGGAGTTCATCATGTTTCGTATCAGCCTTCTCGTTTCGATCGTCGCCGCGTTCATGCTCGCGGCCCTCACCCCGATCACCCCGACCGCCGATGCCGGCACGAACGCCGCCGTCACCATGAAGCGTGCCAAGAAGGACGAGGTCCGCTTCCGCGCCGTCGCCCGCGGGCGGGAGGGCAAGGCCAAGGGCGATTACCGCGAGCGAACCCGCCGCGGCAACATCGTCCGCCGCATCCAGGTGCAGATCGAGCGCGCCACCCCCGGCGCCGAGTACCCCGTGCTCCTCAACGGCACGCAGATCGGCACCATCGTCGTCAACGACTTCGGTCGCGGCCGTTTCGCTCGCCAGACCGTCACCGACGACCCGGGCAAGCAGGGCGATGTCCCCCAGATCCGCGACGGCGACACTCTGACCGTCGGCCCGCTCTCGGGGTCCTTCCGCCCCAAGAACTGACCATCCCGCCCGAGAACCCCTACCACGGGTTCGACAAGACCCGGCCGCCCCGCCTCATCCAGAAGCGGGGCGTTCGGCCTTTCTGGGCCCCCGCACCAACGACACAACCGAGCCTGAACTGGCCAATACTGTCGCCATCTGCACCGGCAGACAGTGTTTCTGCATCGAGCGGCCTTGCCGCCGGTCCACTTGCCTCGAACCCCGTTACACTCTCACCGGCAGGAACATGCGCCCGCCGAGTCGGCGGCCACGAAGAGGAACATGCGACTCCGAGCCCACAGCCCATCCGGTCGGCGGGGATTCACCCTCGTCGAGTTGCTCCTGGTCATCGCGATCATCGCGACGCTGCTCGCGCTCGCGCTGCCCGGGCTCGCCGGCACCATGTCCAGCGCCCGCTCGTTCAAGTGCCAGATGGGCCTCCGCGCCATCGCGTTCGATTTCTCCATCTTCGCCGACGATCAGCTCCACGGCGATCGCGGCGACGACGCCCAACTCGGCGCCAACCGCTTCCGGCTCGAAACCTTTCAGGAAGCCCAGTACCGCATCGACGAGTTCTGGAGTTGGGGCGGCGTCAACGAAGTGCGCATGCCAGACGAGCAGGGCAACGATCCCCTCCGCTGCCCCGAGCAGACCGGCGAGGTCGTTCTCCGGCGCGCCGTCCCGTGTTCCAGCGGCGGCGTCGGGCCCCCCGAGGAAGTCTCCTACGGGTTCAATGTCCGCCTGCATGTCGGCGAGGTGGAACGAGCCGGCCGCACTCGCCTCCAACGCATCCAGCTCACCAGCCGCATCATCGAGACCGGCGATGTCCCTCTCGTCTGGGATGTTGACGGCCGCGCCGCGACCGACCGAGGCGTCAGCCCCGTCTTTTCCGGGCCTTCCCTCGACAGCACCGCCGCATTCGCCAACGACCGCTACTGGTTCCCGGGGATGCGTCACGCCGGCTCGCTGAACATCGCGTTCATCGACGGGCATGTTGAAGGCACCGCCACGCCACTCAAGACCGGGCGGTGGGGATTCCAGCCTGTCCGTTGAGGAAGGCGCTTGCGGATTCCCTTCAGGTCCATCCAGGCGAAGTTCGGCGCGCTCCTTTGGGGCATGGTCGCCGCCGTCGCCCTCAGCCTGGCCATCCTGCTCTGGTCGTTCTCGACGCTTGATCGCGAGACCACCCGCCCGTTCGTCAGCATGACCGAGACCCTGCGCGGGCTCGGCCGCATCAAACGCGACATCGAGCAACTCGCCACCGTCCTGCTCGGCCCCCCCCGCTTCGACGATCCAGCAGCCGGGCCCGACCCCCAGGGCGTCCGGGGCGACCGCGCCCCACTCGAGCTCGACCACGCCGCCGCCGCCGAGGTGCGGACGCTCCGCGCCCACGCCGCCGAGCAGCTCGAAGCGCTCCGCGACCTGCCCACCTGGAAACTCCGCGCCGGCCAGCTCGCGTTCAACAACCTCGACGCCCGCCTCGCCGAGACCTTCGATTCCATCGAGCGCCGGCTCGCCGGCGCGGGCGATGCCCCGGACGCCGGGCTCCAACTCTTCCAGATCCACGAACTCATCGAGCGGATCGAGGCCCGCATCCTGAACGACGCCGAGATCGCGTCCGACTACGCCGATCGCCTCCACGACCGCCTCATCTCCACGCTCGCGATCACCCTCGTCATGACCGCGTTGGCCGCATCGCTCGGCGCGGTGCTGGTGCGCCGATGGGTCGTGCGCCCCGTGCGCGAACTCCGCGCCGCCGCCGATCGCATCGGCCGCGGCGACTGGGCCCACCGAGTCCCCGTCACCGGCACCGATGAACTCGGTCAGCTCGGCGCCGAGGTCAACCACATGACCGCACTCATCGAGCAGATGCAGCGTGAGCGCATCGAACGCGAACGCCTCGCCGCGATGGGCGAGATGACCCGACGACTCGCCCACAACATCCGCAACCCGCTGTCGGGCATCCGTTCCCTGGCCGAACTCACCCGCGCCGACACCGACGACGAGGACATCAAGGAGACCCAGACCCGCATCATCCGCTCGGTCGATCGGTTCGACGGCTGGATGCGCGAACTCCTCCGCGCCACCACACCCACCGACATCACCCCGCGCTCCCTCGCGCCCCGCCCCTGGCTCACCGAGGTCATCGATGCGCACCTCCCCGCCGCCGAGAGCGTCGGGCTCCGCGTGCAGGTCGACCTCGAGCACGCCCCCGCCGAAGCCTCGTTCGACGCCGGGCATCTCGAACAGGCGCTGTCGGCGATCCTCTCCAACGCGTTCGAGGCGTCGCCCCGCGGCAGCACCGTCGCGGTCCGCTGCGGTTCGTCCGAGAACCAGTGGTGGATCGAGATCCACGATTCCGGGCCCGGAGTCCCCGCCGACGCGCGCGAGCGGCTCTTCGACCCCTACTTCACCACCAAGCCCAGCGGGACTGGCATCGGCCTTGCAGTGGTGAGACAGGTCGTTCGTGCTCACGGAGGCGAAGTCGATGCCCAGAACGCTGCCAACCCTGCCGCGGAAGCCCAGAACAGTGCTTCCGCCGGGCCGGGAGCACGATTTACAATCCAACTCCCCCTTCACCCCCCCGTCGCCGCCCCGCGAGCCGACGACCCGGGAGCGGCCAGAGAAGGCCAGAGCGAGGCGCCAGGTGGCCACAATTCTCCTCATCGAGGATGAAGACGATCTCCGCTTCTCCATCGCGCGGACGCTCAAGAAGTCCGGGCACCGCGTCGAGGAGTGCGCCTCCCTCCCCGACGCCCGTGCCGCCCTCGAACGCACGGTGCCCGACCTCATCCTCAGCGATGTGAACCTCGGCAACGAGAGCGCCCTCGAGTTCGTGCCCGAAGTCCGCCACGCGGGCTACGAGGGCGTCATGGTCCTCGTCACGGCCTACGCCAGCATCGAGGACGCCGTCCGCGCGATGCGTCAGGGCGCCGACGACTACCTGCAGAAGCCGCTGCGCCTCGACGAGCTCTCGCTCCAGGTCGAGCGATGGCTCGACCAGCGTCGCACCGCGTCGCAGCTCCGGCTCTACCAGCATCTCGATCGGCAGCGCGCCAGCACCCGCCGCCCGCTCGGCGACTCGACCGCGTGGAGGAAGTCGGTCGAACTCGCCGAGCGGCTGGCCGCGCTGCCCCTCCCCGAGCCCGGCACCACCGACGCCGGGCTCCCGACCGTCCTCAACCTCGGCGAGACCGGCACCGGCAAGGGTGTCATCGCACGCCATATCCACGACCACGCGGCGGACCCGGATCAGTCCCCCCCCTTCGTACATGTCAACTGCTCGGCCCTGCCCGCCTCGCTCATCGAGAGCGAACTCTTCGGGCACGAGAAGGGCGCCTTCACCGATGCCAAGGCCGCCAAGCCCGGGCTCTTCGAGATGGCCGAGGGAGGCACCATCTTCCTCGACGAGATCGGGGAGATGCCCGTGGAGCTCCAGTCCAAGCTCCTGCTCGTTGTCGAGCAGGGAACCTACCGACGCGTCGGCGACCAGCGCGAGCGCCGCGTCCGCGCCCGCATCATCGCCGCGACCAACCAGGACCTCGCCGACCGCGCCGACGACGGCGCCTTCCGCAAGGACCTGTATTTCCGCCTGGCCACCTTCACCATCGATCTCCCCCCGCTCCGCGAGCGAGAACGCGATCCCGTGCTCATCGCCCGCGAGCTCGTCTCGCAGTTCGGCAAGCGCTTCAACCGCCCGGGGCTCTCCCTCGCCGACGACGCCGAGGCGGCGCTCGCCCGCTACCCGTGGCCCGGCAATGTCCGTGAACTGGTCAATGTCATCCAGCGGTCGGCCCTGCTCGCCCGCGGCGACACGGTGTCGGCCGAGGATCTCGGCCTCACGCCCGCCCAGGCCCGCCGACTCCAGCCCGCAGGCCCCGACCTCCGCTTCGATTTCCACGCCGGCGTCCACACCGCCGAGGAAGTCGAGAAGACCCTGATGATCCAGGCGCTCGAGCACACGCGGGGCAATGTCGCCCGCGCCGCTCGGCTCATCGGCATGCAGCGCAGCAGCTTCCGATACCGCGTCGAACGCTACCAACTCGAAGACATGATCCGGGAGCTCGCCCAGCGATGAAACGCTCCCGCTTCATCCCGCTCATCGCCTCGGCCGGACTCGCCTTCCCCGCGTTCGCGCAACGCTCGCTCTACACCGATCCCGTCGGCGACGCGACGCTCCGCCGCACCGACGCCGGCAACAACGGCCCCGTGCCCGCCGCTCTCCCCGACCTCGTCCGCCTCGTCAAGACCGGCTGGCAGTCCCCCTCCGCTGACACCGATCCCTACACCGGCTCGGTGGTTCCGGGCGAGCACGCCGACCTCGCACGCATCGACCTCGTCTTCGCCGGCCTCGTCAACCCGCCCGGCACGCTGGGTCTGGCCGGGCAGCCCTGGGACCCCTTCCGCTTCGGCACCACGCCCTTGCTCGGCTTCGTCGAGTTCGACACCGATCGCGACAAGGACACCGGCGGCCAGCTCGGCGGCGGCGCCACACTCCGCTACCTCGCCAACGCCGCACGCTTCGGCGGCCGCCCCTACAGCTCCGTCGGCGAACGCGCCGCCGAGTCCGCCGACGACTACGACACCGATTTCTTCTCCGCCCCCCAGTACGAACGCTCCGGCGAGGACTTCGCCATCGTCCTCTGCGGCTGCTTCGAGACCACCATCGTCTCCCAGTCCGGCAACGCCGACGGCATCTTCGATCCGGGCGAGACCTGGATCGTCCGGGGTCGCTTCTTTCAGCGCGCCGCCGGCTACCAGGACGCCAGCGCCGTCTTCGGCGGCAGCGACTTCGGGCTCTACGACCCCATCATCGACATGCGCTTCCACCACGACCCGCTCAGCGACGAAACCACGCTCACGCTCGTCATCCCCCTCACCATGCGGGGCGCCGCCCTCCTCACCGGCGAGCCCGAGCAGCCCATCGATTCGGAGATCGGCCCCTTCAGCCACTGGAGCGTCGAGGAGGCGATCCAGGATGTCATCGACGGTGCCGACGGGCTCAACGGCTGGGTCCCTCCCGACACGCAGGTGCTCATCGAGCGCCGCGAAGGCCGCGAAGCCGCCGACGACCTCGACGCCGCCGACTGGGACGCCAACGCCCTCATCGGAACCTCCTACACCGTCCCGCAGGATTCGCTCTACGTCTGGACCGATCTCGGCTTCGAATGCACGCCCAACGACTTCGACGGCGACGGCATGATCCTCACCGCCGATCAGCAACTCCTCGACGCCGAAATCGCCGCACGCGACGGCACCGCCAGCGACGCCGACGGAACCGCCAACGGCGTCGTCGTCATCCCGAACTTTGGCACCAACTTCAGCCTCTTCGATGTCAACGCCGACGGCGTCATCACGCCCGACGACTTCCAGCCCCCATGCCCCGCCGACCTCACCGGCAGCGCCGACCCCAACGATCCCGCCTACGGCACGCCGAACGGAATCGCCGACAGCGACGACTTCTTCTACTTCCTCGACGCCTTCGTCGCCGGCTCGCTCGGCATCTGCGATCTCACCGGATCCGCCGACCCCAACAGCCCCACCTTCGGCGACCCCGACGGCGACTGCGACGCCGACGATTTCTTCCTCTACCTCGACCGCTTCGTCGTCGGCTGCCCGTGATCATCCGTCGCGTTGGCCAAAGCTGGCCGTGCCGAACCGATGCACTCGGCCAACCCCGGCCACTCCCGCCCGGCATGCCGCGTCCCGCACCCCCCCCGGTACTTCACGGCGCATCGCTGCGCTGGCACGCACCTTGCAATTCCCATCGGAAGAACAAGGAGCCAACCACGATGAAGCACGCATCGATTCCCGCCGCCGCCCTGCTCTCCGCCCTCAGCGGCGGCGCTCTCGCCCAGCCCTCGTCCTGCGCTTGGGAGTTCTTCCCCACTCCTTCCATCTCCGACCGGCTCCATCTTCTCTACGACATCGACGGGCTGGCCGACGACGATGTGTGGGCCGTCGGTCGAGCGACGAAGGCGGACTTCAAGACCGAGACCTTCGCCATCCATTTCGACGGCTCGACCTGGACGCAGACCCCCACGCCGAGTCCCTCGATCATCAGCGGCTGGAATGATCTCTGGGGCGTCGTCGTCCTCGGACCCGACGATGTCATCGCCCTCGGCTCCTACAACCCGGACTCCGGCGGGGCCACGCAATCGCTGGCGATCCGGTGGGATGGCAGCAACTGGAGCCAGATCAACGCTCCGTTCATCACCGGTGGCAGCGCGTTCTACGACGCCGAGCGAATCGGCAACGACATCTGGGGCGTCGGCGGGCGACGCTGGGGCATCGCGCCCCCCGCCGCCGCAGGCATCGCGCTGGCCGCACGCTGGGATGGCTCCGACTGGAACGAGGAATTCGTCCCCCCGCTGGCAGAACTCGGGGGACGCAGCTACAACGACTTCCGCGCCGTGCACGGCGTCAGCGCCGACGATGTCTGGGGCGTCGGCGACGCCCAGCAGACCGGGCCCACCGATCCCTTCGGCCCGCGCACCTACATGGTCCACTGGAACGGCAGCGAGTGGTCACTCGTCGACTTCCCCTTCGGCAATCCCTTCTTCTCCGCCCTCAACGATGTCTTCGCCATTGCCGCCGATGATGTCTACGCCGTGGGATACACCCTCGTCGGCAACGAGGGCACCCAGCCGCTCATCGCCCACTACGACGGCTCTTCCTGGTCGCAGGTCAACCTCCCGATCTTCCCCGAGGGCTCCTGCGAACTGCGGGCCGTGACCGCGCGATCCACCAACGAGGTCTACGCGTTCGGCACCTGGGCCGAGGACAACGGCAGCCCGCGCGACCTCATCCTCCGGTTCGACGGCAAAGAGTGGGCCGTCATGCCCGCCGCCCCGGACAAGGAAGACGAGTGGTTCCGCACCGCCTTCACCCTCCCCTCCGGCACGATCTGGGCGGGCGGGCAATACCTCGAACCCACCTACGGCACCATCGCGCTCGCCGAACGACTCGCCTGCACACCCTCGGACCCCTGCCCCGCCGACCTCACCGGCTCTTCCGATCCCAATGATCCGACCTTCGGTGTTCCCGATGGCGACGCCGACGGTGATGACTTCTTCTTCTACCTCGATGCCTTCGCGACGACGGACCTTGGCACCTGCGATCTCACCGGGTCCTCCGACCCGAGCGAACCCACCTTCGGCTCGCCCGACGCCGACTGCGACGGCGACGACTTCTTCTTCTACCTCGACCTCTTCGTGGCGGGCTGCTCGTAACGGGCCGCCGGCGCTCCGCCGCCTTCGAAGCGTTGCCGGCGCGCGCACGCCCGCGGGCTCAATCCCCGACCCGGACCCGCACACGGATTCCGTCGGCGAGCCGGTCGCTGGGATAGGGCACCACGAGGTCGCCCGGCTCGAGCCCCGCGACGACCTGCGCGAACCGCTCGCTCTGCGCGCCGACCTCGATCCGACGCAGCGCCGCCCTGCCCCGCTCCACGGCGAACACCGCCCAGGAATCCCCGTCCCGGAACAGCGCGCTGCTCGGGATCACCAGCGCCTCGCCGCTCTCCCAGGTCACGATGCTCGCCTCGACCCGGAACCCGTCGCCGAGCGTCGCCCGCTCGCTCGGCGGAGAGACGAAGTCCGCAATGACATTGACGCGCTGCTCCTCGATGCCCAGCGCCGAGGTCTTGGTGAACGCGGACGGCTCGACCAGCCGCACCACCGCCTCAAGCGGCTCGGGCTTGCCCCACTGCGTGATGATCACACGCTGCCCGGGCTCGATGTTCACGCCGTCGGTCGAGAGCACATCGATGACGATCTCCAGGTCGCGCGGATCCCCGATCTCCACCAGCGGCGTCCCCGGCCCCACCACCGCCGCGCTCTCCCGGAACACGCGGAGCACAACGCCATCGATCGGCGACGGGACCTCCCACCGAACCCGCTCTCCGGGTTCAACCTCGCCGCGCGCATAGAGCAGCGCGCTCTGCGCCACCTCCAACTCGAACCGCGCGATCTCCGTTGAAAACGCCGCCTCCCTCCGCGACTCGCCCGCAGCCCGCTCCTCGGCCCTCGCCCGGTCGCGTTCCAGTTCGGTCGCCGCCCCGTCCCGGAAAGCCTCGGTCACCCGACCGAGTTCGATCTCGGCGATATCGTACGCGGCATTCGCCCGGGTCAGCGCCGCGTCGGCCCTCCGCACCGCCGCCTCGGCGGCACGCACCCGAGCCTCCGCCTCGGCCACCGCCCGCGCGTCCAGCAGCGAAGGATCGGTCGGCTCCAGGACCGCCACCACCGTCGCATCGGCGAACACCTCATCCCCCGCATCGAGCGCGATGCGACGGATCCGCCCGGTCAGCGGGCTCGACACCACATACCGCTCGCGGATCCTCGTCTTCCCCTCCTCGTCCACGGTCAACCGCATCGAATCGACCACCGCCGGCGCCGCATCCACCGCGACCGGGCGAGGCCACAGCGCCGCCGCCAGCCCGCCGGCCGCCGCCAACGCAACACCCACTCCCACCAGCCACCGGATGCCTTGGCTCGCCACGACTTACTCCCTGGACTTGAGCACCGACACCATATCCAATCGATCGAGCCGCCCGCGGACGATCAATCCCGAGACCAGCGACGCCACCGCGATCACCACCCCCGCGAACGCCAGCGTCGAAGGATGGATCACGAAGGGAATCCGGATCAGCTCCGAGGCCGAGGCGTGCGCCGTGTACCACGCCAGCCCCCAGCCCGCGACCAGCCCGATCGGAATCGCGACGATCGTCAGAATCGCCAACTCCCCGAGCTGGATCGCCGACACTTCCCGCCGCGTGAAGCCGAGCACCCGAAGCGTCGCAAGGTCGCGCCCCCGCTCGGCCAGCGAGATGCGGGCGCTGTTATAGACCACCCCGAACGCGATCACCATCGAGAACCCCACCATGAACGGCCGGGCCAGATCGATGTTCCGCTGGATCGTCTCCCGGAAGTTCTCCACCACCGCCGACTTCACATTCACCGCAAGCACCCGCGGCGCCTCGTTCAGCTCCGCGTACAGCTCTTCGATATGAGCCGAGTCGGCCTGCAGGTACGCACCGCTCACGGCATCGGGCTCGCGCATCCGCCGGTTCAGCTCGTCAAGGTGCATGTACGCCGACAGGCCCGACATCGTGTCGATGAACCCCGCCACCCGCGTCTCGAACACCGGGCGTCGACCCTCCAACACCTCCACCCTGACGCGGTCCCCGACCTCCACACCCAGCACCTCCCCGAGCACGGTCGCAAGCACCAACCCGCGCTGCGGCAGTTCCACCGGATCGCCGCGCAGGTCGATCAGGTGGAACAGCCCGTCGCCTCGCTCAAGCCCGATGATGCCCAGCCGACGCTCGAGGTGCCCGTTCCGAAGCCGCACCGCGACCCCTCGATACGGCTCCGCCCGACGCACCCCCGCCAAGCCCGCGATGCTCGACAGCGCCGCCCCGTCGGTCTGCGGCATCAGCGCCACATCGATGTCGTACCGCTGCACCCGGTTGAACTGATGATCGAGCAGGAACTGGAACGAATCGGCACCGAAGCTCCCGACGACCAGCACCGCCGTCGCCAGCGCGATCCCCGCGATCGACAGCCCCGTGCGGAAGGGCGCCCGCTCGAGCTGCCGCAGCACCATCCGCGTCTCGACACGCACGACGCGATGCAGCCCGAGCCGCTCCAGCACGGTCGGGCGGAACGACGGCGGCGCCTTCGGACGCATCGCCTCGGCCGGCGGCAGGCCCACCGCCGACCGCACCGCCTGCGCCACCCCCAGCAGCGACGACCCGCCGCTCACCAGCACCGCCAGCAGCACCACCCGCCAGCGCAGCACATACTCGAAGGTCGGAAAGTCGAAGAACTCGATGTAGATCCCCGTCAGCCCCTGCCCCATCAGCGATCCCACCAGCGATCCGGCCGCCGCCGCCAGCACCGTGATCACCAGCGCAAACCCCAGGTAGTGGACCCCAATCTCCCGCGTCGAGTACCCGATCGCCTTGAGTGTGGCGATCTGCTCCCGCTGCGTGTCCACGAGCCGCGACAGCGCGATGTTCAGCAGGAACGCCGACACCCCCAGAAAGATCGTCGGCACGATCAGCGCCATCCCCCGCAACTCGCGGATCTCGTTCTCGAGAAACTCGTTGGACGACTGGTCCTCTCGCCCGTACGCCCCGAGCCCGCCGTAGCGCTCGGTGAGCGCGTCGACCCGATCGATCACCTCCTCGCGGTTCGCCCCAGGCGCCAAACTCAGCAGCAGATCGTTGAACGCCCCGTCCATGTCGAACGCGGCCTCCATCTCGTCCCGGTGCATCCACAGCACGCCGAAGCGATCCCGCTGCGGCAGCACCCCGCCCGGGCTGATCAGGTACACGAACTCCGGCGACAACGCCGTCCCCACCACCCGCAGCGACTCCATCCGCCCGTTGAGCACCGCCCGCACCGAGTCCCCAGGCAGCAGTCCGTGCGCCTCGGCGAACCGCTGGCTCACCAGCACCTCGTGAGCACTCGCGCGCGACGGATACCGCCCCGTCCGCAGGTGCACGAGGTTCAGCCCCGCCCGCGGGTCGTCGGGGATCGACACGATCCGCCCCGACGCCGGCTCGGCCAGCCCGGGCATGTCCAGAAGCACGCGCTCCACGATGCGCGGCTGCGCGTACGCCACGCCCGGGATCGCCGCGATCCGCTCGACCAGCCGCAGCGGTGCCCGCTCGAGATGCGCAAAGACCTGCGCGAACCGGCTGCGCTCGTAGTACGCATCGATCGTGCCCTTGAGCGAGTCGAGCATGCTCACCGACATGACGAAAGTCGCCACGCCGCACATCATCACCAGACCGATCGCGATCCCCTGCCCTCGCAGGTGCGCCAGGTCCCGCAGCAGCTTGCGGTGGAGCGCCCTCACCAGGAAACATCCCTGGCATCGAGCTTCTCGGTGTTCCGCCGCACCTCGGCGATCTCCCCCCCCGAAAGCCGCACCACCCGGTCGGCCATCCCCGCGATCGCCGCGTTGTGCGTGATCACCGCCGTCGTCGTGCCCAACTCCCTGTTCACCCGCTGGATCGCCTCGAGCACCACCGTCCCCGTCGCCGCGTCGAGCGCCCCGGTCGGCTCGTCGCAAAGCAGCACCGCCGGCCGCTTGGCGATCGCCCGCGCGATCGCCACACGCTGCTGCTCCCCCCCCGAAAGCTGCGACGGAAAGTGATCGACCCGGTCCCCAAGCCCCACGACGCCGAGCGCCTCCCGCGCCGGCATCGGCTCACGCACGATGTCCGTCACCAGTTCGACATTCTCCCGCGCCGTCAGGCTCGGGATCAGGTTGTAGAACTGGAACACGAACCCGACATGCTCCCGCCGGAACCGCGTCAGCGCCGCGTCCGACGACGCGGTCAGATCCTGATCGAGGTAGCGCACCCGCCCCCCCGACGGCACATCGAGCCCACCCAGAATGTTCAGAAGCGTCGACTTCCCGCTGCCCGAAGGCCCCAGCAACACCACGAACTCGCCGGGATACAACGCAAGATCCACCCCACGCAGCGCGTGCACCTCGACCTCACCGACCCGGTAGGTCTTGGACACGCCCTCGGCGACGAACACCGGCCGCCGAGACTCGCTCACGATCGCCTCTGCCAACTCGCCAACTCCCACCCGCACGCCCGCCCGCTCGCCGTCCCAGCCCCCGCCGCATGCCGAGATGAGGATACCCCCACCACCGCGGCGCAAGAAAGAAGGGCCCCGGCCAGCGTTCCGGAGCCCCGTCGAATTGTCGCCGTCCTTGCAGCGTGGTCGCCTTGATCCGCCTCACACCCCGACATGCCGCAACACCGCCGGATGCTCGGCCAAGTCCGCCTCAGAGAGGTGCGCCAACTCCGTTTGCTCGAGCGTGATCCAGTCTGACGCATCATCGAGCGCATGACGAAGCTCCCCGAGCATCTTCGGCGACGCAAACACGCACACACGCCCGAACGATCGATCATCCGACGCCTCGCGCAGCCACGACGACACATCCCGCGCGAATCGCCGCCGCTCCTCCTCCTCCCCGTGCCCGACAGACGCGAAGTGCTGCGCGGCATTGGCGGTCGGCCCCCGCCCGAGCGCACTCGGACGCCCGCGCTCGTGCTGGTCCCGCCAGCCGTTGCCCAGACGCCCCTCCTCGTCCACATGCAGCCGCCCACGGCTCACCGGGTGACACGAGTACAGCCGGGCTTCCTTGTCATTGACCGTCACGAACCAACGCGTTGCCATTCGGTTCCCATCCCGGGCGGTCCATGCCGTTCCACGCCTTACTCGGCGCGCGCCACCGCCCCGCGATGACCGCCTTCAGTCGCGGAGCCGGCAGCGCCTCTCAAGTTCTCCGCGCGGGCGTCCGTCAGGCATGCACCCGGCGTTCGGGTTTGGTTTCGATCTCCACCCGCCCCGAGTGCTCACGCCCTGAATCGATCAGTTCTCGTTCGGCCTGCAGCCAGTCAGAGAGCGGGTCGCCGTCCCCGCCGTTGCGTCGCTCATAAATCTCGAACGCCCGCCGCCGAACCTCCTCCGGCGTGAGCCGGTCGGCTTCCATCTTCGCTTGATTCTCTTTCGCCGCCATCTTCAACTCCTTGTCATCGACTCTCGAAGTCCAGGTTCACTCAGCCGGCCGCGCAGCAAGCCGGCGGGCATGCACCCACCGCCAAGCTCGCTACGCGGATCCGGGGCCGAGGCTCTTCGGCTCCGGATCTCCAACGCCCGACTCACCGTTCTCACGGGCGCTTCCGATCACCGTCACCTCAAATCCCGCGGCGACCACCGCTCCGACGATCGCCGACACCTCGCAGGGCGGCGAGAACGAAACCATCGCCACCGCCCGGAACAGACTGACCACCACCGACCGCACACCCGTCACCCGCCCGATCGACTCGACCACCCTCTCGCGCGAGCGGTTGTCCCGCATGCCGCGGATCGCAAGCAGAATCCTCATGTCTCCCTGCCGCATGGCTCGGTTCTTTCACAACACATCTCATCCCCGGGCGACCTCCCGCACGGGCGCTGCGCGCATCGCCCCCCGCCGCTCATGCCGAACAACGCGGTCTCCCGGGCGCAGCGGTCCGCCCTTCGACTCCGCGCCCGGTGCTTCTCCGCCGACGATGCACCGCAGATGCCGCTCGGCTTCAAGCCAGTTCAACTGGTCATTCCCGCCACAACGACGCGCCAACTCCGCCGCGATCGCCGCGACGAGCGCCTCGGTCACATCGATCTCTTCGCGCGGATTCAGCGCCGGTCGCAGCACGATCTTCATCGCCGCCTCCCGTCCCGAACACACTCGCCGAACGAACCACCAAATCATGCCGCGCGCCCGGGCCCCGCACCATCGGGAAACTTCCCCGTTCCCGGACGCGCCCCTCGATCACGGCGCCCTCCTCCGCCCGCCGCTCCCCGACACAATTGCGCCGTGGTCTCCCGGACCGGCCCCCACCGCGGGTAACATAAGTTCATGGACGGGCGACAAGGAAGCGACTCACTCTCGCACCCTCGGCACGATCGGCACGCGCCGGCCCGCCCCGATGCCGCCGAACCGCTCACCGCCGGCCCCGCGCACGACCGCGCCGCCCTTGCCGCCAGCCACGACCCGATCATCACCATCGACCAGCACGGCACCGTCCTTTCGGCCAGCGACTCGATCGAACGCGCCCTCGGGTGGAAGCCCGCCGAACTCATCGGCCGCAATGTCAACCTGCTCATCCCCGAGCCGCACCACTCGGCCCACGACGGCTACCTCGATGCCCACCGGCGAACCGGGCGCATCAGCATCCTCGGTCACCCGCGACGCCTCACCGCCCTGCACCGCGACGGCACCGAGATCCCCATCGAACTCGCCGTCTCCCGCGCCGCCCCATCCGACTCCGCCGAGCCCTTCTTCGTCGGCGTCATCCGCGATATGAGCGCCTACGCCGCCGCCGAACGCTACCGCGACACCGAACGCGTCCGCGCCGAGAGCGAGGTCGCCAGCCAGCGCGATGCGCTCGAAAAGGCGCACCTCAGCCTCCGCCTCGCCGACCGCATGGCATCCATCGGCACCCTCGCCGCCGGGCTCGGGCACGACATGAGCAATGTCCTTCTCCCCGTCCGCGCCCACCTCAACGCGCTGCGAAAGTCCACCCGCACCGCCGAGGTTCGCACGCCCGAACTCGAGCACATCGAGGCGATCGACAACAGCATCGCCTACCTCGGGCAACTCGCCGACGGGCTCCACTACCTCGCCCTCGATCCCGAAGCCCGCGGCAGCTGGGCCTCGACCACCAACCTCGCCGAGTGGTGGTCCCAGGTCGGCCCGCTTCTGACCAAGTCCGTCCCGCGCCAGGTGCGCGTCGACGCCGAGTTCGACCACGACCTGCCAGAGGCCTGCATCCCATCACACGCCCTGACCCAGGCGATGCTCAACCTCCTCGTCAACGCAGGCGAAGCACTCGCGCCGCTCATCCGCCACCCCGATCACCCGGGCATGGTCCGCATCCGCGCATTCCTCCCCGATCCAGGCTCGCCCCGGCTGCACATCGAGGTCCGCGACAACGGCACCGGCATGTCCGAGGAAACCCGCCGCCGCGCCTTCGACCTCTTCTTCACCACCAAACCGCGCGGCATGGGCACCGGCCTCGGGCTCGCGCTCGTCCAGAAGATCGTCCACCAGGTCGGCGGCACCATCGACATCGCCTCAGAGCCCGGCGAAGGTGCCACCGTCACACTCGCCATCCCCGTCCCACCCTGCGAAAAAAACGCCGCGCTCCCAGCCGACGACGCCGCCCTCGCCGTCATCGAAGCCCGCGACGATCGCGTCGCCATGCTCCTGCGGCAGATGCTCGAAGCCGGCGGCATCGCCGTCTCCTCCCTCACCGACACCGGCAACCCCCGCATCCTCATCGTCGAACCACAGGATTCGCTCTTCCAGCGCATCGCCCTCTGGCGCACCCGCGCACCCCGCGGTGAACTCATCCTCCTCGGCCGCCCCGAGCCCGATTCGATCGACGCGTGGCAAGCCTTGCGCCCACAGATCATCGCCGACCCCGAAGAGTTCGATGCACTCCGCCGCGCCATCGCCCGCGCCATCGCCTCGAGCGCCGGAGCCACCGCATGAACGACCGCCCGGCCAAAGCCACGCCGCGAATCGCCCGTCCCGTCCGGATCGACCCTTCCCTGCTGTCCGGTCCCGCCGACGCGAGCCAACCCGATTCCATCGACATCCGCGTCCTCTGCGTCGACGACCACGAGATCCTCGTCCAGGGGCTCCGCGCTCAGTTCGCCATCGACGGCCGCATCGGCGTCGTCGGCTACCTCCCTTCCGCCCAGGACCTTCTCGAAGAAGTCACCCGCCTGCGCCCCGATGTCGTCATCCTAGACATCGAGATGCCCGGCCCCGATGTCTTCGAAGCCGTCGACCGCATGCGCCGCGCCCTCCCCGATCAGCGATTCGTCTTCCTCAGCGCTCATGTGCGCGACGGCTACCTCGCCGCCGCCTACCGCGCCAAGGCCTGGGGCTACTTCGCCAAGAGCGACGAACTCGAAGACATCGTCGAGGGGATCAGACAGGTCGCCACCAGCCGCTCCGGCGCCTTCGTCATGGGGCCCAAAGTCCGCCAACGCTGCACCCACATCGCTCCCACACGCCCGTCAACCCCGCCCCCGCCAACCCCACCCGCCGTCCCGCTCCAGTCACTCACCCCACGCGAACTCGAGGTACTCCGCCTGATCGGCACCGGCCGCTCACGCGTCGAGATCGCCCGACAGCTCTCGCGCAGCCCCAAGACCATCGACGGCCACCAGGATCGCCTCCTCAAGAAACTCGGCCTCGACTCCCGCGCCGAGCTCATGCGCTTCGCGATCCGAGAAGGCCTCGCCGAAGCCTGACCCCCATCTCGCCGAAGCTCCCCCCACGAAGGCTCGGCCCTCAACCCCGCGCCCCAACCCTCGCATCTCGGTCTCGCATCACGCGACGCAATGGGGTCGCACCAAATGGCGTCGGGCGCCGCGATGCACCCGCTGCCATCCAGCGCAGCAGCCACCCTCAGCGATTCGCGGGAACTCGCCACGCCCAAGCAAGACTGTTCAGGGAGCGGGCCTTACGCGGCGGTCTGCGACTCGCCGCGAAACCCTGCAAAACAAGCAAGTGACCCCAGGGGGGTCTGAACATCCCTCGGAATCCCCGGAGGAAACGCCGATTTGGCCCACCGATGGCGCAGAATCCGGCGCACTTTCCAGCGATGACCCCCGGCTGGCCCGGCTGGTGGCCCGGTGGGCCGAACTCCCCCAGCCGATCCGGGCGGCGATCGAGGCCCTCGTCGCGTCCACGCCCGGCCCGTTGAGCATCCCGGGCTCCACCGTGTCCGCCCGGTCCCCGAATCAGATTTCTTGATCCG
>JBICIG010000049.1:0-22568 GCA_043101605.1 Phycisphaerales bacterium JB037
GGCGTAGTCGATGGACAGCCGGTGAATATTCCGGCCCCCCCGTGGAGATCGAACCGGAGTGCGGATCTTCTAAGTCAGCGGGACTGTCAGATGTCCAGGCCGTAGGCCGACGCTGGTGTCGAGGATTCCTAGAAAAGCTCCGGGGGCAAAGCGGGGCCCGTACCGATAACTGACACAGGTGCGCGTGGTGAATAACCTAAGGCGCTCGAGAGAACGGTCGCGAAGGAACTAGGCAAATTGACCCCGTACGTTCGCAAGAAGGGGGCCCTCCTGGAAACAGAGGGCGCAGAGAAAAGGTCCTGGGAACTGTTTATCAAAAACACAGCACTGTGCTAACACGCAAGTGGACGTATACAGTGTGACACCTGCCCAATGCCGGAATGTCACGGAAGTGGGTCAGCTTCGGCGAAGCTCACGACCTAAGCACCGGTCAATGGCGGCCGTAACTATGACGGTCCTAAGGTAGCGAAGTTCCTTGTCGGGTAAGTTCCGACGCGCATGAATGGTGTAATCACTGGGACACTGTCTCCGCGACCGACTCGGTGAAATAGTAGTGGCGGTGAAGATGCCGCCTCCCCGCAGCAAGACGGAAAGACCCCGTGGACCTTTACTGTAGGCTTCTACTGGTCACGAACTTCCGATGCGTAGGATAGGTGGGAGGCTTTGAAGCTGGGGTTTCGGCCCCGGTGGAGCCATTGGTGAAATACCACCCTTCGTTGGTTTGTGGCCTAACTCCGATTCCCGTGAATCCGGGCGGAGGACAATGGGTGCTGGGCAGTTTGACTGGGGCGGTCTCCTCCTAAAGAGTAACGGAGGAGCGCAAAGGTCGGCTCAGTACGGATGGAAACCGTACGACGAGTGTAAGTGCACAAGCCGGCTTTACTGCGAGTCCGACGGGACGAGCAGTTGGGAAACCAGGCACTAGTGATCCTGCGGTTCCGTGTGGAAGGGCCGTAGCTCATCGGATAAAAGGTACCCCGGGGATAACAGGCTTATCGCTCCCGAGCGTCCATAGCGGCGGAGCGGTTTGGCACCTCGATGTCGGCTCATCACATCCTGGGGCTGAAGGCGGTCCCAAGGGTTCGGCTGTTTGCCGATTAAAGTGGTACGCGAGCTGGGTTCAGACCGGCGTGAGCCAGGTCGGTCCCTATCTGCTGTGGGCGTTCCAAGCTTGAGAGGAGTCAACCCTAGTACGAGAGGACTGGGTTGGACTGATCCCTGGTGATCCTGTTGGCCCGCTAGGGCCACCGCAGGGTAGCTACATCGGGCAGGGATAACCGCTGAAAGCATCTAAGCGGGAAGCCCCCCTCGAGATTAGGCTTGGTCGCATTAGCGAGAGACCCCTGGAAGACTACCAGGTTGATAGGCCGCGGGTGTAAGGACCGAAATGTCCTCAGCCGAGCGGTACTAACGGTCGAAGGTTGATCGTGTCTACCAGCCGCCGCCGAACTTGACGATCTGTCTGGCAGTCCGCTGCCCGGCGGGTTCATCAGGCCTCGGCCGCGGGGTGCGAGTGATCGCACCGGCTTCGGTTCCCTCCGAGGCGCGCAGAGAGATTCGAGTCTCATGCTCTATCGCATTCGTTCTTCTTCCGGTCATTCACCGTGGCAGCCGTGACAACGGCTTCCCCGGCTTGTCGGTGACCAGAGGTCTGGGGTCACACCTGTTCCCATCCCGAACACAGCAGTTAAGCCCAGGCCGCCGATGATACTGCATTGCGGGAAAGTAGGTCATCGCCGACGCTTGGGCTCCTCGAGGTAAACCTCGTGGAGCCCTTTTTCGTTTCTGCCTCCGTCGCTCATCATGTGGTGATCTCCGCGGCGGGGCGGTCGCACACCGCCACGATCCTCCGGGCAGTTGATGGCGCTGCCGGCGCGGCGGAGCGGTGGCGGCTCGGGAGCCCGTCACCCGACCGCTCGTCGCGTTGGAACCGGGCGCGTTTGAACCGTGACCGTGTTTGTTTCGAGGCTCAGCGGCCGCGGCGCGGGATCGGCGTCTTCGCGGCATGCGCGTGAGGGCTCCGCCCGGTCATAGGTTCATGTCGTTGTCTGGGGGTGTCGCTTCCGTCATGCCGCGGCGTCGAGAACTCGGCTCATCGCCATTCCGTACCATGCGGTGCGGGTCCGGCACGCGGGCCCGATTCCACGCCGACGATCCAGGGAGAACGCCATGGCCGACGCAACGCCCCGCCTGTACGACGAAGGTGCCGAGGACCTCATGCAGTCCGCCGACTTTGCCGATCGCGTCACGCTGCTGCCGGGCGAGGGCGGGCGGATCGAGTCCGGGCGACGCCTGCGCATCCTGTGGGGGCAGGACATGCTCAAGGATGTGCTCGACGGGCGGTACCGCGCGATCATTTGCGGCGTCAACGACACGGACAACACGCACGGCATCATCGCCCAGATCGTCAATCTCGTGACCACCAGCCAGTGGTCGGTCCAGACGGTCACGAGCTACGCGCGGATGTTCCAGGAGTCGGTCTCGATCCACGCGGCCCACGACAAGGAGCCGTATGTCCTCAAGTACGATCTCGACTCGCTGCTGATCCTCGCGCTGCTCCGCCCGCGCGGGCGCGACCATTTCACGCTGGACGACCTCAACCGCGGGTTCCGCACGGTCAATCGCATGACCCAGGGTCGGCGCGACCGGACGCCCGTGGCGACGGTCTCGTTTCTCGGGGCCCGTTCGAACAGCCTGGTCGACGAGACCGGCCGCGAGCCCAGCTTCGAGACGGTGGTTCGGACGATGTACGAAGCGGGGTTTCGCGGCGATGTGTACCCGTCGCCGCAACTCTGGGGCTTCGGCGATGTGGGCGTCTTCCCGACCTACCCGTTCCCCGAGGGCTTCGACCGCATGCGGCAGGGGAGCAGCTGAGGCGAGCCGTGAACCCGGAGCCGCTTGTTCACCTTCTTCGGTCGACGCCCGCGGCGTTGCGAATGCTGCTCGCGCATGTGGCGCCGGATCACGCCCGGCGGCGTGGCCCCGGCGGGGCGTGGTCGATCGTCGAGATCGTGCATCATCTGGCCGACGAGGAGATCGAGGACTTCGGGCTTCGGCTGCGGCTGATGATCGAGGACCCCGCCGCGGCGTGGCCCGGCATCGACCCCGAGGGTGCGGTGCGCGAGCGTGATGCGATCAACGCGGACCTTGCCGAGCAGTTGGATCGATTCGCGGCCGCGCGTGCCGAGTCGGTCGCGTGGCTGGAGGCGTTGACGGCGAGCGGGGGGCCGGACTGGTCACGAACATATGAGCATCCGTCGCTCGGCCCGATCGCCGCGGGCGACCTGCTCGCGGCGTGGGCCGATCACGACCTGCTGCATCTCCGGCAGATCGCGCGCAGGCTGCACGAGATCGTGCAGGCCGAGGCGGCGCCGTTCGGCACGGACTATGCGGGTGTGATCGGGCAGTGAAGATGGCTGCTGTGATCGGGGAAGCCGCAACGGTGGCTCAGGTGGCGTGCCAGCCGCGGGCGATGGGGAAGCGGCGCCCGAAGCCAAAGGCGACGCTGGTGATCTTCAGGCCCGTGGCGAGCTGCTTGCGCTTGTACTCGTTGAGATCGATCAGGCGCAGGACGCGGGAGACGACCGCGTCCTCGAAGCCGGTCTCGCCGACGATCCGCGCGTGCGACTGGTGTTCTTCGACATAGCGGCGGACGATCTCGTCGAGCTGTTCGTACGCGGGCAGCGAGTCGGAATCGAGCTGCCCCGGCGCGAGCTCGGCGCTGGGGGGCTTGGTGATGGTCGATTCGGGGATCGGGGGTTGTCCGAAGCCGCAGTCGGCGAAGTGTTCGTTCATCCAGCGGGCGAGTTGGTAGACCTGGACCTTGGTGACATCGCTGATGACCGCGAGCCCGCCGTTCATGTCGCCGTAGAGCGTGCAGTAGCCGACGGCGAGTTCGCTCTTGTTGCCGGTGGTGAGCAGCAGGGCGCCGGTGCGGTTGGAGAGCGCCATGGTGATGACGCCGCGCAGGCGCGACTGGAGATTCTCCTGCGTGACATCGGGGAGGGAAGCGCCGAGGGCGGGCTCGCCGAGTTCGGTGAACGCGCGGTCGAGCGTGGCGCCCATCGCGGCGTGGGCGTCCTCGATGGGGATCTCGACATAGGAGGAACCGAGGCGTCGGCAGAGTTCGCGGGCGTCGGTGAGGCTTCCCTGGCTGGAGAATCGGCTGGGCATCGCGATGCCCAGGACCTGCTCGGCGCCCAGCGCCGCCGACGCGATCGCGGCGACGACCGCCGAGTCGATCCCGCCCGAGACGCCGAGCAGCACCTCGCGGAAGCCTGTCTTTCGGCAGTAGTCGCGGACGCCCAGCACGAGGGCGCGGAAGGTGAGTTCGGCGGCGGTGGCTTCGATGCGCGGGTCGTGCCCGAGTGGCGCGGGTTCGGCGTCGGGCGTCAGATCCACGGTGACGAGCGCGGGCTCGAAGCCCGGTCCGGCGGCGATGAGTTCGCCCGACGCGTCGAAGGCGCAGGCGTGCCCGTCGAAGATGAGTTCATCGTTCCCGCCGACCTGGTTGACGGCGCAGACGACGATGCCGTGCGCGCGGGCGTGGCGGGCGAGCAGTTCCCGGTGCCGCCGGCCTTTGCCGAGCACGAACGGGGAGGCCGACGGATTGACGATGATCTCGGCGCCGGCCTGCACGAGGGCGGCAACGGGGTCGGGCTCGTCGAAGTATCGGGCGGCGAAGCCGACATCCTCGCCGCGCCAGAGGTCCTCGCAGATCGAGAGCCCGATGCGCCGCCCGGCGACCTCGAGGACGACCGCCTCGTGCCCCGGTTCGAAGTAGCGGTCCTCGTCGAAGACATCGTAAGTCGGGAGGAGCCGCTTGAGGTAGCGGGCGATGATGCCGCCACCCCGCGCGACCACCAGCGCGTTGCGGCAATGCCCGGCGTGCATCACGGGGCACCCGATCACCGCGGTCAGGTCGGCACCGGCCTCGCGTGCGATCTCTCGGGCGAGCCTCTCGGCGGCTCGCTCGCAGGCGGCGACGAAGCCTTCCTGCAGGAGCAGGTCCTTGGGCGGGTAGCCGCTGAGGCAGAGTTCGGGCGTGACGAGCAGGTCGGCCTGGCGGGCGGACCGGGCCGCTTCCAGCACGAGTTCGGCGTTGCCTTCAATCGCTCCGACGGTCGGGTTGATCTGCGCGAGTGCGATCTTCATCCGCGGCGATCGTAGGTTCCGTGGGAGAGGGCTCGGATCGGGCGGGGTCGGGAAGGCCGGGCTCGGACTCGTCGGCGGCGCGCTTGCCGAGCCCGAGCAGGCGGCGGGGCCCGAGCCACGCGATCCCGCCGAACGCGCCGAGGAGGAAGACCGCCGACTCGGTGGCGGTGACCGCCAGGGCCGCGGCGGCGAAGGCGTCGGCCGAGCCGATGCCCAGGGCGGCCGCGGCCCCGACGACGCTCGCCTCGCGTGTGCCCAGGTTCCCCGCGGGGCTGAAGACGCCCACGAGGAAGTAAGTCGAGGCGACGAGGACCGCGTCCTCGGTGCGGAGGTCGAGCCCGAGGATCCACGCGATGACGATGAATCGGCCGGCCTGCACGCCGATGTCGAGCAGGCGCAGCGCCGCGGTCGCGGCGACCATGCGGGCGTCGGCGAGCATGTCGAAGCCGGCGTGCATCTTCCGCCACGCGTCGGTGCGGAGGAAGCGCTGGAGGGCGCGGAGGCGGAGGGGGTCGATCAGGGCGTGGAGCCGGTCGATGCCGCGGTCGCCCTCGAAGAACCGCCCCATCGCGACGGTCGCGGCGGCGAGCAGCACGATCCCGCCGATCGACGCTATCCACCACCACGCGTCGAGCCCGCCCCGCCACAGACTGGCGGCGACCAGCGGCCCGAGCACAAGCAGCATCACCGACCCGAACGCGCCGAACCAGGAGGTGATGAGGAGGATGGGCACGCCGTCGCGCCGGTTGTGGATCGCGATGCGCGACAGGGCGCTGAGCTTGGCGGGGAGGTACGCCAGAGCGGTGGCGATGGCGTTGGTCGCCTGGACATCCATCATGCGCAGGCGGCGCTTGGGCATCAGGGTGATCCAGAAGATGAGCCCGTTGATCGCGAGCGTCGCGGCGCTGAGCCCCAGCAGCAGCCCGACCTGCCACCACGGCGCCTCGCCCAGCTTGGAGAGCTGCTCCTGGTTCTTCTCCGACAGCGCGATCCGGATCATCCACGCGAACAGCAGCAGCCCGCCGGCGAACGCGAGGAGCTGGAGCACGAGCTTGAGGCGTGCGCGGCGGAGGGCGCGATCGGTGCCGGGTTCACGCGCGTCGCTCACGGCGCTTCCCCGATGCGGAAGATGAGGACCCGACCGTCGGCGCGGATCCACAGGGGCTCGCCGAGCGACCCGACCCACGCCGAGACGCGTTCGAGGGTGACGCGCGGGTCGTACCACCCGTCCTTTCCGATCAGGCGAGCGAGTTCGGGTTCCGAGACGACGACCATGCCGATGCCCTGTTCGCGCAGGGAGCGCGTCCACGCGTTCGGCCCGGCTTCGGGCGCGGATTCGATCGCGTCGCCCAGCGGGGAGGCATCCCAGGTGGTGTGATAGACCACCGGCGGGCGCACAAAGAACGCCCGCGCCTCGCCCAGCAGGTAGACCACCTCGCCGGGCGCTGCGAGCAGGTTCGCGGCGGCGGGCCAGTCGAGCCGGGCGAGCAGGTCGGCGCGCTCGCGGGGGCGCAGCTCGCGCAGCGAGCGGGCCGAGAGCTCGCCGGTGAACGCGGGGGTTCCGAGGACGAGGTACTCGTTGGGGGCACTGGCTTCGGTGCCGTCGGGCCGGGTGACGGGGGCGGCGTCGCGAAAGACCGCGAGCAGGAAGGCGCTCTGGACCAGCACCGCCGCCACGCCGACGGTGATCGCGAGCCTCCGTCGGCGGGTGGTCGCGAGCGCCAGCCCGAACAACGCCGCGCCCGGCACGAGCACGGGGATGAGGAATCGCGACTGAAGATGCGTGACCGAGAGCCACGCGAGGAGTTGGAAGGCGAGGCCACCGATCAGCACCAGCGCGATTCTCTGGTTGCTCCGGACGCTTCCTGTGGAATCCTCGGACGAGGCGCGGCGGGCGGCGACGAGGCACACGACGCCCGAGACGAGGGCGATCGGCGCAAAGAGCGCCCATTGCGTGTGCCCGAGTCCGCGGGCGCGGTCGCCGATCGGCCAGAGCAGCATGCGCAGGCGCTCGATCACGCCCTCGCTCGCAAAGTGAGCCCCGGCGTAGCGGGCGATCTGCTCGTCGGTCCAGTGACCGCTGCCGAACACGCCGGCGAGCATCGGGAAGACCGGGTTGCCCGATGCGTCCCAGTTGCGGAGCATCCAGGGGAGCAGCATGACCACGCCCGCGATGCACCCGACGCCGACCGCGATCACCCATCGGCGGAGGGGAACGGTCGCGAGCAGCGCGATCCCGACCGGGCCGCCGATCATGAACAGGGCGGTGGGCTTGGCGCCGCACGCGGCTCCGACGAGCACGCCGGTGAGCAGGCCGCGGGGCGCGGGCCGCAGCCCGGGGAGCATCGCGGCCGCCATCGCCGCGGCGCCGAGCAGCACGACGCCCATCTCGTTGTACGCGAGCGAACCGACGACGACGCTCCAGGGCGTCGCGACCACCAGGGCCCCGGCGAGCAGGGCGGCGACCTCGACCACGCCGCGCCGCGTGTCGGCTTCATCGAGATGCGATGAGTTCGCGTGCCCGAGCCCGCGGACGAAGTCCCACATGACCGCCGCCGCGCCGAGGGTCATCCACGCGTGGATCCACTGGGGGATGAGCGCCTTCCACCCGCCGCCCGCGAGCAGCCCGGTCGGCCAGCCCTCGCGCGCGTCGGCGGCTCCCGCCATCGCCGCGGCGTGGGCCCCGGCCGCCTCGACGGAGCCGGGCAGGAACGAATAGACATTGTGCGTCGCCGGCTCGATGCGTCCGGCGTCGAGCCACTCGGCGATCAGTTGCAGGTGGTAGCTCAGCGCGTCGTAGCCCGCGAACTCCGACGCCCACAGCCAGCCCGGCGGGCTCGCCGACGCGACCATCAGCACCGCGGTCGGCACGACGAACACGAGCATCATCCACGGCGTACGCATCGGTTCGATGCGCCCGCCCGCCCGGCGAAGCCCGGCGATCGCACGCCACGCTGCGACACCCCACCCCGGCGCGAGCGTCGCGATCGCAAGCCCTTGGTTCAGCCCGCCCAGCACGCCCAGAAGGTGCGAAACGGTCAGCAGCATCGCGATGCCGACGCCGAGGTCGAGCGAGAAGCGGGTTCCCGCGTCGCGCCACAGACCGCGGGCGAGCGTCCCGAGCCCCCACGCCGAGAGCATCCACATGCCGCTCATCGCGCCGGCGGTCGCGAAGCGTTCACCGACGGCCGCGAATCCGACGACGGGGCCGTGCGTCGCGCCGAGCGAAGCGATCACGCCGATGGTGACCAGCAGCACGCCGAGCACGCCGCCCGAGGCCCACGCCGCGGCCCGGCGCGTCGGATCATCGAGTTCTTGCCGGCGCGCGCCCATCGCCGGCGAGTCTACCCCGCGCGCACGAAAGAGGCCCCGCGATCAGACGGGGCCCGTGGGGAGCGATGTTGCGTCGGGCCAGTCGTTGGGGTCACGCGGCCTGCTTGGGCCCGAGCGCGCGGCGGACCGACGAGCAGTACGCCGCCTCCTTGATCGCCTCGGCCTGGCCCGGGGTGATGTCGAGGAAGGTCAGGCCCATCTCGTTGGTCCGCTCGGCGGACATGTGGCTCCAGACGACCTGCGCCCGCAGCCGGATCGTGCCGAACAGCGATTGCACCTTGATCTTCCGGACCTTGCCGACCTTCATCGGCTTGCGCGCCTTGCGGATGACCCGCATGCCCGTCGGCGAGAGATCGCGCACATCGCCCAGCGAGCACTCGAGCAGTTCGCAGCGGAAGCGGCCGTTCCTGCGGAGGTTGGCCTTCTTGATCGGGCGGTCCCACGCCGAGACCCGGTGAACGGGCTCGGCCGGCGCGTCCGGCGCGAGCGGTTCGGTCTGGGTCGCTTCCTCCCCGGCGTGGGGGGCGGCCGAATACTCGATCTCGCTCGCGGCGGTCTCGAAGTCGATCGGATCGGGATGGACATGGTCCGGCTGCATGGCGGTTATCCAGTTGGCCCTTGTCGGTGATCGAACCCGTCGACTTCAGTCCGGTTCGTCGGAAGGGCTGTGAACCGAATATGCCGCCGACTCGTGCCGGACGCTCGCCGGATCGCGATGACTCGATCAACCCCGCCGCCGTCCGCGCCGATCATGCCGACCGCATGGGGATCCGATTCGGCAAACCCGACCCCGTCTCCCGACGCCCCCGGCGCGACGAGCGGTATCGGACCGAGCGGCTGACCAGCCCGCTCGGGTCGGTGCTGGATGTGTCGGCTTCGGGGATGCGGATCCGGTGCGAGGCCCGCCCGCCCCTGAACAAGGGCGATGCGCAGAGCTTCGTGCTCCAGGTCGAGGGGCGGCGCATCCGCCTGCCCGGCGTCGTCGCGTGGGTCCGCCGGGCGTCGCTGCTCTCCAAGGTCCACGAGGTCGGCGTGCGGTTCACCGACCAGCGCCCGGGCGTCCGCAAACTCCTGGAGCAGATCGGGCAGCACGGGTTCCTGCCCGGCACCGGCGAGGCGGACGCCGTCGCGCCCTCCGGCCGGACCGGCTCCGCGTCATCGGGCGGCGCGCGCCAGGGCGAGGCTTGCTCGGCCGACCCGCACGAGCATCCGCTGCCGTCGGTCGGCATCGAGGTCGACGATCTCTACGCCCTGCTGGGTGTGGCGCGGGATGCTTCGGACGCCGAGATCCGCTCGACCTTCCACACGCTCGCCCGCGAACTGCACCCCGACGCGGCCGGCGAGGCCGCGGACCCGGACCGCTTCGCCGAGATCAACAAGGCCTATCGCGTGCTGCGTGATTCGGCGCTCCGCGAGCGGTACGACCAGATGCTGATCGCCTCGGAGCGATCGGTCGGGCAAGCGCCCGAACAGGCGGCCTGACCCGCGTACCATTGGTCGCGGATGCCGCTCTCGCCCAACCAGCCCGGATCGCCCGAAGCCGACCTCGAGATCATCGAGCCGATCTGCGCGGTGTTTCGGCGTCGGCTCAAGAGCGAGGGCGCCAAGTACACGCCCGAGCGGGCGCAGGTGCTCGACGCGATCATCCGCCTCGACGGGCCGTTCGACGCCGACACGCTGATGGAGCATCTCAAGGAGGCGGGCTACCGCATCTCCAAGGCGACGGTGTACCGCACCATCAAACTGCTCCAGGACACGGGCATCGTCCAACGCGTGCTCTTCGAGGGGGACCAGACGCGCTACCTGCTCGTGTACGGGCGGCGACCGGCGGACATCATCCTCCGCCTGGACACCGGCGAGGCGATCGCGATCGAGGTGCCCGAACTCATCGCGATCCGCGACCGGCTGTGCGCCCAACACGGGCTGCGGGCCGAGGGACACCGCTTCCACATCGTCGCGTCGCCGATCGAGAAGTGACGCGCTAGCGCACCACCACGCGGGTCAGCCCGCTGCGTTCGCAGAGATCGCGGACGCGGACGACCGAGCCGTAGGGCACCGCCTCGCCCGCCTCGATGATGACCGTCAGCGGGTCGTCGCCGGCGACGCCCGCGCCCAGGTCGGCCAGGCTGGCGCCGAGTTCATCGATCGTGCCCCGCTCGAGACCGACGCCCGTGGCGCGCACGCCGCCGTCCGCGGATGCTTCCAGGCGGATCTCGATAACCGCGTCGGGGAGGGTGAGGGTTCCGCCGCGGCCGGCTTCATCGCGTGCGTCGAGCCCGGTCGCGAGGACGACCTCGGGCCCGATGAACGCCGCCGACGCCATGAAGAAGATCAGGATGACAAGGGTGACATCGACCATGGGGGTCATGCTGGGCCCGACCTGCGTCTCCCAGCGGTGGCGGGCGTCGCGCCGCCGGAGCCCCGTGCTCGCCCCGCCGCCGCTCATGCCTGTTCGGCTCCCAGGCGGACGCCGGTGGCGCCGGCGCGTCGGCAGGCCTCGAGCACCGGGCGGACGCGCCCGAACGGGATCGCCTTGTCGGCCCGGAGGCGGATGGTGCGCGCGGGGTCGTCGGTCAGCACACTCCGCACGACTTCCTCAAGCCCGTCGGGCGAGAGCGCGACGCCCTCGACGATGATGGTCGGCTCGTCGGCTTCGAGGACGAGGTTCACGATCAGTTCCCCGGCTCCCTCGGGCGGCTGGCCCGCGCGGGCGTCCGGCAGGGGGACGGGCTCGACGCGGTCGGCGGCGAGTTTGCCGACGATCAGGAAGAAGACGATCAGGCACATGACCACATCGATCATGGGCGTGACATTGATGCGCGAGGTCGTCGCGGGGGCGTGGAGCGGTCGGCGGCGCACGGGTCAGGTCCCCGCCCCGTTCGGCTCGTCGCTGGCGGGCAGGCGCTCGATGACGCGCGAGGCGATCGTCATGCCCCGGTTGCAGGCCTTGTCGATCACCGAGCGGTAGTGCCCGAACACGGCCATGCACGGGATCGCCAGCAGCAGCCCCAGCAGCGTGTGGAACAGCGCCTTGGCGATGCCCAGCGACAGGATCTCCGGGTTCGCCTCGCCCCCGGCCGACCCGAGCGAGGTGAACGCGAGGATCATGCCCCAGACCGTCCCGGCGAGCCCGAGCAGCGGGCCCAGGTTGCCCAGCAGGTTCAGGGGCTCGATGCGCCGGAACCACGAGGCGCAGAGTTCGCTGGAAGCCAGTTCGGCCGACTCGCGCATGCCGCTCCGCGTCTGCGTCGGGTGCTCGGCCGCGGCCCGCACGATCACGCCGACGAACGACCGATCCGAGCGTACGAACTCCTTGAGTTCGCCGAAGCGCTCGGCCCGCGCCAGTTCCTCGATCCGTTCGATCGCCCGGCGGGGCAGGATCTTCCTTGTGCGAACATCCATCACGCACCGCACGATCACCGCGACCGCGACGAACGAGCCGACGAGCAGCAGCACGCTGAAGAGGTCGAACGACTGGCGGAAGAGCCCCCAGATGCTCGTGCCCGCGGCGTCCTGGGCCATCGCGGGCGTCGCGAGCAGCGCGACCGTGACGGCGCACGCCCAGAGCCTCGATCGCGATCGTCCGTGCCGCACGCGGGGATCCCTCATGGGCGGATGGTAATCGAGTCGGGGGCTACTCGTGTTCGTCGAGGTCGTCGGCTTCGATCGCCCGCTCGAGCGTGTACTCGCCGCTGAGCCAGCGGTGCAGATCGACCAGGCGGGCCCGCTCGTCGACGAAGGGCCAGGTGGGGCTGTCGGCGGGGACGGGTGCGCCCGTGACGGGGCAGGTCGTGGGGTGGCGCTCGGGCGGCGTGCGCTCCGAAGTGTCGCGCGACGGCGCGAAGCGTTCGAGCACGGGGATGAGCGAGGCTTCGAGGTCGGCGGGCAGGCCCACGCGGATGGTGCGCTCGGATTCGCCGGCGTGGGCGAGTTCGAGGCGCAGGGTGTTGGTCGGCAGCGCCCCGGGGACGCGCGCCGCCCACTCGATCAGCACGATCGCGCCCGCGGGGATGGCGTCGAGCCCGGCCGACTCGAGTTCATCGGGCGAGCCCAGGCGCGAGGCGTCTACATGCGCCAAGCGCGCGCCCGCCGACCCGGCGTACTCGTTGACGATCACATAGGTCGGGCTGGAGATCGACCCGGGGTCGACCCCCATGGCCTCGGCGAAGGCGCGCACGAAGAGCGTCTTGCCCGCGCCCATCGGCCCGTCGAGGGCGATGGATCGCCCGACAATGCCCGCGGACCGCAGGGCCCCGGCGATCGCCGCCGCGAGGGCCCGCGTGCGGTCGGGGGCGTCGGAATGGAACACGAACCATTGCATGAGCGTGATTCTTGCGCGCGATCAACGCTCGGTCCTGTCTCGGTGGGGTCGTTGGGCGGTGTTGGAGGGGCTCTGTTCGTGGGCTTCACCCTTCGGGTTCAGACCACGGCACCGGGGGCGTCAGTGGTCCCAGCCGAGTCGGGACGCGTCGAGTCGGTCGTCGCCTCGGCGGACCGTGCAGGCGGGGCCTTCGCCCGGTCCGAGCACGCGGCCGACGATCGTGAACGGGACGCGCGTCTCGGGAGAGGTCGGCGGGAGGGATCGCTCGGCGTCGGGGCGGAGGGTGAAGCAGAGTTCGTAGTCCTCGCCGTCGCCGAGCATGGATTCGAGCGTCAGCCCGGGTCGGCGGGGCGGGAGCCGATCGGCGTCGAGTTCGATGCGGACGCCCGAGGCGTCGGCGAGGCGTGCCGCGTCGCGCCCGAGTCCGTCGGACAGATCGATCATCGCGCCGAGATGCGGTCCGAGTGTTCGCGCCAGCCACGCGGCTTCGGAAAGGCGGGGCTCGAAGCGGAGGTGGTGCTCGCTCTCGAGCGAGCCGCCGAGTGCGCCGGTGACGCAGACGAGGTCGCCGGGCTTGGCGTGCGAGCGCAGCACCGGGCCACGGGCGCCGGGAGTGTCTGCGAAGCCGCCGGCGGCGGTGACGGTGAGGGTGAGCGGGCCGTCGGTGGCGGCGATGTCTCCCCCGACGAGCGGGCATTGCCAGTGACTCGCCCAGCGGGCCATGCGGTCGAAGAGGTCGTCGGCGTGCTTGAACGAGCGGGGCAGGGCGGCGGTCGCGAGCGACCAGTGGGGCGCGGCGGCCATCGCCGCGAGATCGGAGATCGAGCGGGCGATCGCCTTGCGCGCCACCAGGTCGCGTCCCTCGGGCGATTCCAGTCGCCGGGGCTCGTAGTGGCGTCCCTCGATGAGTTGATCGACCGTGACGGCCAGCAGGGGGGCGTCGTCGCCCGCGCGCACGACGGCGGCGTCATCGCCGGGCCCGACGAGGATGCGGGGGAACGAGCCGGTCAGTCCGCGTGAGCGATCCCGGATGTGCTGGTGCAGTTCCGATTCGCGCATCGGCGCCTCCGGGCGTTACTTGCCCTCGGCGGGGTGGTCGGACTCGCCCAGGTAGGTTCCCGAGTCGACGGTGTCGCGGTAGACGGCCAGCAGCGAGCGACCCTCGGCGAGGGTGAGCCGATCCTCCTGCGTGGCGACCTCGATCTCCAGGCGGAGGTTCTCGATGAGTTCGGCGGCGTCGTAGCCCACGAAGCGAAGGACATCGCGGACGCGCTCGCCCGGCACCGAGTCGCGGATCATGGATCGCCCGGCGTCGTTGAGCGAGACATGGACGACGGAGGTGTCGCCGAAGAGGTTGTGCAGGTCGCCCAGCACTTCCTGGTAGGCGCCGACGAGGAAGGCGGCCATGCGGTAGGGCTCGCCCGAACGGGCGGGGTGGATGGGGATGGTGCCCTCGGTGCCGCGCTCGAGGGGGAAGCGGTCGAGCTTGCCGTCGGAATCGCAGGTGAGGTCGGCCAGGACGCCGAGGCGCGTGGGGCGTTCGTCGAGGCGGGCGATGGGGACGACGGGGAAGGTCTGGTCGATCGCCCAGGAGTCGGGCATGGACTGGAAGACGCTCATGTTGGCGTAGCAGATCTCGCTGAGCATCGTGGGCAGGTGGGCGAGTTCGTCGGGCAGTTCGGGGTCGTCTTCGAGGGCGAGGTCGTGGACGCGGCGGATGGTCGCCCAGACCATCTGCTCGACGGCCGACCGCTGCGCGAGCCCGAGCATCCCGAGGCTGAAGAGCGAACTGGCCTCGTCTCGCAGGGCGAGTGTCGAGTGGTAGACATCCTGGAAGGAGTCGGCGTCGAGCCGATCGAGCCCGCGGCGGAGTTCCTCGATCACGCCCGGTGCGCCGTCGGCGATCATGCGGTCGATCGCGTCGAGATCGGGCTCGTCGGGGAGGCGGCTGCGTCCGAAGACATCGAAGACCAGGACGCTGGAGTGGGCGGTCATGGCGCGCCCGGCTTCGGTGATGATGCCCGGGTGGGGCTGATCGGCTTCGTCGAAGGCGCGCTGGATGCTGCCGACGACGCTGCGGGCGTACTCGGCGAGGGAGTAGTTGACGCTCGAGGCGGTCGCCGACGCCGAGCCGTCGTAGTCGACGCCGAGCCCGCCGCCGACATCGACCCAGCGGATGGGAGCGCCCATGCGGCGGAGTTCGACGGCGATGCGGGAGAGTTCGGTGACGGCGCGGCGGGTCGAGGCGATGTCCGCGATCTGGCTGCCGACATGGAAGTGGACGAGTTCGAGGCAGTCGAGCATCCCGGCGGCGTCGAGCATCTCGGCGGCCTGAAGGACCTGGCTGGTGAAGAGCCCGAACTTGGAGCGCCATCCGCCCGATTCGGTCCAGCGGCCGGCGCCCTGGGCGTGGGGCTTGATGCGGAGCCCGATGCGTGGGCGCACGCCGTGCTTCTTGCCGAGGCGGAGGAGGGTCTCGAGGTC
The DNA here is from genome assembly GCA_043101605.1 of Phycisphaerales bacterium JB037. Taxonomy (GTDB): domain Bacteria; phylum Planctomycetota; class Phycisphaerae; order Phycisphaerales; family UBA1924; genus JBICIG01. Next base: position 15,293 of record JBICIG010000049.1, read on the forward strand.
CTCGAAGCGTTCGACGATGGGTGTGATGGTGCGCCCCAGCTTGTGGGCGAGGACGACGAGTTCGAGGTAGCGTTCGTCCTTGAAGCCGTTGCAGACGATGGGGACCTGGGGGGAGCGGGCGGCCATGCCGAGCACGCCGACGAGTTCGGGCTTGGAGCCTGCTTCGAGCCCGAAGCCGCCGGTCTTGCCCTGGGCGAGGATCTCCTCGCAGACGAGGCGGTTCTGGTTGACCTTGATGGGGTAGATGCAGAGGTACTCGCCCTTGAAGCCGTAGTCCGCGATCGCCTGCTCGAAGCTGGCGCGGATGGAGCGGAGGCGGTCGGCGAGCATGTCGCTGAAGCGGACGAGCACGGGGGGATGGACGCCGCGCTCGCCGAGGCCCTCGACGAGGCGGTGGAGGTCGATCGCGGGGCCTTCGTCGCGGCGGGGGCGCACGACCATGTGCCCGGCGTCGTTGACGCCGAAGTATCCTTCGCCCCACAGATCGATCGCGTAGAGGCGTTCGGCGTCGGCGGGGGACCAGTCTGGAGGAGTTGCGCTCATCGGTCGCAACTCTAGGACGAGATCGGGGAATCAACGAGCCGCGACCGTGAGGGAGCGGGGGCGGGGCGGATGGTTCCGGACCGCGTGCCGACGCGTGCGGCTCGTCGGATTCAGGCCGCGGCGTTGCTTGCCTCGGGCGTCGGCGGGTTTCCCTGCCTCAAGCGGCGGCGGCCTTGGCCGATTCGTTGAGCACGCGCTCGGCGTAGCGGTTCATGCCGTCGCGCAGTTGTTCGAACGACTCGAGCACATAGAGGATCGGCTGGTAGTGGTCGATCTGGAAGGGGGTCTCGCAGACGAGGTCGAGGTCGAAGGGACGGCGGTCGACATCCCGGCTCTCGAGGGCGTGGAAGCTCTCCCCGAGCGAGCTGATGAGCCCGGAGCCGTAGAGCCTGACCTTGCCGTGCTCGCGGATGAGCCCGAACTCGACGGTGAACCAGAACAGGCGTGCGAGGCGTTCGATGTGGTGCGGGCTGTTGGTGTGGAGGGCCGCCTTGCCGTAGGTCTGGAGGAACTCCGCGAAGACGGGGTCGGCGTGGAGGGGCACATGCCCGAAGACATCGTGGAAGATGTCGGGCTCGGGGAGGTACTCGAGAAGTTCCTTGGGGCGGATGGTGATGGTGGTGGGGAACTCGCGCTTGGCCAGGCACGCGAAGAACGCCTTGGCGGGGAGGTAGCCCGGGACGGCCTTGGACTGCCAGCCGGTCAGCGGATGGAGCTTGGCATTGACATCCTCGAGGCGCGGGACGAACTCGCGATCGAACCCGAGCAAGCGCACGCCGTTGAGAAAGACCTCGGACGCCTGGGCTTCGAGGGATTCGAGGCGTCGGCGGGAGAGCGTCGCCCAGACCTCGTGGTTCTCATCGGTGTAGCGGTCCCAATTCTGCTGGACATAGAAGCGGTCGGGGTTGATCTGGTCTTCGGGCAGGTTCGCCGCCGCGTCGGCCGCGGCCTGGGCCCGGCGAAACTCGTCGCCGTCGATGACCTGGTTGTACCGGATGTCGCTGCGCATCGGGGATCCCTTCGCTCGCGGGGAGAGGGCGATCGCAGCGCGACGCCCGCGGGCCCGCGTTCATCGCATGATTATACGGGCCCTGCCTCGCGATTGAAGCACGCCCACGCGGCGGACTCGTCGATCGCCTCCGCGGGCGTGATCGCGTCCCGGGCGTCCATTCCCGCCCGGCGGCGCTGGGTCGCGGCGAGGATCGAGTCCTCGGCCACGGGGGGCACGATCGGCGCATCGGAGCCGAACACCAGCGACTCCCCCGGCACCAACCCGCTCTCGATCAGCGAACGCAGCGGGAGCACGCGGTCGAGCCGATCCGGGATCGCCCGGGCGAGCGCCTCGATGTCGGTCAGCAGGTGGCACGGCTGCACGCTGGCGATCACGCCCAGTTCGCCAAAGCGGGGCAGGTCGCGCGGATGGATCACCTCGGCGTGCTCGATCCGCACCGTGTGCCGCGGGGCGCGCATGCGCTCGGCGGCGTCGAGCACCGCGCGCACCGCGCCGTCGCCGATCGCGTGAGCCGCCATCTGCAGCCCCGCGTCGAGGCAGGCGCGGAGCGCCGCGTCGATCTCGTCGGGCGTCATCATCGCCATGCCGGTGGGGTGGTCGGGGCGTGCGTCGGCGTAGGGCTCGAGCATCCACGCGGTGCGGCTGTTGAGCGTGCCGTCGACGAAGATCTTGCCCCCGACGAGGCGCACCTCGCCGGATTCCCAGTCGCGCCGCGTCGCGAGCGCCGCGGGCAGGTCCTCGACAAGGGGGAAGAGCGCGACCGCGAGCGGCAGGCGACCGTCGGCCGCGAGTGACGCGAGTTGCGCGCCCAGATCGACCTGGCTCTTGAGATCGTGCACCGCGCGGTACCCGCGGCGGGCGAGATCCTCGAGGCCCGCGAGCAGCGGGTCCCCGGGCAGTTCGGGGAACTGCTTGGGGACGGCGTTCCACGCGATCCCCGCGGCCGACTCGAGGAGCAGCCCGGTGAGGTGGCCCCGGTCGTCCCGGCACAGGACGCCGTGCGCCGGATCGGGCGACGCGTCGGCGAACCCGGCGAGGGCGAGGGCGGCGGAGTTGGCGAGCAGCGCGTGGTAGTCGAAGCACCAGAGGCAGCACGGGGCGGGGCCGGCGGCGCGGTCGAGGGCGGCGAGCGTCGGCCACTCGGGACGGTCCCACGATTCGGGGCGGGCGCCGAAGCCGAGGATCGGGGCGGCGCGGGCGTGGGGCGGGCGGGCGTCGGCACGGTCTGCGACGAGATCGAGGACCTGCGCGGCGCTCCGGCAGGGGGCCAGATCGAGCATGCCGAGCGATCGGCCGTGCTCGAGGAGATGGGCGTGCCACTCGATCACGGGGGGATTGTCCGCGGGAGAGGGGCGTGGGCGCAGGGGTCGGCGATCCGGGAGCGGCCGATCCCGGGATTTCCCGGGAGTGGGGGGCGAGGGGGCGGGGTCAGAAAAGAAAAAACGCGAGACGCAGACCGCCTCGCGCAAGTGCAATCCGTTGCGGAATGGTGCCTTAGGCGCGCTTCTTGGCGCGGCGACGGGTGGTCGCCTTCTTGGCAGTCTTCTTGGCGGCCTTCTTGCGAGTGGCCTTCTTGGCGGTCTTCTTGGCGGCCTTCTTGCGGGTGGTCTTCTTGGCAGCCTTCTTCGCAGCCTTCTTGCGAGTGGCCTTCTTCCTCGTCGCCTTCTTGGCGGCCTTCTTCCGCGTCGCTTTCTTGCGAGTTGCCTTCTTGGCCATGTCTTTTCTCCTGACTGTGCAGCCCGGTGAGCTGCAGGGAATGGCGAGTGCCATGACAAACCGGCTGATGAACTGGCAACGCTCATATCGGAGCCATGCTTTGCTCTTCTTGAGCAAACTTCATTCAAGCTCCGTCTCATCTACTTGAACACCATCCACACGATCGTGCAAGTCGCGCGCGCGGTTGTGAACAACTGCGAGGTGCCGCGCGCCGCGCCGGAGACCGATCGGCGAGCATTGTCGCGCGGTGTGTGCGCGCGTCGACAGCGCGCGGTGATCGGACCCTTCGCGCGTCTCGATCGACGCCGATCGACGCGAGCGCCGCGCTCGGACGCGATCCGCCCGCGCGCGTGTCGTTTATGCCGAAGCATGCGAGATCCCCGCATGTTCGCCGCACGATCGCGGCATGATCGCGACAGAACCGCCAAAGCGCGACGCGCTCGCGACCGGCGCAGCGCGCCGGATCGCTCGGGCTCGGATGATCGGCGCGCGGGTGGTTCGAGGAGTCGGCGCGAGCGCCCGGAGGTGGTCGCGGCGGCCGCGCACAGACCCGATGCGACCACTAGACTCGCGCCGGAAGCCGCCGACAAAAATCATCTCCCCCGATGAGGAAAACCATGACGACCATCCGAGAGCAGACCCTCGATTGCGGCATGACGCTGATCACCGAGCGGATGAGCGGCGTCGAATCGGTGGGTGTGAGCTGGCTTCTGCCCGCGGGGATCGCGCGGGAGCCGGGCGATCGACAGGGGCTCGGCGCGATCTGGTCCGAGCTGCTCTTCCGCGGCGCGGGTCCGCTCGATTCGCGCGCCCAGGCCGACGCGTTCGACCGCGTGGGCGCGAATCGCTCGGCGCGGAGCGGGACGATGTTCATGCGGCTGGGCTCGACGGCCCTCGGCGCGCGCGTGCCCGAACTTCTCCCGCTCATCGCCGACATGGTCCGTCGGCCGCGCATGGCACCCGAGGCGATCGAGCCCTCGCGCGACCTGGCGCTGCAGGCGCTCGACTCGCTGGCCGACGACCCGCAGGAGCGTGCGGCGATCGCGGCGCGGCTGCGCCACCGCCCCGATCCGATCAACCGCTCCGGGCTGGGCACGCGCGAGGGGCTCGCGTCGATCACGCGCGAGGATCTCGTGGATCTCTGGCGCGCCCAGGCGGTGCCGGGCGGATCGATCCTGGGTCTTGCGGGCGCGGTCGATCACGACGCGATCGCGGCGCAGCTCGATGAGCTGCTCGCCGACTGGGCGGGCGCGATCGACGAGCTGCGCACCGACACGGTCGGCGAGCGAGGCTACGCGCACGAGGAGGACGACTCGAACCAGGTGCAGATTCTGGTGATCCACGATGCGCCGGGCGAGTCGCACCCCGACGCGGTGCTCGAGCGGATCGTCACCGGCGTGCTGTCGGGGGGGATGTCGGGGCGGCTGTTCACCGAAGTGCGCGAGAAGCGCGGGCTGTGCTACGCGGTGAGCGCGGGGTACGCGACGGCCCCGACCTACGGGGCGGTCTCGAGCTATGTCGGGACTACCCCCGAGCGCGCGCAGGAGTCGCTGGATGTGCTCGTCGAGCAGTTGCGGCGGATGCACTCACCCGAGGGCGCGGTGACGCGCGAGGAGTTCGACCGCGCCGTGACGGGGCTGACCGCCAAGCTCGTGTTCTCGGGGGAATCGAGCGGGGCGCGGGCGTCGGCGATCGCGACCGACAAGCACCTGGTGGGGCGGCCGAGGTCGCTGGCCGAGCGGGTCGAGGAGATCCGCGGCGTGACGCTCGAGCGGGTCAACGACTACCTGAGCCGACGGACGCTGGGAACGATGACGATCCAGACGCTGGGCCCGACGCCGCTGACGCCGCCAGCGGATGCGTGATTCGCCGAGGTCCATGCTCGGCGAGGGCGACGCGAGATTCAGGGCGTGTGAAGGGCGTGGGATCGGGTTTGGGATCGGGAACGGGCTCGGGGGTCGTCGGCGGTCGGTGCCGCTAGACTCCCGGCTCGATGACGCACCGGACCAGCCGACGAGTCTGGCAGTACGGGATGCTCGCCGCCGCGTCGGCGATCCTGGCGCTGTTTCTGATCTACCCGATCGTGCTGACGGTGCGGGGCGGGTTCTACGCCGACCCGGCCCGAGGGACGGGGTTCACGCTCGACCATCTCAGGCTGATCTTCCAGACGCCGACGCTGGTCGACGGGCTGGTCAACGCGTTCAAGATCGCGGTCGCGACGACGACGGTGAGCATCCTGATCGCGCTGCCGCTGGCGGTGCTGGCGGCACGGTGCCGGTTCCCGGGCAAGGCGTTGTTCAGCGCGGCGGTGCTGGTGCCGCTGATCCTGCCCCCGTTCGTCGGCGCGATCGGGATGCGGGCGCTGATGGGGCGCGAGGGGGCGGTGAACGCGCTGCTGGGGACCGACTGGGACTTTCTGGGGCAGGCGCGGTTCTGGGGGGTGGTGATCGTCGAGGCGCTGCACCTCTACCCGATCATCTATCTGAACGCGACGGCGGCGCTGGCGAACCTGGACCCGGCGCTCGATGAGTCGGCCGAGAACCTCGGGGCGGGGTGGGCGAGGCGGTTCTTCACGATCACGCTGCCGCTGATCCGCCCGGGGCTGTTCGCGGGGGCGACGATCGTGTTCATCTGGAGCTTCACCGAGCTGGGCACGCCGCTGATGTTCGACTACTCCAAGGTGACGCCGGTCCAGATCTTCTACGGGCTCAAGGAGGTCGAGTCGTCGGCCCAGCCCTACGCGTTGACGGTGGTGCTGCTGGTCTCGGCGATCCTGTTCTATGTGCTGGGCAAGCTCGCGTTCGGGCGCAAGGGGCACGCGATGTACGCCAAGGCGTCGCGGGCGTCGGCGGAGGTGCGGCTGACGGGTTTGAAGGGGTGGCTCGCGACGGGGCTGTTCACCTTCGTGACGGTGCTGGCGCTGGCGCCGCACGCGGGCGTGGTGCTGACCGCGTTCTCGGGCGTGGGGGACTGGTACGGCACGGTGCTGCCAAGCTCGTTCACGGGCGAGCATTTCGAGCGGGCGCTGTCGCACGGCGATTCGTTCACGGCGATCAAGAACAGCCTGATCCTGTCGCTGCTGGCGATGGTGGCGGCGATCATCGTGGGGCTCGTCGTGGGCTACCTGATCGTGCGCACGAACATCAAGGGTCGGGGGATCCTCGATGCGCTGTGCATGCTGCCGCTGGCGGTGCCCGGGCTGGTGATGGCGTTCGGGTATGTCGCGATGACGCTCCGCTGGCCCTTCGGAACCGGGGACCCGCTGGAGGGGTGGATCTCGGTGGTCGCGGCGGACCCGAACCCGTTCCCGCTGCTGGTGATCGCGTACAGCGTGCGGCGACTGCCGTACATCGTGCGCTCGACGGTCGCGGGCCTGGAGCAGACCTCGGGCGAACTCGAGCAGGCGGCGGTGAACCTGGGCGCGCCGCCGCTCTTGGCGGTGCGGAAGGTCGTGATCCCGCTGATCATGGCGAACATCATCGCGGGCGGGCTGCTCGTGTTCAGCTTCTCGATGCTCGAGGTGTCGGACTCGCTGATTCTCGCGCAGCAGTCGAGGCACTTCCCGATCACCAAGGCGATCTACGCGTTCGCGGGTCGGCTTGGGGACGGGCCGTACATCGCCAGCGCGATGGGCGTGTGGGGCATGGTGCTGCTGACGATCACGCTGGTGGGGGCGTCGGCGCTGCTCGGGAAGAAGCTGGGGTCGATCTTCCGGGTTTGAAGCGGGGCAATGGGGAATCGGCAATGGGGGGAGCCCTTTGCTCTGGGTGTCGGTGTGCGCGCGGATGGTGGATGTGTTCCACGTGGAACATTGGTGCGAGGTTTGTGCGCGTGAATCGCACGGCTTGCGAGCAAGCCGTGGCACCGGGCAAGCCGTGGCACCCGCGTTGCACGGCTTGCCCTTGGAGTCGAGCCCGTGGCACATCGAGGGTGGTGGCGTGGTCTGAGCGGAGCGAAGGCCACGCTGATTGATGCTCAAAGAACAACACCGACCTTCAACGGAAG
>JBICIG010000050.1:0-3008 GCA_043101605.1 Phycisphaerales bacterium JB037
CCGACATCGTCCTCGGCGGCAACCCCGAGCTGCTCTACCTCGAGCAGCTCCGCCTCAAGGGCATCGCCGCCGACGACCCCAAGGCCGAGGAGATCAAGAAGGAGGTCTACGCGCGGGCCGAAGCGGAGAAGAAGGAGGTCCTCGAGCTGGGCGGCCTCTTCGTGCTCGGCAGCGAGCGGCACGAGGCGCGGCGGATCGACAACCAGCTCCGCGGGCGATCGGGTCGCCAGGGCGACCAAGGCTCGAGCCGCTTCTATGTTTCGCTCGAAGACGATCTGATGAAGATGTTCGGCGGCGAGACGATGATGAAGATCCTGCCGCGGCTGGGGCTCAAGGAGGGCGACGCGATCGAGAGCCGCATGCTCTCGAACCGCATCGAAGGTGCGCAGCGCAAGGTCGAGCAGCGGAACTTCCAGATCCGCAAGAACATCCTCGAGTACGACGAGGTGATGGAGCACCAGCGCCAGCGTTTCTACGGGACGAGGCAGCGCGTGCTCGAGGGACGCGATGTGCGCGGGCTCATCTTCGACTACATCGCCGATTCCTCTCAGGACGCGGCGGGCAAGTATCTCGATCCGGGGTACCCGGCCGAGTGCGCCGCGGAGTTCGCCAAGGAACGGACCGACACCTCGATCCTGCCCGATCGTCTGCGCGGGCGTGACGCGAAGGACATCGACGCGTTCATCCGGCGTGAGGCGCTCAGCGAGGCCCGGCACAACATCGACCTGACCCTCGGCGAGTACATCCAGATCGAGGGCTCCGAGGTCGCGGTCGACTTCGACTCGGCCGGTCTGGTGCTCTGGGCGAAGAACCGCTTCGGCGTCGAGATCGATGCGGCCGACCTCCGCTCGGGCGGGGAAGCCGAGCGCCGCCAGATCTTCGACATGCTCTGCGCCGCCGCGGAGAAGAAGATCGAGGCGGCGGACCTCGAAGGGCTGGGGGTCTTCTTCGAGAAGGAGTACGGCGCCCGCCAGCTCAGCGAGTGGACCAGGACGATGTTCGGCGAGCCCGTACCGGTCGAGGAGATCGTCGCCGCCCAGCAGGACGAGGAGCGCGACGCGACCGATGTCGTGATCGAGAAGGCGCAGACGCTCTACGCCCGGCGCGAGGTGCAGTACCCGATCGACTACGCGATGGAGCTGACGATGGCGCTGATGCGCCAGTCGCCCGGGCAGGCGGCCGAGCACCTGGCGAACTGGGCGAACCGGCGGTACCAACTCGGGCTGGACGCCGAGAAGATCAAGACGACCCCGCCGACGAAGGTGCGGGAGATGCTGTCCGCGGCACAGGAGCGGTTCCTGGCCGAGAATCGGCTGGAGGCCGAGATCCAGGCGGCGTTGGCGACGCCCGACGACGCGGCGCTCGAGAAGCACCTGCAGCAGCGGTTCAACGCGAGGCTGCCCGAGCGGATGCGCTGGCTCGAAGCCGGCGAGCGGGAGAACGCGATCCGGGCCCTCATCGAGACGATCATGCGGACCGAGATGCTCGAACTCGAGCAGACGGTGCTGCTCGAGACGCTCGACAGCTCGTGGAAGGACCACCTCTACGAGATGGACCAACTGCGGGATTCGATCAGCTTCCGGGCGTTCAGCCAGCAGGACCCGCGGATCGCGTTCAAGAAGGAAGGTTCGCAGATCTTCCGAGGCATGATGGCCCGCGTGCGCGACCATGTCACCGAGTACATCTTCAAGGCACGCATCAGCCCCGCGGCGATGATCCAGCAGGCCCAGGCCCGCACGCAGATGCAGCAGCGCATGACGGAAATGGCCAAGCAGCAGCAACGGATGCAGGATGACGCGGCGTCCGGGCCCCGCGTCGGGGTCAAACCCGTCAATGCCGAGGAGTCCGATCCGCCCGAGGGCACGCCCGACGCCGCCTCGGCGATGGAGTCCGCCCAGGCGGCTCGTGAGCAGGACCGCACCAAGGAGCGCAAGCGATAAGCCCCGCGCGGGCGGCGTCCGGGCGGCGATTCGGGCGGCGATGAGATCGGCTTCCGGGGCGATCAGCCGGGCTGATAGCGGCGGGCACGCGCGTCGGGCTGGTCGTCGGGCAGCGGTGAGCCGTCCATCCTGAACTTGTGGATCCGTCCGTCGCGGCAGAGCCTCGCGAGGGCCTGGTTGACCGTCGACCGCAGCGAGCGCGGGGCGGCCTTGGACTCGTACCCGACCTCTGGCAGCGCCCGCGCGATCTGCTCGGTCGTCAGCGGCTCGTCGTAGCGGTCGAGCGACCAGATCGCCAGGATCGCGTCCTCGATCGTCCGCGGGCGGGGCAGCAGTCCCGCCTCGGGCTTGAGTTCCGGCAGGGGCGGGAGAGGGGGTTGCTCGACCATGCCGTCGAACGACGAGATCCGCCGGCGGTGCTCGGCGACCAGGCGCGCCGCGTAGTCGCGGATCTGCCCGATCCGCTCCTGGACCTCGGCGGCAACGGCCTCATACGCCCGGCGGGCCTCCCGCTCGCGGACGCGCTGCTGCTCGATCCAGACCGTGACCGACTCCAGATGGGATGCAAGGTCGACCATGGAGATCGCCGCCAGATCCGCGATGGGCTCGAAGCGCAAGCGGTCAGATTTCGTGGTCTGATCAGGCATGGAATCCGCTTTGCAATGCCCCCGGCCGCTCGGCTCCGGGCTCTCATCAAGGCCCCGTCAGGGCGCCGGTCGGGCGTTCTGCGCGGGCGACGGGGCGATCGTATGATGAGCCGGAGTCTCCGCGGCATGCCCATTCGAGGGTTCACGAACTCCTTACGAAAGGATGACCGTGGGCCGACAGTTGCGGGCCGCTCATGGAGACCGGGCAACCCGGTTCGGGATCAGTCAGCCCGTCCCGGGCGTATCGGATGAGCGGACCCACTCGGGAACCGGGGGCGGAACGCGCGGGCATGGGACATCGAGGCACAGGCGGCCCGGAGCGGTGCCGCCCCGCCGAGCGGCTCGCCCGGCGGCAGCAGGGAGCGTGACATGACAGCGATCCAGAGGCCCGCCCGCGGGCGGACTCCGAGCCGGCCCGCCC
>JBICIG010000051.1:0-15898 GCA_043101605.1 Phycisphaerales bacterium JB037
TTGCTCGCGGGCGGTCCACGCCTGCCCGAGGTCGACCAGCGGGCGCAGGCCCAATCGCTCAAAGTCGATCTGCGCTTCATGGATGAGCAGGCCCGCGTCGGCGTCGCCCGAGACGACCGCCGCGGGGATCTTCGAGAAGAGCATCTCGGTCGCGGGGACGGTTCGCCCGATGAGGATCTGGAGCGTCAGGAACGCGGTGGTGTGCCGACCGGGCACCGCCAGTCGCACGCCGGGACGCGCGAGGTCCTCGACGCGCTCGAGTTCACTCGTCGAGCGGACGACGGCCTTGGGCCCGTATCCCTCGCCCATCGACGCGCCGCACCGGGTGATGCGGTAGCGGTCGGCCAGGTGCGGATAGGCGTGGGCCGAGATCGCCGTGGCGTCGTACGCGCCGCTTCCGATCGCCAGTTCGTTGAGCCGCTGCACATCCTCGGCGACGGTGCGGAAGCGGAAGCGTCCGGTGTCGATGGCGGGTCGGCCGGCCGGTCCGGGCAGGGGCTGCCCGGCGCGGTCGTGCATGCCGGTGATCGGCCACCACATGACCATGTCGTCGCTGTCGGGCGAGTGGGCCAGCGTCAGCACGGGGGCGTCGTCGCGTGCGTCGGGCATGGCGGATCCTACGCGCGGGCCCGGTTCCATCGCTCGACGAACGCGCGGTACTGCTCGGGGGTGTCGATCCCGCCGCCGGCGCACGGATGGATCGCGACGGCGATGCGGTAGCCGTGCTCCATGATGCGGAGTTGCTCGAGTTTCTCGGTCTGTTCGAGCGGCGTGGGGGTGAGCGTCACATAGCGATCGAGGAGCCATTTGCGGTAGACATACAGCCCCACATGCTTGACCGGGCCGCCCCCTTCGGCGAGGGGCTCGGCGGGGTCGCGGCGGTGCGGGATCAGCCCGCGCGAGAAGTAGAGCGCCGACGCGTCGAGCGTGCGCACGACCTTGACGATGTTGGGGTTGGCGGGGTCCTCGCCCTCGAAGAAGGGCGAGCCGATCGTGGAGACAGGGGCGGCTCGCTCGGCGCGGAGTTCGACCGCCGCGTCGCTCGCGCCGGGCTCGACCTCGGGCTCATCGCCCTGGACATTGACGACGATCGCGTCTGGGGCGAGCCCGAGGATGGTGGACGCCTCGGCGAGCCGGCTGGTGCCGTTGGGATGATCGGGGGAGGTCATGACGACCTCGGCGCCGCGGGCGGTCAGGGCGTCGGCGATGCGCGGGTGATCGGTCGCGACGACGACACGCTCGATGGTGCGGGCGAGCGAAGCACGCTCGCGGACATGCTCGACCAGCGGGCGGCCGGTCTCGGAGGCGAGGATCTTCTCGGGCATGCGTGTCGAGCCGAGGCGTGCGGGGATGATCGCGACGGCACGGGGACCCGGGCCGGTGTTCATGGGTCAGCCCTTGAGCTCGTTGACGAGGTTCTTCAGGGCGTCGCGGCGCTCGCGGATGTCCTTGAAGTTGATCTGCTGGATCGCGATGCTCGAAGCGAGCTTCTCGGCTTCCTGGGCCGAGGGGAGGTGGCGTTCGGCCTCGCCCTTGTCCTGCAGGGCGCTCATGAGCCCGTAGCGGAGTTCGCGTCCCATTTCGTCGGTCTCCGAGCCGTGACGCTCGATGGCGCCGCGGTAGGTGTCGATGGCCTCGTCCACCCAGCCCTTGCGGTGGAAGGACTCGCCGAGCAGACGGAGCGACGCGGCGCGGACGCGGGGGTCGTTCTGGGATTCCTGGAAGAGGGCGATCGCCTCGTCGTAATTCTCGAGGGCGAATTCCCGCCGGCCCAGTTCGTACTTGAGCTGCACATCGGTCGGGTAGTTCTCGACGCGGAGGCGGTACTCCTGGAGCTCCATCTCGAGGTACTTCTTCTTGGCCTGCTTCGCGTGGCTCTGCTTGGTCGCGTCGTCGGGGTGGGCGGCGGCGTCGGACTCGTACTCGCCGAGCTTGCGGCGTGCCTGGCGCAGCCGGATCTCCCCGGCTTTCTGGCGGAAGTGGAACTGCTTGAAGTCCTCGTAGGCCTTGGTGAGCACCTTGAAAGCGCGGACCTCGTCCTCGGTGCGGCCGCGCTCGAGCAGGGCCTTGACCAGCGCGTTGATGGTCGGGGTGTCGTCGGGGCGCTTGCGGTACTCTTCCTCGGCGGCATTGACGAGGCGGTCCTTGACATCCTCGGTCTTGACGATCCGGTCCTGGTCCTCCATCAGCCGCTGCTTCTCGGAGTTGCGGATGTTGGAGCGGAACCCGCCCTGCTGCCCGGTCTGGTCGTACCCGCCGGTGGACATGGTCGCCTGGGCGGCGAGGTTGCGAACCTGATTGGCCAGCTCGACATCCTGCGGGGCGAGCTGGCACGCGGCGTCGCCGGCGCGGACGGCCAGGTCGTACGCCCCGATCTTCATGCACGCGTTCATGACGCGCAGGTACATGTCCTTGGTCGGCTTCTTGTCGCGTGCGATCAGAGGGAGGGCCCGCTCGGCGATCCAGTAGACCACCTCGCTCATGTCGAGCCCGTTCTCGCCTTCGAGCTTGGCGGCCGAATCGACGGCTTTGGTCGCCGCGTGGGGGTCGAGCTGGGTGACGCCCCAGTCGAGCAGGGCGAGGAGGTAGCGTTCGACGGGCCCCTTGCCCGGGAAGCTCCGGCGGGACTCCTTGGAGAGCTTGCCCTTGGTCTCGGAGGTGAACGCGATGGCCGATCGCCAGTAGCCTTCGAGGCCCTCCATGCTCGAGGGGCTCTGGCGGAGCCCGTTGAGCCACAGGGACATCGCGTACTCGTAGTTGGTCGCGTCGTGGACGGTCCGGGCGTGGGTGAAGAACTTGCGGGCCTTCTCCTCGGAGAAGTCCGCCTGCTCGATCGGGGCCCCCTCGGCGGGAGGAGCGTCGGCCCCGGCGTCGGACCCATCCTTCTTCTTTCCGAACAAAGCCAAGGGTGTGAACCTCCGATTGCGCCCGGACGACCGCCCGGGCGGGGTATCGTACTCGGCCCGATCCCTCGCCGCCGGTCGCATGGGCGTGGCGGCGGGGACGCCCCGGGGTAGGATCCTGCGATGCCTTCCGAGCCGAGCCAACTCGACATTCGTGATCCCGCGGGGCTGCGGATCCTGCGCTACCCGGCCGAGGTGCTGCGGAAGCGGGCCGAGCCGGTGGCGGCGATCGATGACGACATCCGCGGGCTGGTCGATCGGATGATCGAACTGATGCGCGAAGCCCAGGGCATCGGGCTGGCGGCACCGCAGGTGGGCGTCCCGCTGCGCATCTTCATCTGCCATGTGCCCGAATCGGATCATTGGAGCACGAGCGACGACCCGCCGACGGCTTCGGGGTCTCTGCAGGTGCACATCAACCCGGTGATCTCGAACCCGGTGGGATTCCCCGAGCCGTTCGAGGAAGGGTGCCTGAGCCTGCCCGATCTGACGGGCGAGGTGATGCGTCCGCCGACGGTCACGCTGAGGTCGATGGATCTGCAGGGGAACGAGCGTTCGCAGACGGGCGCGGGGATGCTCGCGCGGTGCTGGCAGCACGAATTCGATCATCTCGAGGGCGTGCTGATCATCGACAAGTTCACGCCGATGTCGCGGCTGAAGAACCGAGCCGCGCTGAAGGCGTTCGAGCGTCGAGCCCGGTGATGCGTCTGGTGTTCTTCGGGTCCAGCCCGTTCGGCCTGCCCACGCTCGAGCGGCTGGTGCGTGCGCACGAGGTGGTCGCGATCGTGACCCAGCCGGACCGCCCGGCGGGCCGGGGCAAAGGGATGACGCCGACGCCCGTCGGCGTGTGGGCGCACGAGCACGCGCCGGGCGTGCCGGTGATCAAACCCGAGAGCGTGAACGAGCCGGGCGTGGTCGCGGACCTGCGGGGGCTGGCGGCCGACGCGTGGGTCGTCATCGCGTTCGGACAGAAACTCTCACGGGCGCTGCTGGACGGTGTGTTCGCGATCAACCTGCACGCGTCGAGGCTGCCTCGCTGGCGCGGGGCGGCACCGATCAACGCGGCGATGCTGGCGGGAGACCCCGTGACGGGCAACTCGGTGATCACGCTTGCCGACCGGATGGACGCGGGCGCGGTGCTGGCGATGTCGGAGATGCCGATCCCGCCGACCGCGACGGCCGGCGAGATGCACGATGCGCTGGCGGGCGATGGGCCGGCGCTGATTGAGCGGGTGCTCCGGGGGCATGCGCAGGGAACGGTGGAGTTCCGCGAGCAGGATGAATCGCGCGTGACGATCGCGCCGAAGCTGTCGCGGGCGGACACCTGGATCGATTTCTCGCGCGATGCCGATTCGTGCCGGGCGCGGATCAATGCCCTGAGCCCCAGGCCGGGCGTGGCGGTGAAGATCGGCGGGGTGTCGGTCAAGCTTCTGCGGGCCGGGCCGGTGCCCGAGTCCCCGGCGGGCGAGGGTGTGAACGGCTCGCTGGTCGATCCCGAGCAAGGGACCGTGCGATGCGGCACGGGTCTCGTGCAGATCCTTGAAGTGCAGCCGGCGGGGAAGCGCGCGATGGCGTGGCGCGACTTTGCGCGCGGCTTTCGTCCAGAGCCCGGCACGGAACTGGTGCCGGAGGTCTTACCGGGTCACGATCCATGAAACGGCCTGTCATGAAGACGCTGTGGGATCTCCTTCCCACCCGCCGGCGGTCGCCGGCCAAGCCCAGGCAAGCGCCGCGCCCGGCGATCGGAGTCGTCGCCCGCAAGCCCGGGCCGAAGAAGCCTCCGACAACCGACCGGATGGGGATCGCGTCGGCGCCCGGCACGCGGATCATCGCGCCGAGGAAGGCTCCCGCGCGCGGGCTGGTCGTCACGCGGACGGCGGCTCCGCCCGCGGCGGGACTGAGGCTGTCATCCCCCCGCCGCGAGACGATGGCCGACAAATACCGTCGGATCGAGCGTGAGATGCTCGCCCGCTACGGCGTGCGGGTCCGCAAGTGGCGTTCGAGCATGTCGGGCGTTGCGTGGCAGGTGACCTATCACGACGGGTCGGTCGCGCGGTTGATCGAGGCGCCTCGCCCCAAGGGCCCGATGTCGGCGGCGGTCTTTCTGCACGAGATCGGGCACCACGCGATCGGGTTCGATGTGTACCGCAATCGCTGCCTCGAGGAGTTCCACGCGTGGCGGTTCGCGCTCGAGACCATGGAGGCCGAGGGGCTGAATGTGACCCCCGCGGTGCGTGAGCGGATGGCCGAGTCGCTCTGGTACGCCTTGTTCAAAGCCAAGCGGCGTGGGCTGCGGGTGGTCCCCCCGGAGCTGCGTCCGTACGAGACGGTCCCGGAGCGATTTCGCGGGACGGCGTGAATAGCCGGCCCGGGTCGCGGGTTTCCCGGGCCTTGCCCGATCACCCGCACTCAGGAGACCTCCGCATGACCCGCTCGTTTCGAGTTTCTCTCTCCGTCGCGCTGGGCGCGGCGGGGCTGGCCTTGGCTTCGTGCTCGCAGGCGGTCAAGTCCGACGCATCGGCCAAGGAAGCCGTCGCGGCGTCGGAGCGTTCGCCCGCGCCCGGGTTCGTCGTGCAGCAGGTCAACGGGACGGGAACCTTCTCGCTCGCCGAGGCGCGGGGCGAGTGGGTCGCGGTGCATTTCCTGCTCAAGACCGACTGCCCGATCTGCCGGTCGATGACCGACACCTACGCGACGCGCGCCGATGAGGTGCCGGGCGTGCGGCATGTGTTCCTCAAGCCCGACGCGGTCGAGGACACCAAGGCGTGGATCGCCGGCTGGAGGCAGGGCAAGGACGCGCCGGCGATCTACCGCGATGTTGACGCCGAGATCGCCGAACGGTACGGGATCCGCGACGGATACGAGTTCCACGGCGAGGTGGTGCACTACCCGGCGCTGGTGATCATCGACCCGCAGGGGCGCGAGGCGTACCGGCACATCGGCGACCGCACGCAGGACCGGGTGCCGTTCGACACCTTCAAGGAGATCATGGCTGAGCTTCGCGGCTGAGCGGCGGCATTCTCGCTTGCGCCGGCTGAGGGATTCCCCGGAAACGCGCGGTCGGTCGCGGCGGGCGTGCCCGAGAGCGATCGAATTCCGCCAAGCCTCTGCTAGGCTGGTCCGAGCTGTTCGAGACCCGCTGATCGGAGGCTTGTTTCATGCGCACGCGCCCGTTTGTTGTTGCCGCGTCCCTGCTGGCTCTGGCGGTCGGTTCGCTCGCGACCGCCCAGCCGCCGGCGTTGGCGGAGGTTTCGGTCGGCCAGGAGTCGCCGCGGTGGTTGTCGGCCGAGGACGCGCTGCGCCGGGCGCGGTCGGGCGAGATCACGATGGAGCTGATCATGTCGGATCCGGCGTGGATCGCGCGGTCGCCGACGCAGCCTCGGTGGGACGCTCGCTCGGACCGTTTCTACTTCCGGCAGCGACGGCCTGACTCGGAGATCACGGACCTGTTCGTCGTGACGCTGCGGGGCAACGAGCCGATTGCGACGCTGGTTGAGCCGGGCGACATGCCCGAGGTGGCGTTTGCGGGGGACCGCTCGCCCGACGATCGCGCGACGCTGAGCGTGCGCGAGGGGGACCTGTTTCTTGTGGAGCACGCAACGGGTTCGATCCGGCAGCTCACGCGGACGCTGGCGGGCGAGCGGGGTGGACGGTTCAGCGCCGACGGGGCGCGGGTGATCTTTACGCGTGGATCGTCGGTGTTTGTGCGCGATCTGGCGACGGGGCTGGAGTCCGAGCCGTTCGATCTGCGGGCCGACGACGAGCCGGAGAAGAAGCTCGCCGACGAGCGGAAGAAGGAGAAGTTTCTGGCGCAACAGCAGCGTCGGCTGTTCGAGCATGTGCGGGACGCCGAGCAGAGCCGCGCCGAGCGTCGGGCGGATGAGGAGGCGTTCCGTGCGGGGGATCCGTCGCGCGTGCCGCCGACGGTGTACCTGGGCAAGGGGCAGGAGATCGTCGAAGCATCGCTGTCACCGAACGAGCGTTTCGTGGCGGTGCGGCTGCGGAAGTCGGGGGATTCGTCGGGCAAGCGCGACTCGATGCCGCAGTACACGACCGCGAGCGGGTATGTGGAATCGCGGACGGTGCGCGACAAAGTGGGGACGGGCACGGACCGGACGGAGAGGCTGGTGATCGTCGAGATCGGATCGGGCACGCAGCACGAGGTTGATCTGGCGGCGCTGCCGGGGATCCGGGAAAGGCCGTTGGCGTGGCTGAAGGAGAAAGAGGCGGGCGACGAGGATGCTTCGGACGAGAACGGGAGCGACGCGGGCACGGAGGATGAAGGCGACGCGGAATCGGGCGAGATGCCCGAGCACGCCGGGGGCGAAGGCGTGACTGGTGCGGCGGAGGATGCTGCAGGCGAGCCCGAGAAGAACGCCGAGCCTGAGACGGAGCCCAAGCCCGAGTCGCCGCGTTCGGTGTGGGTGTCGGCGATCGAGTGGTCGGACGACGGGGAGCGGCTGGCGGTGCAGGTGCGTTCGCACGATCGCAAGGATCGCTGGATCGCGCGCGTGGATCTGGAGTCGTTCGAGGTCGTGCCGGTCGAGCGGCTGCACGACGAGGCGTGGATCAACTGGCGCTACAACAACATGGGATGGCTCGGCGATCACGCCACGCTGTGGTTCCTCAGCGAGCAGAGCGGGTACTCGCACCTGTACCTGCACGAGGACGGCGGTGCCGAGCCCGTGGCGCTGACCGAGGGCTCGTTCGTGGTCAACGCGGTCACGCTTGCGCCCGACGGGCGGACGCTGTATTTTCAGGCGAATCCGGATCATCCGGGCTCGTACGACATCTTCCGGTGCGACACGCGGGCGCGGGAGGTCGAGCGGCTGACCGAACTGGGCGGGCTGACCGACTACGAGCTGAGCCCCGACGGGGCGTGGCTGCTGCTGTCGCACTCGACGCTGATGGTGCCGACGGAGCTGTATGTGCAGGCGGCCCGCCCCGGCGCGGCGGCGAGGCGTATGACCGACACGGTGACGCCCGAGTTCGCGGCGATCGAGTGGGTGCGGCCCGAGATCGTCGCCGTGCCGAGTTCGGTGCACGATCGCCCGATCTACTCACGCGTCTATCGCCCGGAGCCGGGGCGGGGCAACGGCGCGGCGGTGATGTTCGTGCACGGGGCGGGGTACCTGCAGAATGCGCACAAGGGGTGGTCGAGCTACTTCCGTGAGTTCATGTTCCACTCGCTGCTGGTCGAGCGCGGGTACACGGTCATTGACATGGACTATCGCGCGAGCGCCGGGTACGGGCGCGACTGGCGGACGGCGATCTACCGGCGGATGGGGACACCCGAGCTCGAGGACATGGCCGACGGCGTGCGGTGGCTCGTTGAGCGCGAGGGCGTGGATGCGGACCGCGTGGGGGTGTACGGGGGGTCGTACGGCGGGTTCATGACGCTGATGGCGCTGTTCACCGAGCCCGATCTGTTCGCGTGCGGCGCGGCGCTGCGCCCGGTGACCGACTGGGCGCACTACAACGACGGGTACACCGGGAACATCCTCAACACGCCCGAGGTCGATCCGGAGGCGTACTCGGTGAGCAGCCCGATCGAGTTCGCCGACGGCTTGCGCAAGCCGCTGCTGATCTGCCACGGGATGCAGGACGACAATGTGTTCTACCAGGACACGGTGCGGCTGGCGCAGCGGCTGATCGAGCTGGGTAAAGAGGACTGGGAGGTTGCGGCGTATCCGATCGAGCCGCACGGATTCCGCACGCCGTCGAGTTGGCTCGACGAGTATCGGCGGATCCTGAAGCTCTTCGAGACGCACCTGCGGGATTGAGGCGGGGCTCTTGACGGATCAGCCCTGCACGGCGGCGACGAGCGCCTTACGCTCCATCGTCGAGACGCCGACGCCGCCTTCATTCTCGATGGTGATCGCGAAGATGGTGGCGTGGTCGATCGGGTGGGCGGGGTCGATTGGGACGAGGATCTCGGTCTGCCCGGGCTCGACGGTGAAGACGCCGCCCGAGACGCGGCGGTCGAAGCCCATGTCTTCGTCGATGATCCAGAGCTGGTAGGCGGGGCGCGACGCGTCGTTGGCGGGAAGCCCGACGAGGCGCATGACGCCGGTGTTCGTGTCGTCGCTCCAGACGATGTCGCCGGCGGCTTGGGGCGTCTCTGAGGCTTCGGTCCACGGGCCCCACTCGATGGGCTCGGCGCCCGTGGCGATCAGCGACTGGCGGAGGGCGGCCGGGTCGACGGCAACGGGGCCGCCTCCGGGCGTAGGGGGCGCGGGCGGGGCGAAGTTGTCGCGCCACCCGACGATCGCGACGACCAGCAGCATCGCGGCGGCGACCCAGCCGACGACGGCCGGCCCGGAGAAGCGTTGCGCCGGGCGTGCGGCTGGGGCGATCGAGCCGGCGATGGAGGGCCCGCTGCGGCGATCGACGCGGCTCTCGTCCTCGGCCAGGGCGAGGAGGCGCCGGCGGAGGTCGGCGGGCATCGGCTCGGGATTGGGCTCGAACGCGAGCGAGAGGGCCCCCACCGCCGCGTCGAAAGCGAGTTCGTCCTCGGCGGAGAACTCGGCGCTGCGACGGTTAAGCTCGGCGAAGTCGTCGGCGTCGAGATCGAGCAGAGCCCGGTCGGCGAGGAGCTCGAGGATGCGCGGGTCGAGGGCGGTCACTTGGCACCCCCGTTGGCCGGGCCGTTCATCAGTTCGCGCAGGCGGATCAGCCCGCGGCGGGCGTGGGTCTTGACGGTGCCGAGCGGGAGGCCGGTCGCGGTGGCGATCTTTTCGTGGCTGAGCCCGTGGTGGATCGAGAGCGAGAGGACCCGCTGCTGCTCGGAGCTGAGCTCCTTGAAGGCTCGGGCGGCGCGACCCGCATCATCGTCGCGGGCGAGGGAGGCCTCGGGGAGTTCGACCGAGGCTTCGCGGGTGTCGGAGATGGCTTCGTGCCTGGGGGTGCGGCCGGCCTTGCGTTGGCGGTCGATCAGTCGGCGGCGGGCGATCATCGCGACGAACGCGGACTCCGAGGCGATGTCGGGGTCGTAACGGTGGGCGCTCTTCCAGATCTCGACAAAGATCTCCTGGACGGCGTCCTCGGCTTCGGAGGCGGTCGCGAGGAGACGGCGTGAGAGCGACCAGACGAGCCCGCCGAAGCGGTCGAGGCATTCGCGGACGGCGGAGGCGTCGCCCGCGGCAACGCGCATCAACACCGGCTGTTCGGTCGTTTCCGTGGCTGCTGGGGTCTGCTGATCCTGCAAGGCACTCTCCGAGCGGGCGATCCTGCTGCTCGGGGAATGGTAATCCCGCTCGGAGGGTCGGACTACTCGACGACGATTCGGAGCCGCGCCGGCTGAACAGAGCGAGATGGTTGATTCCCGAGCCATGCCGAGGAGAGGGGCCCTTTGGTTGCGGGGAGTCCGCCGGGGGTGCCGAGCGTGGACTGGGCGCCGGAACGCTCGGCCCGGAACGATTTCGACATGGCACGGCGATCGATTCATCTTCCGCGACGGGGACTTGCAACTGGAGGAGGCGGCTGATGGGGACAAGGCCGCCGCTCGCCCTTTCGGACGAGCGGGGCGGGATTGGGACGCGCCCACAGGGGCCGGGCGCCGGTTGGGGTCAGTTGGACGGGAGGAGGACCTTGTCGATGACATGGATGACGCCGTTGGACGCGTCGAGGTCGGACGCGACGACATTGGCGCCGTTGATGCGGAGGCGGCCGTCGACGATCTGGGCGTTGACCTTGGAGCCCTCGAGGGTCTTGGCCGAGCCGGCGGTGACGGCCTGGTTGGCGTAGACGCGGCCCTTGACGACATGGTACTTGAGGATGTCGGCGAGCTTGCCGCGGTTCTCGGGCTTGAGGAGGGTCTGGATGGTGTCGGCGCCGAGGGCGGCGAAGGCGTCGTCGGTCGGCGCGAAGACGGTGTAGGGGCCCTCGCCCATCAGGGCGTCGGCGAGGCCGGCGGCCTTGGCGGCGGCGAGGAGGGTCTGGAAGGAACCGGCCTCGGCGGCGGTCTGGACGATGTTCTTGTCGCTCGGGAGGATCACCGAGTCGATGACATGGATGACGCCGTTGGACGCGGTGATGTCGGTCTTGATGATGCGGGCGTTGTCGATGCGGACGCCGTTGGCGTCGACGCTGAACTGGACCCGCTGCCCGTTGACGGTGCCGGCGGCGGCGGTGTTGACGACCTGGCTGGCCTCGACCTTGGCGGGCAGGACATGGTAAGTCAGGATCGCGATCAGGGTGTCGCGGTTCTCAGGCTTGAGCAGGTTCTCAACGGTGCCCTTGGGGAGCTTGGCGAACGCCTCGTCGGTCGGGGCGAAGACGGTGAACGGGCCGTCGGACTTGAGGACATCGACGAGCCCGGCGGCCTTGACCGCGGCAACAAGGGTGTTGAACGAGCCGGCGCCCGAGGCGATCTCGATGATGTCCTTGTCGTACTCCATCGCGACGGTCATGGTCGAGGCGGTGTCGGTCGTGCCCGAGCAGCCGCCCGACTTGGCGACGGTCTCGGAGGTCTTCGACGAGCAGGGCGGGCCGTCGAGCGTGAGACCGGCGCCGGCGAGTGAACCGGCGGCGAGGGTGGCGGCGGCGAGAAGGGAGAGCTTCATGGGTGGACTCCTTTGGATGAGAACCCGGGACGCGCAAACGCGGCGGGTGTCGTGCGGTTGAATCGGGTGGATCGCGGCGGCCGGCCGCGGGTGCCCCGACGCGGGGCGTGTTGGATGCATCAACGCGATCGGGTTCGGGAGGAGAAATGACCCGGATTCGTCGGTCCCGAGCGAGTTTTTGGGGCGTTGAAGGTGATGCGGCGATCCGGAATCGGCGCGTCGGGCGATGCGGCGACACGGATCCGCGCACAAAAAAACCCCGAGGCGGCTGCCTCGGGGCTTGGAGGAGAGAGCCGGATGGGTTGGTCGGTCAGCCCTCTGGGGCGAGGACGACGATCTCGACGCGGCGGCTTTCCTGCTTGGTCGAGCGCTGATGCGCCGGGCCGAAGGCGGCGGAGTAGATGCGGTTGTTGTCGATGCCGCGTCCGACGAGGAATTGTTCGACGGTGATCGCTCGCTCGGCGCTGAGGTGCTCGTTGGACTTCCACCCGCTCTTCTTGATCGGGTCGGTGTCGGTGTAGCCCTCGACGCGGATGGGGCTGTTGGGGTAGCGCGAGCGGATGATGTCGGCGACGCGCTGCAGGGTGGAGTTGGCGTCCTTGCGCAGCGTGGCCTTGCCCGAATCAAAGAGCACATCGCCCGCGACGGCGACGACGACATCGCCTCCGCGCTGCGAGACCGAAACGCCCGGCGGGAGCGCGCCAAAGTTGGGCGACGCGGGCTGGGCGGTGATCTGCTGGCTCATCTCGGCCATCGCGGTGGTGAGTTCGTTGTTCTCCTGGCGGAGCCGCTCGTTCTCGGTGCGGAGCTGCTGGGCTTCGCGCTCGGCGGCGGTGCTGGCGGTGTCGAGCGCCGCGACGCGCCGGCGGAGTTCCTGGTTCTCCTCCACCGCGAGGTCGTACTTGCTCTGCGCGCCCGACTTGCATCCGACCATCGTCAGCGCGGTGACGACGAGCAGAGCGGTCGAGCAGAGGGTCCGCCGGAGCGACGCGCGGGAACGATTCGATGACATGGTGCTGGCCTCCATTCGCTGATTCGGCGAAGTCCCTCGGGCGCCTCGGCCCGGCTCGCCGCGATCGGGCTCCGCCGATCGCGCGGGGAATGTACCACGCCCGGGCGCGCGGGGCGAGGAGGCTGGCGGTTGCCAACACGCGACTCAGGTCCGGGGGCTGTCGGTTAGGGCAGCCGGATCGGGCGGTGCATCCACGCGGTCATCGCCTCGGCGAGCCAGGGCTTGGCAAGCAGAACGATCAGCACCGCGATCGCCAGCGAGGGCCCGAAGGGCATCGCGGCCCGGCGACCGCCCGAGATCACCCGGCGGAGCAGTTCGATGTAGAGCCCGATCGGGGCGGCGAGGAAGAAGGCGAGGGTCGGGTCGATCCAGCCCAGGCACGCCCCGACGCCCGCCATCAGGTGGACATCGCCGAGCCCCATGGCTTCCTTGCGGAACAGGAGCGAGCCGAGGATCCGGACGCCCCAGACCACGCCGCCGCCGATGAGGTAGCCCAGCAGCGAGCCCGAGAGGATTTCGAGCCAGCGCGGAACGGTGTCGGTCGGGACGGGGGTGAAGCTGACGGGGTCGGTGGTCCAGGGCCCGCCGAGGTTCCAGGCGATCGAGGCGCCGAGCAGGGCGAGCACGATCGCGGGCCCGACGAAGAGGAGTTCGCGGAGCATCTCGCGCCGGGCGTGGGGATACTCGAGCCAGAGGTCGGTGGGCGATTCCTCGGGAGGCTCGTCGGGGTCTGGCTCGTCGGGGACGGGGGCGAGCCGATTCGCGATCAGCCCACCTGGGATCGGGCCGAGAAGGGCGCCGATGAGGACACCGATCGCGGGGACGAGATCGAAGAGGGACGCGACGACGCCGCCGACCGCGGCGAGAGCGATGACAGCCGCGGCGATGGTCAGCCAGCGGCGGGTCGCGAGCCGGACGGATGCGGGCCACGGGGCGGGGTTGGCTTTGGAACTGGTTTCGGTTCCGGCGGGGTCTTCCCTGGGCTCGGCGGGCGAGACGGGGCCGAGCGCGGCGTCGGGGACAGCCCGGATCGCATCGGGCGGTTCGGTCGGAGCGTCGTCGGCGGATGCGAGCGGCTCGAGCGGGGGCAAGCCTCGCTTGGCGCGTTCGGCGGCTTCCCAGTCGTCGTAGTCGGCAAAGCTGCGCTTGAGCAGGCCGAGTTTCATGAGGAGCAGGCTCAGCGCGATGCCGAGCATCCCCCCCAGCGCGACGCCGACCCAGGGCCAGCCTGTTCGGCCGGGGGTGGCGATGGCGTAGGACCAGTCGGGCGTCCACATCCAGCCCCGGCGGGCGTTGGCTTCGAGCAGGTATTGCCCGAGGTGCCCCGCGACGCCGACGATCGCGGGCGTCCACGCGAGGACAAGCGGGATCATGAAGGTCTTGGCGTCGACGATCGTCATCGCGACGAGCGAGCCGACGAGGATCAGAAGCATCACGAAGAGCGGCCAGGTGCGTCCAAGCCCGTTGGAAGCCCACTCGGGCTGGATCTGCCCGAGGTCGAGCCCGAGGAAGAGCGTGGTGCCTGACAGCGGGCCGGTGAACTGATCGAGCCCGTACCACAGAACATAGAACAGGACGAAGAGCAGCCCGACGAGCAGCTCGACGAGGGGGTACTCCGGGCTGATGGGGTTGCGGCAGTATCGGCAGCGGCCGCGGAGTGCGAGCCAGCCCAGGACGGGGATGTTGTCCTTCCACGAAAGGGTGTGGTGGCAGTTCGGGCAGGCCGACGAGGGCACCACGACGCCCATGCCGCGGGGCAGGCGGTAGACGAGGACATTGGTCAATGACCCGACGCAGGCGCCGTAAGCGAAGACGAACAGGATCTTGGTGATCTCGGCCCAGAGGATGAGCGTCTCGGTCTGGGCGGCGAGCACGGGCGACATGCGGGGCGATCCCTCCGGGGGCGGCTAGCGCCTGCGGGCATCATCGGCCCCGCTCGGGGGGGCGGATGAATCGTCCTCGTCATCGGGGGGCGAAGCGGCGGGCTTGAGCGAGCGGCGGTCGAGTTCGGCGACACGCTGCTCGGCGACCTCAAGGGCGGATCGGCAGCGTTCGACGAGGGCGGCACCGCGTTCGTACGCCTTGATCGATTCCTCGAGTCCGATCTCGCCCGATTCGATGCGCTCGATTATCGACTCGACTTCCTCGTGGGCGTCCTCGAAGGAGAGAGAGGCGGGGTCGGAGCCTGGCTTGGGTCGCTTGGCCAAGGGAAAGCACTCGCAGGGCGAAAGAGTCGGTCGGAGAGGGCACCTTATCGGGGGGTGGCGAAGAGGTCCAACTGGTCGGGGTCGTCGGGGCGTCGGCGGCGGGCGGAGCGCGGGGAGGGACGCGGGCGGCGTTCCGGCGGCGCAACGCGATCGGCCGCGGCCGACCCGAGCACGCGGGAGTCGAGGGTGCCATCGGCAAGACGCGTGCGGATCAGGGCCTCGGGCGGAGCATCGGCGGGCGTGCGCACGACCGTGCCGTCCTTGAGCGTGGTGATCGAGTAGCCCCGCGCGAGCACGCTTCCCGGGCCGACGGCGTCGAGTTCGCGTGCGGCGGACTCGAGCCGCAAGCGATGCTCGCGGAGCGTCGACTTGGCGGCGCGCCCGAGCGTGCGCTCGGCTTCGGCAAGCCGCGCGGCGAGGGAGGCGTGGCGGATCGAGGGTTGGTGACGGTCGAGGTGGCGGGCCGCTACGGCGAGCCGGTTGGCGTGGGCCTGCAGCGTGCGCTCGGCGGTGCGCCCGAGCCGGAGGGTGGCGCGTTCGAGTCGGTCGGCGGCGAAGCGGACGGGGCCGGCTGGGTCGGCGACCAATGCGTGGCGGCGGAGCCCTTCGAGAATATGACGCGCTTCGGTCAGGCGGCGGCGCGCGGCGCTGGCGAGGTGGCGTGCGCGGTCGGTCAGTTGGCGTTGGAGCGCGGCTTTGTCGGGGAAGAGGGCGACGGCGGCCTGGGTCGGCGTCGCGGCGCGGAGATCGGCGACGAGTTCAGCGATCGTGGTGTCGGACTCGTGACCGATCGCCGCGACGACGGGGACGGAGGACCCGAGGATGGCGCGCGCGACGGTGCGTTCGTTGAAAGACCAGAGGTCTTCCATCGAGCCCCCGCCGCGGGTGACAAGGATCGCGTCGATGCCGAGGGTGTCGGCGTTGGCTGAGAGCTCGCGGATCGTGCGCGCGATCTCGTCGGCGGCGCCCTCGCCCTGCACGCGGGAATCGGCGAGCAGCAGGTCGATCATCGGGCAGCGTTGGGCGGCGGTCGCGAGGACATCCTGCCAGGCGGCGCTCGATCGGCTGGTGACGACGGCGACGCGACGCGGGAAGGCCGGGAGCGGGCGCTTCCGTGCGGGGTCGAACCAGCCCCGCTCGCGGAGTTCGTCGCAGAGCTGGCGGAAGGCGCGGTCGAGTTCGCCCAGCCCGGCGAGAGATCGGAAGAGCACA
>JBICIG010000052.1:0-16446 GCA_043101605.1 Phycisphaerales bacterium JB037
GGCTCATGGGCGGGCGGGTGGTAAAGCCTGTGTTCCTGGTCATGGGGACCCTCACGGGTGTGCTGCTGGGGGCGGCGTTCGGGCCGATGCTGGCCGCCGAGGAAGTCATGGGCAAGCCCTCCCCGTATGTGGGGATGGTGCTCGGCGGGGTCGGCGGGCTGTTTCTCTCGGCGATGATCTTCCGGCTGGCGATGGTGGTCAGCGCGACGGCGGTGTTCGCCGCCGCGGGGCTGCTCGGCGGGGTCTGCTTCGTGCAGTTCCGCCCGCCCGAGGCCCCGCCCGAACCCTCGGCGACGCCCGCGTCGCTGACCGACGCGACGCCGGCGCGCACCACGCCGGAAGAGACCGAGATCGAGATCCCGCTCCTCGACCGGAGTCACGCGTCGGGCGGATCGGACGAGCCGCTGTTTCTGGGGACGAACACGCCCTCGGCCGAGGACTTCCTGCGCGGCGCCGATGAACTGCTCGCCGATCGCGAGGGGGCCGAGCGGCTCGGCGGCGAGCTGGCCGATCGGCTGCGGCACGAGACGCTCGACCGGCTCGATGCGGAGACGGCGGCGTCGATCAAGTCGGCGGCGCGGCAGGTGCGAGGGTTCCTCGATCGGCTCTACGAACAGACCGGCAAGGTGCTGACGGGGCTGTCCGACGAGGACCAGATGCTGGTGGGCGCGAGCACAATCGGCGCGGGGCTGTTCGGGCTGATGCTCGGCGGGCTGATGCCCACGCGGAGCGCCAAACTGGTCACCTCGCTGGCCGGGGCGTTCATCTGGCTCTCGAGCTTCGTGTGGATCGCCCACGCGATGGAACTGCCCGGGCGCGAGTGGCTGTACCTCTCGCCGCTGGGATGGGCGGTGGTGTGGATGATCGTTTCGTCGCTGGGCGCGATGTACCAGGTGTCGCGCGGCGGGGGCGGCGCGGGCGGCTGACTT
Organism: Phycisphaerales bacterium JB037; assembly: GCA_043101605.1. Classification (GTDB taxonomy): domain Bacteria; phylum Planctomycetota; class Phycisphaerae; order Phycisphaerales; family UBA1924; genus JBICIG01. Next base: position 930 of record JBICIG010000052.1, read on the forward strand.
CAGACCGAGAGCCGGGCGGGCGGCGGGGCCGATCAGCTCGGACGCACGGGCTCGCCCTGGTCGGCGGCGTTCGCTTCGAGGTTGCTGTCGTGCCCAGCGTCGCCCTCCTCCGGGGCGGGGGCGCGGTGCTCCTCGGCTTCGTGGAGCTCGGCAAGGGTGCGGAAGGTCGCGGCCCGCGAGCTGGACTCCATGAGGACATTGCCGACGATCGCAAGCGCCACGACCGCGACCGCCGAGACGACGCCCGCGAGCGTGCGCGACGGGAACGGGGCGATCTGCGGGCGGTCGGCCGCGGGCTCTTCCAGGAGCGGGGCGCCGATCAGCCGCAGGTAGTAGAACGCGGCGATCGCCGAGTTGAGGCCCATGATGACGACCAGCAGGTACTCGCCCGCGCTGATGCCCGCCGAGAAGAGCACGAACTTGCTGAAGAACCCGAGCAGCGGCGGGAGCCCGAGCAGGCTGAGCCCGCACAGGACCATCGTCCACCCGAGCACCGGGTTGGTGCGACAGAGGCCCTTGAGCGCGTCGAAGGAGTCGATCTCTTCGGCGTCGCCCGCGGCGTTGCGGCGTTCGAGCATGCTGACCACCGCGAACGCGCCGAGGTTGGTGATGCCGTAGACCAACAGGTAGAACAGGACGGCGGCGAGCCCGTTGTCGGCGAACGAGGCGTTCTCGCCCGTGGGCGGGCCCGCGATGACGCCGACGAGGATGTACCCCGAGTGGGCGATCGAGGAGTAGGCGAGGAGGCGCTTGACCGATCGCTGCATGAGCGCGAGGACATTGCCCACGGTCATGGTCAGGACCGCCATGACCCAGAGGGTCATCCAGACGGGCTCGGGCAGGCTCGAGCCCACCCCGGCGGTGGAGACGCCCTCGACCGCGCCCCAGTCCCAGCCGACGGCGGCGAGGAGGAGCAGCAGGGCGATGAACCCGGCGGTCTTGGGGACGAACGCGAGGAACGCCGACACGGGCGACGCGGCACCCTGGTAGACATCGGCCGTGTAGAAGTGCATGGGGACAGCGGCGATCTTGAACCCGATGCCGATGATCGACATCACGATGCCGACGAGCGCCAGCGGGTTCAGGCCCGTGGTGGAGCCCTGCTCGAAGAGGATCTCACGGATCTCGGTCAGGTCGGTGGTGCCCGTCCCGCCGTAGAGCATCGCGAAGCCGTAGAGGAAGATCGCGGCCCCGAGGGCGCCGAGGAAGAAGTACTTGACGCCGGCTTCCTGGCTCCGCGTGCCGCGGGTCGAGATGGTGACCATGACATAGGTCGGGAGGCTGGTCAGTTCGAGAGCGAGGAAGAGCCAGATCAGGTCGGTCGCCGAGGCGCAGAGCATCAGCCCGGTGAGGCTGAACAGGAAGAACGCGTAGAACTCGGCGCGGTTGAGCTGCAGGGCGTTGAACTTGCGGGCGCCCGCGGCGATCTCCTCTTCCTCGCGGCGGTCGACGACGCCGGCGAGCAGCAGGACCGACAGCAGCCCGACGCCCGCGATGACCGTCTTGATGAACGGCATCAGGTGCGGGAGGGCCGAGGAATACGCCGGCTCCTGGCGGATGGCGAAGATGCCGGCGATGAAGAGCCCGAAGACGCTGATGATGCCGCAGGACTTGCGGACATCGACCTTGGGGCTCAGCCCGACGACCATGACGATGCAGGTCGTCAGGAACAGGACGATCTCGGGGAGCAGGACCGGGAGTTTCTGGGCCATCGCGTTGGTCACGGCTGGTCCTCCCCGGCGGCGTTGGGCCCGTGCGCGGCCGCGTCGGCGAGGGAATCGCTCGGGGCGGCGGGGGCCTGGCGGTGCTCGAGCACCCACTCGACGGTCTGGTTCACCGGCGCCTCGAGGCTGTTGAGCAGGGGCTTGGGGTAGAGCCCGAAGATCACGCACAGGGCCGCCAGCGGCGTGAGGACCGCGATCTCGCGCGCGCACAGGTCGGTCGGCAGCGGGTCGTGGTCGGTGTGGTGGTGGTCGTGGTGGTGCGGCTCGCGGAGCGGGCCGAAGACGACCTTCCCGACCATCATCAGGATGTACATGGCGGCGATGATCATGCCCACGCCCGCGACGCCGGCGTACCACGGGCCGAGCCGCCCGGGCGTGGCGCCGATCTCGGTCGCGGCGTAGTTGTCGGAGGACTGGAACGCGCCGAGCAGGCACATGAACTCGCTGATGAAGCCGTTGAGCCCGGGGAGCCCGACCGACGCCATGGCGAAGAAGACCATGAAGGTCGACCAGACGGGCATCTTCTTCGCCAGGCCCCCCACTTCCTTCATCGAGCGCGTGTGGTAGCGCTCGTACATCATGCCGATGAGCAGGAAGAGGGCGCCGGTCGAGAGACCGTGGTTGAGCATGTACAGGACCGAGCCCGAGAGCCCGATGCCGTTGATCGCGACGAGCCCGAGCACGCAGAAGCCCAGGTGCGCGACCGAGGAATACGCGACGAGCTTCTTGACATCGGTCTGCACCCAGCAGATGAGCCCGGCGTAGAGGATGCCGATGATCGAGAGGACCGCGATCGCGGGGGCGAACTCCCAAACCGCCGCGGGCGCGAACGGCAGGACGAAGCGGTAGATGCCGTAGGTCCCGAGCTTGAGCAGCACGCCCGCGAGGATGACCGAGCCGGCTGTGGGCGCCTCGGTGTGGGCCAGCGGCAGCCAGGTGTGCACCGGGAAGAGCGGGACCTTGACGGCAAAGCCGGCGAGCATCGCGAGCATGATCCAGGTCTGCTCGCTCAACGGCATCTGCACCGCGGTGTTCATGAGGGTGGCGATGTCGAAGGTCCACTCGCCCGAGCCGTAGCTCCGCGTCGCGTTGGCGTAGACCACGAAGACCAGCCCGGCGAGGGTGAGGATCGAGCCTGTGAAGGTGTAGAGGAAGAACTTGGTCGCGGCCTTCTTGCGGTTGGTCGACCCGTAGAGGCTGATCAGGATGTACATGGGGATCAGCGTGAACTCGAAGCAGGTGTAGAAGAATATCAGGTCGCGGGCCATGAACACGCCCATCATCGCGCTCTGGAGGATGAGCAGCCACGCGTAGTAGGTCTGGCGGCGGTGGCGGATCGCGGTCGTCGAGGCGAGCACGCAGATCGGCCCGAGCAGGGCGGTCAGCGCGATCAGCAGCAGCGCGACCGAATCCACACCGACCGAGAGCTTGAGCCCGAGTTGCGGCAGCCATTCGAACGCGCCGACGCCCTGGTACTCGCCCGAGCGCGACCAGTCGAACGCGACCAGCGCGATCATCGCGACGACGAACGCCAGCCCCGAGCCCCACAACGCCAGCCCCTGCGAGCGCTCGGGCGAGCGCAGCGGGATCAGGGCCGCGAAGATCAGCGGGACCGCCAGCAGGATGTAGAGCAGTGCGTCGCTCACGGGCGGGCGTTCCCCTTACAGCGTCAGGAGCCAGATGAGAAGGACGGCGAACGCCAGACCCCCGGCCATGCCCGCGGCGTAGCCGTGGAGCTGACCGCTCTGCGCCGGACGCAGGCTGCGCCCGATCGCCTGGGGGATCCAGCCAAAGAGATTCACCAGCCCGTCGACGATCAGCTTGTCGATCAGGTGGAAGATGTGCGAGAGAATCCACAGCGGCTTGCGGACGACCAGGTCGTAGAACTCGTCGACCAGCCACTTGCGGCGGGCCCAGCCCGCGACGGGCTCGAGGGGCTTGACCAGTGCATCGGCGCGGCTGATCTCCGCCTTCTCGCGGGAGCCGATCAGGAGCCCGCCGAGCCCGCGCGGCCCGTGCAGGAACGCCGCGATCAGGATCCCGACCGCGCCGATCGCGGCGGAGATGTAGTACATGATCTTGTGCGGGTCCTGCCCGAAGAGCGTGCCGTGCGAGGACTCGCCCGCGTGGGCGGTCTCGATGAACGCGGCCGCGCCGCCGACCTGCGCCGCGGTCGAGTCGCCGATCATCCCGTCGACCCACCCGTGGTCGCCGACGAAGTAGAGCCCGGCGGCGAGGATCGACGCGACGGCGAGCAGCGCCAGCACGGTGTTGATCGCCCAGCCCGGCGCGTGCGGGTGGAAGTGGTCGTGGTGGTGATCGCCGTGCTCGCCCGGATCGTGGGCGTGCTCCTCGCCGTGGGCGTGCCCGTCGTGGTCGTGAAGCTCATCGCCCGGCTCGAAGAGCTTGGGCCCGACGAAAACGCGGAAGAAGACGCGGAAGGTGTAGTACGCCGTCAGCCCGGCGGTCAGCAGCAGCAACCAGCCGAGGAAGGCGTACCCGGGCCCGGGGGTGACGAACGCCTCGGCGAGGATCATGTCCTTGCTGAAGAACCCGGCGGTGAACGGGAAGCCCGCGAGGTTGAGGCACCCGACGAACATCGCGATGCCGACGATCCCCCACCCCTTCATGAACGACACGCCGCTGAGCTTGCGGAGGTCGAGCTGCCCCGCGAAGCCGTGCATCACGGCGCCGCAGCAGAGGAAGAGGGTCGCCTTGAAGAACGCGTGGGTGAGGACATGGAACGCCCCGCCGACGCTTGAGAGGAACGCGAGCCCGCAGAACATGTACCCGAGCTGCGAGACGGTCGAATAGGCCATGATCCGCTTGATGTCGAACTGGGCCATGCCGATGGTCGCCGCCACCAGCGCGGTCAGCCCGCCCACCCACGCGACGATCGGGAGCGCGTACTCGCTCATCAGGAACAGGGGCATCGTGCGGGCGATCAGGTAGACGCCCGCGGTGACCATCGTCGCCGCGTGGATCAGGGCGCTGACCGGCGTCGGGCCCTCCATCGCGTCGGGCAGCCAGACATACAGCGGGAGCTGCGCGCTCTTGCCGAACGCCCCGATCATCAGCAGGATCGGGATCATCTGCACGATGAAGGGGATGTCTCCGATCCGCCCCTCCTGCACCGCGTCGATGTAGGGCTGGCAGAGCGGGAAGAGCTCGGCGTAGCTGACCGTCCCGAAGTGGACGAAGGTCAGCATGATCCCGAGCGCCAGCCCGAGATCGCCGATGCGGTTCATGATGAACGCCTTCTTGGCGGCCGCCACGGCGCTGGGCTTGGTGTAGAAGTACCCGATCAGCAGGTACGAGCACAGCCCCACGCCCTCCCACCCCAGGTAGAGCAGGACGAGGTTGTCGCCCATCACCAGGCACGCCATCGAGAACACGAACAGCGCGAACGCCGCGAAGAACCGGCAGTACCCCAGCCCCCGGTCGTGGCTCATGTACTCGCTGGCATAGAGCGCGATCAGCGTCGCCAGGCCCGTGACGAACAGCATCCACAGGCAGGTCAGCGAGTCGATGTAGAACCCGAAATCGACCGCCAGCGACTGGCCCGGACCCTCGCCCCACGCGAAGTGGATCCACTCCCAACTCGTCGTGACCGTCGTCCCGCCCGAGAGCTGGAGGAACATCCCCAGCGTCAGCGCGAAAGACGCGGCGAGCATGCCCACCACCGTGTAGGCGGGCAGCTTGGACTTGTTCTTCATCGCCGCGAACACGCCGCAGAGCACGAACGCCAGCAGCGGGAGCCCCGGGATGAGGATCACCCACCACGGGCCCGCGGTGTCGATCTTCGCGGGGATCGGGCCCGCCCCGTGCGAATCACCGGCCGCGGCGGCGGGCAGGACACGCGAGACCGCGTCGGCGACCTGGAAACCCAGCGACTGGATCATCCGTTCATCTCCGACCAGCCCTCGGCGTCCAGCGACTCACGACGACGGAACAGCAGCACCACCAGCGCCAACGCCATCGCCGCCTCGGCGGCCGCGACGGTCAGCACGAAGATCACGAAGCTCTGCCCCGACATGTCCAGGTGGAATCGGCTGAAGGCGATCAACGCGATCCCGGCGGCCTGGAACATCATCTCCGTGCACAGGAACATGATGATCAGGTTCCGACGCGTGAGGAACCCGATCAGCCCGAGCACGAACATCGCCGCCGACACGAACAGGTAGTGCGCGAGGGTCAACTGACCCATCGGCACGGGGAAGTCGGTCTGGGCGAGCATCAGCCAGTTCATGCCGTGCCCTCCCCGTCGCTCCCGGTCAGGTGCCCCGCCTGGCGGGCCTTCTCGGCTTCGTCGATGTCCACCTGGCGACGGCTGAGCACCACGGCGCCCAGCATCGCCATCAGCAGGATCACGCCGGCAATCTCGATCGCGCCGGGATGTTCATTCAGGAAGTTGAACGCCAGCGACTCGACATTCCGCTCCGTCAGGCTCTCGGGCATGTCGACGGTCCGCACCTCGACGAACGACTTGCCGTCGTCGAGCGGGATGCCGACCTGCACGGTGCGCGCCCCGGCGTCGATCGCCAGCCGCCCGTCGGCCCCGCGGACGATCTCTTCGCGATCCTCCATCAGGTCGGCCCGGCGCAGCGCGAGTTCGACCCGCCGCGGGAGCCGCTCCAGCACGGTTCGGGCCGGCTGCGCGTCGGGCTCGTCGGCATGACCCGTCGCCGGGGCGTGCGAGCCGTCCGTGTGGGTGAGCTGCTGGTCATCGATCTGGGCGTGAGCCGTGGCGAGCGGACCCGCCGGGCCCTCGATCGCCGCCGATCCCTGAAAGAGCATCGCCGAAAGCACGGCGAGCAGGACGAAGCCCGCCCCGACCGCCATCGCCGGCTCGCGGCTCTGGGCATCGTAATCGGCCAGGCGATCGACCTCCTCTTCCGAGGGCGCCTGCGTCGCCATCATGATGACGAAGAGGTAGGTAATCAGGATCGCGCCGGCGTAGATGATGACCAGCGCGAACGCCATGAACTCGGCCGCGAGGATCAGGTACAGCCCCGCCGACGCGAGGATCGTCAGGATGAAGTACAGCGCCGCATAGACCGGACGCTGGTGCGTGATCACCCGCAACGAGGCGCCCAGCGCGATCAGGGCGAAGACATAGAAGTAGAGATTGGGAAGCTGCTCGGCGTCGAACGCCTTGAGCGAGAGCCCCAGGATCACCAGCCCCGCGCCGATCGCCGCGATCAGCCCGCCGATGATCTGCGGGCTCGCGCCCCGCCGGGGCAACGCCGCGAAGACCCCGAGCGCTCCGAGCGCGATGCCGAGGTAGAAGATGAATGGGTTGATGACCTCGGCCAACGCCCGCCCTCGACTCCCGCCTGTCGGACCACCGGCACGCCCGAGTCGGACGCCCGCGGACCGGCCGCGGACGACTCCCTCGCTGCACGCGCACCGGCTTGGCCGACGCGATCGGAACGGGTCCCGGCCCGTCCTTCCGCATGGGGCTGAGAGGATAGATCGGGCCCGGAGCCCCTTCAACCGCGCCCCGGCACATGTCGGCCATCCAGCACGAACCGGTACCATGTCCGCGTGAGCCCCGAAGACGCGCCAACCGATCGCCCCGCCCCGGAATCCTCCCCGGCGGGTGTCCCGACCCGGCCCGGCCGCGATCTCGATCGCTGGAAGCCCCACATCCCCAATGCCCTGTCGGTTGCGCGCCTCATCCTCGCGGCGATCCTCTTTCTCATCCTCGATCTCTGGGACGGCACGGGCTCTGGCATCCTCTGGATCGCCATTGTCCTCTTCGTCGTTGCCGCCCTCACCGACACCTTCGATGGCATCCTCGCCCGGCGATGGAAAGCGATCTCACGCTTCGGGCGCGTCGTCGATCCTCTGGCCGACAAGGTCCTGATCCTCGGCTCGTTCATCGCGCTGGCCGGGCCTTCCTTTTCGGATGGCTCGGTCCAGCTCTCGGGCGTCGCGCCGTGGATGGCGATCGTGCTGCTCGCTCGCGAGTTGCTCGTCACCAGTCTGCGCGGGCTCGCCGAGGGCGCGGGGGTCGACTTCTCGGCCATGGCGTCGGGCAAGGCGAAGATGGTCCTCCAGTCCGTCGCCGTCCCGATCATCCTGCTGACCATCGCGATCGCCGACGACCCCGCCGCCGGCACCCCCCGCTGGATCATCGTGCTGACCGTCTGGGCGACGCTGCTGGTGACCGTCTGGAGCGCCCTGCCCTACATCACCAAGGCGATGAAGATCGACCCGGAGAAGCTCAAGTGACCGCTGCCCCCTTCCACGACCACCTCCGCAAGCCCCGCTGGCTCCTGGGCACCGTCTTCGGGCTCGGGCGGATGCGCCCCGCCTCGGGCACCTGGGGCTCGATGCCCCCGGTGGCGCTCGCGGGCATCCTGATCTTCGCCGGGCTCGGGCCCCTCGAATCGCCCTGGCTCTACCACCTGATTCTGGGGATGGTCTTCGTCATCTTCTCGCTCGCCTGCGTGCTGCAGGGCGACGCGATGCAGCGGATCCTCGGGCGCAACGACCCGGGCGAGATGGTCGCCGACGAGGTCGCCGGGCAGTGCATCGCGCTGATCGCCCTCCCGATCGGGTGGCACGACCCGTGGCGGGCGCTGGGGATGCTCGCCGCGGCGTTCTTTGCCTTCCGCCTGTTCGACATCTTCAAGCCCCCGCCCGCGGCCCAACTCGAACGCCTGCCCGGCGGATGGGGAATCCTGCTCGACGATCTCGCGGCCGGGTTCTACGCCCTGCTCGCGGTCCAGATCCTCGGCGCGATCATCTGATCCGCCATCCGTCCTGTTCAGAAACGAAACGGACCGGGCCCCAAGCCCGGTCCGCGGATCTGTTCGTGTCGCGCCTCGGCGGCGCGTCCGACCCGCCGATCAGCCCTCGCTGTCCTCGGGCTCGTCGACCGACCATTCGTCGTTCTCCGGCACCGCATCGGGGAAGACGCCGCGCGGGTCGATGGTCACGCGGGTGATCGCCCGGTCCTGCGTGTCGAGCCGCACCGTCCACTCGTTGGTGTTGAACCACGCCTCGACGGGCAGGCGGAGGGTCTGCGTCGTGCCGTCGTCGTACTCGACCTCATACTCGACGGGCATGACCAGTTCGCCATGGTTGCGGAAGACCACCAGCGTGAAGCCCGTGGGTGCGTCCTCCTTGTCGACGCCTCCGGCGATCTCCTCGACCACCGCCTCGACCGCCTGGTCGAGGTAGCCCGTCTCGTAGAACCACCCGCGCCAGAACCAATCCAGGTCCTCGCCGGCGGCGTCCTCCATCACGCGGAAGAAGTCGGCCGGGCGCGGGCTCTTGAACGCCCACTCACGCTGGTATCGGTTGAAAGCGAAGTCGAACCGCTCGGGCCCAAGAATCGCCTCGCGCAGCACGAACAGCCCCGTCGCTACCTTGGCGTACTGCAAGCGCCCGAGGCTCCGCCGCTCGATCTGGTCGGCGTAGAGGGCGATGGGCTGCTGGTTGGGCGCGAGCATGCTCCGCGCGAACTGGCGCGGGTTGCCGCGGGATCCGCCGTCGCCGAAGCGTTCCTCGTTGGAGTAGATATTGATGAACGAGCAGAAACCCTCGTCCATCCACGCGTGCCGGCGCTCGTCGGTGTTGATCACCATCGGGAACCAGTTGTGCCCGATCTCGTGGGTCGTGACGCCGTAGAGCCCGCGCTCGCTCGTGCGGTTGCGGCAGAACAGGATCATCGGGTACTCCATGCCCCCGACGATCCCGTTAGCGTTGATCGCCGTCGGATACGGATACTCGAGCCAGCGCTTGTTGTACCCCTCGATCGCGAAGCGGAGCATGTCGGTCGAGTCCTTCCAGAGCTCGGCCGCCTCCTTCGGGTACACCGACTGCACGAAGGTGTCCACGCTCGAATCCTGCACCGCCGCCCCGTCCCAGATGAACGCGTCGCTCGAGGTCCACGCGAAGGTGCGGACATCGTCGGCCTTGAAGTGCCAGGTCAGCGGGCCGTCGCCGGCGGGGCGCGACGCCGGATCGTCCACCTCGTCGGCCTCGCGGATCATCACCGTCTCGCGCGAGCCCTGGGCCGCGTTCCAGCGCACAAGCTGGTCGCTGGTCATCACATCGCTCGGGTTCTGGAGCACGCCGGTCGCGGCGACGATGTGGCTCCGCGGCACGGTCAACTTGACATCGTACGAGCCGAAATCGGTGTAGAACTCGCCCTGGCCCAGATAGGGCAGCGTGTTCCATCCGTACACATCGTCGTACTTCACGACCGTCGGGAACCACTGGGCGAGCTGGAAGATCGTCCCCTGCTCGACCTCCTCGATGCCCATGCGGTCCGACCCGTACGCCGGGATGTTGAACGACCACTGCAGCGCGATCGTCACCGACTCGCCGGTCTTCAGCGGCTCCGGCAGGTCGATCCGCCCGAGCGTGTCGTGGACCGCAAGCTCGGCCGGCCGCGCGAACTCGCCCACCCTCGCGATCGAGACACCGCTGATCTCGAACCCGCCGACGAATCCGTCCCGGTTGCCGAAGCGGGCGCCGGGCGGGGTCATGCGCGCGCCGCGGCTGTCGGGGTTGAACAGATTCTGCTCGAGGTGCAGCCAGATGTAGTCCAGTTCGTGCGGCGAGTGGTTCGTGTAGGTGATGCTCTGACGCCCCCACAGCCGGCGCGACTCGGCGTCGAGTTCGGCCTCGATCACATGGTCGGCCTCATTCTGCCAGTACGCCGGGCCCGGCACGCCCGAACCGAGGCGCTCCTCGGTCGGCGTCGGGAGGTCGAGCGGGGTGAAGATCGTCTGCAGGTCGCGCGGCGCGAGGTCGCGGCGGCGCTGGAACTCGGGCTGATCCTCGCCCGACCGGGCCGCGCCGCGACGCTCGCCACGCGGGCCCTGCTCGCCCCGCTGGGCGAGCGCCGCCTGAGGCAGCAGGAACATCGCGACCAGCGCGCCCATCGCCGCGCCACGCAGGGAACTTGGAATCGACACGAAAGACCTCCTTCGAATTGCCCGCAGGATCGACCCCGGGCGGGTCGCCGCCGGGTCGGTTCGTCGCCGCCCGGGACACCGGCTCGGCGTCTGCGTGTTCGGCACGAACGCGGACCCGATCATACGGAACCGCCCGGGAACGATCGAGGTGCCCCGATCCGCGCGCCGGCGGCCGTACACTCCCGGGAGCGGGCGACCGAGTTCCACGCCCCACCAGCCCGAGGTCCTCATGCAGTGCGATCGGTGCGGAGAACGCGAGGCGACCGTTCACGAGGTCGTCATCTCCCAGGGACAGAAAGTCGAGCGCCATCTCTGCGAGCAATGCGCACGCGAGGCGGGCCTCAACCCCACGCCTCAGGCCCCGATCTCCCAGCTTCTCAGCTCCTACATCCTCAGCGCTTCTTCCGGGGGAACCCCGACCCTCGCCCAGCCTCGCACCCTCACCTGCGATTCCTGCGGCATGACTTTCTCGTCGTTCAAACAGTCCGGGCTGCTCGGGTGCGCCAAGTGCTACGACGCGTTCGAGGAGCCCCTTTCGCCGCTGATCGCCCGCGCCCACGACGGGGCGACGCACCATGTCGGGAAGGTCCCCCGGCGCGCGCTCGCGTCGGTCGCCGATGACGAGGACACCCCCGCGGGGCTGGAGCGGCTGCTCGGCTCGCCCTCGGACCGGGCCGCCCGCATCGCCCTGCTGCGCCAGCAACTGACTCAGGCGGTCGATGCCGAGCAGTACGAGAAGGCTTCGAGCATCCAGGCGGAACTGGTCGCCCTCGGCGCCTCGCAGCCGACGAGCGGGCAACCCGGCGACACCCCCTCCTCGGAGGACCCCGAGGGAACCGGGGGCTCGACCAACGGAGGTGCCGGCGGATGACCCGCGACGAGCCATCCAACGGGCCTGATCCCCAGCGTCCCGGCGAGTCCGAAGAGGTCGGCCCGATCGGGCAGGCCGAACACCTGCTCCGGCACCGGACCGAGTGGCTCCGTGGCGAGGGGACCGCGAGCGATGTCGTGCTCTCCAGCCGCGTGCGCCTGGCGCGGAACCTCGCGGGGTTCCCGTTCATGCCCAAGGCGACCCGGGTCGACCGCCGCCAGATCCTCGAGATCTGCAAGACCCGCATCATGCAGGCGGGGATCGCCGAACGGGTGCTGTGGGTCGACCTGACCAACACCCCTCCGCTGGAGCGGACGCTGCTGGTCGAGCGGCACCTGATCTCCCAGCCCCACGCCAAGGGCAAGCTCTCAACCGGCCAGGGCGGGCCCGACGAGCCCCGGGGCGTCGCGATCGGGCTCCCCGGCGAGCGGATCAGCGTCATGGTCAATGAGGAAGACCACCTCCGCATTCAAGTGATGCGGACGGGGTTCGCCCTGGGCGAAGCGCTGGCCGAGATCGACGCGGTCGACGACCGGATCGAGGAGGGGATCGACTACGCGTTCCATCCGCGGTTCGGGTACCTGACCGCCTGCCCGACCAATGTCGGCACCGGGATCCGCTTCAGCGTGATGCTTAACCTGCCGGCCCTCCGACTGGCGGGAGAGATCGAGAAGGTCAAGCGGGCGGCCGAGGACATGTCGCTGGCGGTCCGCGGGTTCTACGGCGAAGGGACCGAGGCGGCGGGCGACTTCCACCAGCTCTCCAACCAGACCACGCTGGGCAAGTCCGAGCGGCTGCTGCTCCACGAGATGGAGTCGGAGATCGTGCCTCGGATCATCGAGTACGAGCGGCAGGCCCGGCGCCAGCTCGTGCGCAAACAGGGCGTGATGCTCGAAGACCAGGCCCAGCGGGCGCTGGGCCTCCTGCTGCACGCCCGGCTGCTGAGCACCAAGGAGTGCATGGAACTGCTCAGCCGACTGAGGCTGGGCGCCCAGCTCGGGCTGATGGGAACAGTCGATGAGGCGGTCATCACCCACCTGATGCTCGTGACCCAGCCGGCCCACCTGCAGCGCGTCGTCGGGCGGGAGATGCGACAGGACGAACGCCTCCGGGCCCGGGCGGATCTCGTGCGCGAGAAGCTCCGGGCCGCGTCGGCGGGGTGATCGCCCGGACCCGACTGGGGAATCGACGGGGAAATCGAGAGCGGGATCACCCTGGGCGCGGTCGGGCTCTCGTCGGTTCGGGGTTGCGTGGAGCCGGGCGGAGCGGACAATCAGCGGCTATGAGCCACCCGGGCGACGAGGTCGAGGGGTCGGGCGAGCCCGCCGAGCGGCGGTTTGTGTGGCCCCCCGGCCCGCCGACGCCGATCCCGCCGAATGCCCCGGACGCGCCCGACTCCCCGGATCCGCCCCTTGATCCTCAGACCCGCGCTTCGCTCCGCGGCGGCTTGGCCAACGATCCGGACCCGTTGGAACAGGCTGATTCGCGGGCGATCGGTGCCGTTTCGACGCTGTTGGATCTCGAGCGGATGTTCCTCGGGGCGAGGCGGTCGCCGATCGCGTGCGGACCTGACGGGTCGGCTGGTCTGGCCCGGGACTGGATGCCCGACCGCCCGGCCGAGCGGTGCCCGCGCTGTGCGCACCGCGTGGGTCCCTTCGAGGCCGACTCGGCCGGGTGCCCGGGGTGCCGGGATCGTCGGCTGCCCTGGGACCGGGCGGTCACGCTCGGCGACTTTGCCGGGCCGCTCCGCGAGGCGATCCACGAACTGAAATTCCGGCGATGGCGGAGCGTGGGGCGGGAAGTCGGGAGAGCCCTCGGCGAGCGGCTGGGCGAGGAACTGGCACTCATGGGCGTAGAGCCGGGTTCCTGCACGCTGGTGCCGGTTCCGATGGCGTATCGACGAAGGCTTGAGCGTGGGGTGGATCACACGCTGGAACTGGTCCGGGGGGTTCGGCGAGGGCTCGGCGGGCGAGCGGAGATCGTGCGGGCGCTGGGGCGGGGGCACCGTCCGACGCAGTGGTCGGTGCCGATGAGCCAGCGGCAGGCGAACGTCGCCGGGGCGTTCCGGGCGAGGCCGGGGGCAGCGCAACGGCTGCTCGGAGCGGGGCGGGGCGGGCCGGTGGTCGTGCTGGACGATGTCGTGACGACCGGGGCGACGATGCGGGCGGCCTGCCGGGCGCTGCGGGCGGGGATGCGCCGGGCGGAGGGGTCGATCAGGGGATCCGGTCGGGATGGGGAGGCGGATCGGGGTGGTCGGCGGGAGGTCTGGATCGCGGCGGCGTCGGTTACGCCGCCCCCGGAGCGGGGGCGTTCGTGGGCGGGGTGGTCGGCGGATCTTGCCGAGTGAGGGCGTATGCGGGCTGTCGGTTGGGAGAAATGGGAAAAAGTGAATGCTGAGTGATTGACTCGCTGGGGGTGCGTCGTACTATCTCCCTTGCCGCCTGCTGGGCGGCGTTTTCGCCGGGGAACGGAGCGAACGCTTCGGAAACCGGCCGAACCTTGACAAGTGAACAGTTGGGTTCATCGCGAGAGTGTGAGGACTCGACACCGGTGCACGCCGGGGCCCTCTGCGGGTCGGTCGAGTTCTTATCAAAGCAGCCCATGGTCGTCGGGGATCGGTCTTTGGCCGGTTGTCGTCGGTTGTGGGGCTGAAACTCTCGTGCAAGCCCTCAGATCGGCGTCTTTGGCGTCGATCGAGGTAGCCTTTGAGAATCAGCGCAGAACCTTCCGGATCTTAGCCGACCGGAGGGACGCGGGGCCTTGGCTCCGCGTGACCGGCCCGCCCACGCCTCACGCGAGTGAGAACGGGGCGGGATGCCGGACAAACTAGTTAGACCAACGGCCCGGGCACCTTGGTGTGCGGGTCGGTCGACGAACTTCAATTGAAGAGTTTGATCCTGGCTCAGATTGAACGCTGGCGGCATGGTTAAAGCATGCAAGTCGAACGATTGAAAGTGGCGAAAGGGCGAGTAACGCGATCGAACGTACCCCGAGCTGGGGGATAGCGTCGGGAAACCGGCGGTAATACCCCATGTGCTCCACGGAGGAAAGCTTCGGCGGCTTGGGAGCGGCGATCGTCCTATCAGGTTGTTGGTGAGGTAACGGCTCACCAAGCCGAAGACGGGTAGCGGGTGTGAGAGCATGACCCGCCGCATCGGGACTGAGACACTGCCCGGACTCCTACGGGAGGCTGCAGCGACGAATCTTCCGCAATGGGCGAAAGCCTGACGGAGCAATGCCGCGTGCGGGATGAAGCGGCTCCGCCGTGTAAACCGCTGTCAGGTCCTCGGACCACCGACCAGGACCAAAGGAAGGGCCGGCTAAACTCGTGCCAGCAGCCGCGGTAATACGAGTGGCCCAAGCGTTAATCGGAATCACTGGGCTTAAAGGGTGCGCAGGCGGACCGGTAGGCATCTTGTGAAATCCCACGGCTCAACCGTGGAATTGCAGGGTGAACCACCGGTCTTGAGGCAGGTAGGGGCCGACGGAACGATGGGTGGAGCGGTGAAATGCGTAGATATCCATCGGAACGCCAATGGCGAAGGCAGTCGGCTGGGCCTGTCCTGACGCTCAGGCACGAAAGCGTGGGGAGCAAACAGGATTAGATACCCTGGTAGTCCACGCCGTAAACGATGTGCACTAGATCGGAGCGGTTCTCATGCCGTTCCGGTCGAAGGGAAATTGTTAAGTGCACCGCCTGGGGAGTACGGTCGCAAGGCTAAAACTCAAAGGAATTGACGGGGGCTCACACAAGCGGTGGAGCATGTTGCTTAATTCGAGGCAACGCGAAGAACCTTACCTGGACTTGACATATTCCTGACCGCCATGGAAACATGGTTTCTCTTCGGAGCGGGATTACAGGTGCTGCATGGCTGTCGTCAGCTCGTGCTGTGAAGTGTCGGGTTAAGTCCCTTAACGAGCGCAACCCCTATCGCTAGTTACTAACGCGTCATGGCGAGGACTCTAGCGAGACTGCCGGTGTCAAA